>JAWLBD010000012.1:0-117758 GCA_041395145.1 Verrucomicrobiales bacterium | reverse complement strand
GGTCTGCCGCCATCGCGGCGTGGGGGGAGCAGGGGAACGGTAGCCTGCGGGTTTTCCGCCGTTTGGAGTTCGCAACGCACGTAGCAATTGAGCGCTACAATTTGGCATTTCGCCGATAGTCGGTGGGTGGCGGTCGAAGTAGGATATGCAGTTACCCTCATCCGAAGCCCCATGCCCCCTCCGCTTGTTACCCAGCCCACTGAATTTTTCCCTCCTGATCGGGTTTTGGGTGGCGCTGGATGCTTTTGTACCCTGCTTTGGGATGAAAGTCGTGGTGTTGCGGTCGGTGGAGCCGGATACTCCGCGCGATTCTCCGCGCGATTGCCGGACCAAATGCTAGCTCCTTGCCGCCGATGAAGAAGAAAAAATCCTGCTGCGGGAAGATCAAGAAGCGGAAGGCGTGCAAGAACTGCCCGTTCCGGCGCTTGAAGAAGGTGAAGCGATAGGCAGCGGCGACGAATGCCGCATTGATCGCGTTGGGCGGGAGTTGCTGGCGGACCCTGTTGGTGGGTTGCGCTGCCGATCGCGAACACTGGCGGAGGGCGCGGTATTGGCGGTTTGGTTTGGGTGACCGGGCAGATGGCGGTGATTCCACGCGTCGCCCGCCGGCAAGCAGCCCGCTGCGACGAAGAAAGCCCCGCCGCGCTGGGTGCGGCGGGGCTTTTGGTGAGGAGTGGATATGGAGCAGGCGCTACTTCTTCTCTTCGGCGCCCTCGTGGTCATGGTCGTGCTCGCATTCGCACGCGTATTCTTTGTTCTTGCACTCGGGGCAGTCGTTGAGGTTCAGGTTGAACTTGGCGACCTTGCTCTTGGCTCCCTTCTTTTCTTTAATGCTGACGACGGTGGGGTGGTCGTTGCCCTCCGGCACCGCTTTGTCGGACACCAGTTTGTCGCCGTCCTTGGTGAAGGTCAGCTTGGTCGGCTTGGTGCGGTCGCCCATGATGACGGAGACGGACTGCTCGCCGGGCGCGACGACTTTGAGGTCGTCATCGACGAACCGGATCTCGACCTTCTTCTCTTTGTTGACGAAGAATTCGGCGTGCGGCTCGACGATGGTGAGCACGCGCCCGCCGGTCGGTCCGGCGACGATCTTGTCGTGATCGTGATCGTGGTCATGATCTTTTTCTTCGGCGAAGGCGGCTCCGCCGTAGGCGAGGGCGATGAGGGTGGCTGCGATGATGTGTTTCATTTTGGTTTTTTGGTTTTCAGGGTTCAGCTTTTTCAGGGTTGTTTGCGATCCGACCTCAGTGGGAGGCGGAAGATTCATGTTCGATCGAGCGGAGGGCAGCTTTTCGCCCGAAGGCGTAGAAGACGGCGGGGGTGACGCCGAGCCCGAGCAGGGTGCTGGTGACCAAACCGCCGCAGATGACGACGGCGACAGGGTGGAGGATTTCCTTGCCGGGTTCGTCCGCCGCGAGGAGGAGCGGGATCAAGCCGATGCCTGCGGCGAGCGCCGTCATCATCACCGGGATGAGGCGTTCCTCGGTGCCGCGCACGACCATCTGCCGGGTGAAGCCCTCGCCTTCATGCTGCATGAGATGCAGGTAGTGGGAGATGAGCATGATGCTGTTCCGCGCGGCGACACCCGCCACGGCGATGAAGCCGACCAGCGTGGCGATGCTGATGTTGTTGAGCATAAAAAACGTCAGCACCAAGCCGCCGACGAGGGCGAGCGGGATGTCGCACAGGACCTGGAGGGCGAAGAATGGGACGCGGAAATAGCCGTAGAGCAGGAAGGCGATGACGAAGAGGATGGCGACCGAGAAGGTGGTGATCCGCCGGGTCGCCTCCTGCTGCGCCTGAAACTCGCCTTCGATCGTGAAGAAGTAGCCCTCCGGCAGCGCAAGCTTATCGCGCAGGTTCTCCTGGAGCTGGAGCGCGAGGGTCGAGACGTCGCGGACGGTCGGCTTGATGGCGACGACGAACCGCCGCTGGGTGTTCTCGCGATAGATCACATTCGGTCCTTTCGCCTCGCGCACATCGGCGACGAGACCGAGCGGGATGCGCGCGCCGCTTTCGGTTTCGACGAGCAGCTCGCGCAGCTTGTCGGGCGACTCGCGCAGGTTCTCCGGGAGCCGCACGATCAGGTCGAGCGAGTTTTCGCCGTCGAGCAATTCGGCGACCTCCTCGCCGCCGAGCAGCGTGGACAGGCTGCGGGTCAGGTGGCCGGGGGCGACGCCGTAGGCTTTGGCGCGCGGGCGGTCGGGCTCGATGCGGAGCTGTGAGATCGACGACTGCTGGTCGAGCTTGGCGTCCTCGAAGCCGGGGATTTCCTTGGCGATGCGCTGCACCTCGGTGCCGATCTCGCGCAGCTTGTCGAGGTCGGGACCGAAGACTTTGACCGCGACCGGGGCGGAGACGCCGCTGAGCATGTGCCCGATCCGGTCCGCCAGCGGTCCGGTCAAAACGCTGAACGTCCCCGGCACGGAGCGGATCTTCTCGCGGATGTCATCGAGCACTTCCTCGCGGGGGCGCGCGCCTTCGCCCGTGTCGTAAACGACGTCGAACTCCGCCGTGGAAACCGGGACGACATGGTCGCCGCGCTCCGCCCTGCCGAGCCGCCGCCCCACGGTTTGGACCTCGGGGATACTGAGGAGCACGCGCTCGACCGCGTCGCAGATCGGTTGGTCTCGCGCAGCGAGGTGCCCGGCGCGGTGGCGGTCGAGACGAGGGCGGTTTCCTCCTCGAAGGCGGGCAGGAAGTCTTTGCCCATCTGCGGGAAGAGCAGGAAAGACCCGGCGACCAACATGCCCACCAACGCGAGGAGGACGAACGGGCGGTCGAGGGCGAGGCGCAGCCAGGTGTGGCGCAGCACCCACTTCAGCCCGCGGGCGACCGGTCCGTCGCGGTGTTCCTTCCCTTCTTTCGGGCGGAGCAAGATCGAGCAGAGTACCGGGATGGCGGTGAGCGAGACGACGAACGAGGCGATCATGCTGATGATCGTGGCGATGGCGATCGGCGAGAAGAGCCGCCCCTCCACGCCGCTCAGGGCGAGCAGCGGCAGGAAGACCATGATGATGAGCAGCGTGGCGTAGAGGATCGAATTCCGCACTTCGCCGGACGCCTGCGCGATGACGATGAGCCGCGGGCGCGGGCTTGCGAGCGCCGCGTTTTCCCGCAGCCGCCGGAAGACGTTTTCCACATCGACGATCGCGTCATCGACCACCATGCCGATGGCGACCGCCAAGCCGCCGAGCGTCATGCTATTCACGCTGATATCGAAGAGGCGGAAGACGATCAGCGTGATCGCGAAACTCAGCGGCATCGCCATCAGCGTGATGAAGGTCGTCCGGAAGTTCAGCAAAAACAGAAAGATGACGATGATGACCATGATGGCACCGTCGCGGATCGCCTCCTCCAGGTTCCCGATGGCGTGGTCGATGAAGTCTGCCTGCCGGAAGATCGGCTTCGCCTCGATGCCCGGCGGGAGCGCCGGGGCGAGTTCGGCGAGCGCCTTCTCCACCTCGGCGGTCAGGCGCTTGGTGTCGAATCCCGGCGACTTGGTGATGCTCATGATGACGCCGGGGGTGCCGTTGATGCTCGCGTCGCCGCGCATCGGCTCGATGCCCCACGCCACTTCGGCAACGTCGGCGATGCTGACCGGGCGGTCGTCCACCACCTTGATCACCGTGCTGCCGATCTCGTCCAGATCGACGGTCATGGCGAGGTTGCGCACCATGATTTCCTCCGGCCGCCAGGTCGTGATGAATCCGCCGGTCGAGTTCGCCGCCGCCTCTTCCGCCGCCTTTTCGAGTTCTTCCATCGAGACGTCGTGCGCCCAGAGCCGATACGGGTCCGGCTGGATCTGGATCTGGCGGACGCCGCCGCCCATGTTCAGGATCTCGGCGATGCCGCCGACGCTCTGCAGCCGGCGCCGGATCGTCCAATCCGCCAGCGTGCGCACATCGCGCGGGGCCATGTAGTTTTCGTCGCCCTCCTCCAGCGTGGAGCGGATGCCGACCAGCATGATCTCGCCCATCAGGGAGGCGACCGGCGTCATGAAGGGTTCGACGCCTTCGGGCAGCGACTCGCGCGCGCCCTGCAGCCTTTCCTGCACCAGCGTGCGCGCGGTGTAGATGTCGGTGCCCCACTCGAATTCCGCATAGATGAGCGAGAGCGAGACGTCGGAGTTCGAGCGCAGGCGCGAGAGCCCGGCGACGCCCATCAGCGCGCTTTCGATCGGGCGGGTGACGAGCGTCTCGACCTCCTCCGGGGCGAGTCCATGCGACTCGGTGAGGATCGTGACGGTCGGCTTGGTCAGGTCGGGCAAGACCTCGACCGGCAGCTCGCGCAGCGATTGCGCGCCGAGGGCGAGCAGCAGCAGCGAGATGAGGATGACCACGGCGCGGTTGTCGAGCGCCAGGCGGATGAGTTTGTTCAACATGGCACTAGGAATTCAGCGGCTCTGCCTCGGCGGGGCGGCGGTTTTTGAAGGACTGGAGGATGAGCAGGGCGAGCAGCACGCCGGTCGATGCCATGAAAAAGTAGGTGAGCGTTGAGCTGCCGTGCCCATGCCCGTGGTCGCCGCCCCCCATCTCCGCGTCGCGCGCCGCCTTTTGCGCCGCCGTCATCTCGGACCCATCCGCGTTGTGCTCGTGGCCGTGCGCGGCATCGAGCGCCTCCTTCAGCGAGACGCTGCCCTTGCCCGCAAATGCCAGCGAATACGCCCCGCTGGTGACGACTTCATCGGCGGGGAATAACCCGCTGACGATCTCCACCATCTGGTCGTTCTGCTGGCCGACCACGACCGGCGATTTCACGTAGGCGTTTTCGAGATCAAAGTCCGCCACATAGACGAAGCGGTCGGCGGGCGACCCCTGCAATGCCTCGCGCGGGACCGCCATGACCCCTTCGCGATAGTCGAGCACGACCGAGAATTCCGCGCGCATCCCGGGGCGCAGCTTGCCACTCGGATTCGGCAGGCGGAAGACCGCATCCAGCGTGCCGCTCTCCCGGTTCGCCTCGGTGCCAAAGCGGAGCAGCTCGCCGTCGAACGCCTCGTCCGGCAGCGCGCTGACCCGGATGTGCGCCACGGTGCCCGGCTGCATCTTGCCCGCCTGGTGCTCCGGCACGCGGGCGACGGCATAGACTTCGCCCAGATCGATGATTTCGAGGAGCGGCGAATTCGGGTCGACCGGATCGCCGAGGCGCGCGTCGCTGCGGGTGACCAGCCCGCCGATCGGGGCGCTGAGCGTGATGGTGGGCGGCGGGTCGCCTGGCTGGCGGCTTTCGATCTTGGCGATGGGGGCATCCTTTTCGACCGAATCGCCGAGCGTGGCGGAAAGCTCGAGGATGCGGCCTTCGATCCGGCTGCTGACGGCGGCGCGGTTCGCCGGGATCGCCTCGATCCTGCCGAGGGCGAAGATCGAAACCTCAAAGTCGGCTTCTTCGACCATGGTGGTTTCGATCCCGAGGTTCTGCACGCCGGTTTCGTCGAGCACGACCGTGTTGGCCATGCGCTTCGGGTCGATCGCCTCTTCGGCGGCGGGGGAGATCCCGGCGGCGAGGAGCAATGTTAGGGAAATGAAGGGGGGAAGGTGGATTCGTCGCATCGGATTACTTGGAGGAATTGGGTGTGTGCTGGGCGGTCGCCGCCTCGTAGCGGACGCGGGCGAGGTGGTATTCGCGCAGCGCTTCGAGCCGCCCGGTCTCGATGGCGAGGAGCTGGTCGCGCGCGCGCAGCGTGTCGGTCAGGTCCGCCAACCCGCTGCGGTAGGCGGCCTCGGATTTTTCGACCTGCGCGCGGGCCAGCCCGAGCAGTTCGGCGGAGGCGTTGCCGGCCAGTTTCGCCTGGGCCGCCATTTCGTCGCGGGCGGCGGCGGACTCGCCCCGGATTTCGGCGGCCAGGGCGCTGGCTTCGGCGCGGGCGCGGGCGGCGCGCGCCTCCGCCTCCTTGATGCCGCCTTCGTTTTTGTTCCAAAGCGGGAGCGGGATCGAGACGCGCAGCCCGAGGAATCCCTCGGTCTCAAATCCCTCCGGCGCATCTTCGGCACGCTCGATTTCGATGCCCGCGCCGACGGTGATGTCATCGTAGCGCCGGGCGCGTTCCAGCGCGGCGGCCCGGTCGGCGGATTCGATCCGCTGCGCCGCCGCCTGGTAGTCGGGGCGCGCCTGCGGGTCGGCGAGCGCCTTCGCCGAATCCGGGGCGGCGAGCGATCCGCTGATGGCGACCGGCTCGCCGGGCGCGATGCCGAGCAGCGTGCGCAGCGCGCCGGCCAGCGGTGCCTTCTCCGCCTCGGTCCTCTGGATCTCGTAGGCGAACTGCGCGGCCTCTAGCCGGAACTGCGCCGCATCCAGCGCGGAGCCTTCGCCGCGGTCCGCCCGCTTCTGCGCGAACTCGGCGAGCGCCTCGGCATTCTCCGCCTGCTGGCGGCGCAGCCCGGCGAGCTGGTCGGCGGCCAGCCACTTCACCGCTGCCTCGCAGGCATCGGCGATCAGGCGGCGCTCGGCGTCGGCGACCTCGGCGCGGGCTTCGGCGACCTCGCTTTGGGAGACTTCTTTTTCGAGGCGCAGGCGGTCGGTGACCGGGAAGGCTTGGGAGATCCCGATGCCGAGCGAGAACTCGCCGCCCCGCAGCGCGGGCAGAGCTTCAAGTTCCAGCTCTGGATTGCTGCGCCGCCCTGCGCCGAGCGCGCGCGCCTCGGCTTCTGCGACCGCCCATCGCGCGGCGGCGAGCGATGGGTTGGCGGCGCGGACGCGCTCGGGAATCGCTTCGAGTGAGATGGGATCGGCGGCGCATCGCCCGGAGGCGGCAAGGCACAGGAATAGACTGGTGATTAGGGATCGTCGCATGGCGAGATTGGATTTTGAAGATTGGGGCAAGTCGGCGCGGCGACGCATCGGCGGGATGCGTGCCGCCGCGCGGCGGGGATGAACGGCAAACAGCGCACGACCGCGACGGGCGGCGGCGCGACATCCTAAATCTTCAAATCAATCGGACCACGGAGCGGGCGACCGCCGCCGCTGAGGGGGGCGGACTTCGGTCGCACGAGGCAAACACGGGCAGCGTGGCGGTTCCGCGCGGCATCAGATCAAGGTCGCCGGTCCAGAGCGGGAGCGAGGGAATCTCCGGCGCGGGGAGCGCCGCGAGTGCATCGCTGGAGTCGGTCCCGATGCGGAGGACGAAGGAATCGCCGGGTGCCTTCTCGTGCGAATGCTCGTGCTGGTGCGGATCCCCGGCGGGCGAATGGTCGCTCGCCTCACCGGCATCGCCCTCGCAACATGGCGGTGGATAATCATCCGCGCACCCGTCCTCGTGGGTGCTGCCTGGGTGGCACTGTTCGATCACGCAGAGCGAATCGATGGAGACCTTCGCGGTGCCCGCACACTCGCAAATCCAGCCGCCAAGCCCGAACACTTGGGCGGCGAAAACTAGCAGGAACGCGGGAAGCGCGATCATGCGTTGGATGGGGCGGGGCATGGGGCGGGGCATGGGCGGGAACGTAAATCGACTTTGCCGATTTGTAAAGGGAAAACCTTGGGAACGCGCCGCCGCGCTGACTGGGACCGGGAAATCTTGGGGCGCAGGGCTTTATTTGACGCGGGACAGCCGCAGCCAGAGCGAGAGGTGGAGCAAGCCGAGGAACAAGATGAGAAACGCGCCGAGGACGCCGGCGTTGACCCACATCGTATCCACCTCCTTGCCGAAGTAGCGCTTCTTCTTGCCGAAAAAGACGTTGGGGCGCTCCTCGGTATCGGTCCGGTAGTCGGTGCGCTCGATCTCCGCCTTGGTGACGAGATCGAGCACCTTCTGGTTCACGAATACCTCTTCGGCGGTCACGTGCGTCTCGCGGTGCTTCGGCTCAAACCGGTCCCGGTTGAACGTCCTCGCCTTCAGCGAGTCGTTGATCCGCTCGATCAATTTCTCCAGCGTCTGCGGGGTGCTCGCCTCCAGCTCCTCGGGAGATGATGACGAGCGCCTCCTTGGCGGCGTCGAGGTCCTTCTCCTGGGTTGGGGTTAGCTGTTCGACCTTGCTGATCTCCTGGATCGACTTCTGGAGTTGGTTTTGGTTTTTCGTCAGCGGGTTTAGCTCGGACTGGGCGAGGATCGCCGACTCGTAGGACCAGCGCAGCGGCATAAATTCGCAGATGAAGGGCACCGATAGCTTCGAGGGCGGGTCGATCGGCGCGCCTACATTCTCGCCTCCCTGACCCACCGCCGGATGCTGTAGAGGAAATCCATGTTCCGGTTCATCTCCTCGTATTTGATCAGCGCCCCGCCGAGTATGATCTGCGGGATGAGGATGACCGTGATGAAGTTGAGCAGCCGGGTTCGAATCCGAGACGAAGCTGGAGACGAACAGCCCGATGGCGACGCCGTTGATCGCGGTGAGCAGCATCCAGCCGAGGATCCAGAATGCCGCGCAGCTCGAGGATCGCGTTGCCGATCAGCAGGTAGATCACGCATTGCAGGAAGGCGAAGACCGAGAGCGCGGCGAATTTACTAATGATGTAGTAGGAGATGCGCACCCGGTGGTTGCGCTCGCGCTGGAGCAGCACCCGGTCGCGGATGATCTCGTCCGCGCTGTTGGTCAGCCCGAGGAACATGCCGATGACCAGGCTGAGGAACAGGTAGGTTGGGACGTGGAAGGCGGAGGCGAACGTGTAGGCTCCCTCCTCCGAATAGCGCAGCACGGTGGCGACCAGCGCGGCGAGCAGCGGAGCCTCCAGCAGCGTGGTCGCCAGGTTGCCGCGGTTGCGCAGCTTGCTCATGAACGCGCGCTTGAGCAGCGTCGAGAAGAGCGTGCTTTCGTCGCGGCCCGAGCGGCGCGGCGCGCGGGGCAGCGGCTTGGTCCCGGCGGTCACGTCCTCCGCGCGGGCGGGGTCGATGCCGCGGCGGCGGACGTCCTGGAGCAGGCGGTAGGTCTGGTAGCGGTCGCGCCAGAAGTTCGGGCTAAACCGGCGCGCCGGGGCGACCCCGCCGCTGCCGTCGTCCTCGTAGAGGATGTCGCCGCCGAGGTCGCGCAGCGGCGTTTCGAGGACATCGAAGACATAGTCGGGCTGCGCGCTGTCCAGGGCGGGCGCGCCCGGCTCCGGCGCGGGCAGGCTTTGCTCGTCATGCGCCGCGCGGAAGTATTCGAGCATCTCGGCGGGCTTGCCGAAGAACGCGAGCTTCCCGCCCCGGTCGAGCAGGATCGCCTTGTGAAACATGTGGAAGAGCCGCGAGCTAGGCTGGTGGATGCTGACGATGACGATCTTGTTGTGGGCCAGCCCGCGGATGATCTCCATGACGTGCTCGGAGTCCTTCGACGACAGCCCGGAGGTCGGCTCGTCAAAGAGAAACACATCGGCCAGCGAGATCATGTCCATCCCGGCGTTCAGGCGCTTCCGCTCGCCGCCGGAGAGGATTTTGTTGTCGGAGGTGCCCGCCAGCCGGTCGCGCCGCTCGCGCAGCCCCAGCTCGGTGAGCTTGGCCTCGACGCGCTGGCGGCGCTCGCGCTCGCCGAAGTGGGGGCAGCGGATGGCGGCGGACCAGGTCAGGTTTTCCTCGACGGTGAGCAGCGGGTCGAAGGCGTCGTCGTGCGGGATGAACGAAATGTAGGGGCGGAGGTTGTCGGCGTGGGCGTAGAGGTCGTGCCCGTTCATGTGGACGCCGCCGCCGCCCGGGCGCAGGTGCCCGGCGATCGCCTTGAGCAGCGTGCTCTTGCCGCAGCCGCTGGGTCCGAGCACGCACACCATCTCGCCGCGCTGGATGGCGAAGCTCACCGCGTCGAGCGCCGGCTCCTTGCCGTCGTAGGAATGCGAGACCTCGCGGACTTCGAGCTGGCTGATGATGTTGCGCTCCTCCTCGATGATGCGTTCGCCGAAGTGGCAGCGGAGGAATTGCCCCTCGCCGAGGCGGATCGTGGCGCCCTCCTCCAGCGGGACGCGGTCTTTGATCTGGGCGTCGCCCACGTAGATCGGGCGGGAGCTCTGGATGACCTCCAGCTCGCCGCGCTTCTGGTCGAAGTCGCAGCGGATGCGGAGCAGGACTTCGCCGCGGGCGCTGGGGGAAAGCAGGATGTCGCCCTCTCGCAGCAGCGATGGATTGTTCGACACCATGTAGTCGGATCGGGTCGTCGGCAGCTCGAACCGGCTGCCCAGCTCCCGCGCGCGGCGGCGCAGGTCGGAGAGCGAGACCTCCGCCCCGCCGGGGAAGACCAGCTTGTCGTAAAGCCCGGCGCTGACCGAGGCTCCCGCCCGCAGCGAGCGCCCGCGCAGCATGAGCGGCGTGTCTTGCAGCGCCCGCACCTTCACCCCCAGCCCGAACCGGATCTGCAGCGCGCTCTGCCGCGTGCGCGCCCGCTCGATCGCCACGCCGCCCCCGCTTTGCACCGCGAGGAACAGCAGGGTGGAGGACACGTTCTTCTTGGCGTTGAAGTAAAAGACGAGATCCTGGTAGTCGAGCACCTGCTCGCCGAGGATGACGCGCTGCCCGTCGTAGATCCGGCAGAATTCGTCCTCGCGGACCTGGCGGCTGCGGGCGATGAAGCTGCGCGTGCCGGTGTTCTTGAGCAGGATCAGGTTGGAAAAGCGGAAGGCGGTGAGCGAGACGCCCTCGGCCAGCGTCTCGAAGACGACGTCGGCGGGCGGCCGCTTCCCGATGCTCAGCGATTCGAGCGGGTGCTCGATTTCCTCCGGCGGCTCCGCGCCGAGGTCCTCGCCGGCATTGAGCTGATAGACGATGTCGATCGCCTGGGACGCCACGCCCAGGTTCGTCATGAACAGGTAGAACTGGATGAGCTGCTCGCGGTGCAGGCTGGAGCGGGAGATCAGGACGTAGAGCTGCACGCCGAGCAGGATCTTTTCTTCGAGCGTCAGCTTGCCGGAGAGCTGCTTGGCGATCTTCGCCATATCCTGCTGCTGGCTGAGCGCCTGCCGGTAAAGCTCGCGCAGCTCGGAATAGACCGCCTCCGGGTAGTCGTAGCGCAGGAAGCCGAGCGCCGAATCGATGTCGCCCTCGATCACATCGCCCTCCACGCGGCTGAATCCCGCATAGACTTTGATCAGGGTGGGCAGCATGCTCTGCGGCACCGGGCGCCGCCCGCGCCGCCGGATCCGGTTCGCCAGCTTGCGCATCGCGGACTCGCGGGCGGCCTTGCGCGGGGCGGGGGATGGCGCGGCGGGCGGATTCGGCGCATCGCCTCCCGCCGCCGCCTCGCTCTCGGCTTGGCGGTTCGGGGGATCGGCGTCGGTCGGGGTGGGCATGTTAGGATGGCGGGGCCGGCTCGGGCAGCGCATCCTGCGTTAATTCAACGAGATTACAACCCGAAGCGCGCCGCCGCCGCGAATCCGACCGAATCCGGCCGGGCGGCGATCCGCGTCCTGCCGCCTGCCTGCGCTAGTCGATCCGCTTCCCGGCGCGGTGGTATCGGGCGATGATGTTCGGGTCGGGGAACGGATTGACCCCGGCGTCCGCCTTCTCGCCGTAGGGCAGCAGGTTCAAAACGTAGCGGATGCTCTCGAGCCGCGCGCGCTTCTTGTCGTTGGCGCGCACGATGATCCACGGGCTGTAGGACGTGTGCGTTTTGCTGAACATCTCCTCTTTGAAAGCGGTGTAGCGGTCCCACAGGTCCTGCGCCTTGGCGTCCACCGGGCTGAGCTTCCACTGCTTGAGCGGGTTCTTCGAGCGCGACTTGAAGCGCCGGAGCTGCTCCGTTTTCGAGATCGAGAACCAGAACTTGATGATCGTGATGCCGTCCTCGTAGAGCATGTGTTCGTATTCCGGCACCTGCTGGAGGAAGCGCTCGTATTCCTCGGGCGTGCAGAATTCGTTGACTGGCTCGACCACCGCGCGGTTGTACCAGCTCCGGTCGAAAAAGACGATCTCGCCCGCGTCCGGCAGTTGCCGCGCGTAGCGCTGAAAATACCACTGGCCGCGCTCGGTCTCCGACGGCTTGGGCAGCGCGACGACCCGCATCGCGCGGGGGTTGAGGTGCTCGATGAACCGGCGGATCGACCCGCCTTTCCCCGCCGCGTCGCGCCCCTCGAACAGGATCGCGACCCGCTTGCCGTTTTCCTGCACCCAGCGCTGGAGTTTGACCAGCTCGATCTGGAGTTTCTCTAGCTCCTCCTCGTAGGCGAGCGTCTGGAGCACGCTCCTGATTTTGATCCGGTTGTTTTTGAGGAGCCGGACCAGCCCGTCCTTCGTGTTGATCATGCGAAGGTGGGTGTCGCTGAGCTGGAAGTCCGCCTTCTGGATCGGTGTCTTTTTCGCCGCCCTGCGGGCGGCGGCGGGCGAGGTTCCGTTGCCCGATGGCTCGGCGGCTTGGGCGGCGGGTTCCGCATTTCCGTTGGGGGAAGCCGCCGGCTCCACCGCAGCGGTCGCGGCTGCCGGCACCTTCGCGGTGCGGCGGCGCGGCTGCTTGCGGGTCGATGGGCGGGGAGGGGTAGGAGTCCGGTTAGCCATAAGGTGACACCATCGTAACAATCGCGCCGACTGGCAATCAATCACCGGCGCGGGCGGGCGCATCGGCGCAATTTCTGCGCGGTCCCCGCCAAGGCGTGCGGCAATCCTGCGATTACCCGCGCCGTTCCGCCAACATCGCCCGGCATTCCCGGCAATACGCCGCGACATCCGCCGCCTGCAGGATGCCGGAGACGATGACCGCGCGCCGCGCGCCGCGGGCGATCACGTCCGCCAAGTTCTCGCGCTTGATCCCGCCGATGCAGAAGATCGGCTTGGCGATCAGGCGGTGCGCCTCCGCGATGTCACCGGTCCCGATCGGCGCGTAGTCCGGCTTCGTCGGCGTGGCAAAGAGCGGCCCGAACCCGATGTAGGCGACGTCTTCCGCCGCGCCCGCCGCCGCCTGCGCCAGGCTGTGCGTCGATTTCCCGATGATCGCGCCGGGCCCGACCACCGCGCGCGCCTCGGCGACCGCGCGGTCATCCTGCCCGACGTGGACGCCGTCCGCGCCGATCTGGGCGGCGATCTCGGGGTGGTCGTTGATGATGAGCGGCACGCCGGCCGGGCGGGTCAGCGCCAGCAGCGCGCGCCCCAGCGCGGCGATCTCATCCGCCGCCAGGTCTTTGGCGCGGAGCTGGATCACGTCGGCTCCGCCCGCCACCATCTGCGCCGCCGCCGCAGGCAGGTCGCGGGGCGCGCAGTATCCAGTGTCGGCGATGGCGTAGAGCAGGGCGTCTTCGAGCATCGCTTCCGTTAGCCGCGATTCGCCGCCCCGCCAGCGCTGCTTTGCGCTTGATCGCCGCCCTCGCCCGCGCATCGGTTTCGCCTCCCATGAAATCCGCCTACGAACTCGCCATGGAACGCCTCGCCAAAGAGGGTCCGATCCACCACCTGACCGACGATCAAAAAGCCGCCATCGCCGAGATCGACGACCGCTACCGCGCCAAGATCGCCGAAAAGGAAGTCTTCCTCGGCGGCAAGCTCGCCGAAGCCAAGATGTCCGGCAACTACCCCGAGGCCGCCCAGATCCAGGAGCAGCTCACCCGGGAAACCGCCCGCCTCCGCGACGAATGCGAGGCGGAAAAGGCAAAGGTGCGCGAGGCGTCGGCTTAAAAACAATCCGTCTTGAGCCGCGTCACTTCGCCACCGTCACCGCCACGTCGTTCTTCTGCGGCTCGCCGGGCGTGGAGCGGCCGTCTTTGACATAGCGGTCGAGGAGGGCGCGGAGTTCGGCGACGACCTCGGGCTTGTCGGCGTGCAGGTTGTTTTTCTCGGCGGGATCGGCATCGAGGTCGAAGAGCTGGATCGGCGGCAGGTCTTTGGTCGCCTTGCCGGGGCGCGGGGCGCTCCACCCGCCGGACCCGGGGCAGAGGCAGAGCTTCCACTTGCCTTTGCGGATGGCGAACGAGCCGTTGATCGAGTGGTGGACGACGGCTTCGCGCGCGCCGGCCGGCGGCGCCTCGCCGCGGAAGGCGGGGACGAGGCTGGCGCTGTCTTCGGCGGCGTTGGCGGGCGGTGCCTGCCCGACGATCTCGGCGGCGGTCGCGAATAGATCGGTCAGGCACACGGTGGCTCCCGAGCGCGATCCCGCCGCGATCTTGCCCGGCCAGCGGGCGAGGAACGGGACGCGGTGGCCGCCCTCGAAGATGTCCGCCTTGTGCCCGCGGAACCCGGCGCTCGGGTCGTGGTTTTTCTTGAGGAGGGCGGGGAAATCCGCCATCGGCGAGCAGCCGTTGTCGCTGGTGAAGAGGACCAGCGTGTCCGCCGCCGCGCCCGTCCGCTCCAGCGCCGCCATGACCTGCCCGACCGCCCAGTCGGTCGCGCAAACGAAGTCGCCGTATTCGTTCAGCCCGCTTTTGCCCTGGAATTCGGCGGTCGGCACGATCGGGGTATGCGGCGAGTTGAGCGGCATGTAGAGGAAGAACGGTTTATCCTCCTTGGCGCGCGCCTCGATGTAATCGACCGCCTTCTTCGCCAGGTCGGGCAAGACGTTCTCCGCCTCGAAGTCGGGAGCCGCCGGACCGGGGCGCGCCGGCTTTTTGAACGACTTGGTCGCGGTCGGCGATCCCACGCAACGGTCGTTCTCGATGTAGATATAGGGCGGCATGTCGAGCGACGCCGCGATGCCGAAGTAGTAGTCGAAGCCGGCGGCGGTCGGGCCATTCTGGATCGGCTTGGCATAATCGACCGGCATCGCGCGGAAGCCGCCCGGTTCCTTGTCCGGCGTCTCCGCCGTGCGCTGCCAGTCCCAGCCGAGGTGCCACTTGCCGAGGCACGCGGTGTGGTAGCCCTGACCCTTGAGGAACGAGGCGACCGTCATCCGGTCCGCAGCGATCAGCGGCGGGCTGTAGCCGCCCAGCACGCCATTCTGCAAGCGCGTGCGCCACGCGTAGCGCCCGGTCAGCACCCCGTAGCGCGTCGGCGTGCAGACGGCGGACCCCGAGTGCGCATCGGTGAAAATCATGCCTTCGCCCGCCAGCTTGTCGAGGTGCGGCGTGGCGATCTTCCCCTCCGCATGGCAAGCGCCCACGTCGCCGTAGCCAAGGTCATCGGCCAGGATAAACACGATGTTCGGCTTGTCGGCGGCGACGGCAGCAGGCACCGCCAGGGCAAGGGCGAGGAGGCAGAGAAGCAAGGATTTCATGGCGGAAAGCAAAGGGCGGATGGCGGCGGCGTCTATGGGGATTTTTTCGCGGTCCGCGCTGGTCTCATTTCGCGGTGCTCTCATTCGATCCGCAGGCAGGTCGCGAGCCGGTGGGAAGGTGCCGGGAAGTTTTCACCGGGGCGTTTCTCCCATAGACAGCGCACCGTTTCAGCCATTGGTATCCCATGGAACAAACCGACGCCCCGGATGAAAATCCATTCGCCCCGCCCGACGCCAATCTATTGGGCGATGATTTGGCGGAATATGTCGCCGCCGGGGCTGTGGCGGGCTTTCGGCGCAGCACTAGCATTATCGGAGCTGCTATTTTTTGCATCGTCGCGAATTCGGTTATCGCATTGGCGCAAAACCTTTGGCAGCTTGTCGAATTTGCGAGTGCGCCGGAAGTGTTTCGCGCCCCTCCTCTTTTTCTCTTCACAGTGCTATCGTTCGGGAGCACGGGTTGCGGTTTGGCTTCGGCGCTCAGCCTCCATCGATTTCGGCGGATGCTGCTTCTGCGGACAGAATCGACCGCGCCCTCCTTCGGAGCCGGAGTTCTGCACTATCGAAACTTCTGGAAGTTTTTCTTCATTTCGATCGCCTGTGAATTGGCGACGGCCATTTTAGGCGGCTTGGGGATCGACGTGACCGCGCCCTATAGTGAATTGCCATGAACCCAGATCCCCAATCGACCCCAAGTGATACGGCAGTCCTTCGGACCCTGCAAAAATGGGTCCGCAATGCGGGCAGAGTTTACGTCTGTTTGGCGGTGGCTGCGATCGCTCCGGTCATCATCCGCTTCCATGCCGAATTTGCGGATCCTCGATACCTCGATCGCGGGACCATGATCTTTGTTGTGGGAATGATCGCTGTCGCGGCTGGACTTTTTGTCGCGCCTGGGGTGATGATGCTCCGGTGCGCGTTGCGCCTGCGCCGCTTGCACGACCCGCCTTCGCGGTCCGACCTCTCGGCGTTCCTCGATTCCCACCGGAGGATGTGGAACGTGACGGTGATTTCGCTCATCATCCAAACCATCCTTCTCCTCATCAGCCTCGCGAGTGAACAGATCATCGCGGCGATGATCGAGAGCCAATACTAAATCCCGGCCGCCCGCCGCCGAATTGGCCGCCAAGGCGATTGACACCCTGAAACGGGTGCGTCACTGTCCGCGCATCATGCCCGACGCTCCCGAATACTCCCGCAAGAATCCGTTTCCGTCCGCCTTGCTCGCCATGCGCGCGCTCAGCCTGGAGGGGTCGCCCAAGGTCACCGCCCACTTCGAGCTATCGCTGGCGGGATCGGGGTTGGCGTATGACTGCGGGGACGCGCTGGGCGTCGTGCCGCAGAACTGCCCCGATCTGGTCGGGGATCTGGTCGAGGCGCTCGGCTTCTCCGGGGACGAGGTGGTGCCGGGCAACGACGGGAGCGACAAACCGATCCGCGAGGCATTGACCACCGACTACGCGATCACCACGCCGTCGAAGAAATTCTTCAAATACTACAACGAAAAGGCGGACGACGGGGAGATCGCCTCGGTGCTGGAGGCGAACGACTCGAAGCTGTTCGCCGACTTCATCTGGGGCAAAGAGATCATCGATTTCATCCTCGCGCGCCCGGACGCGAAATTCGAACCCGCCGAGTTCGTCGGCTTGCTGGGCAAGCTCCAGCCGCGGCTCTATTCGATCGCCTCCAGCCTGAAGGCGCACCCGGACGAGGTCCACCTGACGGTCGCGCGCGTCGGCTACGATAGCGCGGGGCGCGCGCGCAAGGGCGTGTGTTCGTCCTACCTGTGCGACCGCATCGGCATCGGCGACAAGATGCCGGTCTTCGTCCATGTGGCGAAGCACTTCAAGATGCCGGAGGACGACGCCGCGCCGATGATCATGGTCGGGCCCGGCACCGGGATCGCGCCGTTCCGCGCGTTCCTGGAGGAGCGGAAGGCGACCGGAGCCTCGGGCAAGAACTGGCTGTTTTTCGGCAATCCGTATCGGAAGACCGATTTCTTTTACGAGGACGAATTCGCCGCCGCCGAGCAATCCGGCTTGCTCGCCAAGTTCACCACCGCCTTCTCCCGCGACCAGGAGCACAAGATCTACGTGCAGCACCGGATGCTCGAAAACGGCGCCGACCTCTGGGCGTGGCTCCAGGACGGCGCGTATTTCTATGTCTGCGGCGACGCCAGCCGCATGGCGAAGGACGTCGACGACGCGCTGCTCGCCATCGCCCAAGAACATGGCGGGCTGGACGCCGAGGAAGCCGCCGAATACATCGGAGCGCTGAAAAAGGAGAAGCGCTACCAGCGGGACGTTTACTAGCCTCGCAGACGCTCCCTCCTTCGACGCCGTCGCGGAACGGAGCGTCGAAAATCAACGCACAAAAAGCGCGCCTCGTCCGTGGCGCGCTTTTTGATTTTTGAAGCTGTCAGGCGACAGGCGCTAGTCTTGGCGGAGGAAGATGCGGTTTTCGCGGTAGTTGACCACGCCATTCAGCTCGCGGAGGAAATCGGCTCCGAAGATTCCGCCGTAGTTTCCTTCGCCGCCGACCTGTTTGAAGAGGTCGGTGGAGAGGAGGCGGCGGTTGGTCACCTTGGCGTGCCCCATCTCGAGGCTCGGCACCTTGGTGACGGCGGCTTTTGCCTCGCCACCGATCCCATAGATGGTCTGATTCATCGGTCCGACTTCGCAGCCGGTCGCTTTGGCGTCATCCGCATTGAGAACCGAAGAACCTGCCCCGGTGTCGATCATGAACCGCATGTCTTTCTCATTGAGCTTGCCGTCCACGAAGATGTGGTTGCCCTCGATCTCATATTCAAAGCTCTGGTATTTGCGCAGTTCGAGCAGGTCTTGGACGGTCAGCTCCTTGCATTTGCGGAGGAAGACGTCGCGCCCTTCGGTCCACTCCTTAACATAATCCTGATCTTCTTTGCTAAAGCGCCCGAGCGGGAAAACCTGCTCCTTGCCTTCGATCGAGGCGATGGTGACCGCCGACGGCGTCTTGCTCTTGACCAGCCCTTTGAAACTGCGGCCGTCGTTCATTTTGAAAAGGCGGAACTGGTCGACCTCATCGCCGACGCGCTCTTCGGCTCCGTTGGCGTAGTCCGGGCGGAAGAAGATGCGGTATTCTTTGTAGGAGATGACCGCGTGGAGCTGGCGGAGGAAGTCGGCTCCGAAGATGGCGTCGTAGTTCTTGGTCGGGTTCGGGATGTCCTTGAACATGTCGCAGGACAGCAGCGTCTGGTCGAGGATCTTGGACTCGCCGAGCGTGATCTCTTTCACCTTGGTGATCGCGGCCGGCGCCTCGCCGCCGATCCCGCGGATGATCTGGTCCATCGGACCGACCTCGCAGCCGACCTCCTTGGCGTAATCGACGTGGAAGGTCGTGCCGCCGGCTCCGGTGTCGATCATGAAGCGGGCTTTCTTCCCGTTGACCGCGCCATCGACGAAGATGTGGTTGCCCTCGATGCGGAAATCGAACGACTCGTAGCCGCGCAGGGTGAGCAGCTCATGCACGGTGAGGTCGCGGCACTTGCTGAGGAAAAGCGATTTGTCCTGATCCCATTCGCGGATGTATTTCTGGTCGTCCTCGACAAGGTTGTCGATGGCGATCGAGGCGATCCGCCCGTTCTTCATCTTCAGCTTGGCGGTGTCCTCCGTCTTCTCCAAGAGGATCGCGCTGATCTTGGTCCCATTCGTGCCGGTGAAGTCCCGGTAGTCCTCGGCGGATTCCGCGTCTTGCGCGTTGGAGAAGAATGGGGCGAGCGCCAGCGCGAGGAGCGGGGCGGCAAACATCAGGTAGGGCTTCTTTTTCATGATGGCGGGTAAACTAGGAATGCGGTTACGAAAAACCAGAACAATTTCCGCTGCGGGAAATCGGCGGTGCGCCGGGCTAGGGCGCAATTGAATCGCCCCCTGACATAGGGATTTGTCTAAAAAAGAGCCGCTAGTCGGAGAGCCCCGCTTTGGCGCGGGCGCGGCGGGCTTTCCCATTGATCGCCATATCGATGATTGTCCCGACGACCAAGACGCCGAGCAGGGTGAGTCCGATGGTCTTGACCGAAAACGGAATGCCCGGGATGAAAACGGTCGACTGCCCGAGCAGCCCCCAGATCGAGCCGAAGCCCGCGATGCCGAAGGGCGACGACCATGAGGACGTTCCAGCGGAGGCGGCGCGCGCCTTCCGGGCGATGCTCGCCGAGGGCGGACTTGGAATTCATGAGCAGGAGGAACGTAAAGTAGGCGATCGGCAGGAGGACGGCTCCGAAGACCGAGGTCGGGATCGCGAGGTAGGGCTTCGCCTCGCCGCTCCAGACGAATGGACCGGAAGGCTCCGATCACGCCGGTGACGAAGCAGCCGAGGAAGTGGGCGATGCCGCGCGGCGGGATGTTGAACATCTCGCAGATCGTGAAGCCGCTGATGAGCATGAGGATGATGATGGTGGAGAGCGCCATGCCGAGGACGCCGATGCCGAAGATCCATTTCGAGGCGACCGACCCGGCGAGCGGTTCGAGCGCCTTCGAGAGGCTCCACGCGTCGCGCTTGACCATGGCGAGCGCCATCTGCTGGTCGGCGAGCGGCAGGGCATCGCGGAGCGCCTGCTTCTCGGCATCAGGCAGCGCGCCGAACCCGGCGTGTTCTTCGGCGAGGCGGGCATCGACGTTCTTCACGAAGTCTTTGCTGGGCGGCGACGGGATTTTGTCGGTGGCGTGGAACTGGGAGGCGGAGGCGATCACCACGCAGCCGGTGGCGAGGACGAAGGGGAGGAAGAGGCTGGTCGAGAGATCGAAGATCGCGAGACCGCGGTGTTCTTTGCCCCAGCCTTTTTTCAGCATCGAATAGGGGAGGAGGAACGTCATGTTGATGCCCACGGCGGTCGCGAAGGCGGCGATCATGACATCGCGCTGCTGGTCGACGATCTTGGCGGTCCAGAACGCGCCGAACGCGCCGGTCTGCTCGATGATCGGCAGGTATTCTGGAGCGGGGGAGTTGAGCAGCCCGAAGCGCGGGACCAGACCGGAGAGGATCTTGCCGATGGGCAGCCCCTGGTCGGAGAAGGCGAGCGCGCCGACTACGCCGAAGAAGCAGAGGACGATGAGGGCGACCATCCCCTTGAGGACGATCTCGAAAATTCGGATCCCCTTGTTCCCGGAGTCATAAAAGGCGATCACGGTGGTGGCGACGGCGAGCAGGCAGACGCAGATCACGACGGTCGCGGTCGTGCTGGTCCGGAGATCCGGGAACATGCTCTCCTGGATCGCGGCGGCGCCCAGCGCGTACTGCGGCAGGCACCAGACGAAGTTCGCCAGCAGGGTGGCGATGAGCCAGCCCCAGCCGAGCACCGGGCTGATGTGGTTGTTGATGAGGCGGAACGGGCGCTTCTCCGTCGAGAGCGTGACATAGCTGATCGCGCAGAGCATGATCACGCCCATGATCATGGCGAGCGGCTGCAGCCACATCATGGAAAAGCCGGCCAGCACGCCGAGGAATAGCGAGCTGGATAGCGATCCGCCGCCCAGCGTGATCGCGCTTTGCAGGTAGCCGGGTCCGCACTTCTTCAGATAGGTCCCGAGCTTGCTCCCGAGCGGTTTACCGGCGAGCGCGGCCAGCTCGGCCTTCTCTTGGGCGAGGGCTTCTTGGGCAGATTGATCGGACATGGGGAGATGGGTTTGGAGAGAGAGGTTGGTGGGCGAACGGGGCGATCTTGGCGGAGGGCGGCGGATTATTCAACGCATTTACGGGGCGCGGCTCGCGCGGCTCACCGGTCAGGGCGCGAGCTTCGCGATGAGGCGGGCGTGGTCGTCGTAGGCGGCCTCGAACAAATCGGCGGCCCGCTCGCCGCCGACGATCGCCCCGGCAGTCAGGACATTCGGTGGGCGTCCGGCGGCGGTCAGTCGCGCGGCGAGTTCCGCCTTGACCGCATTGATGACCAGGCAGCCACCCACGGTCGATCCCGGGGCGACCGGCGTGTCGAGCCCCGGCACCCGCACCATCGAATCACCGAGCGGCGCGCCGGTATCGAGCACCAGGTCGGCGAAATCGATCAGCTTCTTGCCGTCGGCGCGCTTGCTCGCGCTGCCCTCGCAATGCGCGAGGCTGACCAGCGCGACCACGCGGACGCCGCGCTTCTGGAATTCCTCGGCGATCTCGACCGGCACGATGTTGCAGCCGCCGGACGAGACGACCAGCGCGGTGTCCTCGGGCGCGGTCGCGAAGTTGCGCAGGATGCGGGCGGCGAAGCCGGGCACGTTTTCGAGGAACATCGCCTGCCGCTGGCCGTTCGCGCCGGAGACCTGGTTGTGGAAGGTGAGCGAGAGTTCGACGATCGGGTTGAAGCCGGGGAACGATCCGTAGCGGGGCCACATTTCCTCCACCATGATCCGGCTGTGGCCGGAGCCGAACAGATGGACCGGGCGGTCGGCGAGGATCGTTTCGGCGAACCAATCGGCGGCTTGCGCGATGGCGCCGGACTGGGAGGCGACGCGGTCGAGCAGATCGCGGCAGCGTTCGAGATAGTGAATCGAGGGGGAGAGGTCGCTTGGCGTGGGCATAGGGGACTAGGGGCGGGGCGAAATCTCTGGTAAGGCGAATTCGTCTTGGCAGAAATACGAAAATGTCATTAATTTTGCACTATGGATTCATCACGCTGCCCCATGGATTTCGCAAGGATTGCCGCCCTCGGATCGCTGGGGCTCGCCATCGGCGTCGGGATTTGGCTCGGCAAAGGGAGGCGACCGCCAGCGGCAAGGCGGCGCGCCAACCGGGTCTGAAGCCGCTGCCCACGCAGCCGATGCCGATCCCGACGCCCGAATGAACCCGCCGGTCGCGCCGCGCCGCGCCCCCTGCCGGCGGGGAGGCCGCGCCCCGCGCTATCGCCGCCAGTGTGCCGCCGCCGTTCGAGGGTGCCGCCGCGTTTTGGGAGAAGGCGCTCGCCGACGGCCCGCATCGCCGGTCGTGGCAGCGGCGCCCCGAGCCGGTCTGGCTCAACGCCGAGGGGCTGCGCGCGGCCGCCCGGAGCGGTGCGCCCGCCGCCCTCGCCTTCGACCTGCATGGCGAATCGCTCTCGATTCCGGCGGCGGAGGTCGCCGCGCAGAACGCCGACGGCAGCCAGTTCACCCTGGTGGGAGCGATCGGCGGCGAAGCGCCGCACGCCTATGCCGCGATCTCGGTGAGCGGCTCCGCCGTGGCGGCGAACTTCCACCGCGGGGACGGCCGCGAGCAGCAGATCCGGCTCACGCCGCTCGGCATCCACGAGGCGGTCGTCGTCGATCCCGAAGGCGTGCCGCCCTGCGGGACCATCGGCGCGCCGGATGCCGGGGACCTTGCCGGAGCGGCGGGCGATGCCGATGCGGGCGAGGGCGGCGCATTGAAAAAGAAAGCGGGCGAAGCCGGGGCGGCGGACGGCGGGGAAAAAGCGGCGACCTACCTCTTCGACGTGCTGGTCGTGTATGACGAGATCACCGAGTTCGTGCACAACGGAGCCAACGGCGTCATCTCGGTCGCCAACCTCGCCGCCACCGAGGCCAACCGCTGCTACCGCAACAGCCTGATCGACGCCGAGATCCGCATCGTCGGCATCGAGCCGGTCGCCTACCCGCCCATCGCCACCGACGCGGAGACCGACCTCTCCCGCCTGCGCAATCCATTCGACAGCTACATGGACGAGGTCCACGACCTCCGCGACGAATACGGCGCGGACTTCGTCAGCCTCTTCACCCAGCTCGACGACTACTGCGGGATCGCCTACGTCATGTCGAACCTCGGTTCCGGGTTTTCCGCCAGCGCCTTCAGCGTGTGTGATTCCAACTGCGCGGCGACGACCTACACGTTCGCCCACGAGCTCGGGCACAACCTGGGCTGCAAGCACGCGGCGGGCGATCCGGGCAACGAATCCGGCGGGCAGGGACTCTTCCCCTATTCTAACGGCTACCGGTTCTACGCCTCGGGCATCCAGTGGCGGACCGTGATGGCCTACGCCCCCGGCAGCCGGCTCGACTATTTTTCAAATCCGGCCGTGCTCTTCAGCGGCGTGCGCACCGGCGTCTCGGGCAATGCCGCATCCGGCGCGGACAACGCGCGGACCATCAACAACGCCGCCGGCACCGCCGCGATCTGGCGCGTGCCGCCGAACCTGGTCATCAGCCCCGCCAACGAAGGGCTGGAGGCCTTCGGCAACCCCGGCGAGATCCCCGCCCCCTCCAGCAAGACCTACACGCTGACCAACAATTCCTCCTCCTCGGTCGGGTGGATCTCCACCGGGGCGGGCGGCGACCTCATCGTCACCCCGCCCAGCGGCACCATCCCCGGCGGCGGCTCCGCCGAGGTCACCGTCTCCTTCGCCCCGGCGGCGGCGAACCTCAGCCCCGGCGTCCACGAATTCACCATCGTCATCGATCCGCAGGCCGTCGGCCCGGACATCGAGATCCCGGTCACGGCATCGGTCGGCACGCTGAGCCTCACCCCAGAGGGCGGGATCGACGCCAGCGGCGACTGGGGCGGCCCGTTCGCAGGCGGGGCGAAGTCCTACCTGCTGCGCAACCTCAGCGGCGACCCGCTCGACTTCTCCGCCGCCGCCTCCGAGTCCTGGGTCGAGGTCTCGCCCGCCAGCGGGACGATCGCCCCGTTCGGCACCGTGACGGTGAGCGCCGGCCTCGCGCCGTCCGCCTCCGCACTCCTCTACGGCACGCATCTGGCGCAGATCACCGTGTCCAACGAATCGAACGGCTCCGGCGGCGGCACGCGCTCCGCCCGGGTCACCGTCGCGCTCCCGCCGCCCGTCCTCGCCGCCGAGCCGACCGTAACCGGCGGCACGGAGAACGCCATCGCCTGGAACGAGTTCCCGCCCGGCACCGAATTCTTCGCCGAGGCGCTCAGCGACCTGGAGCAAGGCATCGTCTTCGCCGATTCCGGGTGGACGACCGCCCTCGGCGCGACCTTCTCCGGCTTAGAGGACGGGAAGAATTACTTCTACCGGGTCAAGGCGCGCCGCTGGGCCTCCCCGCTGGGCACCTGGCCGCCGGCTCCCGGCGCGGCGTTCACCGGCGGCGTCTCGGAAGGCGCGGGCCTCGGGCCGGGCGGCGGCCTGAAGCTCGTCGGCTTCGTCCAGCCTGTCGCGGAGACGTTTGACCCGCCCGGCACCGATTGGACGGCCAACACGTTCGGCAACCTGCTTGGCTCGTCGGAGTTCACCCGCGCCGCGCTGCCCTCCGGGGCCGGCTTCCCGACCTCCGGACCGATCCGCGCCGGGGACACGGCGGTCGAGGGGCGCGGGCAGGTGCTGGCGCAAGGCGTGGACCTCGCCGATGCGGCGATCGAGGGATACTTCCACCCGGTCGATAACAGCCCGGACGGCGTCTTCACCACCGATGCCGGCTTCTTCCTGCGCGCCTCCGGCACCACGCTGGCGAAAGGCTACGCCCTCCTCCTCCGCGCCGGCCCCAACCAAAACCTCTCCGTCGCCTTCTGCCGCGTCCTCAGCGGCACCCCCTCCACCGCCACGAATATCCTCCAGTCCTCCGCCAGCACGCTCGCCATCCCGTATTCTGGCACCGATGTCTTCAAGGCGCGCTTCACCTGCCTCGGCAACGAGCTGCGCGGCGAGCTGTGGCGGGTCAACGGCGGGACCGAGACGCCCGTCGAGCTCCGCCCCGGGTCGTTCGCCATCACGCAGGCGGACGCCGCCTTCGCCACCGGGTCCGCCGGGTTCTTCACCTTCCGCTCCTCGTCATCGCCCGACCGCATCTATTTCGACGACTTCCGGCTCTCCGGCGCGGGCGAGGTCGGCTTTGTCACCGAGGGCACCTACACGTCGCCCGCCATCGCGCCCGCCCCGTTCTACGGCTGGGGCCAGCTCACCCACGCCCAGCGCCTGCCCGCCCCGGCCGGCACCGCCCTCGCCGTCGATGTCCTCGACGCCGCCGGCGCGCCGCTCGCCCTCGCCGTGCCCAGCGGCACCGACCTCCGCACGCTGCCCGCCGTCCGCGACGCCCCTCCATCAGGCTGCGCGCGGCGCTCTCGACCGCCAACACGCTGCTCACCCCGGAGCTGACCGATTGGCAGGTCCGCTACCCGACCGCCCCGCCCGTCCCGCAGGAATCCGTCTGGAGCCTGCCCGTTTCCTCCCGCCAAGACGCCGCCCCGCCCCGCGTCGAGCTGCCCGCCGCCGACGCCTACGTCTGGGGCGCGGCGCGCCGCTACTGGGGAGCCGCCTTCGATTCGGGCGGCACCGTTTCGGTGAATTTTGGGGCTATCATCAACACATCCGTGCCAGACTCCGCCGGAGTTTGGTCTATGGGAATCCCCAACGTCGGAATGGGAACGCCGCTTCAATACGACATCCGTGTTTCGGACGGCGCAAACCTTTCGACCACCTGGGTGACTGTCACCATTGTCCCCGACGGCGACAACGACGGTCTGCCCGACCCGTGGGAGACCGCCCACTCGTTCCCCGCCAACGAGGGACCCTCCGGCAACCTCGACGGCGACGCCTACCTCAACGGTGCCGAATTCGCCTTCGCCCTCAACCCCGCGGCGGCGACTCCGCCCAGCCAGTCGTGCTGGAGCGCGATCCCGCCGACGGGTCGGTCATCGTCCGCTACCGCCGCCGCCTCGTACTCGCCAGCGTCTCCTATCGCATCGCCCGCACCAGCGACCTCGCCGCCTGGGAGCGCGTCCCCGCCGCCGAATACGAATGGCTGGGAGCTGCGCCCGCCCCCGGCGAACCCGACGCCGAAATCGTCACCCTCAGGCTCCCCGCCGGTGCCGCCGCCGCGCAGGCGTTCCGAATCGAGGCGGACCTGCCGTAGCAAGCGAGTTACGCTGCCTTGGCGGGCGGTAATGAGGCAGGGACCCATTTCCAAACGGTACCTGTGGCGCGGACTCCCCCGCGGAGGCTCGGTTCGCGAGCGTGACGGAAGTGTGGCGTGATTCGTGCTGCCGACTGGCGGAATCCGGATGAATCATCGCCGCCATGAAACCAGCTTCTCTCCTTGCCACTGCCGCTATCGGATTCGCCGCCTCTCTGCCGAAGGCGGACGCCGCCTTGCTCATCAGCCAGTATTTGGAGGGGGCGAGCAATGATAAAGCCATCGAATTGGTGAACAATTTTTCGATGCCGATCACCTTCGACGGAGACGACCAGATCCTCGTTTACTTCAACGGGAGCAGCACGGTCGGGACGACGATCACGCTGGATGCGATCACCCTGCTGCCCGGCGAGGTCTGGGTCGTGGCCGACAACGACGCCAACGCCAGCATCCTGGCGGTGACCGACCAGACATCGGCAGCCAGCTTTTGGAATGGCGACGATGCGATCGAGATCCTCTTCAATGGCGCGATCTCGGACAGCTTTGGGCAAAAGGGGGTCGATCCCGGCGCGCAGTGGAGCAGCGGCGGCGTGACGACCCAGGACGAAAACCTGACCCTGACCGCCCTGCCGCTGGTCGATACCGGCGGGCGCACGGCGAGCACCGATCCGTTTGATCCCTCGCTGCTGTTTACCGCCAATGGTCTCGGCACCCCCGAGTTCGGGCTCGGCGTCGATTTCTCCATCGTTTCGCCGACCATCCCGGAGCCGGGGCGCGCGGCGCTGCTCGCGTGCGGCGCATTGGGCGTTTTCATGCGCCGCCGCCGCCGCTAGCCGATCTCGTCCGCTAATTCCTCCGCCGGATAGGTCCAGATCTCGCTGAGCGTCGGGTGGTAGTGCGGCGTGATGGCGAGCTGCCGCGCGGTGGCGTTGAACCGCATGGCGACCACGATTTCATGGATGAGTTCGGTCGCCTCGGGCCCGGCGACCGAGCCGCCGAGCAGCTCTCCGGTCTCGGCGTGGGCGATTAATTTGACGAAGCCGTGGCGCACGCCGCCGACCATCGATTTGCCGTGGTCGTCGAACGGATATTTCGCTGCGCGGTGCGGGATGCCCTCCGCCTGGCATTCGGCTTCCGACAAGCCGACCGACGCGACCTGCGGTTCGGTGAAGATCCCGAGGAGCTTGAGCCGGTAGCTGATTTCTTTGGGCGCGCCTTCGATTTTGCCGAGGTGGAGCGCGGCGTTGTGGGCGGCGGCCTCGCCTTGTTCGATGGCGAGGTGGACGACCTCGACGCGCGAGGTGGTGTCGCCGGCCGCGAAGATGTTCGGCGCGCTGGTCCGCATGGCGGCATCGGTCTCGACCCGCCGCCCATCCCGCGCGACGCCCGCCTGGTCGAGCGCGAGCCCCTCGACGTTCGGCTGCCGCCCGAGCGCGAAGAGGATTTCTTCGGCTTCGATGATCTTTTCCGCGCCGCCGTGCTCGAACCGGATGCGCTTGCGCCCGCCGTCCGCCGCCTCCGCGCCAGTCACGTGCGTGCCGGTGAAGACCTCCATCCCGCGCTCGCGGAACGCCTCCTCCACGACCTCGCCCAAATCCCGGTCCAGCGAGCTGAGCACGTGGTCGCTGCGCTGGATCACGGTGACCTGCGCGCCGACGCCGCTGTTGGAATGCGCCAATTCCAGGGCGATCGCGCCGCCGCCGAGCACGATGATCGACGCGGGGATGTGCGGCGTGTCGAGCACGTCGTCGCTGATCAGGCAGCCGACTTCGTCCAGCCCCGGGATGAGCGAAGCCGGCTGACCGCGGAGCCGGTCGCGATGAGCGAGGTCCGCGCCGTGATCTCAAACGCCTCGCCGCCGCCGAGCGGATCGATGCGGATCGACTCCGGTCCGGCGTAGCGCTCGCGCCCGCGGATCAGGGCAAAGCGGCCGCTTTCGAGCTGCCCCTGCCGGTAGCTGGCGAACTCGCCGATGAGCCGCCGCTTGCGTGCGATGATTTCAGCGGGCACGGCGCGCAGCCCATCGGCGCGCAGCCCGAACTCGGCGGCCTCGCGCATGGCGAGCATCCGGTTGGCGGATTCGATCAGCGTCTTGCTCGGCATGCAGCCGCGCAGGATGCACAGGCCGCCCAGCTCTTCGGCTCCATCGACGACGGCGGTTTTCAATCCGAGATCGGCGGCCGTCCGCGCCGCCGCGTAGCCGGCGCTGCCGCCGCCGAGGATGACGAAGTCGTAGGTGTGGTCGTGGTCGTCGGACATTCAGGCAGGGATCGGGGGTTCCGGTTTGGCTTAAAGCGCTGCCCGCACGCGGCGGACGCCTTCCACCATGTTGGCGAGCTTTTGCCGCGCTGCCCAGCGCGCCGTCTGGCTCAAGCCGCAGTCGGGGGCGAAGACGAGCCGGTCGGCGGGCGCGTGCTGCAAGGCGAGCCGGACGCGGTCGGCGACCTCCTCCGGCGATTCGATGTAGTAGCTCTTGACGTCGATGATCCCGATGGCGGCGTCTTTGCCCGAGGCGGCGACCTGGGCGGCGAGTTCGATTTCGTTGAACAGCGTCGTCGCCATCTCGATGTGCATTTCGTCCACGTGCATGTCGAGGAAGTCGGGGAACATCGGCGCGGCGCGGCGGCTGCCCACGGCGCGGCCCTTGAAGTTGCCGAAGCACATGTGCATGCAGACCCGGACCTGGCCGGCGGCGGGTTCGACGGTCCGGTTGAAGATATCGACAAAGCGCTTGGTGTCCTCGCGGTAGGCGTAGCAGCTCATGCTCGGCTCATCCACGCAGATCTCCTGGCAGCCGGCGGCGACCAGCGCTTCGACCTCGGCGCGCACGATCGGGAGCAGCGCCTCGGTGATCGCGTAGCGGTCGGGGTATTGGGCGTTGGGCAAAAGCCGGCCGCTCAGCGTGTAGGGACCCGGCAGGCTCGCCTTGAGCGTCACCCCGCCGCCGCCGGGCGCCAGCCGCTGGAGCCGCCGGAATTCTTCGACCGCGCCCAGCCCGCCCGGCGCGCGCAGCTCGCCGGTGATTTCATGCTTGCCGCGCTGGTCGTGGGCAGGCGGCCCGAAGCGGCGCGGCGGCGCGGGTTCCAGCCCGATGCCTTCGAGGAAGCCGTAGAACGACAGGTTGAAATCGAAGCGGGTCTGCTCGCCATCGGTGATGACATCGAGACCCGCCGCGAGCTGGTCGTGCAGCGCGGCGATGACGGCGTCCTCCTGCGCCTCCTCAATGTCCTTCGCGCCGAATTGACCGAGGTGCTGGGCGGCGAATTCCAGCCAGCCCGGAAACGGGTAGCTGCCGATGACTGAGGTGCGGAGAGGGCATGATTCCATCCGGAATCGGTAGCGCGCTTTGCCGCCTTCGCCAATCGGCAATCGCGCTTCGCCAATCGCGCTTCGGCAATCGCCAATCGGTTTTCCGCCGCGCGTTCAGCCTACCGGCGGCGGCGCAGGGCAAAGCCCGCCATTCCCAAGGCGAGCAGCAGCGCGCGGCTTGGCTCCGGCACGGGAAAAGTTCCGATCATGAAGCGATATGGCTGGATCGCCGCATCGACGATCCGCAGTTCATCGATCAGGGCGTCGGAGTTTCCGGTTCCAGAGAATGGACCGCCACCGTCAAACGCCTGGCCGAGGAGCATCGGACCAGCCGGCCAGGTCAGCGCCTCGCCGTCGGGGCCGTCGTTGCTGCCGACCAAAAGTCCATTGAGGAAAACGCTGCCGACGCCGGTCACCTCATCGTAGGTAAACGCGAAGTGGTCCCAGTCCGCGTCGTAGTTGACGCCGAACCCAGTTAGGGTGACCTGCCCTGAGGCGGTCGAGTATTGGACGCGGAGGTTGTTGGGCTGGTCGATGCGCAAGCCGGTCGCGCCGCTTTGTTGGATGAGGAATCGGGCGTCTCCTTCGTTGGTCCTTCCGAAGAACTCCAAGGTAATCGAGGAGGGGTTGAGACCGAGATAGCTCGAAATCGAACCGTTAATGTTCGGGGAGCCATCCAAACCAAAGCCATTGGGCACCGCGCCTTGCGTCAGCGTGGGGTAAAAGGAAACGCCGCCGCCGTTGAGCGCCGAAATCGCACCAGCCGAGCCAACCAGCGGGCTGCCGCCGGCGATTTCGTTGGGGATCGAGAAGCCGGTGCCCGGATCGTTGTCGGTTTCCATGCGCCAGTGACCGGTGACCACAGCGGCGGATGTTAACCCCGAGATCGAGACGGAGGCGACTACGCCGAGAACGAATGCCTTAGCTGAGAAGTTCATCGGCTGAGGATTAGCAGAGCCAGGCGGATTGCAACTGCCATTTTTCTCACAAATGCGCATCGAAAGCCGGCTCACTCCACCCGCAGCCGGATCGGCGCGCCGCCCTTCGGCCCGTCGTAGATCAGCAGGATGTCCCAGGGAGCCGCCGCAGACTCGGCGTTGATCGGCACGATAGTCTCCGCCTTGCCGGCTGGATCGGGGATCTCGCCAAGGTCGCGGGCTTGCGCGTCGCCGGGCTTCCAGTGGTAGAGGCGGAAGCCGCGCCCATCGGCGTAATTTTCCGCCGTCGGGATGTCGTCGGACGGCTCGGCACCGGAATTGCCGGCGGCGATGAGAAAACCGCCGGCGACTGCGGCGAGGTCGCGGATGCCCATGCCCGCCCCTTCCGGCAGCACAAATTCGTGGCGCTTCGGGGTTGGGTCGCCGCCGGTGAAAAGCGCGTTGGCGTCGAATTCGAGGACGAGCGCCTTGCCGCCGACCAGCGGCGACCGGAAGCCCGCGAAGAGCCGCCCATTCTGGTAGGCGAGCCCCTCGATATTCGTGCCGCCGTGCTGGAGCTGCTTGTGGAAATGCGGCCGGAGCGCCGGATCGCCGGCGATCAGCGCGGCGAGGCTGGCGGTCTGCGCCGCGCCGGGCTTGCCGTCCTTTCCGACCGGGATGCGGAAGAGCCGGAAGCGCTCTTCCTCCAACTTTCCGCTTTTCGAAGACAGCCCGTGGGAGCCGCACAGGTAGAGGAATCCGCCGCCGAACGCTGCGCCTTCCAGGTCGGACTCGCCGCCGCCGGGCAGATCATGCGTGCTCTTGATCGCCAGCGAGCGGAAGTTCTCGGTGATCGCCACCATCTGGAACCGGCTGCCTTCGTCCGAGACGATCGCGCCCAGCTCCGGCGTGATCAGGGCGAAGGCGCTCAGGTCTTTCGCCTCGAACACATCGCCGATGATCGCGACCTTCGCGGCGGGCGTCACCTGGCGCACGCGGCACCGCCGCCGCGCAGACCATGGCGGCGCACGCCCGCGCCAGCCTAGATGGCGTCGGCGTAACCGTCGTCGTCGCCGTAACCGTCGCCACCGCCGTCCCCGGTTTCCGTTGCGGCGGGCGGCGGGTCATCGGAGTGGGCGCGGCGGGCGCGCTTGCGGAGCTTTGTCTTGTGCAGTTCCCACGCACGGCGGATCTGGGCGATGCGGCTTTGGTAGTATTCATCGGCATCCGGATAAACGTCCACTTCCATCGCCATTTCAATCTTATCGTTCAGGATGTCGAACTCCAGCCGCTGGCCGGAGCCATCGTAGCCGGAGACAACCGCCTTCTTCGTGACCTGCGCGTCGGGACCGAGCCGCTTGCCGACGTTGAGCCAGCCTTCGACGACCTCCACCGCGCGCTCTTTGTGCAGGTAGCCGCCCTGCGCTTTGCTCGATTTGAGCAAGATCTCGATCTCGCGGGCCTCGGCGTCCCGCGCCATCGCCAGCGCGCGCTCGGCGTCGGGCTTCAGCTTGTCCAGCGTGAGCAGGTCGTCGGTCACGTTCACGCGCACGAGCACCTTCTTGATGTTCTGCATCGAGCGGAACTTATCGACCGCACCCTCGTGGAGGATCGGTTCCAACTCGATCGGCTCCTCCGCCTTGCCCATGCTGACGAAGTAGCGGCAGAAGTGTCCTTTATTGGGGCCGCGCGAGTTGCGCTGCATCACGAGGATGCCGCTGCTGTAGTCGTAGTAAAAGGCGGAGCCGTCCGCGAAGCCCTGGTCGGATTCCATCTGGATGCCCTCCATCTGGCCGCCGAGATCCGCGCGGAACGCGGTCTCCGCCATGCGGATGCGCAGCAGGTCGCCCCAGAAGCCGTCGCCATCAGACCCGGCATGCGCCAGCCGGATGTAGTCATCCCCCACGCCCATGTTGCGGTCGGTGCCTTCCTCAGAAAGCTGCGCGACGCGCGAGAGGATGGTTTCGAAATCCGCGCCGGAGCCGGATTCGACAAAGTAAAAATCAATCTTGTAGGAGCGCCGCATGGGGATGCGTTCGATTTGGGTTGTGGGGAATGGCGGATCGCCGCCGGTTCGGGCGGGCTTGCATCAAGCGCAAGACCGCCCGCTCCACAAATGCCAAATCGCGCCCCCGGCCGCGATTCCTACTCTGCGGGCACAAACGCGACCTTCCCGCCGGATTCCTTTTCGCCGGGCAGCGCAACGACCTCCGCCTTGCGGATCTCTTCCGCCGCCTCAGCCACCTCGATCATTTCATCGGCCACCTGGGCGAGCGCCGCGTCCTCTGCCGCATCGGCAGCCGGCGTAAACGGATCGGCTACCGCTGCCACTTCGCCTTCGCCTTCTTCGCCCGCGCCGCTCTCATGGCTCGCCTGGGTGTTGGACCCCATCGAGATGAGCTGGCTGACGGTGACAAACCGGTAGCCTTTGGAAAGCAGGCGGTCGAGCGTGTCCGGCATCGCCGTGATTGTCGGCGCGTGGATATCGTGGGCCAGCAGGATGCCGCCCGAACTCGCGCCGTTGACCAGCCGGCTGGTGACGACGCCGACGCCGGGGCGCTTCCAGTCCTCCGGATCGACCGACCAGAGGATCGTCGGGTAGCCGAAATTGTTATACGCCAGCGCGCGGACGCGGTCGTTGGAGGCACCACCCGGCGGGCGCATCACCCGCGGCGCCACGCCGGTCGCCGACAGGATCGCGTCGTGGCAGCCCTGCAATTCGCTGAGCACGCCGGCGTCGCTCGCGCGGGTCAGCGTGATGTGCGTCACCGTGTGGTTGCCGATCTCATGGCCCTCCGCCACCATGCGGCGGAGCAGCGCCGGGTAGCGCTTCGCATTCGTCCCCACCACAAAAAACGTCGCCCGGATGTTCCGCGCCTTCAGCATGTCGAGCAGCTTCGGCGTATTCGTCGGGTGCGGGCCATCGTCGAACGTCATCGCGATGAATTGGCCGCCGACATTGCTCACGCTGGAATACTTCACCTTCACCCCCGGCGGAAGCGCGATCGGGATGCTCACCCCCTGGTTCTTCAGCCCACGCGTCACCGCCGCCGACGAACCGGCGCCGCCGCCCGAGGTGGAGGCGACCTTCTTCTTGCCCTCCGGCTTCGGGTCCGCCACAAAAACCGCTTTCCGCAATTCCTCATCGTCCTTCTTGCCAAATTTCTTGGTGAGCGCGCAGCTCGGCGTAAAGGCTAGCGAGCAAAGCGCGAGCGAAGCGAGGAATAATGGCGATGATTTCACGGCAATAGGGAAGGGGAGTGGGAATTCGGCGGTTGACCGGCAAGGCGGTGCGTCTCTGAAAACTTTGGTATCTTTAACAAATCGGCGGCAGATCGCGAGGAAAAAGTCTGTGACAGAGATGGTGCTGGCGCTGATTTCGCTTGCCGCTCTCCCGAAAATGAAGAATCTCCCCGCCCATGGAGGTCGGAAAGATCGAATTTATTTACCCTTCGGATGAGTTGCTCGCCGCGGTGAACGAAGAGATTCGTCACAGCCGGATGCTGCAAGCCTACAAGATCGCCCAAGAGGCAGGACCCTTGGCCCGCTGGGCGCCGGGTGGGGCGCGGACCTCGGCGGGGCGGCTGGTGTTTTGGCTGGGCGCGCGGCGGCTGAGCGCGGCGCTCCACATCACCAACCACCGGCACGCGCCGGAGGATGAGCGCGCCCTCTTTTACTACGCCTGCGAATACGCGAGGCGGGTCGGGACCTATGATGCGCTTCGCTTTGTCGAGGGGAGCCTCCCTCTGATCGCGGACCAGCGGGTGCGCGCCGACCTGCTGGCCCTCTCCGGATTCCTGCTCGGCACGCTGCGCGATTTCGGGGCGGCGTTCGCCGCGCTCGATGAGGCGGATGCGGTGCTCGGCGAGCATGATCCGTGGCTGATGGTCGAGCGCGCCGATGTCCTGGAAATGGCGGACCGGCGCGACGAGGCGCTCGCGCTTTCCCAGGCGGCGCTGGAGATCCGCCCCTGGTACCGCCCCGCATTGCTCCAGACCGCCGGGTTGCTCTCGCAATCCGACCGCGATGGCGAAGCGATCGCGGTCTTGGAAGAGGCGCTCGACCACACCGAAAACAGCGGGGTGCCGATGCGGCTACAGGGCTTCTACAGCGAGCAAGACGACGCCGAGAACGGGCTGCGCTGCCTCGAACTCTGCGAGCGCTGGATGCCGCTGGCCGACAAGGACCTCGCCGAATGGATCGCCGCGCGGCGGTCTGACTACTATTACCATCTCGGGGACTTCGAAGCCGCGCGGCTCCATGCCGAAGCGGCGGGTGAGGGCTTTCACGAGGCGGTGACCAAGCGGCTCGCCGACCCGGAGAATTGGACCAAGTCGAGGGTCCGCCTGCCGGTTGGATTCGTCCGGCAGAACCGCATGACCTGCGGTCCCGCCACGCTGACCGCGCTCTCGCAATACTGGGGAGCCAAGGTCGACCATCTCGATGTCGCCGAAGAAATCTGCTACGATGGGACGCCCGCCCATAGCGAGCGGCGCTGGGCGGAGTCCCGGGGCATGATCGCGGCGGAATTCCGGGTTACGCCGGAGGCGATCCGCGCGTTGATCGACCGGGGCGTCCCGTTCACACTGACGACGGTGGAACCGACCAGCGCGCACCTCCAGGCGCTGATCGGCTATGACGACCGGATCGGGGTGCTCCTGATCCGGGATCCGACGCTGCGGCACTATCGCGAGTTTGTGGAGGAGCCGTTTTTCAAGGGCTATGCCGCGACGGGTCCGCGCGGCATGCTGGTGCTGCCAGAGGCGGAGGCGGCGCGCCTCGACGGCATCGAACTGCCCGAACGCGATCTCTACGATTTGCTCAACCGGCTCCAGTCCGCGCTCGAAGCGCACCGCCGCCACGAGGCAGAGGCCGCCTACCGCGATCTCTGCGCGGCGGCGCCAGGCCACCGGCTGACCTATCAGGCGCTCCGGGCGCTCGGCGCCTACGATGGGGACGCGCGCAAGCGCCTCGAGGCGGCGGAAGGGATGCGGCGCCTTTTCCCCGAGGACCAGCGCTCGCTGCTGGGTCTCTTCTACGAGCTGGACGGGACCGGGACGCGTTCCGACCGGCTGGCGCTCCTGGGCGAAGCGCTAGCCCTCGACTCCCCGCACTCCGCTTTCTACCTGCGGCGCGCCGAGATCTTGGCGGAGGATGCGCGCACCCATGAGGCGGCGGCGTGGAACTTCCGCCGGGCGCATCGGCGCGCCCCGCAGGATGCCGAGGCGCTGCGCGGATGGGCCAGCCTCCTTTGGGAGCAGCGTGAGTTCGCCGAGGCGACCCGCCTCTACCGGTTCGCCTCGTGCCTCGAAGAGAAGCGCGAAGATCTCGCGACCACCTATGCGCGCGCCTGCCGGATCACTGGGCGCGCCGAGGAGGGCATCGCCTTTCTCCACGACCGGCTCACCCGCTTCGGGCACCAGGCTGCCTATCCGGCGATCACCATGTTTCTTGCCCTCGAAGAGGCGGACCGGCTCGAAGATGGGTTCCGCATCCTAGAATGGGCGATGGAGCGCCGCCCGGATGACGCCGCGCTCATGCTATTTGCCGCGCGAAAATTCGGAGCCTACGGGCAGCGGGAGCGGGCGGAGTCGCTGCTGGCAGGCGCGGATGAGCGCGGCTCGCGCCGGGAGTGGCTCAGCGCCGCCGCCTCCTTAGCCGAGCAGCGGGGCGACCTGGAGGCTTCCCGCGACCACTGGCGGGCGTTGCTCGAAATCGCCCCGCTCACCGAATCGGCGCACAGCGCGATTGCCCGGATCACCGGCGAGCTAGAGGGACCCGAGGCGGCGATTGCGGGGATCGCCGCGACCCGCGCCGATTTTCCCTTCCACTCCGGGCTCGCCTCACTCCATGTCAACTGGCTGCGCGAGGCCGAATCCCCGGAATCCGAGAAAGTCCTGCGCGCGATGATCGAGCACGACCCGGATAACGACTGGGCCCGCCGGGAGCTGGCGCTCGAACTCCGGCGCCTCGGGCGCGTGGGCGAGGCGGTCGATGAGGCGAGGCGGGCGGTCGAGGCGGACCCGCACGGCAGCTATTCGCACAGCGTGCTGGGCGGCATGCTTCTGGCCGCCGGCGACCGGGATGCCGCACGCGATTCGCTCCGGCGGGCGGTCGAGCTAGATGCGGACAATTGCGGCGCGATCGATTGGTTATTCGAGGCGTCGCCGGGAGCCGCCGCCCGCCACGAGTCGATCGCCTTCCTCTCCGAGCAGATCGAGCGGCAGGCGACCTTGGCGAGGCGATCCTCCACTTCCAGCGGGTCGCGTTCTCGCTGCTCGACCCTCCGGAGCTGCTCGCCTTTCTGGAGCGCGCGAACCAGGCGCGCCCCGACCTGTGGCAAAGCTGGGCGGCCCGCATGCAGCAGCTCATCGCGATGGATCGCGCCGCCGAGGCGGTCGCGATCGGCGAAGTCTGCACGCAGCGGTTCCCGCTCCTGCCCCGCGCTTGGCTCGACCTCGCCGAATGCCGGTCTGCCAGCGGAACTTCGCTTACCAGCGGAGGCGCTGCGCTGCGCTTTGGACATCAACCCGTCGTGGTCGACCGCCTGCCGCGCGCTCGCCTGTGCGCTCGAGCGGACCGGCGACCTAGACGGTGCCGTGGCGGAGCCGCCGCGCGGCAGGGCGACCGGCTGGTGCCGCAGTGCCACGGCGTCTTCGCCAAGCTGCTCTGGCAGGCTCAGCGGCTCGAGGCGTTCGACGCCGTCCGCACCGCCGCCGAGGCTTGGACCGCCACTACGGCTGGGTTGGACATGCTGGGGGCGTAATGGCTGAAACAGGCCGCGAGGCGGAGGCGGAGGCCGCCGCGCAAAAGCTTGTCGCCGACCGCCCGGCGACGCCGTCGCTCGACCCGGCTCGCCGAGACGCTCACCGCGCTCGCGCGCCCGCTGGAGGACCAGCTCGCCGCCATCGAGGAAGGGCTTCGCTGCGACCCGCTGGCTGGCGATCTCCACGACTGGCGCGCCCTCCGCCTCGCCGCTCCACCGCTTTGACGAGGCGATCGCCTGCAACCTGCTCGCCTACGGTGGCGGTCAGCCGACCCGCGAGCTGCGCGGGCGCGCCGCCTGGATCAAATACCAGCGCGGCGACAGCGCCGGGGCGATCCGCGAAATGGAGGCGATCCTCGCCGAAGAGCCGGACTACTATTTCGCCTCTAAGTCGCTCGTGGATTGGTACTTTGAGGCGAACGAATTCGAGAAGGCAGAGGGCGAGTCGCTCCGGTTGATCCGCCTCGCCGCAGGATGCCATCGCCCATGGCGGGCTTGCCTATGCGCGGCTCCAGCGCGGCGACAAGGACGGCGCCGCCGCCCCTCTAGAGCGCGCGCTTGAGTTCGACCCCGAATATCCGTTTGCCGCCCGAAACCTCTTCGAGATCCTCGAAAATGGCGATGTCGAGGAGCCACGCGTTGTCGAAACCATGCTTCGCTACCAGGATGGCGCTTTGGACCGACCGCCGGGAGCTGGAGCTAGCCATCGCCACCAACGATGAACTCCGTTTTTGACGCCATCGCTGCCCGCTTGCTCGCTCGCGATTCCACCGGGGAAGCGTTAACTTTGACGCGGACAAGCTTGTGCGGGCGAAAACTGGCTCCAACGCTGGAGCGAGGCGATCCACCGTGCGTTGCAATCCGGGAAGTCGGCGGTGAGACGCCCGGCATTATTTGGGTTCGCGCGAGGGTCGCCCGCAACGGGATCGCTTACACGGAGAAATTCATCGCGGCGTCTTTTTCGGGGGTCGCCCATTCGTCGATTTGGACTTCTACTGTCCAGGCATCCGCCCAGGTGACGCCAATGACCTCAAGGGATTTGTCCGCCGAAGAAGGAAATCCTCGCCGCCCACACTGTACCGGGCAGAAACCGAAAGGCGCTGATCGATGTGGGGGATTGATGAGCAGGCGCTCGATTGGTTGAAGGGCTGGCGCGGGCGCGCCGGTGTCTCACCCTGATGGTGAACAATCTCGCCGCCGCGACGGATACGGTGAAGGGCATCGAGGCGGGCAATGCGGTGCGGCTTGATGCGGCGGACGCCGACCTCGCTCGAATTCGTTCACCCGGGCGGTCAATGCCGCGCTGCTCGCTTTTATGGCGGCGTCCTGCGACGAGGCGGCGGATCACTGGTTCGGTCGCCTCGACGCGGATCAGCTCCCGAACTATCTACCGCTTCCTCTTCCATCTCGCCCACGCCGCCCAGTTTACCAACCTGGAACCCGACCGCAGGGTGCGCCCAAGATATTGCCAATGCGGTCGCCCGCGCGCTCGATGCCAATCCTCAGTGGATCTGCGATCGGCGTCTCTGCGCCTACCATGCCCGCGCGCAAAGCACCTCAAGCGCGTCCCTCCCCGCCCACGTCTGGTCGTCTCCTCGTCAACCGCTCCTAACTTTCCGAAGAGCCGGAGCCCCGCAGCGCGCGAGTGGCTGTCCGAAACTGGAAGTGGCTCGTTTGGATCGCCCTTTTCCTCTATTTCATCGCCTCCAAGGTGCTGCGCTACGATTGATCCCTCCCGCTAATTGTTCATTTCGGTTGATAGAAATTGCGAAAAATTCAGATTTGAAAATTAATCATAAAAATTTAGTTGCGCTTCAGGCGGGTTTAGGCTATGGATATTGCAGAAAAAATAATTAATCTCAGCTCTGCGAAATTCGAATTGATAATTTTCTTTGTGTTGTGTGTGCACGGCGGGTGAAAGCCCCGCCACCATTTCTGGATTCCTACCACCAGCAATGAGCCCCTGCGGATGGCCTCAGGCCGCCGCAGGGGTTTCTTGTCGGGGGAAAGAATGCGGGACGCCGGAAATCTTGCTTTCGCGGGCGAGCGGCCAGCGTAACCTAATTTTACCATGAGCACTGCGACGTTAGAAGCCCCGACCACCCCGAAACCACCTGCCGCCGGACTGGACCTCCGGGAAGCGATATTGCGCCTGAAGGAAGAGCGCAACGCGGTCATCCTCGCCCACAACTACCAGGTGCCGGAGATCCAGGATATCGCCGATTATGTGGGGGACTCGCTCGGGTTGTCGTATCGGGCGAAAGAGACCGACGCGGAGGTGATCGCGTTTTGCGGGGTCCACTTCATGGCGGAGACGGCGAAGATTATCAACCCGGGCAAGACGGTGGTTTTGCCGGACAAAGACGCGGGCTGCTCGCTGGAGGAAAGCTGCCCCGGCGAAGATCTGCGCGCCTTTTTGGAGGAGCACGCGGACAAGAATTACTACGTGATCGCCTACATCAACTGCAGCGCGGCGGTCAAAGCGCTGTCCGATGTGATCTGCACGAGCGGCAATGCGGAGCGGATCGTGGCGGCGGCACCGCCGGACCGCGAAATCCTCTTCGTGCCGGATGCGAACCTCGGCTCTTGGGTGCAGGAGAAGACCGGGCGCAAGATGACGCTGTGGCAGGGTGCCTGCTACGTGCACGTCGAATTCACCCGCGACTCGATCGCCCGGATCAAGGAGGAATACCCCGACGCCGCCGTGGTCGCCCACCCGGAGTGCACGTTCGCCGTGCGGCTGCTCGCCGACGAGGTGTGCTCGACGGAGAAGATGGTGGCGTTTTGCAAAGAATCGCCGAGCAAGAACATCATCGTGGTCACGGAGAGCGGGATGCTGCACCGCCTGCGCAAGGAGGCTCCGGACAAGAATCTGATCGCCACTCGACTGACCGCTGCGCCTGCTCCGACTGCCGCTACATGAAGATGAAATACGCTGCAAAAGCTCCACGACTGCCTGCTCAACCTATCGCCGGAAATCACCCTGCCCGAGGAGGTGCGGCAGCGTGCCGAAGCCCCGATCCTGCGGATGCTCGAACTCTCGCGCTAGCCTTAGACGGGTCCTTGCGCCCTCGCCCTCTCCCTATGACGACGCAATCGATCAAGACGCTGCCCTGCGCACGCTGGGCGAGGGACCGACCGCTCACATCCAGTGCTCCGCTTTGCCATGATGCTCCGGCGCGTACCAATCCCGATCCCGAATACGCGCTGCCCCCGACTGCTCGCCGGGCGAGATCGCCATCGACGTTCGCATGCTGAACGGTGCGGACTGGACGCAGCAGATGCACAAACGCGTCGCGCCGAAGGGTAAAGTTCATGCGTTTGAGGCGGACCCATATTATGCCAAAGCGACCGGCATGGCGATCAAACTGATGCGCATGGATGGCGTCACGCTCTTCCCGTTCGGCTTGTCCGGATAAAGAGGAGGATCTCCCGCTCAGGTGCAGGACGCCAGTGGCGAGCGCTCGCCGGGCTTCGGCAGCATCGACCGAAATAACGACGCCGCGAACGGCGCGGGGGCTTCACCGTGGTGCCGCCTGGGCGGCTCGATGACGTCGCCTCCGACCACCCCGACCTGCTGACCGCCTCGTTTAAATGCGATGTCGAAGGCTTCGAACTCTTCGTTTTCAAGGGCGCGGAAAAGGTCTCCGCCGCCGCGCAGCCGTCGGTCATCCTCGAATTCGGCGACTATAGCAAGCAAGGCTACACCGCTGAGGATCTGGGCAAGTTCTTCACCGGTCGCGGCTACGAATTGTTCGCGCTTTTACCGACGACGGCACGTGCTCCGCCCGGTAGGGATGACCCTCGAATGCCCCGGGCTCGCCAGCGTCAACCGGCTCGCCGTGCCGCCCAAACGCATGGAGCGGATCGCCCACCGGGTCGCGCTAATTCCTGGGATCGCGGGCGTCCACATCCGCGCGATCTGTGCGAGGTCGAAACCATGGACTGCAGGTGAAGGCGATGCCATGGGTCGCAGACGGCAGGAGTGCCGTCTCTACAGTTTGCCGTCACCTGGCAGGGATCGGCTTCCGAGCCGTCCGGCGGAAGGCGCGCCGATCTCACGAAACGATGGACCGCAGGGTGAAGGCGATGCTGCGGGTCGAAGACGGCAGGAGTGCCGTCTCTACAGGCGACCGCCGTCAGCAGGACCGGCCTGAGCCGTCCGGCGGAAGGCGCGCCGATCTCACGAAACGATGGACCGCAGGTGAAGGCGATGCCGCAGGTCGCAGACGGCAGGAGTGCCGTTCCCCACAGGCAGCCAGCATGAGGCAGGACCGGCTCTCCGAGCCGTCCGGCGGAAGGCGCGCCGATCTCACGAAACGATGGACCGCAGGTGAAGGCGATGCTGGCGGTCGATGACGGCAGGAGTGCGTTGCCCTACAGGCGACCGCCGCCTGGGGCAGGACCGGCTCTCCGAGCCGTCCGGCGGAAGGCGCGCCGATCTCACGAAACGATGGACCGTGCAGGGTGGGGAAGGCGATGCCGCAGGTCGCAGACGGTGAGGTTGGCTACAGGCTGTAGGTCGCCGTGCGCCTTCGCATTCCGGGCTTGCGGCGGGACTAAATGCGATTATTCTAGCACATGGTCCAACCCTCGAAACATCCCCTCTCCCGCCGCGAACGGCAGATCATGGAGGCACCATCGGCTCGGGCAGCGACGGCGATGCAGGTGCGGAGGAAATGGCGAACCCGCCGGAGCTATTCGGCGGTCCGCGCGCAGTTGGCGATCTTGAGGACAAAGGGTTCGTTAAACACCACCAGGAAGGCAAGAAATACGTCTATGCGCCTACCGTTTCGCCCGACCGCGCCAAGCGCAGCGCCTTGAAAAGCCTGCTTACCACGTTTTCTGACAGCTCCGCCAGCCGTCTTCGTCGCCTCGCTCCTCGATCCCTCCGATTCCAAACTGCCAACCCGAAGAGATCGACCGCATCATGGCGCTCGTCCGCGAGGCGGAGGAGGCTGAACGCTAAATTTCCCGCATTTCCCGCCACCCATGGTTGACGCCCTACCCGAGATAATCATCCGCAGTCTGGCGGTGGCTGGCGCGGCGGCGATGGCGGCGGCGAGCCTTGCAGCTACTTTCGCCCGCGCGGCGGCGATTGCTGGTGGCGGGGCTTGTGGCACTTTGCCTGCTGCCCGCCACGCTCTGGCTTCCGCGCCTTTCGCTGGCGCTGCCAGATTTTCTGGCGGATCGGCGGAAGAAGGCGGAGCGGCACTGGCCATCGATCCCGTGGTTTGCGATCTGGTTGGAGCGGGGTGGCGGCGCTTGGGTGTTATCAAATCGCTTCTACTGGGTGCGCCTGCGGCGGCTCATCGCAAGGTCCGCGCCGCCTGATGCCCGCCTTGAAAGCACTCGCCGACACCGCGCGGCAGATTGATTGGGAAAAGCGCCGCGCGCCCGGATTTGCGGGGAGATCCCGGCACCGGCGGCGGCTGGCATCGGCGCGCCGGTCGTCCTGCTGCCCAGCCGCGCGCGCTGGTCCCGCGCGAGAGGCTCGCCGCCGTCCACGCACGAACTTGCCCACACTGCATCGCGACCTGCCCGGCATCGTCCTCGCCGACCCGGCTTTGCGCGCTCTATTGGTTCAACCATTCGCGTGGATGCTCGCCGCCGCACTCCGCCGCGAGCGCGAACACCGCGCCGATGCGGCGGCCGCCGCCGCGATGGATCGCCCGGCCACCTACGCGGCGCACCTCGTGGCAATCGCCGAAGAAGCGTCCCGCCGCTACCGGTCCGGCGCGCGCCTCGAACCCGGCATCGCCGTCGCCCGCGGGCGCGGCCGCCGCTCCGCCCTCGAGGAACGCGTCCGCCATCTGCTAAAATCCTCGCCGATCCAGGTCCGGTCCCGCGCCTTGATCGCCGCCGCCCTCGTGCTCGCCGCCGCCGGGGGAGCGGCCGCCGCATTTCTGGAATTCCGCGGCGATGAGCCTGCGCAGGAGCCGCCGACGGCGGCGGTCTCGCCGTGGACTGCGGCAGAGGTGGAACGCCGCTTGGCGGCCGATCCATTTCCGGGGAATTGACGGCAGTCCCTAATCTCGCATGAATTGGGCGAGCAGCGGCATTAGCGCGTCGCGGACCGCCGTTCGTGCCTCGGGATCGACCAGTTTGTCTTTTGTTGGCGCGGCGAATCGCGGATCGCGCATCACGATCTGGATCAATAGGATGCGCGGGTTCCATTCCGCGCTGATCAGCGCTTCTTTGAATCCATCGATGTGGCTGCCAGCCCCAACGGTGTGAACGCCGTTGACCCAAGAGCTTTCGATCGCCGATGCCGAATCGCAGGCAGCGGCGTGGATCGGGTATCCCCCAATCTTCGCCTTGGCGGAGAAGACGCGATGCCCTGCCCAGTCGCGGCTCCCCCCGGAATCCAAGATCACCGCAAGGTCGGCAAGCCCGCCATTCGAACAGAATCGCTCACCGTTGAAACCGATCTGCGATCCGGGATAGGGTGGGCGACCTCTAAAAAGATCGCGCGCAGCTCTGGGAGGGGCGCGGTAGCATGGTGGAAGATCGCTTGATCCAATGCAGCACGAAACCGTGTGCCCGAGCCAGATCGCGAGGTCGCGACCGGCCGCGCCGTCCCATCGGCGACGCCGCCCATATAGGCGATCGTCCAAAGCGTGCCATCGCCCCGGCTCTCAACTCTGAACGCCGAACTGAGCGCATTCACGACCGGTAGCCCGAGCCCGCGATAGACAAGGTGGCAGTGCGGCGCATGCCAATCGGCAGTGGGGGCATCGCGGAAGGCAATCAGATATTTCTCTGCGAGCGAGAGCCGCGCGCCCGGATCATTCCTCCCGTATGGAAGCCCCGGACCGTCATCTTTGACCCCGATCTTTTGCCCCGGGCTTTCACCGCTAACCGGGATGCTTTGCCCGCCCAAAAGCATTCGATGCTACTCGCGGCAAGCCCGCAAACCACCTGCCGAATCCCGCCGCGGTCGACGTCTCCGAGATACATTCCAGGACGCGACCTGATAGAGGAGCGAATCTCGTTCCATCGGGCGAAGTAGGACGGTCTTGGCGGCATTAGGGAACCTCGATCTGGAACTTTAAAAGGCAAGGTGTCCGAAAAGGGGGGGCGCGAAGCAGTTGTTCGCCGAAACGGTGTGATCGCATGTTGCGCAGAAGGGATCTCGCCTTCGCTCGCAGGCGGTTGTTCGTCCCTGTTGTGCCGGGAAAGGATTAGCTTTTTCTATTTCGATCCGCGTCTGCCGGACCCCGCGCATACACCGCGATGGCGGCGCCGCTCAGGACGAGGGCGCTGGCGGGCAGGAGCATGGCGGGCGGGAGTTCGCCGAAGACGAGGAAGGCGAGGAAGCCGGCGAACGGGAATTGGGCGGAGCCGCAAACGGCGACGACCTGCCCGCGGAGGTGGCGCAGGCACCAGTTGATCAAGCCGTGCCCGAAGATGGTGGGGAGGACAGCGAGGGCGAGGATGATCATGGCCTCGCGGCGGGGGGCGATGCCCGGCGCGGCGACCGAATCCAATGGCTCGCCGAGTGCTGGGGCGGCGGCGAGGCAGGAGAGTCCGGCGATCAGATAGAGCGGGGCGACGTAGAGCCAGACGCCGCTGAAGCGCGGTCCGTTTTTCCGCCCGAAGGCATAGTAGATGGCGAGGAGGAGCATGGCGGCGAAGCAGATCGCATCGCCCCTCAGGTGCTCTGGGGCGAGGTGCGCGTCGCTGGCGGCAAGCAGGGCGACACCGCCGAGCGCCAGGGCGGTGCCGATCAGTTCGCGGGCGTTGACGCGCTCCCGGGCGACGAAGAAAAGCGCGACCGGCATCGCGCACGGGACCATGTTCACAATCAGGCTGGCGTTTGCGGCGACGGCGAGGCGCGCGCCCTGCACCCACAGGATAAAGTGGACGGCCAGGAGCAGCGCGGGGGTGAGGCAGAAACGCAGCGACTGCCAACGCCAGGCTCCCGCCGCACGGGCGGCGCGCAAATCCCGCCAAAACATCGGTGCCAGCAGCAGGGAGGCGACCACTAGGCGCAACCCGGCGACATGCGCCGGGGGCAGCTTGCTCAGCCGCAGGAAGATGATCGACGTCCCGAGGCAGCAGACCGCCAGCAGCAGGACGCCCGCCGCCATCAGGCGGCGCGGGGCGGGTGGTGTTGCGGGGGTAGGCATGGTCGGGGCGAAGCGCCTCCCTTTAGTCCAATCCCCGCGCGATACCGGGATTTTTCTGGAAAAATCTGCGGCGCGGAGTGAGGATTTCTGTGTGGTTGGTCGATCTTAGCGAGGTTTTTGGATCCCGATCTTGCTCGAAAGAAGCTAGGTCCGGCTTCGGAAGCGTGGGGCTGTTCGACAATTTCCAGATCACCAGCGTGCCGGAGCCAAGCCGCGCGGCGCTCCTCCTGGCGTCCGGAATCGCTGCGGCAACGCTGCGCCGCAGGCGCTAACCGGACCGCCGGCAGGGGAGGGGGGCACCGGTCGAATTACCGGTGGCGTTGCGGTGCCGGGCGATCAAGGTTGCTCCGAACGATGAACGCCGCTACCGAACCAAATTTTCACATCGCCAAGCTCCCGGATGTGCCGGGGTGCCTTGCCCGTGCGGCTTCGCGCGACGGGCGTTCGCCGAGGTGCCGGGGGCGCCCGCCTCGATGCATCTGGTGGAGATCAAGCAGGACAGCCAGACCCATTACCACGAGCGGATGACCGAGATCTATGTGATTCTCGAAACGGAAGGGGAGTGCTTTATCGAGCTGAACGGCGAACGGCATCGCGTCGAGCCGCTAACCACGGTGATGATCCGCCCCGGCTGCCGCCACCGCCCGGTAGGCGAGATGCGCATCCTAAATGTGGCCATCCCGGTCTTCGATCCGTCCGACGAGGTGATCGTGGATTAACGCCTCGGTCTGTCGGGGATAGGTAGCGCGGATTTTCAATCCGTGGGAAGGCGGTCGGCGCGGTGCCGGGTCATCGCATTGGCCTCAGTCGGCAAGGAGGTGCGTCGGCGATTGCAGGGGAGAGCCTTTGCCGCGGCAGCAGTCTGTTGGCTGGACAGAATGATGGCTGAAGACCGGGCATAGCTCCGCCTTGAATGAGGAAGCCCTTCCTCCTTCGTCACTTTCGCCATCTGGGCATTCCACGGATTGGAAATCCGTGCTAGTGCGCCCAACAAAAAGCCCCGCCCGGCAGGACCGGGAGGGGCTTTCTGAAAAAGGATAGGTTTGGCGAAAACCTAGTGGACCTGCGTGCGGGTGTAGCTGGTCTGACCGAGGAACCCAAGCTGGGGCGGGAATTCTTCGTAGCCGGACTGCGGCATGAAGTCCACGCTCTGATACGGCGGCTTGTAGCTGCGCTTGTAGGCGGGTTCAAAGAAGGTGACGACTTCCCACACGCCGTAGCCGAAGCGCCAGAGGGTGCGGTGAGCGCCCATGAGCGCACCATAAGAGGCACCTTCCACGGCACCGGCGGAGCGGACATTCCGGGACCAGTAGTTCGGGAGTTCGGTGGAACCGTAAACGATGTTCGACAGACCGCGGTAGAGCTTTCGGAGCATCGTCTGCTCGGAAGCTGGCGGCGAGTGAATATCAGCGATGCCGGCGACTTGGAAGCCGACGACGAGGAGGGCGGTAGTGAGGAACTTTTTCATGGGAACCAGAGAGAATTTAAGGGGGAAAGGCAGTGGTTGGCAATGAATTTGTTCGCAAATTCTCCAAAAGTTTGCCCGGCGGCGGGACAATGTCAAAATATTCTTCTCGCGTTCAGGCGGGGCACCCCGTGCGGCAGGCGGCGCATCGGCGCGCAAATTTGGGCGGGGCGGCGCTTGGCCGCAGGCGCGATCCCCGCTAGCGGTGGCACCATGCGCGCGCCCGCCAAGATCAACCTAGACCTCCGCATCCTCCGCCGCCGCGACGACGGCTTCCACGAGATTTCGACGCTCATCTGCCCGCTCGATCTGGCCGATGAGGTCGAGGTCGAGGTTGAGGTCGGTGGCGATCCCGGCATCGCCTTGCACTGCGATGAGGCATCGCTGCCCGCCGGACCAGAAAACCTCGCCTGGCGCGCGGCGGACGCCTTCCTCGCGAAGGCGGGGCTCGCCGGGGCGGCTGTGCGCATCCGCCTGCAAAAGCGCATCCCGCACGGCGCGGGGCTGGGCGGCGGCAGTTCGGATGCGGCGGCGGTCCTGCGGGCGCTGGACGCGCGGCATCCCGGTGCGGTCACCGGCGAGGCGCTGGCGGAGATCGCGGCGGGCATCGGCTCGGATGTCCCGGTCTTCCTGCGCGGCACCGCCTGCCGGTGCACCGGGCGCGGCGAGATCTGCGCTCCCGAGCCGGTCCCGCGGCTGCCGGTCCTGCTCATCAAGCCGGCCTTCGGCGTCCCCACGCCATTCGCCTACAAGGCGTGGCGCGAGTCCCGCGAGCTGCCGGGGCTGCCCTACGCCGAGCAGCGGCTCGGCCGAAGGGCTGGCGCTCGCCAACGACCTCGAGCGACCAGTCTTCGAGAAATACCCGATCCTCGGGTTGACCAAGCGCTGGCTGCTGGCGCGCCCCGGCGTGCGCGCCGCCCTGATGTCCGGCTCCGGCGCGACCGTGTTCGCGGTCTTGGAAAAGCCGGGCGCGGGCGAAATCATCGCGGCAGCGAAGGCGGAGTTCGGGGAAACGCTCTGGGCGTGGGAAGGCTGGACCGCATGAGCGCCGCCCGCAGCCTCCTGCTGATCGGCGGCGGTCACGCCCACGCTTTGGTGCTCGCCATGATGGCGCGGCGGCGGATGCCGGGCGGCTGGCAGGTCACGCTCGCCTCCGATGCCGATCAAGCGCCCTACTCCGGGCTGCTGCCGGGGCATATCGCGGGTCAGTATTCGCGCGAGGCGATGCACATCGAGCTGCCGCCGCTGTGCCGGAGGGCGGGCGCGGCGTTCAAGGCGATGCGGATCTGCGGAATCGATCCAGAAAAGCGGATCGCGTTCGGCGAAGGCGGCGAGGCACTGCCATTCGATCTGTGCAGCGTGAATGTCGGCAGCACGCCTACCCGGATGCGCCCGGCGCGGCGGATTCACGATCCCCGCCAAACCGGTGCCAGCATTGCTGGCGGGCTGGGATCGCGCGCGCGGCGGCGGCTTGCTGCGGCGCAGCGCATCGCGGTGATCGGCGGCGGCGCGGGCGGCGTCGAGTTTCGCGCTCTGCGTGAAGGCGCGGCTCGGCGAGCGCGCCGGCGTTATCCTGCTGCACGGCGCTAGGATCTATTGCCCGGCACGGCAGCCGCGCCGGGCGGATCGCGCTGCGGCGCCGCTGCGCGACCGCGGATCTCGGTGCGGCTCGGCGACCGGGTCGTCCGGGTGGAGCCGGACCGCGCCACCGGGGAGAGCGGCGCTACCACCGGGTTTGATTTCGCCATCTGGGCGACGGGATCGGCGGCTCCCGCGTGGATCGGGCAAAGCGGGCTGACCACCGATGGGCGCGGGTTTCTCGCGGTCGCGCCGACGCTCGAATCGTTATCCCATCCCGGCATTTTCGCGGCGGGGACTGCGCCACCATCGTGCGAGAGCCGCGCCCGAAGTGCGGCGTCTTCGCGGTCCGCGCCGCCCGCCCGCTTTTCCGCAACCTGCTCCGCGCCGCCGCAGGCAAGCCGCTCGCCCCCACGATCCGCAGCAACATTTCCTGAGCCTGATCGGGACCGGGGACGGCAGCGCGCTCGCCACCCGCGCAGGCTGGGCGGCGGCAGCGCCGCTGCTCTGGACCCTCAAAGACCGGATCGACCGCCGGTTCATGCGCCGCTTTGCCTGAGCGGCGCGCAACGTAGCATCGGCGTCCCGCCGATTGTCTAATCCCAACCGGCGAGGTCGCCAGACAACACGCGGCATCTGCCGGAATCGGCGGACGCCTCGGTGAGTCGTCCCTTCCGGGCGGCCGCCTCAGGCGCGGGATCGGCGGTAGGGACGGTTTGCCAAACCGTCCGCCGATGGCAGGTCGCTGCCGGGATTTCTTACCCGCGCCCGGACGCAGAATCCAAGCTGGGCGGACTCCTGGGCGGCGCCCTCATACGCCCCAAAGCGGCACCCTGATATAGCCCAGGGCAACGCCCTGGGATCTTGCTCTTTACTGGTCCGATCGATGGGAGGACCAAAGATCCAAAGTAGGCGAAATACGCCGCTAGTTTTTCTCCTCAGCTGCTCCCTCAGCATCCGATGCTTCTGGGGCAGGCACCTCGGTCGCACCCGCGTCCAGGGTCGCGTCGGCCGGAGCCGGGGTCGCGTCGGCCGGAGGAACCACCGGGGCGGGCACGGGCAAGTCGGAACCAGGCAAGGTTGCCTCAACGGGTTCTGGATCCGGCGCGGGAACTGCCGGGGCATTGGTCAGTTCGCCCTTGGCATAGAGGTCAGTCTGTATTTTGGAGGTGATCATACCCATCGCCGCCGACACGAGGAAAAAGGCAGCGGCAAGATACACAGTCCATTTTTGCAGGACGTTGGTTGCGCCGGCTCCGAAGGTAGAATCCATCATGCCGCTACCAAACGCGGCTCCAAGCCCCTCCTGTTTCGGGCGCTGCATGAGCACGATGAGGGTGGCGAGAATGCAGATCACGAAAAGGATCACCAAAAGGATGTAGAAAATAACGGACATGGGGCGCGGAATATGGGGATTTTGCCCCGCTTGTCAACGGATTCGACCCGGATGAAAATCGGACCGTCGAGTGATTCGCCCGATTCCTTGGCTACGGGGAATCACCGGATACGCAACCAGCGGGGTGCCTGGCATCGCCGGTTAGATTGGGTGATCGGCAGGATGCCGATGCTGCGTTTTGGCGGCGCGGTTGTGGCGGCGCGGCTGCTCGCCTATTCGCCGAGCAATTCTTTGACCTTCGGCTCGATCGCCTCCGCCCAGGTCCGGTAGCTGGCTTCGTTGAGGTGGAGGAGATCCGGCATCACCTCGCGGGAGAGTTTTCCGTCCTCGCCGAGGAATTTGTCGCCGATGTCGAGGAATTGGATCTTCTTGCCGTCGGCGTATGCCTTAATCTTGGCATTGACCTCCTCGTTCATCTTCCGCATCGCATCGTCAGGCGTCGCGCCCCGCGGGAAGACGCCGAGCAGCAGGATCTTCGAATCAGGCGTCTTTTTCTGGAGTCGCTGGAGGATCGCGCGGATGCCGTCGGCGGTTTGCCCGGCGTCCGACGACTTGTGGCCGGTGTTATTGGTGCCGATCATGATAACGATCAGCTTGGGCGAAATGCCGTCGAAGTTGCCGTTGTCGATGCGCCAGAGGACATGCTCGGTGCGGTCGCCGCTGATCCCGTAGTTGGCGGCGTTGCGCTTCCCGTAGAATTCCTCCCAGACCTTCCGACCCTTGCCCTCCCAGCCTTGGGTGATCGAATCGCCGACGAAGGCGAGATCGACGCCGCCTTTCTTGGTCCGCTCGTTCATCGACTCGTGCCGCTTCATCCAGCCGCCGTCGCGGGGGGCAGGCGTGGTGGCGACGTGTTCGGGGACCGGCTCGTTTAGGGCGGTGGAAGCAGCGTCTTGGCCGAAGGCGAAGGCGGCAGCGAATAGGGCGGAGGTGGCGGCGATCAGGGTTTTCATGGACCCTGATCTAACAAGCGGCGGCCGGAAGGGCAATCCCGAATTGCCCGTCGATGCCCCGCGCTATCGCCGGCGCCGGAAGGCGAGCGCCGCCAAGCCAGCAAACATGAGCATGGCGCGCGACGGCTCCGGCACTGCGGCGGCGACATCCGCCAGCGTTTCGCCGAGGAACATTTCGTCAAAGAGGACGCCGAGCGTATCTTCGCCCGCCGCCGGTGCGCCAGTCGGCACCCAGTTGACGCCGACCAGCGCGAGGGTGTCGAAGGCGGTCGGGTTAAACCACGCGAAGCTCTCGGCGACGGCATCCGGCGCGCCGAGATCCGCCTCATTACCCGAGGTCACCTGCGGGTCGAGCCACAGGCTGAGCCGGTCGTTGCCGGTCAGAATATCGCCCGCCGCGATCACGTCCTTCTCGATCTTAGCGAGGATCAAATACGTCTGGCCGGGATTCGCCATGCCGAGCACCGTGTCGGTCTGCGCCACATCCGCGCCGTTAAACCCGGGAGCCGGATTCGTGTCGGCGCGATGGCGGACGACGATCTGGGTGCCGCCGGCACCGTCGGAGACCAGCCCGAAGCGCACGCCGTTGGTTTCGCTCGCCCCGGTAGCGTCGTCGGCAAAGCCGGCGAGGACGATGCCGTCGCCGTCGGCATCCGGAGCCTGCATCTGGACGAGCGTGCTCATCCACAAAGTGCTGCCCGCCGCCGTCGGCACCGTGCTGGAAACCGCGCGCGTCACCCGGCGGTCGAATTCGGCATTCCAGCTAAACTGAAACGCGCCGCCGGCTTCGTTCGCGATCCCAAAGTGATCGAGCCCCGCCTCCTGCACGCGCCAGAGCGAGGTGCCGCCGCCGCCCCACCCGCCGGAAAAGCCGGGGTTCGCCGGGTTCTGCGGCGCATTCGCCCCGGAGGTCAGCCGCCCGTCTTCCGAGGGATAGGCAAAGTATTCGCCGGCGGCGGGATCAGTGCCGGTCAGCACCTGCTCGGCGGCGATGATGGCGGCATCGGCTTGCCCCGCCAGGGCGAGCGAAAAGGCGGCGGCAGCGAGCGGAAATCGGGTCAGGGATCGGGTGGTCATGGCAATGGGGTCAAACACAAATTCATTTAAACAGAAATCGCTGCGGCGGCGCAAGGGCGAAATTGTCCCGGTCCGGCCGCCCGCCATCCCGCGAAGGTAGAGTTTCCCGTTGCGCGGGTTTCGATCTGCCGTTCGCTTTGCCCCGATGAACCTACCAGACGATCACGATGCGCCCTCCGGGGACGGCAGCGAGCAGGAACGCCCCTACCTTGGGCGATGCGGGTATTGCGGCGACGGGCTGCTGCGGTTTTGGCGGCGGGACGGCGATCTGGTCGCGCTGTGCGACGAGTGCGAACTGGGCTGGGACGATATCGAGGCGGTTTACGCCAACCCGAAAGCGCGCGCCGACCTGAGCCACCACGGGCAGGCGGACCGCCACTGGCACCCGGCGACGGAGGCGGAGATCGAGGAGGCGGGCTACGGCGGATTCATCGCCGGCTATTCCGGATGATCCGGCAAATTTTTCGCAAGAACCGCAAAGCCTTTGCCGCCGTTTCGATCTAGGTAAAAGTCACCCGAAACTCACAACCCTACCCAATCCCTATGAACCCCATCCTATCCCTACGCACCGCCATCACGGGCATTGCCGCCCTTGTGCTTTGTTCCTGCGCCGTCGCCGAAAAGCCGGACGCCGAGAAAGAAAAATCCGCGACGAAGATCGAGCATGTGGACGCCAAGGCGGCGGCGGCGCTCCTGAAGAAAAGCGACAAGGTCAAAGTGCTCGATGTCCGCACGCCCGATGAATTTAAAGAAGGCCACATCAAGGGCGCCGAGCTGGCGGATTTCAAAGGCGACGACTTCGAGGGCGCGCTGAAGAAGCTCGACAAGTCGGTGCCCTACCTTGTCCACTGCCGGTCCGGCGGCCGCAGCACCTCCGCGCTCGAGACGCTCAAGAAGCTCGGGTTCCAGCACATCTACCACCTCGATGGCGGCATGAACGCCTGGAGCGAGGCGGGCAACCCAGTCGAAAAGGGCGAGAAGCCGTGAGCGGCGCGCGCGACGCGATCCGCGCCGTCGAAGGGGCGCTCGGCGAATCGGTGCTGGCCTCCGGCAAGGCGGCGCGGCTGCTCGTGACCGCGCTGCTCGCCGACGGGCACGCTTTGATCGAAGGCGCGCCAGGCATCGGGAAGACATCGCTGGCGGAGGCGCTCGCGCTCGCCTGCGGCGGCGAGTTCCGGCGCATCCAATTCACGCCGGACCTGCTGCCGTCGGACATCCTCGGCTACTCGATCTTCCACCAGGGGCGAGGCGAGTTCGAGTTCATCCCCGGTCCGGTGTTCTCGCATTTCCTGCTCGCCGATGAGATCAACCGGACCTCGCCCCGCATCCAGAGCGCGCTGCTGGAGTGCATGAACGAGCGGCAGGTGACGATCGACGGCCGCACGCGAGAGCTCGGGCATCCGTTCATGGTCGTCGCCACGCAAAACAATATCGACGACGCCGGGACATTCCCGCTGCCGCTCGCCCAGCTCGACCGCTTTCTCCTGTCGGTCGAAATGGGCGTGCCCGCCGTCGCCGACCAGGCGCGCATCGTCCGGCTCCACGCCGATAAAGGCGGCGCGCCAAAGCCGGACCACGCCGCCGACCCGGAGGCGATCCGCGCCGCGCAGGCCGAATGCCGGGCGGTCAAGGTCAGCGATGACATCTGCAGCTACATCGCGCGGATCTGCGACGCCACGCGGCAGCGCCCCGCGCTCGCGCCGGGAGCCTCGCCGCGGGCGTCGCTCGCGATCTTGCGCGCCGCGCAGGCCAATGCGTTCCTCGGCGGCAACCCGGCGGTCTATCCGGAGGACGTCAAAGCGGTCGCGCCCGCCGCGCTGCGGCACCGGATCGGGGCAGGCGGCACGGCGCAGGTCGCCGAAGCGGTCGGGCAATTGCTGGAGGAAGTCGCGGCACCCTGATGCCGAGAGGGTTTGATTGGTCGAGACCTTCGCGCCGATTAGGCAGACGAATGGGCAAACGGTCCTTGCCGGCGATCCGGTGAGCCGAGGCAAGGGCGTTTTATTAGCCCCCGAATGAAACCGAGAGGCGGATGAAGCGCGGCGCTCCGGAGGTGTCGTTGTCGCGGACTTGGAGGAAGTCGGAATCGTTGACGAGGATGGAGGTGCCGTCGGTGATCCACGTCTGCAGGTCGCCGGTAACCTCGACTTTTAGCGTCAGCCCTTCGGCGTCCGGATTTTTGCCGACCGACATGACGAGGCGCCCTTCCGCGTCGCGGGTCACGGCGGGAAAGGGCGAGAGATCGTAGAAGAGCGGTCCGCCGAGCAGCGCGTATTCCAGCAGGTTGTTCAAGCTGTCGCCATCCGGGTCGGCGAACGGATTGGCCAGCTCAGGCGGCACGCCTTGTTCCCGGACCCACGCGGCGTAGCCGGTGACGGACAATTCGTCGATCCAGGCGGCATCGCTGCCCTCCGGCGTCGAGCCGAAGCCGTATTGCTTGGTGTATTCGAACCGATAAGTGTGGCGGCCAGCCGGGATCTGGATCGTGTGCTGGGTCCAATCGACCTCCCCGCTTTCAAAGAATTCGAATCCAAAGTCGCGATAGAGGATCAGGTAATGGTCCTCCGCGGCGGAGACTTTCGCCCAAAACGAAAGCTGCCCCGGACCGACGAGTTCGAGGTCGAACGACGACGACCGCCCGTCCGCGAGGGCTCCGCTCTGCGCGGCGTCAATCCCGTCGTGGGTGACCGCGCTTTGCGTGAACCACTGCTGGGAAGCCGGTCCGCCGACGCCGAGCATCGGACCGGACCCCGGAAAATCGATCGTCCGACACATCGATGTAGGGCGCGATGCGGATCAATAGCGTCTGCGTATCCGAGCCAGATGCGTTCTCCGCTAAAACATCGACGGAAAACTCGCCGCCCTGTGTGGGCGTGCCAGGAGTCTCGCCGCCCGGATCGACCGCCAGCCCCGGCGGCAAGCCGGTCGCGCTGATGGTCGCGTCATTGAACGTCTGGACCTGAAACCCGAACGCCGGTAAGCCGACCACACCGCTGACCGAGGGAGGATGACGAGATGACCGGCAGCCCGGTCTCGGAGACGAATGAAACTGGTCGATGACGGCGATCGGCTGGCTGGAGTTCCAGCTTGCCGAAAATGCCACCGCAGCGTGTGGTCGCCGTTCTGGGCACCTGTAGGTGACTTCTTCCCAGTCGCCATCCCCGCCGTAGAAGGCGACCGACGAGACGTTATCGCGGCGCAGGCGCAGGTCCGTATTGCCGTCCGTATTTTGCACGCGCCACCAGAAGGTCAGGATGTCCGTACCGGTGACCCGCGTCTCAAACCAATGCCCTCGTATTCAGGAACACCGCTGAGCTTCGCGCCGCGTCCACCCCATCGTGGTTGAGCAGGGTGTTGGCGATCCACCTGGTTGCCGACGGCCGTAGAAGACGCGCTCCGGCTGTCCACCGCCTCGGCGATGGCGAGCGCGGGATAGATCGTGAGCGTGGCGAGGAAGTAATCGGTCCCGAAGGCGCTGCTGGCGCTAAGCGCAGCGATTGGGAGATCTCGGTCTGCGGCGTGCCGCTGATCACGCCGGTCGCCGGGTCGAGGCTGAGACCTACTCGGGAGCGAGCCGCCCGCCACCGCGAAGGCGGTCGCCTCGTTGATCGTCTGAAATGTGCTGGAGAACGGAACGCCGACCGCCCCGGAGAACTGGGAGACGCCGGTGAGAATCGAACCTGCGCGTCCGGTTATGCAGGTGGATGCGGTCGACGTAGCCGCGGGCGGTATTCCTGTTCCATGCGGTGACCTCCCAGCGCAGCGTGTGCCTCCCCTCGCCCAGCGTGATTCTGCCGCCGGCCTTGCTCGCTGCTCATCGAGTTCCACCAGCTTCCGTCGCGATAAAAGATCATCTGCCCGCTGCTGCTGCCCTCGGTGAAATTCCACCAAAACGAAACCGTCTCCGGTCCCTCGACCTGCATCTCGAAATAGCGCGCCGTATCCGCCGGGACGTTCCCGCTGCTCACCGCCGAAATCCCGTCCATCGACGTCGGCGTCACCGACCACTGGATGCCCGACGGCATCCCGGAATAGATCTGCCCGACCGTGTCGAGCGGGACGTTGAAATTGAGCGGCGGCCCGATGCTCAGGCTGAGCCGCGACTGGTCCGATCCCGCCGCGTTCGACGCCGTGAGCGTCACCGTGAAGACGCCGGTCGCCGCAGGCGTGCCGGTGATCGCGCCGGTCGCCGCATCGACCGACAGGCCCGCCGGCAGCCCGGTCGCGCCGAAAGTCGCCGGATCGTTGGTCGCCGCGATCTGGTAGGTGAAAGGCGATCCCTGCACGGCGGTGGCGGCGGTCGCCGAGTTGATGAACGGCTCGGCGCTTTGCGAGACGAGGCGGAACCGGTCGACCAGCGCGAGGTTGGCGGAGTTCCCGCCGCTGTTGCCTTCGTCGCGGAAGCTCCAGCGCAGCGTGTGGGTGCCCTCCGGGATCGAGACCTCCACGCGCTCCCAATCCGTCGCCCCGTAGATGTTGAACCAGAGTTCGCCGTCGCGGAAAAGCGAGAGGCTGTCGGCGCTATTGGCGAGCAGCCGCCACCAGAAGACGACCGTGTCCGGACCCTCGACATCGACCTCGAACCAATTCTCCTCACCCTCCGCCGGGCGCCCTCCGCGGGCGACATCGACCCCATCAAACGAAAACGCCGCCGCGCTCGGGAACCACAGGTAATCGGTGTTGCCGCGGTAGCGCAGGGACGGCCAGTCCAGCGCCTCGCCGAGGTTAAATTCGGGGAAGACTTCGACGAGCAACCCGAGCGTGCCTTCCCCAGCTTCGTTTTCCGCCCGGATCAAAACCGTGGTCGCACCCGCGTTCTCCGGCGTCCCAGTGATCGTGTATTCCGCAGCATTGAACTGGAGCCCGTCCGGCAGGTTCTCGACCGTGATCGAATCTGGATTTCCCGTCGCGAGGATCTGGTAATCCACGGAATCGCCGATGAATATCCCGAGCCGCGAGGCGCTATAGATGATCGGCGTCCCGCCGTCGCTCTCCAGTCGCACCTGGTCCACATACCCGGCGTCATCGCCGTCGCTGACCGAGCCATCTTTGTAAAATCGCCACTCGATCGTGTGGTTGCCCTCCGGGATGTCGTAGAGCTTTTCCTGCCAGTCCACCTCCCCGGAAATCCGATCCTGCGAGACGCCGTCGATGCGGAAATCGAGGTAGTCGAAGCTTTGCTCGGACGAAACTTTCCACCAAAAGCTCAGCCGGTCCGGACCGGGGATCTGCGCGCGCATGTAGGAATCTTCGGAGTCATCGATGTCGCCGCTCCGCGCGGCGTCCAAGCCGTCGTGGGTCACCTCGCTTTGCGCGAACCAGTCCGCATCGCCGCCCCGCTCGAGAGGCAACGTCGTTTCCAGCGAGGCGAGCAGCGGGTCGCTCTGGATCGTGATCGTCACCGGGGCGACGCCGACGCCCGCGATGTTCGACGCCTCGACCTGGACCGAGAATTCGCCCGCCTCGGTCGGGATGCCGTAGAGCAATCCCGAATTCGTGTCGAACGAAAGCCCGGCGGGAAACTGCCCGCCGATGTCGAAGCTTCCCGGAAAATTCGTCGCGGTGATCTGGTAGGAAAACGCCTCGTCCAAAACGCCGGACGCCGCGGCGGCGCTGGTGATGACCGGCGGCGTGAGCTGGGCGATGTCGATCTCCAGCGTGCTGGTCGCCGTGCCCGCCGCATTCGTCGCGTTCAGCTCGACCGCCGCCTCGCCAAAGCCGGTCGGCACGCCGGAGATGATGCCGGTGGCCGCATTGAAGCTCAGCCCCGGCGGCAGGTCGTCAACCGACCATGCCGAATAGCCGTTTTCCGCGACGAGCTGGAACGAAAACGGCGCGCCCTGCGTGGCGGTGGCGTAGAGCGGATTGGTGAAAAACGGCGGTCCGTTGTTGCCCGGCGTTCCGCCGATCGGACCCGCCTTCCACGATGCCTTCTCGCCCCACAGCGCCGGGTCGGCGGTCAGCCGCGCGGCGACCAGCGACGCGCCGCCGCCGTCCGCCGCCGGGATCCAGGCGTCATCGTAGGAAAAGCCCGCGGCGGCAACGCCAGCAAACGCCCCCGGCAGCTCGAGCCGGATCAGCTCGCCGCCGTTCGCCAGCGCGCCGGTGAATTCGCCCGCCACCGGCAGGCCCGCGCCGTATTCGGCGGCGAACGCGGCGGCGTCCCGCACGACCAGCAAAAATTCGCCGGCACCGAGCGACATGGCGGGGAACGTAAACTGGATGCCCTCCTCAAAGCGGAGCCCGGTCAGGTCGAGCGCCGCCATGGAGACGTTGGCGATCTCGATAAATTCGAGCGCCTGGTCGCCGCTAGGGTTGAACATGATCTCGGAGATCCGCAGCCCATTGATCAAGGCGAGGGCGCGGGCGAATTCGGCATTCGGCGGCTCGCTTTCCACAAAGCGGGCGCGCAGGGCGAAAACGATATCCGAGCTGTCCGCCCGCTCCTGGTGGACCTCGGCGGCGATCACATTGCCGCCCGGCACGAGCCAGCCCGGCGGCACGCGGAACGGTCCTTCGATGCTCGCCTCGCTGACAAATCCATCCGCCAAGGTCGAATGCCCGACCGCGCCGGATGGCATGCGCAAACGCGCCAGCTCGCGACCGTTCACATAGACGACCGCACCGTCGTCGATTTCGGTATCCAGAAAAAGCTCGCCCGCCGCCGGGTCTTCGATCGTGAACGTGTGCCGGAAGTAATGCGTGAGCGGCGGGCGGAAATTAAGCTGGGTCTGGATCGGCACTGGGATCGATTCGAACTCGAGCCCGAGCGCGCCTTCTCCGACCGCCCAGCCAGAGTCGTCGAAACCGAGGTCGGTCCAGCCCGCCGACTGCGGCACGTTGTTGTCTTCATAGCGCCAGTCGTAGTTCCAGCCGATGGCATCGGACTCGCTGACGATCTCCGCCTGGTTCGGCGCGCCGGGCGTCGGCAGCCGCAGGTGGGCGATCGCGTCCCCGCCGTCCGGGATGCGCCCGGCGGACCAGTCGCCGCGCCCGCAGTCGAGGCTCACCCGGTCGATGGCGACGCCGTTTTCGCCGATCAGGGCGAGCCAGTCGCCGGAGCCGTTCAAGCCGAAGGGAAGCGCGGCTCCGAATTCGGCGAACTGGCCGGCGCCGATGAAGCTGAGCGGCGGCAGGGTCAGCGAATCGCTGCCGAAGGCGGGGTCGTCGGTGAGCCGCGCGCCGCCGAGCGGGGCGGGCAGGCTGCCTGGGTTGTAGAGTTCGGCGAAATCGCGGCGCAGCCGGTAGTTGGGGGACCCCGACCATTCGTTGATCCGGACCAGCGCGGGATCGCCGAGCTGCGCCGGCAAGATGCCCGGTCCGTTCGGGAACCCGATGGTCGGCTCGTCCAAACGCCAGATCGCCGGGTTGGCGCTGCTCCGCCCGACCGAAAAGTCCTCCGCCTGCGGACCGAAATCGACCCGGTCCGCCTGCGCGCCTCCGCCGTCGTAGAGGATCAGCGCGCCGCCCTTCGCCGAGAGATTAAACCCGAGGTGGATGCCCGCTCCCGCAGCGGCATCCGCATTCAAAACCAAGCCCGCCCCCGCGCCGATCATCGTGTTCGCCGGGAAGACGAACTTCGCCGGCGTCTCCGGGTCGTCGGTCAACGCCCAGCCGCCCAGATCGACCGGGGCGGCACCGGCGTTGAAAAGCTCGACGGCATCCGGGAATGCGCCGCCATTGGCATAGGCGCTGCGGTTGAGCGCGAGCACTTCGTTGAGGCGGACGCCCGCCGGAGCGGAGCCGCTGTCCCATTCGCTGGCCGCCGTCGGCGCGGGCAGCGGCGGCGCGGCGCCGAGGATCTGCTCGGCTTGGTTCAGGACAAACGCGGTGCGCGCCGCCATGAATGCCTTGATCGTAGCGATCCGGTCCGGCGGCACCCAGCCTCCCAGCCACGCGTCCACCGCCGGCCCGAACTTCTCCGCCGCAAACACGGTGCGCGCCAGCTCGCGGAGCTGCCCGTAGTAGGCGTCGCGAAAGGCGGGCACGGCGAAAAACGGGGTCAGGTCGTCGAGCACATCGCCGCGGTTGCCGGGCTCGATCATGTCGAAGAGCGTGTAACTCGGGCTGGTGATGCGGTCGCCGTCGCCCTGCCCGAGGATCGTGTCCAAGTCGTGCGGGATCAGCATCAGGCGGCCGTCCGACGGGCGGAAATAAAACGTGTAGTCGTCATCCGCGCCGTTGCTCAGATTGGTCTCGCCGTTGTTCAGCAGCGTCATGGCGGCGAACCAGCGCAGCCACTGGGTCACATCGGCGATGGCCTCCACGTCGGCTTGGTAATTCGGGTTGCCGCCGCCCGCACTCATCGTCTGGAGGAATGCGTTGAGGTCCGACCAGTCGTTCTCGCTCGAATTCGTCTGCTTCGACCAGCCGTCGCTCAGGTAGGCGGTGATGTTGCCGTTGCGGTAGGACCAATCCCGGTCCGGCCGCACCTTCTTGTAAAGGTTGCCGCCTTCCTCCGCGCCGGGGAACGCCTGGTCCACGAACTCGCCATTGAGCGGCTGGACGTGGACGTAGCTGCCGAACTGCTCCTCCTCGCCGGTCGCGCCATTGGTCCCATTGAGCCGCACCTGCACCGGGCGCACCATCGGCGCGGGCAGGTCGCAGGCGGCGAACAGCTTCATGCCGACATACTGGAGCCAGGTGAACTGCGTGTTCAGGTTGAAGTCGGTCATCCCATCCCATGGGCGGTCGGCGGGCAGGGAAAGGCGGAGCGGCACCGGGTCGTCGCCCCGGCTGGACGCGCCGCGCACCCGCACCCCGGAGCGATATCGCACCGCAAACCCGCTGTCGGTCCGCGCGATGAACGTCGCATTCATCATCGCGTCGCTATCCCGGTCGATGCCCGCGAACTCCGCCTCTTCCGCCTTGGTCAAAACGATCCGGTAGATGCAGGGCGCGCCGGTCCACTCTTCGTCGTCGAATTGGAAAAGCGCGTTGGCGGTCTGCCCCTGGTCGGTCGGCGCGGGCCAGGCGCGCTCGTTGGATGAGGCGTCGCGCGCCGTGATGTAGAATTCGATCACCGTCCCGGCGGGCTGAGCTGGGATCACCGCGCCGAACACACCGTCCCCAGCATCGCCATCCCCGAACGCGCCGTTGTCGGCCATCGCCGCCTGGTTGAACGCCGGAGCCGATTCCGCCGACGCCCGCCAGTGCAGCGTCGCCGACGAGCCGCCCACCAACCTTGCCGAAACCGTAACACTTTGCCCCGAACGCGGCACCGCCGGGGCATGCGTCGCCTCAAGGATCAACGGGCCCTCCGCGCCCGATGCCGCCGAGTTCGCCGCCGCTGGCGTCCCGCCCGCCGCCGCGCTGGGTGCCCAGTTTTGCCCGAATTCATTGGGCAGCGCCGCGTTGACCAATTCGAGCGACCGACCGCCGCCGTCCGCCAAGTCGCTCCACGTCCAGCCCCGCGCGCCGTGGTCGAGCGGACCCCGGATCAGCGGCGCCCACTCGCCTTCGTCCGCGTATTCGACCTCGTCAATCGCCTCGCCGTCCGCATCGGCAAGCCGGATCCGCTCGCCGCTGTTGCTCAGCTTCCTGACCAGCCGCCGACGACCGGGCCGACGCCCGGATGCGCCGCCGAGAACGCGCCCACGTCCGCCGCGACCGCCAGATAGCCGCCCGCCGGAATCGATGTCCCTCCGGGAAAGGTGAACGAAACGCCGCGGTCAATCGCCCAGCCAGACACATCGACCGCCGCCGCGCTGACATTGTGCAGCTCGATAAACTCGCGCTCGACCGCTCCGGCGAGATCGAATTTGCGGACGCGGATGGAAATAAATCTCGCTGATGACGATGTCTTGCGCGGACGCCGCCGCGGCGGAAGCCAGGGAGACCGCTGCGGCGACCATCGGGAACCTGCGGGACTGAGAGGGGCATTTTTCATAGCGAGCAGAGGGGGCTTGGATGGCGGCACGCTACCAGGGTGCTCCGGCTTCGCTCCGCTACAAAACCTGGGTCGCGTTTATAATGAGAACGGCAGACGCCCCGGTGATAACCTTACCATTCGACCAAGTTGTCACCGCGACGTAACAACTCGTAAAATACTTGGAGTTCAGACGCCCGAGCCGTTCGATTTCTTTGAATCTTTCCTTCCGATCCGGCATCCCCACGATGGACGCCCGCGGCGGGCGCTCGTGATGCCTATCAAACAAGGTCCGGGCGACGCGCGCGGCGGAAAATGACGGATCGTTGAGAATCTCAGACCGACTTTGCGCCCCAGCGAGGATCGCCTTAAACAATCCGATGCGAACGCCCGACCGAATTTCCAAGAGATCGCCATCCTGCGAAGCGCCGCGACCTCCTGTCCGCCGCGCTGCTAATTCGCGGCGTGCGGCGACGGCAAAGATGAAAAGAAGGCGAAGAAAAAGAAGAAGGAAGACCCGACCGAGCGCGCCGATCCGAACGCGGCGAACGCAACCCAACAATTGCTCGCCCTGACCGGCGGGAAGCGCGCGAAGCTCGCCTGGGAGGAATACCAGGGCGGCGGCGGCGACACGTATTCCAACGGCGAGCAGCACTACCTGATGGGGTTCGACACGGCGGACGGGCGCGGCGCGCGGGTCATCCTCGGCGAAAAATCAAACTACTCGCGACCGCTCATCACACCCGGCGGCGAGCGCCTGCTCTACACGAACAAAAACATCGAGCGGAAGAAGTCGTCGAAGCACTACGACCCGGACATCTGGGCGGTGAATTGGGACGGCACCGGGCACGCGAAGCTCGCGCCGGGCATGGCGGTCGATGTGTGGCGCGATCCGGTGACGGGCGAGGACTGGGTGGTCGCGGCGCGCGACTTCCAGCCGACCAACCGGGCGCAGCTCTTCGCCAAACGCCTCGTCCGGTTCCCGCTCGCCGATCCATCGAAGGATGAGCCGCTCTGGGAGGCGGAGGGCACGATCAGCGTGGACAACATCCAGCTCTCCCGCGCCGGCGACCGCGCCAGCGGGCTTTTCCCCTGGCCGTCCTGCGGGATGTTCGATTTCAAGGCGGGCGCGGTCAGCGTTTACGAAAACGGCTGCTGGCCGGCGGCGGCTCCCGATGACAGCGGGATCATGTGGATCTTCGACGGAGCGCACCGCAACCTGCGATTTTTCAAAGCGGGCGGCGAGGTCGAATGGACGGTGCCGGCCAGCCGCGGTCCCGGCTTGGACGGCTACGAGGTCTATCACCCGCGATGGTCGAACCACCCGCGCTTCCTCTGCCTGAGCGGTCCCTACATCGGCAAAGAAAAGGGCAAGAGCACGATCAGCGCCGGCAGCGACAGCGCCGACATCTTCGTCGGAAAGCTCGGCGACAAGCTGGAGGCGATCGAAGGCTGGGCGCGCGTCACGCAGAACAAATTGGGCGACTTCTACCCGGACCTCTGGATCGAGGGCGGCGGGGACGAGAGCCTCGATCCGGACAAGGTCGGTCCCGCGCAGGCTGCGCCGGTCGCCGCCGATCCGGGCGCGAAACTCTGGCCGCAGAACCGGGAGGGCATCGCCTTCCTGTGGGACAACGCGCGGCATCCCGGCGAGATCGGGACCCGCGTCTTCACCGCCGAAGCGCACCGCTACGCGCGCTTCGGGCGGCACTACGAAATGCGGCCGGCGGGCGGGTTCTTCGACCTGAAGCCAGAGTTCGTCGCCGCCGTCAACCAAGCCGCCGCCGAGACCGGCGCGCTGACCCTCGAAATCGGCATCTCCCATCCGGCGCCGGGGCGGTTCTTCGCCTTCGAAGGCGCGGACGGCACCGGGGTCTGGCTCGATGCTGCGGATGGCGGCGACCTCCGCCTCCGCGCCGTCTGGATCGACCCCGATGGCACCCGCCAAGATTCGGTGGTCGATGCGCCGGTCGACCTCGAAGCCGGGGCGACCGATCTCGTCGTCACGCTTGCGAAAAGCGGATCGCTCATCGCCTTCAACGGCGACCACCTACCGCTCGGCGATAGCTTCGCTTGGCTTCGCCCCGCCCGCCGCCGAACGCATCATTTTCGGCGACGCGGAAGGCGGGAAGTTCGCCGGGGCGCTCGAACGAATCGCCATCCTCAACCGCCGCCTGACCGACGCCGAGATCGGGGCGCACGCCGAATCATTCTCGCGCCGCCTCGCCTCGCGCAAGCCCGCGCCGACGATCAAGCTCGTCGGCAAGCTGGTGGAAGCCGCGCCCAAGCCCGAAATCCAGGACATCCAAGGCTACGCGCGCTGCCTCGTCTTCCACACCTACGAGGTCATCCGCGTCGAGTCCGGCGACTACACCAAGCCCACGATCCTCGCCGGGCGCTACGAAATCATGGACCGCACCGTCTTGCCGACCGAAGCCGAAGCCGGCAAAGAATACCCACTGACCGTGCAACTGCTCGGCGACAACCCGCAGTGCAAAAGCGATTTCCAAGTCGGGGTGGAGGGCGATGATTTTGACGCCATCCCGTATGTCGAGGTCTCGCCGCCAACCGCCCAATGGCCGTCGGAATAGGCGCGGCGCCCGATCGGTGCGACGATCGGCGGCAGGCTGGCTTTTTGAACAACGCTATTGCGAGGATGCCTATCTTGATCTAGCGGATTGAATGTCAGAACGCCCTCGCCCCACCTCTATCGACCTTTTTGCCGGAGCCGGAGGGCTATCGCTCGGATTCGAGCAAGCGGGCTTCGATGTCCGGGCAGCCGTCGAAATCGACCCGATCCACTGCGCGACACACCAATTTAATTTTCCGCAGACGGACGTGGTCTGCGCGAGCGTAGCGGCGGTGAAGGGAGCGGAGCTGCTGGCGAGAACGGGGCTTCGGCGGCGGGAGCTGGATGTCCTATGCGGCGGCGCTCCCTGCCAGGGGTTTTCGATGATGGGGAAGCGGCAGTTAGACGATCCGCGCAACTCCCTCCCCGCTCACTTTTTGAGGCTCGCCAAGGAATTGCTGCCCCGCTACATCGTATTCGAGAACGTCCCGGGTCTGGCCGTTGGCCAGCATCGCGCTGTTCTCGACGAACTAATCGGGGAGTTCGAGAGCCTCGGCTATGCGGTCGCGAAGCCGGTCAGGGTGCTGAGCGCGACAAACTACGCGGTGCCGCAGCGCCGGAAGCGCCTATTTTTGCTGGCGGCGAGGAAAGGCGAAACGTGCCCAGCCTATCCCTCCCCGATCGCCCGCGAACGCACCGACGAGACCTTGTTGATCAGCGACCTGCCGGATGCTCCCACCGTTTGGGAGGCGATCGGCGACCTCCCGGAAATTGAGGGGCGTGATGTGCTCTTCGACCGCGATTGGATCAAGATCGGAGGCTGGCAACAGGGACCTTACGCGAAATTACTCGAGGGAGGCGACACGGACTTCTCCTACCGGCGGGCATACGACCGGACCATGCTGACCTCCAGCCTCCGGACGAGGCATTCGGAAGAATCCGTGCAGCGCTTTGCCGATGCCGAACCCGGGCAGACCGAATCCATCAGCCGCTTCTTCAAACTCGCGCAGGACGGTTACTGCAACACGCTGCGCGCAGGGACCGCGAGCGACCGCGGCGCGTTTACCTCGCCCCGCCCGATCCACCCGACCATCCCCCGCTGCATCACCAACCGGGAAGCGGCCCGGCTCCACTCCTATCCGGATTGGTTTCGATTCCATGTGACGAAATGGCATGGGTTTCGGCAGATCGGAAATTCGGTGCCTCCCTTATTGGGCAAAGCGGTCGCCGCAGCGATCATCCGCGCCCTAGATCACCGCCCGACCAAGCCGAAAAAAACCTTAGAACTGGGGGAAGAGACTCTCCTTGAAATGAATATGCGCCAGGCTTCCGCCTTCTACGGCGTGCCCCACGATGTCATCCCCCAGCGCAACCGGAAATCCCTATCCGCTGTATGAAACCGCAGAACCGCTATGGGCAGATCCTCGAACACCTCTTTAAGAAACACTTTGAGAAGGGGAAGGATACCTTCGAGTTTGAGAGGCGGGAGTTGGAGGAAGCGTGCCACCTGCTCGGGATCGAACGGCCGCGCAATCTCGGCGACATTCCCTACTCTTTTCGATACCGAAGCGATTTCCCCACCGTGGTCCAAAAGGCGGCTCCCAAAGGAAGCGAGTGGATCATCGAAGGTGCCGGAAAAGGGCGCTACCGATTTCGGCTGGTCAGGGTCGCCAAGATCGAGCCGCGCCCCGACCTGGCGGTCATCAAGATCCCGGACGCGACCCCGGAGATCGTCACCTGCTATTTCTTCAGCGACGAGCAGGCGCTGCTCGCGAAGATCCGCTACAACCGGTTAATCGACATTTTTTTGGGAATCACCGCCTACTCTCTCCAGAATCACCTGCGGACCACGGTCAAGGGCATCGGGCAGGTCGAAGTCGATGAAATCTACGTTGGCGTAAATCGCGGCGGCTCCCAATTCATCGTGCCGATCCAAGCCAAAGGCGGAAAGGATGCGATCAGCGCCGTGCAGGCAGCCCAAGATATCGCAATGTGCCGCGAGAAATTCCCCCGGCTGGCCTGCCGCCCGGTCTCTGCCCAATTCCTAGATGAATCGCGGATCGCGCTCTTCGAGTTGGTCGATCATTCTGGCGAGATACGGGTGCGCGAAGAACGCCACTATGCGCTGGTCCCGTCATCGGAAATCTCCGACTCAGATCTGGAATTCTATTTTCAGGGCTAGCGATAGCGAATGACTCCGCCTCCGCCATGACCCAAGCCGACCAGAATCTCCTCGACGCGTTTTTGGGCGGCGCGATCCCGGTCGAGCGCTGGGACCAGCGCACCCATGTGGCGGTCGCGTTTATCCTTCTGTCCGAACATCCGTTTGGCGAGGCTTTAGAAAAGCTCCGTTCGGGCATCAAAGCTTACAACGCCAAGAACGGGATCGCCGAGACGCCGACGAGCGGATACAATGAGACGACGACGGTCGCCCTGCTGCGGATCATTGATTCCGTTCGCCACGCCTACGGCTCCGTCTTCCCCGCGCACAGCGCCGATGCGTTCTGCGACCTGCATCCGGAGGTTGATGAGCAAACACATCCTCCGCCTCTTTTACTCGCCCGAGCGCCGGATGGACCCGCGCGCCAAATCCCAATTCGTGCCGCCCGACCTCTGCCCGCTCCCGGCAATTCACGTCAGCGGGCACGCCTGAGACCAAGAAAGATGTCCGCCCATAGACTGATTGCCAAAAAGTTATGCGCCTATCGCAGAATGCCCTGTGGATTGGATAGAGCGATTTGAGGGAATGCGCCGCGTAGCGGCGACCGATCTGTAGCCCGGTCCTTTAGGGTCGGGTCCGGATTTCTCATGCCCGGAATTGCGGACGGTTGGAGTTTTGGCGTAAGTTGTTGGTGATCAGATCAATGGCTCACACACAAAACCCAACCGCCGCATGACAGAGTGTAACCAGCAGACCTTCGCTTTTCAAGACCTCGGCAAGCGCAAGGTGGTGGCCGATTTCCAGGGCGGCAACGCCAGCGCCGACGGCGGCGTGCTCCTGCTCCGCGAGATGGACAGCCGCACGGGCATGATCGATCAACTCGCCGCCTGCTTCACCGACCGCCGCCGCCCGGAGCTCATCGAGCACTCCCTGACCGAACTGCTGCGCCAGCGGATCTTCGGCATGGCGATGGGATACGAGGATCTCAACGACCACGACACGCTGCGCCGCGACCCGGTGATGGCGCTGGGCGTGGGCAAGCCCGACCCGCTCGGCCTCGGGCGCTCCGGCGGGGACAGGGGGCGGGCCCTGGCGGGCAAGTCCACGCTCAACCGGCTGGAGCTGACCAACTCCAAATCCGCCGGCGGGAGGCCCTCGGGCGCCCACAAGATCCATGCCGACCACGCGGCCATCGAAGGCCTCCTCATCCGCCAGGCCGTCTCGCGCCTCGCGCCGGGCACCGGGGAGATCGTGCTGGATTTCGACGCCACCGACAGCCTCATCCACGGCGGGCAGGAAGGGCGCTTCTTCCACGGCTACTACGGCGGCTATTGCTATCTGCCGCTCTACTGCTTCATCGGGCCGTGGCCGGTCTGGGCGGGGCTGCGCACCAGCGACCGGGACGCCTGCGACGGCACGCTCGAAGCCCTCGGGCGCATCGTGCCGGCCATCCGCGAGCGATTTCCCGAGGCGCGCATCATCCTGCGGGCCGACAGCGGATTCGCCCGCGACGCGATCCTTTCGTGGTGCGAGCAAAACAGGGTCTACTACGCCGTGGGCCTGGCCAAAAACGCCGCCCTGCTGCGCCACCTCGACAAGGCGATGTTCCGGGCGAAAGCCGACGCCTGCATGCGGGGCGGATGGTGCACCTACTTCTGCGAGTTCGAATACCGCACGGCCAAGAGCTGGGGCCGCGCTCGCCGCGTGGTGGGCAAAGCGCAGGTCAACCCCAAGGGCGAGAACCCGCGATTCATCGTGACCAACCTGCCCGGCGACCGGCCCGGGTGGATGCCTGGGGAACTCTACCGCGGCTTCTACTGCGCGCGCGGCGACATGGAGAACCGGGTCAAGGAACAGCAGCTCGACCTCTTCGCCGGCCGGATGAGCTGCGAGGCGATGAGCGCCAACCAGCTGCGGCTGTGGTTTTCGACCTTCGCCTACCAGCTCATGATCGACCTGCGCGAGGCGGGCCTCAAGGAGAGCAAAGCCTACGCCAAAGCCACGCCCGGGATCATCCGGGGCCACCTGCTGAAAATCGCCGCGGTGGTGAAAGTGAGCGCGCGCCGCGTGCTGGTGCGCTGGAGCAGCAGCTTCCGTTTCCAGGAGGAAGTGGCGGCCTGCTGGGAGCGGCTGCGGGCGGCGCCGGCCTGAGTGGCGGGTTGAGGGGAAAACCCGAGCCTGGCAACCGCACGCGCCACGATCCGGGGACGCGGGGGGGGATCGCGCCCGCGCGCCCGGACGGCGGCCCGAAATGGGCCCCAACGCGGTCCGAAACCCCGCTGACGCCACACCCAAAGGACCTCAAACCCCTCCAAGCACACGCCGCAGAGAACCAACAGCCGCCAATCTCATCTCTCGGCAATTTTCGCCCTGCCTTCGGCGCTCAGCCGTCGGGGGTATGAGAAATGCAGGCTAATTCCTGCCAAATCGGCAACCGAAGAAAACGACCGGAAAAATCCACAACTAGCTAACTTTTGGCTGGTTACGGGAAATTGTGAAAAGTGGAGGCGAGGGGAGTCGAACCCCTGTCCTTATGGCATTTGTTCTTGAACGTCTACATGCTTATCCGGGAACTCGATTTTTTAGGGCTGGTGTTTCTCGTCAGCGAACGCCACCTGCCCGATCTCCCTGTTAGCTTTTGCCATCCGGCGCGGAAGCCCCGCCCGATGGCTAGCCTGCTGTGTGCGCCGCCCCGCCTAGCAGGCGTTAGTGGGGCGACGTCGCTGACTTAAGCAGCGAGCGCGAGTTCTTGCGTAGAATCTGCGTTTATTTGTTTGACCGGCTTTTTACGAAAGCAACCGATCAACCTCGGCATGCAGCCCAAGCGTCGAACCACAAGTCGAAAGCCAGAACGCCCCCGGTGATTGTGTTTCGCTGCGCTTTGGCAGGCATTGGGTATTACTCAATTTCCCGGCGTTTGCAAGTCCGGTCGCCGCGGAAAACGCGCCGAGTTGCCGGGGCGCTGGTTTCTCGCGATCGGGCGTTTTGGTGATCGGGAGTTTCAGTGGTTACCGCTGAACGCCGTCGGTCTGAATTGACTTCGTCTGTCTCCGCATCGCCCGGCTCTCATGAATTCAGCTACAAAGCCACCGTGCGACCCAAAGCGGATCGCTTACTGGGTAGCCGGACTTGTGAAAGTTCGGTCGCCGCGGGGATTGCGCCGAGTTGCCGGGGCGCTGGTGCTCGCGCTTGGGCGTTTCTCGCGCTTGGGCGCTCGGGCGCTAGGGCGCCGGCGGTCTGAATTGACTTCGTCTGTTTCCGCATCGCTCCGGCTCTCACGAATTCAGCTACGGGGCGGGGCGGGCGCGGGCGCGGGCCGGTGAGATTCCTGCGATCTTGAGGTGCCGTTATTCTTCGTCGATCCGCTTGGTTTTGAAGATGTGGTAGCGGTTGGGCATGAGGCTCTCGTTGTCCTGCTGCGCCATGGTGGCATCGACGAAGATGACCTTGGGGAAGTCGGTGAATTCGATCCGGTGGATACCGTCTTTGGGGGAGGCGAGGGCATCGTCGAGCGCTTTCATGTCGGTGATTTGCTTGCCGTTGACTTTGGTGACGACGAGCGAGTGCAGCCCTTCGTAGCCTTGGGTGCTGAGCGAGGGCAGGACGCCGCTGAGGAAGACGACCTTGCGCCGGCCTTCGTCCTCGAATTCCTCCTGGTGGGTGGCGGTGTAAACGAGGCGGAAGGGGGCGCGGGTGTCCCATTCATCGCCGAAGGTTTCCAGATACGGCAGCGTTAGCTCTTGGAAGAGCAGGCCGCCGAGGATGAGGAAGTTCGGGCCGCGGTCGAACATGTAGGAATCGACGAGGTATTCTCCGGGCAGCTTGCGTTCGAGCTTGGCGTTGACCGAGGTTTTTTCGCCGCCGCGGAGCAGGTCGATTTTGAGTTCCTGGCCGACGGTGGCGGCTCCTTTGACGAGGTGGCTGAGGTTGAGCTTGCCGTATTTCGGGTCCTCGTAGTCGCCGCGGCGGTCGATGCTGTGCCCGTCCACGGCGAGGATGACGTCGCCTTCTTTGATGCCGGCTTTGTCGGCGGAGCCGCCTTTCTGGACGCCGCTGACGAAGACGCCGTCGTCATCGCCGTTGAGGTTGAGGTATTTTCGGAACTGGTCGTCGAGGGTGGGGGCGTAGCTGAGTCCGAGGTTCGGGAAGCCGTCGTATTCGCCCTCGGCGACGTCTTTGAGGAAATGCTCGATGATCGGGGCGGCGAGGATCGAGGAGACCTGGTCGCGGGTGCTGTAGCTGAGGAGCAGCCCGGCGAGCTTGCCGCCGCGGGCGATCGGCAGCAGGCGGCTGGCGGCGCGGAACTGCACGCTGCCGGTCGCCTCGTAGATGAGGAAGTACGACGAGTCGAGGAAGTATTGGTCGATGTCGATCTTGGTGATGACCGCTTTGTTGACGACCGGCGTGCCGTTGTCTTCGACCTGCCAGATTTCGAGTTCGTCGCCGACCACCGGCGTCGGATCGACGTCCATCGGCACCATGCCATCGAAGAATTTCTCGTTGGCCTCGACCGGCGCGATGAGGGCGAGGTTTGCCTCATAGTCGACGGCGTCCACCTTGGCGGTGATCTTTTCGCCGCTGCCCGGCTTTTCGAGCTCGATGTAAACGGCGTCGGAGACGATCGAGGCGGTCGTCAGCACTTTGTTGCCCTCCATGAGCGGCCCGAGCGCGGTGCGGTCGGCGGGCGAGAGCTTTTGCCACGGCTGGCGGAAGTTCCAGCCCTGGGCGGTGACGTTGACCTGCAGGATGGAGAGGTCGGGTTCCGGGTCGGCGAAGGTGGCGGGCGCGAGGCAGGCGGCGATCAGCGCGGCGGCGAGGGATTTTTTCAAAGCGGTCATATGGCGGAAAGGTGGGATCGGTGGGTGAGGCGGGGCTTTCGGATCGGGCGCGGCCTAGCGGTTGTTGTTCGCTTCGGATTTGGCGGCGGCGTCCTCGGATTCGCCTTCGATGTAGTGGTCCTCGTCGATCTGGTATTGGCGCATGATGCGCTGGTGCGCCTCGGGCACGCGGGCTTTTTCCAAGACGATGGGGCGCCCTTCGCCGTGGAGCTTGACCGTGACGAAGTCGGAGTCCGCCGGAGGGTTGGCCAGCGCGGTCTGCACGTCGGCCAGCGTCTTGATGGTGGTGCCGTTGATCTCCTCGACGACGGCCGGGGCGTAGCCTTCGAGGAACGTGTTGATCGAGTCCTTGAGGATGGTCGTCAGGATGATGACTTCCGGGTGTTCCTTGAAAAGCTCGTCGTTGACGTAGTTGCCAAAGTAATAGCGGATCGTCTGGTCGCGCAGGCCGTGGGCGACCATGAGCTGCCGGTCGAGCGGCTGGAAGACCAGCCCCGCATACATGACGTATTCCGGGCGCTTCTCGTATTCGTTCGCCTGGATCAGGTAGGGGAGGAAGCGCTTCAGCGCCGCCTCGACCTCCATCTCCTTGCCGTCGCGGAGCAGGGTCAGCTTCAGCACATCGCCGGCGAACCGGCGCTCGACGATCTCATTCATGTTCACGAGTTCGCCCTCGAACTTGACCAGCCCGTTGTTGAAGACCGGATTGCCGTCGATGGCGAGCAGCACGTCGCCTTCCTGCACCACGCCGTCGGCGGAGCCGGTCGCCTGCACGCCGGCGATCATGACGCCGGTGTTGCCGGTGATGCCGAGCGCCGCGCGCTGGGCGGGGTTTTGGATCTGGAATTCGCTGACCGAGAGGTCAACGTAGTGGTCGTAGGAGCCGTCCTCGACATCCTTGAGGAACCGCTGGATGACCGGCACCGGGATCATGTAGCCGGTGTTTTGGGCGACCGAGCCGGAGTAGCCCTGGAAGGCGACGCCGACCACGCGGTCGTTCTGGATGACCGGGCCGCCGGAGTTGCCGGGGTTGATCGCCGCGTCGATCTGGATCGTCAGGTGCAGGTCCACGCCGCTGTGGCTGTAGGGGCGGAAGTCGATCCGCGAGACCACGCCGCGGGTCACTGAGATGCGCTCCCCGCCGATCGGGTAGCCGACGACCTTGACCGTGGTGTCCAGCTTCGGCACGCCGCCGATCTGGAGCGGCTCGACGCCCTGGAACGGCTCGGGATCCTCCAGCGCCAGCATGGCGAGGTCGCAGTCGTGGGCGATGTGCAGGATCTTCGCCGGGTGCGGCGCGGGGTCGCCGACCTTGCGGATGATCACTTTGCTGGCGTTGCTCACGACGTGGGCGTTGGTCAAAAACACATTCTCCCCGATCAGGAAGCCGGTGCCCGATCCGCCGCCGGGGCGGCCCGCATTCCACGGCGTGCGGAAGTCCGGCACGATGGTCGAGACCTCGATCTGCGCGATCGCCTCGAAGCTCGTCTCCGACGATCCCTGTTCCTCCTCCGGCGGCGGAGGCGGCGGCGCGGGGGAGGCCGGGATTTCCTCGGGCACTTCGCCGGGGAGCGCCTCGGGCGGCTCCTGGTCTTGGGCGGTGGCGCAAAGCGGGGCGGCGAAGGCAGCGGCGATCAGGATCGACGCGGCGCGGGCAGGGATTGGGCGAAACTTCATCGGCAATAGGGTGGACGCGCGAGGCGCGCGAAGAACTAGACGCTTTTCGCCGCGCCGTAAAGCGAGGTTACAGGGGGCGGTCTGCGGTTGGGGCTGATTTTGTTGGGCGGTTTGGTCCCTAGTAGCGTCCCCCGCCGGGTCAGATTGTTTCGGCGGCTAGCTTTTCCCCGCAGGGCCGCTCTCGCCGGAAGCCGCACCCGCGCCGAGCGCTACCGCGTAGGCGGCCGCGTAGTCGTCGCTGTGGGTCAGGCTGATCTTCACCTCGGTGATTCCCCGGCGCGTGGCAAACGCCGCCGCCGCGCCGCCCAGCACGATCGCCGGAGCCCCGGAATCGAGCCGCACCACCTCGATATCGGTCCAGTTGGCATGCTCGCCGATCCCGGTGCCGAACGCCTTGGCCACCGCCTCCTTCGCCGCAAACCGCGCCGCAAAATGCCGCGGCGCAAACCGCATCGGCCCGCAGTAGGCGATCTCCCCCGCCGTAAACGTCTTCTCCAAAAGCCGCGCGCCTCCCTTCGCCAGCGCGTCCTGCACGCGGCGGATCTCGATGATGTCGATGCCTATTCCAAAGATGGTCATGGGATTTGAGCCGCCACCCTGCCCCCGTCCGCGCCGAATCCAAGCGCGATTCTTGCGCTTGACCCGATGCGCCGATGTTCCTAGAAGTTTTGGCGAATCGAAAAACTATCCAATATGAAGATTGCGCTACGAATCTTGATCCTGGTCGTGAGCATGGCATGCGCCACCGGCAACGCATTGGAATTCCACCATTTCGATCCGATCGAGACCCTGCGGGTAGCACCGTCACCATCCGCGGCTCCGGATTTACCGGGCTGACCGAGGCGATCCTCAAAGACCAGACCGGCTACGAAATGTCCGATTTCACGGTCGTCAGCGACACCGAGATGACCATGACCGCGCCCGCCTACCGCCCCAACCAAGACTGCGGGTTGCTCCTCCGCAGCGGGACGACGCTGGCGGTCACGTTTCCGATCCTCGACTATTCTGATGGGCGGGTGCTTTCTTATCCCTATAAGGTGATCCCGCCCGAAGAGTCCAATCAGCGATTCTCCTCGTCGAATCGGTTTATTCTTTTGGAACCCGGCACCCAAGTCCAAACCAACTCCGCCCCAATGAACATTTACATCGTTTCGGTGGGGGCGGTGCTTGACGCTGACGACGCCCCAGCCGGAACGCGCTTCTACCTCCAGACGGGCGGGACGATCAACAATCTCAAGCCGACGCACGCGGTCACCGACATCACTGAGATTGTGAGATCTCCGACCTGGAATTTTCTCGACATCGACGACGTCCCTCAGACGTTCAACCTTACGACTTCCGTGACCGGAAACGGGACGATGAGCGTCTTCCCGCCAAAGACGACCTTTTACGAAGGCGAATATGTGGTCCTCACCGCCGAACCGGGTCCGGGCTACGGATTCAATGGATGGACGGGTGTTTCCCCGGAACAGCAGCACCAGAACCCCGCCCTGCTCTTGGTCGATTTCCATGAAAACGTGACGGCAGAGTTTATCGAGGCGCGGACGCTCGAGGTAACCGCCACGGGCGGAACGGTCACGAAAACCCTGACCAACCGATCTACGAGCCGGGGACTCAGGTGACATTGGAATTTACCCCGCATCTCGGGTTCACTTTCTCCGGGTGGAGCGGCGACCTCGTTTCAGGTGAAAACCCGGTGCAGTTCACCATTCAGGACGACATGGTAATCCACGCCAACGCCACGGGAATCGAGACGAGGGAGCCGCTGTGGGTCTTCGATCCAAACAACGGGCACCGCCTACGCCCACCAAGGACTATTGGACTCCAATCGCTGTGGCAAAGGACGGGACAATCTATCGCTATGTCCCGGACCCCAGGCGGCGGCGGGAACATTCTACGCTCTAAACCCCGACGGCTCTGAGAAGTGGAAGAAGACCCTGCCGTTCCGGTGGAACAGTAATCCGGTATTCGCCAGGTCGATGACCTATCCATCCATCGACGAAAGTGGGAACGTTTATATCTTTTCCGGGACAAGGATCTACTGCTTCGACTCCGCTGGGAATCAAAAATGGACCCGGACGGACACTCCGATCGACCCGCTTTTTGGACTTCTGCTTTGGGCAAATCACGCCCCTGATGGTCGAACGTTCCTCTATGGTATCGGCGAGAGCTGGGACCTTCTCGTATTGGACCAAGAAGGATTTCAGCTCACCGAAATCGTTGGCGGCGCAAGTGCCACTTTCGACGCGGAAGGACACTCCTATTTCCGAAGCGATGGGCTTTACCGGAAAGCCCGTCAAGATGGAGCCTTCGTTTGGAGCCAGGCGACGGGCGGCGGCGGCGGCAGCGATGGGTCGAATCTTTTCAATATTCTCTACAACCCGACGCAACAAAGGCTCCTCGAATTCCAGCGCTTTCGAAAGTCTAACGGTATCCTTCTGGATACGAGAACAGAGCCTGACGGATTTCTCTCGCGAACGGTGATCGTCGACGAACAACGGCGGTTTATATACATGACTCAAAATGGGTCTCTCGTCTGCCGAAACCAAGCGTGGGGCGAGATCTGGCGCGTTACTGGCATAGCTCTACAGCCGCCGGTCACCTGTGAGGATGGAACCACCTACGCCGTCTCGGCTGTTTCGACGTCCCCCCGGATACTTGCCCTCGATACGCAGGGCGAGTTGCTCTGGCATTCAACCCCGATGGAGGACCCGAATGCGCCCGCCTATGATCAGGATTACCCGAGGAACTACATCCTCAACACCCAAGAGCTTGCCACGCTCGCGGTCTCTCCGTCTGGGGATGTCTATGCGGGGGCGCGCGATGGTAAACTCTACGCCTGTCCTGGGGCAGCGCCACTATCTCATTCTCCGTGGCCCAAAGAGCTTGGGTCCTATGGGAATGCAAACGCGGAGCACCGATTTTCACCGGAGTTGACTTCTGAACCCACAAACAAGCGTTTAGGGGCCGGCGATCTTTTGCAGCTCTCGGCTGGTGCTTCTGCCCGACCGGTGCCTTCGGTCCAGTGGTTTCTGAATGGGGAAGCGATTGAAGGCGAGACTGGGACTTCCCTGCGGCGCTCTAGCGTATCCCTAGGCGACGCTGGTGAGTACCAGGCCGTTTTTTCCAACTCGGAGGGGCAGGTGGAGACAAGTCCGATCTCTGTGGAAGTGGGATTCCGGCTCGCTGCCGTCCCGTATCCGGGCGGAAGCGTGACGGTTACTCCACCTCTCCCCGCCGACGGAATATATGACCCCGAGACTCCTATCACGCTCGTCGCGACCCCAGAGCCAGGATTTATTTTCCGCACGTGGCTTGGCGATATCAGTGGCGATTCCCAGGAAGTGACTTTTTTGATGGGAAGTAATGTGAGCACGTCAGCCTATTTTGAGCCGATCTACACTCTTGATCTACAGGCAATTGGCTCGGGAAGCGTATCGGTCAGTGAAGTAAAGGATTACTATTTTTCTGATGAGGTAGTCCAATTCATGGCTACGCCCGAGCCGGGAAGTGGGCTGCTTCATTGGGTGGTCAACGGAGAGGTGATCCCTTCCTATGACGGCGAAGCGCTGGTATACTCTATTAGTTCCGACACTGAGGTAACCGCCGTCTTTGCCCCGCTGATCCCACTTTCCCTGAACATCGAGGGCGGCGGCAGCGTGGAGGTGGTCCCAGATAGGGCGACCTACCCGGAGGGCTTCGAAGTCGAATTGAGGGCGTCCTCGGACTCGGGCTGGGCGTTCAAGGAGTGGCTGGGCGGTCCGCTGGGCGGCGCAACGACCGCCTTTTCGGTGACGGCAGATCCAGTCACCGCCGTATTTGTTGAGGGGATGCGGCTTTTGATCGGGCACAATGCGGGCGGATCTGTCTCGGCGGAGCCTGATCTTGAATGGCATGTGCCTGGCTCACAGGTGATGCTGACGGCGACGCCGCAGAGCGAGGGGTACGGATTTATAAGTTGGTCAGGCAGCGCATCGGGTTCGGCGAATCCTTTGACCATTACCATGGATACAGATAAAACGGTGAACGCGACATTCTCCGTTTTATACAATCTCGAATACCTCGGTCAGTCGCTGAGAGGGACGGTTACCTCAAATGTAGAGCAGGGGCTCCTGCCGGCGGGAACATTGGTCACCTTGACCCCGGTGCCGAATGGGGGATTTGAATTTACCCATTGGGGTGGTGATTTTGAAGGCAGCGAGAATCCCCTTCATTTTACTTTGTCGGGTCCGTCGCTAGCTCAGGCGAATTTCCGGGACATCGAGCCACCGGTATTTACGCGCGAAGACGATTTCCCGATAATCGTGGAAGACCCTGATGTCGATTTCAGGGTGAGGATCACCGACAACCTCGGTATTATGGAGGCGAGTTGGGCGTTAGATGGGGTCGACCAAGGTGCGCCGGAAAATATGCTGGGTGGCTGGAGGAGGTTTGACATCGACTTCCAGGTTCCGGGTCCGCATTGGATTCGGCTAAGGGCGGTGGACTTCGACGGCAATGAAACGGTCGAGGATTTCGAGGTGCGCTGGGAACCCGAATTCCAGCTCTACGTCCCCGCCGCCAAGGAGGTTCGGGAAGGGCAGCGCATCGGCATCCCGCTCGGGCTTTCAAATGCTGGTGAAATCGGGGATTTGTCACCGAGATTCGGAACGCAACGACCTACCTATCCTATCTCGAAACCACATTCAGTAGCGCGGCGGCTTTCGGCTTGAACTCAAGCGCCGAAACCTCCCGGGGTGGTCAGGCTTACCTCGGCGCTGCCGGGGATTGAGTATCCCACCGGACATCAGTTGATGGCGACCGTCTGGTTTCGGGTTCTGAGCATTCCCATGGTCCCTCGGTCCGAAACGGTAAGAAACCAGCCTGTAAACTACTCGAATACTGCCGGGACGCGGCTCTTCGGCGGCACAATGGTCACCAGAACGGATCTCACCATCATCCCCCGCGACTACATCGGCGATATCAACGCCAACGGGCTTCTGGACATCGGGGACGCCTACCGGCTCCAGCGTTTGGTCAACGGCTCCGATCCGAAGCGGTCGTGGGACACGGCTATCAATGACCTGAACGGGAGCGGTAACCTCGACTCCGGAGACCTGATCCGGCTCCTGCGGGCGATCGTCGGGATCGACCCGCAGCCGGGGCAGCCGGCTCCGCTGTTGGATAAGGCGAAGGCGAGGGGCAAAGAGGAAGCGGCGGACAAATCGGCGGCGGACCGGCCGCGCTTCCGTCTTGCAGTGGCGGAGGCTCCACTCGGGATACCGGGCGAGACGGTCACCGTCCAGGTCATCGCCGAAAACCTGAGCCAAGACATCAGCGGGGTTTCGTTCGCGCTCGATTATCCGGTCGAGGCGTTGCGGCTGCCGGGCTTCAGTTCGCACAAGGTCGGACCGCTGGCGGCGGCGAGCACGTTCGCGCTATGGAATGTCTCGCCTTCGGTGACGAACTACTCCGCGCAAGATGGGACGATCAGCGTCGGCATGACCGCCGAGGAACTGTGGCAAAACAGCGCCCCAGGCGGGGTCGTCGCCGAGTTCGATTTTGAGATCCAGCCCGCCTGGGCATCGAACGACAACTGGCACCTCCGCTTGCGCGACGCACAGATTCCGACGGATCAAGGCTACTCAGTCGCTGATCCTGCGGGTGACGACTTCTTTCTCTCCGTCCAGCCGCCCGCCACCTACGCGGATTGGCTGGCCGAGCATTTCAACGCTGCGGAGCGGGCCGACCCGCTTGTTTCCGGCGCTTCGGCGGATGCCGATCTCGATGGCATCAATAATTTCGGCGAGTTCTACTTTGCCACGGATCCGCGGAGCGGTGACTCTCGCCCAAAGATCGCGCCGATCTTGGTCGATGTCGGCGGCGAGCCATTTTTCGCGGTTTCCTACCGGCGGCGCCTGCAGGTGCCGGGCACCGGGATCGGGTATGAGCTATCGCGCGATCTTGCAGTGTGGGATGGCGACCACGATTGCGAGGAGGTCTTGTCGGTCACGCCGGTGGCGGAACCGGAGGTGGCCGAGGTCATCGTCCGCTTTGTCGTTCCGCTGGCGGAGGTGCCGCGCTTTGTCCGGCTGGTGCCGTATCTCGAGTAGGGGGAGGATTGGTCGGTTGGGCGGAATTGCCATTTGCGCCCGCGCGGCGTTTTTGCTTAGTGCCCGTCCGACCTGCGGCACCCGCCGCGCCTTTTTCCCAACACAAAACCACCACTACTACCATGGCCGATCTCGACGGAACCCAACAAGCCAAGCAGAAGGAATACCACACCGACAAGCCGCAGGAATCCCCCGGCTTCTTCCTCAAAGGCAGCCACCAGTATGACTGGGGCTTGCAAAACCGGCTCTCCAAGGTCTTCAACCCGAAGACCGGGCGCACGATCATGCTGGCCTTCGACCACGGGTATTTCATGGGGCCGACCTCCGGGCTGGAGCGCGTGGACCAGACGATCCTGCCGCTGGAGCCATATTGCGACTGCCTGATGCTGACCCGCGGCATCCAGCGTTCGATCATCCCGGCCAGCACGCAGAAGGCGATCGCCCTGCGCGCCAGCGGCGGCACCAGCATGGTGAGCACGATGGACGAGTGGGAAGGCACCGCCGGCGAGACCGAAGTCAAGCTGTCCCGCCCCGGCTACGAGCCGCTTTCCAACGAAAACCTCGCCGTCAACATCGAGGAGGCCATCCGGCTCAACGCCTCGGTCCTCGCGGTGCAGGTTTTCATCGGCAGCGCCCACGAGCGCCAGTCGCTGCAGAACCTGACCAACCTCGTCGACCAGGCGAACCGGTATGGCATCGCCGTCATGGGCGTGGTTGCCGTCGGGCGCGCCATGGCGCGCAACGCGCAGTATTTCCGGCTCGCCACCCGGATCATGGCGGAACTCGGCGCGCATCTGGTGAAGTGCTACTACTCGGACGAGGACTTCGACACGATCACGTCCTGCTGCCCGGTCCCGATCGTGATCGCCGGCGGCAAGAAGCGCCCAGAGCTGGACGCGCTCCAGATGGCCTACAATGCGTGCGACCAGGGTGCCAGCGGCGTCGATATGGGGCGCAATATCTTCCAGTCCGACGCCCCGGTCCCGATGATGAAGGCGGTGCGCGGCGTCGTCCACGAGGGCATGAAGCCCGAGGAAGCCTACGAGCTTTACCAGACGCTCAAAAACGAGGGCTAAACCTCCTCGCCAAAATCGAATCGCAGCGGGCGGCATCGGACTCCGGTGCCGCCCGTTTTATTTGGCGATTGACGAATACGCGCGGATCGCTTCCTTTTCGGGTATGTTGGAAAAACTGACGCTCGATGCAAGAAAGCAAGTCCGCACTTATCTTCGGAGCAGCGCCTTTCAGGGCTTCATCCTCAAGGCGACGCGCAAGCCGGCGTGGTGGAACATTTTCGGATGGTGGTTTTACCAGCAGGAACATCTCAAGTGGAAGGAGAGGCTCGAGCCGCTGACCCGGGAGGGGCAGCTTGCGATCGGGATCGTGCTGATGCAGAACTCTCTACTTTCCAAAAAGAAGAACGCGGTCGCCCCAGCGCTCGTGCTTGGGTCGTTCGATTTCTCGGCGCGAGGATTTTGGAGCTTGAGTTTACCGCCATGAAAATGGCGATGTCGCAACAGTTGCTCGATCCGGCTGCGAGCGCCGAGGTCGAGGAGTCTTCGCCGATCAAGAATACCAAATATTCCGGAAGAGACCGCTGCCACCGGCAATCGAAGCCCCGGTCACATCTTTCTTTTCGATGAATTGATCCGTTCAGATGACCGGATTTCCATCGGCGAAGGAATGGAGGCGGTCGCCATCCTCTCGTTACATCCGCCCGGCAAGCCCTCCCTCGTGCTTCCGCGTAAACTGGCGGCGGACCTGGTGGAACCCATCGCCCGCGACTTGGCGTCGATGCCACGGTAGAGTGGAAAGCGATAATGTCAATCTGGTCCGCAGCGACGACCAGGCGATGGGCGAAGCGATCGCCAAGGCGCGGGCAACCTTACCCCGGGCGCTCGCCACCATCGCTGAAGGGCGTGGGGAAGGGTTTACGGTGAAGTTTCCCGTCGAGGACAATGGCGAGGTCGAGCATTTCTGGCTCTCAAACACCGTCATCCACCACGACCATTTTTCTGGGACCCAGGAAGAGGAGGCGGCCACGGTGACCAATGTGCAGGCGGGCCAACCCTTCTCCGTCCCAGCGTCGGAAATCTCCGATTGGATGTATGTCCGCGGCGGCAAGATGCACGGGAATTTTACGCTTCGCGCCATGCTTCCTTCGATGCCGCCCGAGCAGAGGGCGAGATATGAACCACACCTCGCCCCAGAGGACGACATCTAACCTAACGAAAATCGCCTGCCTCCCCCGGATGTTTTGGCCGGGAAGAGAACGCCGCCCGCCAGCGGTCTTGATTTTCACAAATTCAGCGACGGAGCAGCGTCGATGCACTAGGGGCGCTCCCGGAATCGTCACTCCAGCGAATTGACGAAATACCGGATCGCCCAGAGGAGGGCGAGGAAGATGATGCTGGGGAGGGCGGTGTGGATCAGCGTTTTGAGGATGGTGGCCGACAGGGGCGACCGCTTCACCCCCTTGATCCATCCCAGGGGGTCCTTCAGTTCCATATCGTCGAACTCGATCTCATCACCTCAGCGGGTCGCCCTTGCCTTCGCGGACTTTGCGCGGATGCTGCGCGCATGATTTTTCCCCAAGCCCCCCGATTCGCCCGATCCGTTTTTATCGCCGCCCTCGCCTTTGCCGCGCTGGCCGCCGACCGCGCCCCGGCGCAAGATGCTGCCTCGCCGAAGCTCGCGCCCGAGCCGTGGGCGCATGAGGGCAGCGATTTGAAGCCCGACCCGAAGGCGCAGTGGGGATCGCTCGACAATGGGTTCCGCTACGTCTTGCTGCCCAACCCGGAGCCGCCCAACCGGGTCAGCCTCCGCCTCTACGTGGCCTCCGGCTCGCTCATGGAATCCGACGATCAGCAGGGGCTCGCCCACTTCCTCGAGCACCTCGCCTTCAACGGGACCGAAAACTTTCCGGCCGGTGAGATGATCGAGTATTTCCAGCGGCTGGGCATGGCGTTCGGCTCGCACACCAACGCCCACACGTCGTTCGACGAAACCGTTTACAAGCTGGAGCTGCCGAAGGCGGACAAGGCGATGATCGACGAGGGGCTCAAGCTCTTCCGCGACTACGCCGACAAGATGCTGATGGCGGAAAAGGAGATCGACAAAGAACGCGGCGTCATCCTCGCCGAAAAACGGGACCGGGACAGCGCCGACTTCCGCACGTTCGTCGAGGGCCTGAAGTTCAGCCTGCCGGACGCGCGGATCACCAAGCGGCTGCCGATCGGCACCGAGGAGGTGATCAAAAACGCGCCGCGCGAGCAATTCACGTCTTTCTACCAAGACTGGTACACCTGCGACCGCATGGTGCTCGCCGCGGTCGGCGCGGTCGATCCGGCGGTCATAGAGCCGATGATCAAAGAATACTTCGGCTCGATGGTGCCGCCGAAGGAGCGCCGCGCCTGGCCGGACATGGGCACGATCGAGGAAGGTCGCGGGCTGGTCGCCAAGCTCCACACCGAGATGGAGGCATCGAACGTGACGATCGACATCGAGCGGCTCAAGCCGTGGCGCGAGCGCAAGGACACCAAGGCGGAGCGCGAGAAGTCGCTGGCCGCCGCGCTGGCCGGGCACATGCTCTCCCGCCGGTTTGAGATCCTCGCGAAGGAAGAAGGCGCGCCGTTCATCGGGGCGAGCGCCTACGTCCAGTCGTTCCTCCAGTTTGTGGATTCCGCCGGCATCCAGGTCCAGTGCAAGCCCGAGCAGTGGGCGGGCGCGCTGGCGGTGGCGGAGAAAGAACTGCGCCGCGCGCTGCTCTACGGCTTTACCAAAGCGGAGTTCGAGGAGGCGAAGGCGAAGATCCTCAACAGCTACGAGGAGCAGGCCCGCACCGCCGAGACGCGCCAGAGCAGGGGGCTGGCCGACGCGCTGGTCAGCTCGCTCGGCAGCAACGATGTCTTCACCTCGCCCGCCGCCGAACTCGACCTCGCCCAAGAGGCGCTGGGCAAGCTGACGCCTGAGGCATGCCTGGAAGAATTCCGCGGCTGGTGGAAAGGCGATGACCTCAATATCTTCGTCGGCGGCAACGTGAAAATCGAAAGCGCGCCGGGCGCGATCCTCGAAGTATGGAAAAAGAGCGGCGGCGAAATGGTCGAGCCGCCGGAAGAGGCGGGCGGCGCCGAATTTGCCTACCAGAGCTTCGGCGATCCGGGCAAGGTCGCCGAGAAGAAAACCGTCGAGGACCTCGGCATCACCCAGGTCCGCTTCGCCAACAACGTCCGGCTCAACATCAAGCCGACCGACTTTGAGAAAAATGTCATCCGCCTAAACGCGCGCGTCGGCGGCGGCATGCTCACCGCGCCCGCCGCCCAGCCCGGGCTCCCGATCATCGCCTCGGCGACGTTTGATGCGGGCGGCTTAGAGAAACACAGCGCCGACGAATTGGAGCGCATGTTTGCGGGCAAGACGGTCGGCGTCTCGTTCAGCGTGGGCGAAGACGCGTTCGAGTTCGGCGGGCGGACGTCGCCGGACGACCTCGCCGACGAATTGCGCCTGCTCGCCGCCTACATCTCCGCGCCGGGCTACCGCGAGGAAGGGCTGCGCCAGTTCCGCCGCGGGATCGGCGTGATCTACCAGCAGCTCAAGCACTCCGAGATGGGCGTTTTCCAAAACGAGGTCACCCACTTCATCCACGGCAGCGACCCGCGCTTCGGCTTCCCCGCGCAGGACGCGCTCGAAGCGCGGACCATGGATGAGGTCAAGGCGTGGCTCACGCCGCAGCTCAGCGGCGGCTACCTGGAGATCGGGATCGTCGGCGACGTCGATGTCGATAAGGCGATCGAGCTGGCCGCCGCCACGCTGGGCGCGCTGCCGGGACGCGCCGCCGAAAAGGCGAAGCCGCCGAAGGAAGCGAGCACGCTGGCCTTCCCCGACGCGCCGCAGTCCAAGGTTTTCCCCTACGAGAGCGAGATCCCGAAAGCGATGGCGGCAGTGTTTTGGAAATCCGACGACATCTGGGACATCAAGCAGACGCGCCGCCTCAACCTGCTGACCAGCGTCTTCGGCGACCGCCTGCGCCTCAAGGTCCGCGAAGAACTGGGCGAAGCCTACAGCCCGATGGCCCACAACGTCCCAACCGAGGCGTTCGACGGCTTCGGCTATCTCTTCGCGCTCATCACCGTCACACCCGAGCAAGCCGACTCGGTCGCCAAGGTCGTGACCGGCATCGCCGAAGATCTCAAAACCGGCGGCGTGACCGCCGACGAACTCGACCGCGCCCTCCAGCCGATGCTCTCGATGCTCGAACAGCTCCGCCGCGACAACGGCTACTGGCTGCGCAACGTCACCGCCGCCTCCCAAGAGCAGCCCCAGCGCCTCGACTGGGCGCGCACCATCGAAGACGACATCGCCGCCATCACCGCCGATGACCTAAGCAAGCTCGCCGCCGAATTCCTCGGCAAAGACAAAGCGGTCACCGCGATCGTGAAGCCCGAGTAGCGCGGCGCGCGATCCGCGCCCACTAATGACCGTCCCCGCCCAGCGCGTCTAGGTAGGCATAAACCGCATCCAAGATGGTGTTGGCGCGGTCGGGGTCGGATTCGCAGACCCGCCGGAAGGCGCGGAGGCAGTTGGCGTGCGGGCTGGTGACCTCGGTCATCCGCTCGACATCCTTCTGCCCGCGCGCTCTGATCCTCGCCGTCCTCCCCTCGACCGAATCTGCATAGGCGCGGCTGAAGCTGACGATCAGGTCCGCCCGCTGCCGGAGGAGGGTTTCGCGGGTGGCTAGCTCGAAGAATGCGATGGTGACCAGGGCGCGCCGATGTTTTTTGCCCGATCTGTTGACCGGGATGGGAATGATCCCCTCGAAGGTGAAGATCCTCTCTGGATCGATGTCGCCGCTGCCGAGCGGATAGGGAAGATACGGTTCTTCGCCCCGGTAATCGCGCGGGTGGTCCATGCCAGAGATGCGGGCGGCGGCGACCGGGAAATAGTCGCTCTTCAGCGCGCTGTTGCAGGCTTTGCAGGCGGTGATGTAGTTAAGCGGGTGGTAGGCGAGCAAAAAGTATCCCTCCGGCAACTCATCGCCCCGCGGGAAATCGAAGCCGATGGCGCGCGCCTCCTTGATGGCGTCGGTCGGCCATCCCCGCGCGTTGCGTTTCGGGCGGTAGTGTTCGACATCGTGTTCGATCTTCCCGAAGGCTTCACCCTCCAGCTCTCGCTCGCAAAAGGCGCATTTGTTATGCTGGATCGCCATGTAGGCGCCTTTGACCTCGCTCCAGATGCCGCCGGATTCGCCATACTCGCCCGCCGCCCGAAACCCGTCGGTGCGTTCTGCCGCCCGCAGGAGCCAGCCGGGCTTCTCCACCTCGATCCTTTGTTCGAGTTCGGATTCGTCTATGTCGTAGCGGACCATCGGAGCTGGGTCGAGGGTGCTAGCCCTTCGCGGTCGAGAGCGCCTCCGCCTCCGCCTTCCCTCTTGGCTTGGCAGGGATCTTCCTCTTCGCCGGCCGCGCCTTGCCCCGCTTCGCCTCGGGCGGCGGCATCCCCGCAGACTTTGCGGCGAGCAGTTTCATCGCCGCGATGGCGGCCTTGGGGTTACCCGAGGTCGCCTCGGCGGCGAGTTGGCTGATCTGCTCGGTGATCTCCGGAGCGCGGGTCGATCCAAGATTGAAATACGAACTGAGCAGGACTTGCTCGGCGGTCCGCCCATGCACGTCCTCCTCGTATTGGTCCACGGTGTAGCCTCCGTTGCCGCATTCTTTGAGGACGAAGATATTCTCGTGCTGCAAGGTGCCGGTGACGAGCGGGCTATGCGAAGTCAGGATAAACTGGAGGTTCGGGAGATTCCGGGAGATCATCGGCACGACCATCCGCTGCCACGCCGGGTGGAGGTGCAAATCGATCTCATCGACCAAAACGACGCCGCGGTTGTCGGTCAGTTTTTCCGCTGGGGCACCCCATGCAGACATGGTAGAGCAGGTCGGTGATCCACCCGAGATAGGCTTTGTATCCGTCGGACAAAGCGGGGAAGGCGACCTTCGCCCCGTCTTGCAGAAAGAGATATTCGCCCTCAAAAAATTCGCCTTGGAAGCTGAAGGGAGCCGGAAGCAGGCGGTCGATGAGATTCACGACCTGCGTCCAGCGCCCTTTGTTCTCGTGCTGCAGGCGCGGGAGCCACGCCGCGAGGGGCGTGAGCGAGACGTGCTCTTCAAAAAGGCTGGAGACCCGCTGGTAGCGCAGGTGGCGGACCTTCCGCCGGGCGCTGGAGTCGTAGTTGTCGGAACTCTCGACCCGGCGGGTGGCGCCGTAGCCGACGAGCAGAAACGCGGGCGACCGGTCGTCGAACATCCCCTCCCAGAGATCAGCTTTTCCGGATTCGCCCGCCTGGAGAAACTCGGTGGTCTTGCGGCGGACGATGCAGGAGGTGAGTTCGACGCTTTCCTTGGGCGGCGCCTTCTTCGGCTCCATGTCTTGGGCATGGAGCCGGAGCCGGGCGGATACTTTCGCTGCATCAGCGAAGGCGCCCCGCTCGCGGCGGACCATCGAATTCGGGACATAGCCCGCGCTTTCGATCACCGGCGTCAGGATGCTGAGCGCGATGCCGCGCAGGATCGTCGATTTCCCAGCCCCGTTGTTGCCGAGCAACAGGTTGACATTGGGGAGCGCGATGTCCTTTCCTCCCCGGAAAGCGAAATGAAATCGCAGCGTCGGTGATCGTGCGCAAGTTCGAGATGTGGACGCTGTCGATAAACATGGGGCGGATTATAGCAGCCCCGCGACGCTCGCGCAAACCGTAGTTGCCCGCCGCTCACCGGATCAGCGCCAGGGCCGCCACGCCGCCGCATTGCGGTCGCCGCCCGATCACGCTGCGCGCCGTCGGCTTGTCGCCCTCGCTCAGCCAGGCGAGCGGGATGACGAGGATCGGGCTGAGCGCGATGACGGCGTTGACCACCGCGCTGCTATCGAGGCTCATCAGCGCCCGCTGGTAGCAGCTCACGCCGATGATCGGACCGAAGCAGGCGGCTCCGAGGAGCCAGAGCGCGGCGGTGCCTTTGCTGGATTTGGTTTGGTTGCCGGAGCCGCCCTGATTTTTGAGGGCGAGCGGATCGGCCTTCGGGAAAAGGCGGCCCGCAAGATGGAGGGCGGCGACGACGATCAGGGCGACGAGCAAGCCGCCGAGCACCCGCTGGAACGCCTGGCTCAACCCGCTGACTTCGATCCCGATCCGCGCCGCCTCGGCGGTGGCGCGGCGGCTCACGGTGGCCCCCAACCCCTGCCCCAGGCCCGCGACCGCCGCCCAGAAAAAGCCGGCCAGCGCCCACGGCTGCGCGACGATGTCCTCCGCGCGGCGCTTCGGCGGCGCGATGGCGATGGCGACGCCCGCGAGGATCAGCGAGATGGCCCCGGCTTCCCGCAGCGTGATCGCATCCCCCAGCCATAGCCAGTCGGCGAGACCGGAGAAGACCGGGGCGAGGCAGAAGTTGATCAAGATCGTGAGCCGCGCCCCGATCCGCGCGTAGGAGAGGAAGAGCGCGACATCGCCCATGCCGAAGCCGATCAGCCCGCTGGCAAACAGCCAGGCGAAGGTCGCGGGCTGCACGCTGCCGGGAAATAGAAAGTAGGTGAGCACGCCCAGCGCCGCCGCCGCGAGGCACAGCCGCACGAAGTTCGCCGCCATCGGAGGCATGAGCCGCGTCGTCCGCTGCCCGCAGATGGCGGACAGGGCAAAGAGGAAGGCGGTGGCGAGGGCGAAGGGCATCGTGAGGGGCGCGGCGCGGCGTTCTGCCGGCGGCTTTTCGGGCGGCGCTGCCTTTCGCGCAGGATGCGGGAAAACTCAAATCGCGGCGCGGCGGCGGACGGCGGGAAATTCGGGGCGGATTTTGCTAGCGAAATCCGCCGGTCATACGTTAGGGAACCAGCAACTCATCCGCCCCCGCCCCAGTGATCCCCAAAGCCGCCTCCGCCCTGATCGTCCTGTTTTGGCTGGCGATGACCGCGATGCTGGTCCGGATCACCTATTTCCCCGACCGCTACGGGATCAACCGCGTCCCGCCGGAGACCGTCCTCCAGGCGTTCCTCGCCCAGCCAGAGCCGACCGACATGATGGTGCGGCAGCGGGGCAAGATCATCGGCAAGCTCCAGGTCTTCCCCGAACTCGCCACCCGCTCGATCAAATTCGCCGGCGAATTCGACCTCGACCTGCCCGGCGTCGATGAACCCGTGCCGGTCAACTGGGGCGGCGCCCTCCGCTTTGGCGACCAGAGCGCGGTCGAGTCGCTCACCCTGCGGATCGACGCCTCGCCCTACGACGTCGTCTTCGAGGTCTCGCCCAGCCCGCTGGTCATCAACTTCCGGGTGATGGAGGGCAAAGAAATCATCAGCGACCAGACGTCGAAGGAGGCGCAGGCGGCGATGGCGCAGGCGCAGCTCATGCTCATGGCGTGGGGGATCAACCCAAACCATCTCACCACCGAACGGCCGGGCGCCCGCCCCGCCGATAAACTCAATGCCGAGGCATGGGAGGGGCGCATCGAATTGGAGGGGCAGCGGCACGACGCCTATGTCTTCGAGATCGTTCCGTCCAAGGGCATGGAGTTCACGCTCTTCTTTAACAAGGCGGGCCAGCCGCTCGCGCTAAAGTCGTTTCTCGACTACGAGATGATCGCCGACACCCTGCTGCCGCGCGATGAGGTCGAAGAATACGAGCGCCGCCACCTGCGCGCGCGCCGCCCCCGCCCAGCCAATCCCCATTCGCCGTGATCGAGACCGACGCCCTCTGCAAAGAATTCGGCGCCCTGCGCGCCGTCGATTCGCTTTCCCTCACCGTCCCGCAGGGCGAGTTCTTCGCCTTTCTCGGACCCAATGCGGCGGGCAAGACGACGACGATCAAAATGCTGACCGGCTTGATCCAGCCGACCTCCGGTGCGGCCCGCATCTGCGGCCACGACATCCAGCGCGACCCGATCGCGGCGAAGGCGGCGCTCGGCTTCGTCCCGGATGTCGCCGTCTTTTACGACAAGCTCACCTCCGTCGAATTCATGCGCTTCATGGGCGAGGTCTTCCGCATGGACCCGGCGCGCATCGCCAGCTACGCCGACGAGCTTTTCGACAAGTTCGCGCTCCGCGAATACGCCCACGAGCAGATCGAAAACCTGAGCCTCGGCACCCGCCAGCGCCTCGCCATCGCCGCCGCCCTGCTGCACGAGCCGAAGGTCATCATCATCGACGAACCGATGGTCGGGCTGGACCCGCTCCACGCCAAGGTCGTCAAAAACGAACTGAAGGCGCGCAGCCGCGCGGGCACCACCGTCTTCATGTCCACCCACCTGCTCAACATCGCCGAAGAGCTGGCCGACCGCATCGGCATCATCAACCACGGCCGCCTCATCGCCTGCGGCACCATGGACGAACTGCGGCAGATGCGCGCCCGCGATACCGGCGGGAAAGGCGAACTTCTCGAAGATCTGTTCCTCGGGATGGTCGAGGGATAAGCCGGGCGGGCTGCGGTAAACCGGGCGGCGGTCCGCGTGCTGGACGGGAGGCAGCTCCCTGGGAGCCATATTGCTTGACCGCCTCCGGGCGCGGCGCGCATACTTGCCGCATGCCACTCATCACCGGATCAAAATCGAAGCCTGAATACGACGTGCTGATCGTCGGCTCGGGAGCCGCTGCGGGATCTGCGGGTATCTGCTCGCCATGCACGGGTTCAAAGTGCTCATGCTGGAGGCGGGGCGCAATTATTCGCCGGAGAAGGAGACGCCGATGTTTCAGACGCCGGAGATGGCACCGCTGCGGGGCGCGGCGACGCCGGACAAGCCGTTCGGCTTTTTCGATGCCACGGTGGACGGCGGCTGGCGCGTGCCGGGCGAACCCTACACCAGCGCGGAGGGCGTCGATTTCATGTGGTGGCGGTCGCGGATGCTCGGCGACGCACCAACCACTGGGGGCGCATCTCGCTGCGGATGGGCGAATACGACTTCAAGCCGCGCAGCCGGGACGGGCTGGGCATCGACTTACCGATGGATTACGAAGACCTCTCGCCCTACTACGACAAGGTCGAGGCGCTGATCGGGGTGTGCGGGTCGAACGAGGGATTGGAGAACACGCCGGATTCGTCGCCCGGCGTGCTGCAGCCGCCGCCGAAGCCGCGCGGCTACGAGCTTTTTACCAAAAAACACTGCGCGAAGCTCGGCATCCCGGTCATCCCGTGCCACCGGGCGATCCTCAGCCAGCCGCAGGACGGGCCGGCGCTGGCCAAGCGCCTGCACCCGGACAACCCGAACGCCAAATACCTGGCCCAGCACGCCAGCCTGCGCGCGGCCTGCCTGTGGGCGACCGATTGCGGGCGCGGCTGCTCGGTGAAGGCAAACTTCCAGAGCACGACGGTGCTGATCCCGCCGGCGATCATGACCGGCAACCTCGACATCATGACCGAGGCGATGGTGCGCGAGGTGACGCTAGACAAAAATGGCAAGGCGAACGGCGTCCATTACATAGACCGGGAGACGCGCGAGGATCGCTTTGCCAAGGCGAAGGTCGTCATCCTGGCGGCGAGCGGCTGCGAGAGCGCCCGGATCTTGCTCAACAGCAAATCGGCGCAGTTCCCCGACGGGCTGGCCAACAGCTCCGGCAAAGTCGGCCGCTATCTGATGGACACGGTCGGCGCCAAAGTCGTCGGCCAGATCCCGGCGCTGGAAAACGTGCCGCCCCACAATGAGGATGGCAATACCGGGCTGCACCTCTACATGCCGTGGTGGGGCTACCAGGACCAGATGAAGGGCAAGCTCGACTTCCCGCGCGGCTACCATATCGAGTTCGGCGGCGGGCGCATGATGCCGACCTTCGGCGCGATGGGCAAGATCGGCGACCTGACCGGCAGCTTTGGAAAACAGCTCAAAGAGGATGCCCGGCGCTACTACGGCAGCTTCCTCTCGTTCTCCGGGCGCGGCGAGATGATCCCGAACGAGGACTGCTACTGCGAGATCGACCCGGGCGTCGTGGACCAGTGGGGCATCCCGGTCCTCCGCTTCCAGTGGAAATGGAGCGACCACGAGCTAAAGCAGGCCGCCCACATGCACCGGACGTTTGCCCAGGTCATCGAGTCGATGGGCGGCAGGCCCGTCACCCCGGTGCGCGAAAACGGAGCCGATGCGATCTACAAGCCCGGCCAGATCATCCACGAGGTCGGCACCACCTGCATGGGCGACGACCCGAAAAAGACGGTGCTCAACCAATTCTGCCAGAGCTGGGACGTGAAAAACCTCTTCGTTGCCGACGGCGGCCCCTTTGTCTCCAACGCTGACAAAAATCCTACGCTTAGCATCATGGCGATCGCCTGGCGGTCCATGGATTACCTGATGGATGCGATGCGAAAGGGCGAGGTCTAGAAACCGCCGGCTTTCGGAAAATCCGGGCGGATTGGGGGATCTAAACGTCGCGGCACCATGCCTTGGGTGTGCTGTGGTAGAATCTTTTCGATGTCAGCGTTGGAGACGTTGGGGGATGGGGGGAGGTTAGGGTTGCGTGGCGTCTCGGTCGCCTGGGTGCTGAGGAATTCAGGCTAAGCTAAGCGGAAAAGGAGAAATTCAGAAGGTTCGGTGGCGGAAACGGAGATTGTGCCGGGACTCAAGATCGCGCAACTGTCGCCGGGGGAGAGCGCCGCGCCTCCGATCATCGCCGCGCCGCTGATCAGGTGTAGCCAGGCGTGCGACCGCTCCGCATCGGCGGGAATCACCAGCGCCTCGCCCGGCAGCGCCTTGCCAAAATGGATCTCCGCGTTCTGCCGGATCGGCATCGAACCGCCCCGCCCGTCCGGCGAGGCAAACAGGGCGAGACCGCCGTCGCGCTTGAGCGCGGTCGTGTCCATGTCCGCATAGCGCGGCTCGCCCCCGGGGACCTCCGGCGTGATCCAGATCTGCAGCAGATGGACCTCCTCGTCCTCGGATGGGTTGAACTCGCTGTGATAAACGCCGCTCCCGGCGCTCATGTATTGGAACTGGCCAGTCTCGATCACCCGGCCGTTGCCCATCGAGTCCTTATGCTCCAGCCGCCCGCTGATGATGTAGGTGAAGATCTCCATCGATCGGTGCGGGTGCATCCCGAAGCCCTTGCCGGGCGCGATGAAGTCGTCGTTGATCACGCGCAGGCTCCGGTATCCCATGTGCGCCGGGTCGTAGTAATCGGCGAACGAGAAGGAATGCCACGTTTTCAGCCAGCCGTGGTCGGCGTGCCCGCGCTCATCCGCGCGGCGCACGTTCGCGGTTGGGGATTCGAGGATCGCTGTCATGCGGGATTCTTGCCCGGCGGCGATGTTATTCCCAATACTTAAATCCGCAGGCAGCGATGCCTTTTCGGTATGGATCAGCGGCGGGCGGCGAGCGCCCGCGAATAGTTGGTCGGCGCGTGCGACCAGAGAAACGGGGGCGGCTCGGCCCCGGCGAAGATGGCTTTGGGCGAACCAAGTTTCAGCCAGTCCATGGGCGGCGGCTCCAGCTTGTCCGAGGCGCTGAGGGCGCCGCTCCGGGCGAGGTGCCACGGGTCGCCCGCGTGGGTGTAGGCAAAGCGGTCTGGCTTGGGGAGCGGGCGCGGCACCGAGGGCACGATGTCCCGGTGAAACGCGATCCGGTAGGTCGGCGAGGCGCTGGCGGCGTCGGCGAATGCGGCATTTCCGATCTGCTGGTACGAACGTGTAGGTCGCGGCGGGCGGTTGCGCCGCTGCGGCCAGCGCGGCGAGCGCCCCGCCCAGGCTGTGCCCGCAATAGAGCACCGGCTGGCTTATGGCTAGAAGCCGCTGCGACAGCGCCGCCTCCACCGTACCAGATGCCCTGAAACGCCCGTAAAAATCCGGCGTGGACGAAGACGCCGCCGCTCCCCGCCCCCGCCCAGCGTGCAGGCACGGCTTCCAGATTGAACAGCCAGTGCCGCAGCCCCGCCGTGCCGCGAAAGCACAGCGCAAAAGCCTCCGGCCGCTCGAAGAACCCGCATTGCGCGCCGCCGAGATCCCAGAATTGGAGTTCGGCGAATCCTGCGCGCGCGGCGATCAGCGCCCGGCTCGGATCGCTGCCGCAGGGGCGGTAGATCGCCCGGCTCAATTCGCTCAGCGCCCACGCGGTGGTCCGGCAGAATCCTGCGGTGGCAGTGGCGCGTAGCGGCTCACTCCTGCGAAAGCCATCCGCGAACATGTCGGCGGAGGAACCGGGATCGAGCACCGCCCGCCAGCTTCGGTCAAAGTCTGCCGCCATCGCTTTGCAACGCTACGCCTTCGCCGCAGCACGGACGATCGCCGCCACGCGGCTTACCTCGACCGGGTTCGCCAAGATTCCGCCGCGCTTCGCCGCCGTGCCCACGATCAAGCCATCGGCGAATTCCAGCAAGGCAGGCGCGGATTCAGCGTCTGATCCGCTCCCGACAAAGATTTTCGATTCCGGGCAGGCCGCGCGGACGCGGGCGAGGTCGTTCGGGTCGGTCTTCTGCCCGGTGCCTGACCCCGAGACGATCAGCCCGTCAGCCAGCCCGCGTTCGACCGCCTCGCGCGCCGCTTGTTTGATCGAGCCTCCGCCGAGCGGCTCCGCGTGTTTCACATGGATATCGGCAAAGATCGCCGCTCCCGGGCAAAGCGCCGCCCGGCAGCGGAGCGTCGCATACGCATCGCCTTCCAAGATCCCTTGGTCCGCGACCGCAGCCCCGCAGTGGACGTTGACCCGGATGAAATCGCCGCCCGCCGCCGCGCACAGCCCGAGCGCCGCGCGCGCGTCGTTGCGCAGGACGTTGAACCCGAGCGGCAGACCAGGTGCAGCCTCTCGCACCGCCGCTGACGCCAGCGCCATCGCCGCCACCGTCTCCGGCGCGACCGACCCGCGGGTAAAAGGCACATCGCCGAAGTTCTCAACGACCAATGCGTGTGCGCCGCCTTGCGCATAGGCGCGGGCGTCTGCCGCCGCCGCCTCCAGCACGGCCGCCATGCCGGTGACCGCGTCAAAACGCGGCGCGCCGGGCAGCGGTCGCAGGTGGACCACGCCGATGATCGCGCGCGGCGGCAGCGGTGTCATGCGGTCGTCGCCAGCAGGCAGGCTAGTCGGCGTCCTCGAATTTGAGGAGCGAGGCGGTCATCTTTTGTTTCGCCTTCATCACTTGGCCGGAGACGTCCATCTTCAGATCCATGGTGGTTTCCGAGGCGCGGGGCGCGCCAATTTTTTCATCCCACCAAGTCATTCCCTCCATCGTGGAGTCGGAGATTTTGATCTGCGGGGCTGCGCCTTCGCCATCGCCGGCGGCGAAATTTCCTTTGATCGTGCCCGCGCTGATGATCTTCGCGCAATTCGCACCGCCCTTTTCCTCGCGACCTTCCATGAGGTAGTCGGCGTTGACCTCGGTTTTGCCGGCGCCGGGCATGGCGATATCGGATTTGCTCGACCACTTGCCGCCGACCTCGACCGGCTTCTCGGGCGCACCCAGATCCATCAGCGTGCTGAACATCTGCTGCACCTGCTCTGGGGACATCACCTCCATCGCTGGCAAACCGCCGCCCTCAGGCAGCTTCGGGGCGTTCAGGACTTTGACGAATTTATCGTCTTTGTCGTAAAGCATTTCGAATGGCTTGTTGATCACGCCCTCGAACTGCGCGGCGATGAGACCGCCGAAAATGTCGTCTTCTGCCGGGGGCTTCGAAGAATCAAACTTGATCGCTTGCCCCGCCATATTCATCTCCATCGCCATCCGTTCCAGCACGCCGGTGATCACCTTGCCGTCCCCTTCGTCTGCCTTCCGCACGGTCATCGAGATCTCCTGGGACATTTTCACCTTTTGATTGCCCGCGCCGAGCGCCGCCATCTCCATGTCCATCTCGGAATCCATGCGGTAGGCGTAGGTCTTGCCGACCTGCCAAGTGAACTTCAGCGTGGCGGGATCATCCGCCGGGGCGATCTGCGGGGCAAAACATGCTGCGGCCACAATGGCGGCAGCGGCGGACGAAAGGAGGCGGGTGTGTGGTGTTTTCATGATGGCGGCAAGGCAACCACATCGCGACGCCCCGCGCAAGGTTTCTTCTCTCTGTTTTCTGCCTGATCGGCGCGGGTGACACGATGGCTGTTGTGGTCCGGTCAGGCGAGTTTTCGCCCAAAACCCAGCCTTCCCAAATCGCCGAAGTCCGCTAGTATTGCCGCCCCTATGCTCGACATCCGACAAATACGAAAAGAACCAGACGCCGTCCGCGAACGCCTCAAAGCCCGCGGCGGCGATGCGTGGATGCTGATCGACGCCGTGCTGGAGTGCGATGAAGCGCGCCGCAAAGGCGAGACCGAAAAGCAGGCGCTCCAGGCGGAGCGCAACACGGTCAGCAAAGAAATCGGCATCGGCCGCCGCGAGGGAAAGGACACATCCGCCCAAGAAGCGCGCGGAAAAGCGATCGGGGAGCGCATTGCCGCCATCGGCGAAGAGACCGCCGCCCACGACGACAAGCAGCGCGATCTCCTGCTCGGCATCCCAAATTTGCCCCACGATGCCTGCCCGGTCGGCACCGATGAGACCGCCAACCCGGTGGTGCGCGAGTGGGGCGAGAAGCCGGAGATCGCCGACCCGATAGACCACGTCGCCCTCGGCACCTCGCTCGGGCTCCTCGATTTTGAGCTGGCGGCGAAGATCTCGGGCAGCGGCTTCGTCGTTTTCACCGGTCAAGGCGCACGCCTCGAGCGGGCGCTCCTCAATTTCCTGCTCGACCTCCACACCGGCGAGCACGGCTACAAGGAGGTCAATACGCCGTTTGTGATCCAGCGCGACTGCATGTTCGGAACCGGGCAACTTCCTAAGTTCGAGGAAGATATGTATGGGCTGGAGGACGGGAAAATGTTCCTCGCGCCGACGGCGGAAGTCCCGGTCACGAATTTGGAGCGCGAGAAGATTCTGAAGCTCGAAGAAATGCCGATCAAATACGCCGCCTACACGCCATGTTTCCGCCGGGAAGCCGGATCGGCGGGGCGGGAGACGCGGGGCTTGATCCGGATGCACCAATTCGACAAGGTCGAGTTGGTCAAGGTCGTCCACCCGGACCGGTCGTTCGACGAATTGGAGGACCTGACCGCCAACGCCGAAAAGGTGCTCCAGCTCCTCGGGCTACACTACCGCACGATCGAACTCTGCACCGGGGACCTCGGGTTTAGCTCGGCGAAAACCTACGACATCGAAGTCTGGGCGCCGGGGCAGGGCAAATACCTCGAAGTGTCGAGCTGCTCGAACTTCGCCGATTACCAGGCGCGCCGGATGAACCTGCGGTTCAAAGGCGAGGACGGGAAAAATCATTTCTGCCACACGCTCAACGGGTCAGGCACCGCCTTGCCCCGGCTCTATGTGGCCCTGCTCGAGACCTACCAGCAGCCTGATGGCTCGGTGAAATTGCCCGAGCCGCTGCACCGCTACTTTGGAGCCTCCGAAATTAAGCCTGCGTAGCCTGACCGAACGCTACCCGCCGCGCCGCCGCTATCTCATCGGCGTGTCGGGTGGTTTGGATTCAACGGCGCTGCTCCATCTGCTGGTCGAGGCTGGCTACCGCAACCTCGTCGTCTGCCACCTCAATCACCGGCTCCGCGGGCGCGCCTCGGCGGGGGACGCCCGGTTCGCCGCCTCGCTTGCCAAGCAACTAGGTCTTTCATTTAAAGGGGCTTCCGCAGATGTCCGGGCGTTGGCAAAACGCCAAAAACTGTCGCTGGAAACCGCCGGGCGGCAGGCACGCCACGCGTTTTTCGCCGACTGCGCCCGCGAATTTCGCTGCCCGAGGATCTTTCTCGCCCACCATGCCGATGACCAGGTCGAAACCGTGGTTATGAACCTCTTCCGTGGCGCAGGGCTGCGCGGTCTCGCCGGCATGCGCGAGGAATGCCCGCTTCCTGCCAGAGGAAATCGGAAGGTTTCCGCCATCCGACCGCTTCTCGGCGTCCGCCGCGCCGAGTTGCAGTCATTTGCCGAAAGCGAGCGGCTCCGCTGGCGGGAGGATGCCTCGAATGCCTCGCCGGAGTTCTTGCGAAATCGATTGCGGAGCGAGATTCTCCCGTTGCTCTCTGAGGTTTTCCAACGGGATGTTGGGACTTCCATCTTGCGGTTGGCGTGCCTTGCCGAGGCGGATATCGAATACTTCGATGCCGCCGTCGAGATGTTGCTTCCCGCTGAAAACGAAGGACTTGACGCAAATGTATTCGCCGGGTTGCCGCCGGCCTTGCGGCTCCGCCTCGCCCGCACTTGGCTTCGCAAAAACGGGATTCCCGATGTCGGATTCCGGGAGGCCGAGATCGTCCAGACGATGGGAATCGCGCGCAAGAATGGAGCGGTCGCCAACTTGCCCGGTGGCTTCCGGCTCCGCCGTTCGCGGGATCTGCTGGAAATTATGGCTTTTTAAAAAAGCGCCCTGATCCGCAAAAAGTCGGAAAAAACTGCTTGAATTGGTCCCATCTATCCGCCACAAATCTGCACTATGCGTAAGCTCTTCTCCCTCCTTGCCGCTGTTTTCGCCCTGCAAGCAGCTCCGTCGTTCGCCCTTACCGGCGGACCTTGGTCGAACAACGACTACGCCGACAATCCGGACGTCAACTATCAGGCGATCCTCCGCATGCCCAACGGCGTTGGTATCGCCCGCTGGCGCGAAAACTCCTCGACCCAGGTTGCGATTCAGAATTCTTCTGCCGTCTTCTATAAGGGGATCGTTTATCTCGGCAACACCTACGGCACCGCCGACCGCGGAAACCGCATCGTCGTTGGCATGACCAACGGTCGCACGGTCCGCTTCTCCGCCAACGGTCAATTTGACACCAACAGCTCCAGCGGCAGCAACGTGAATTTCTGCAACACCGGGTGGGTTTGCAAGATGACCCGCACCCATCCCCAGGTCCGCTTCAAGGGAGAAGGCTACGCCCGCTTCTTCGGTAACGTTGACGTTGAAACGACGGTGACGAACAGCACGACCCAATTTGCAGTAGACAACACAAACTTCACCGTGATTGGGCAAACAATCTCTCAAGGCGGGGAGAATCCTCAATTGCCTGATTTGGGTGAACGGGTCGCTCTTTTCGTTTTCGGTTCCCAGATTTCATTCAACTAGGAACGGATTTGGGTTCTACGAGTTTCAGGGGCACCCTCACGGGTGCCCCTTTTTTTCTGGCGAATTTGGACCTAATTTTATGAATCTCCCTCGCGTTTGAACAATTGTGACTACGCCAACTCGATCAAAGATGAGCAAGCCATCGTCAGGATTTTCCTTGACCGAATTACTGGTTGTCTTGGCAATTGTCGCAATACTGGCAGTAGTGACGATCCCGATAAGTGGGTACATGCGCGCTAGGGCAGAGAAGGTCAAGTGCATCGGAAATCTTAGGGTTCTTCATTCTTCCCTCGGCAGCTACACCAACGACCGAGGTCATTGGCCGCAAGATCCCGCAGACTACTCGGATGAGAATGAATATTGGGGTTGGTGGATCGAGGAACTAGAGAGCTACGGGATGGCTGAGGAGACTTGGGCTTGCCCTGCGGAGCGCCGCGACAGGCTTATCGAAGAAGAACCCGGGGCCAAGGTCGTCTCCTACATTCCGACTGACTTTGGGCCTGAGCAAAATGCGGCCTATCGGTACGCGGGACAGCCATGGGCCATGGAAATCGGTTCGCCCCACGATGAGGCGGCTCACTTGCTTTTCCCCGATGGGTCTGTCCGCCAGTATGTCAACAACCAAGACCTGGGAGAAGGCGGCGAGGAGTAAATTTTTTGATATCGTCTAGGAAACAGGGTTGTGTTTTCTTGCCAAATCCTTTACATCGTAAACACTTAGAGTAGATTCACAAGAGCCTGCCTCGGTTTAAATCCCTCCCCAACATTCAAATGAACCGACTTCGAACTTCGATCGCTGCCCTCGCCACATTTCTGATGGTCGGCTCTTCGTTTGCGCAGTTCAATCCCCCAAAAACTGCGCTTTACGACGAAGATTTTGTGATACCCTATGGGCTAAAAACAGGTTCAACTCGCACCTACCTGCTTGCCCATAATTTTTACTGGGAACGAAATATCTTGACCGGAAAAATCGAGGGCAAGTCTGTCGTGTAGAGCTGTTGGGTCCCATGAGGCGATACGGCAGTTGGTCGAGGCACGGCGCCAGCAAGGGAAGGAGAGCTTACCTGATGGTCTACCCGTATCTCTCTTCGCAAGGACCCGACGACGGTTTGATTGTATCAAATGAAATTAGGGTCAAGCTTGGCGAGTATTCAGACTACGGCACCGCCCTGATGCTTGCCGCTAAGCATCAGTTGACACTCTTGAGTCAGGTAGCTGATCGTGGGGGTGGGTAAGTTTTAAACACAACAGTATTTTAAAGCTCTTTGAAGCAGTGGAACGGGCTTCGCATGGAGTTGCCAATGATCGTTGAGCGGGCGGAGGTTGTAATGGTCCCTAGGACTGGGGCCGCCGGGTAGATCTGAATGACCCTCTCTACCCAGCGCAATGGTATCTCGAACGCCGGGAACCGCCTTACACCCCGACGATGTCCTCAACACGATTTTCCCTTGGGTTCCTGTTTTTGACGCATGGTGCGGAGATCCCATCACCGGTTTCCGGGGCTGTTTCGGGGCTGAATCAGACTATTGCTGTCATCGATGACGGACTAGAGTTGAACCATCCGGATATGCGACCTGCCACCTTTGCAGGGGACCATTTTGACCTTATCGATGGTGACAAGGACCCAACCCCCTTCCCGTTTGATGCGCATGGGACGGCGGTTGCGGCGATTGCCGGGGCCCGTGGGGACAATTTGAACGGAATGGCAGGGATCGCCTATCGGTCCAACCTAGCGGGTATCCGCTTTCTTGAGAACTCCTCCAGGGAGCGAAAATCTGCAACGCGCATTGAATCACGGGCTTGGCGGAATCCCTGTGCGCGTCGCATCCTTTGGTTTCCAAGGAAGATTTGAACCCCCTGATCCAGCCGCCGTAGAGCGTACTTCGAGTCAATTCCCTTGGCTCCGTCTATGCATGGGCTGCGGGCGATGATGGGCAATTTGGGGAAAGCCCTGACTACCGGGCACTTGAGACTAGCAGGCATGTGATAACGGTAGGATCAGTCGTGCCCCCCTCGGTTTCCCAGCTGTTTATACTGAACCGGGCGCGTCTGTTTTTATTTCAGCACCCTCTGGACAGGTAAGTAGGAAATACTCAGATGCTCACTGCTGATCTGGTGACTCGCGGATTTTTGCCGGTGATTATCGCAATGATTTCGCTGGCACCTCTGCATCTGCTGCGCTCGTTGGCGGATCAGTGGCATTGATGCGGGAACGAAATCCTCTCCTTGGAACCAAAGATATCAATGGATTATCGTCCAGACATCATCCTTTGAAAATCCAGTCTCCAGAGGATTCGCGATGAATCCCGCCACCTGTGCCGGGATGATCAATCCAACAGCGCCGTGGACCTTGCGCGACCGGCTTCCAATCCCGCTTCAGAGTTCATGCGCTTTGGCGCGGCAGTTCGAGACCTCAATTCCCCCAGTGGAGGAATCTATCAGTTGACCTTGGAGGGACCCAACGCCCAAATGCGCGTTGAGCACGTTGAGATTTCCTTTCGTTTTGCGGATGGCACCGCCGATGCACAAGGTCGGATTCTTTTGATTTCCCCGTGGGGAACGTTAACGAATTTTGGAGGGTTGCCACCTGCTGATAATTTGCCGCAATTTCCGCATCCCCCTCCAAATCCTCGTGCCAGTTGGCCGGTGCTCCCCGAGGCATGGCAGTTTTCCAGTGTCCAGCACTGGGGGAAGTCCGTACCGGAAACGGGGGCGTGTGGACCTTGATTATCGAGTCGGATGATGATAGTTATTGATGGACTGGGATGTGGTATTCTACGGTATCCTTAATAACGATCCGCCAGTCGTTGAGTCCGCTACGCTTACTCCAACCGGTCAAACATTCGATGATGTTCCCTTGGTGGTCAACGGGATCACCGCAAGTGACCCAGAGGACGACGATTTCTTTATTACTGTTCAGTTTCAATACAGCCCAAACGGGGTGAATTTCTTTGATGTCGGACCTTTGATGAGCCTACCGTACGACAAGGCTGACTCCTCATCGTTGGAATTCTCTCTTGACCCGAGTTTTGTAAGCGCGGGAAATCTCTATCGAGCCCAAGTGAGGGGTGTTGACCGCAAGCCAGGGGATGCTCTTACCACGGAAATCGTGATTGTAGATAGCCGTCCCGTTACGGTTGCAGAGGATGGGCAGTTTTATTATTATGACGCCACTCTTTTCATCAATCCCCAGCCGCCCGCTGACCAGCCTGTATTTGCCATCAACGAATTTAGCCAGGGCTTAAGCGGGAATAAAGAGTGGGTGGAGTTTATGATCATCGCTCAAGCGGACTACCGGGGCTGGAGCTTCGGCAATAGCTACGCCGCCACCAACGATATTATTTTCAATGAGAGTGAGTTTTGGAGGACTTTGGTCCCTGGGACATTGTTGGTGATTTACAATGGAACAGACAGAGACACATTGCTCCTCCTGATGACTACGACCCGAGTGATGGTCTCGTTGTTTCTGGCACGAATACGAACTTCTTTACTCCCACGCCTCCGCCGCATATCCGCTAACCTTTGATCCGCCCTTCCGGTTGATCCGTTTGTGTGGTATACCTATATTAACACGGACTTTTCCAGCGTCGTTGTAAATGATAGGTTTTCGAATCCACTGATCGGACTTTCTTGGAATGGAGACGGCTTCACAGATATAGGTCAGATGATCGGGAATATGTCCGCCTATGCTAGCTCCACCGATGACCAAGGCATGCTAGATCGGTCACAACTGGTTCCAGCAGCCTGCGGCGAATGCGACCCCCGGAGCGACCAATGACGCGACCAATGAGGCGCACCGCCTCGATGTTATCGATCGGGACCTCACTTTGATTCCATCCTATCGTTTCATCGACCCGCTCACGGCGGAACCCCTCGATGAGCCGCCGGTCCCGAACCTGACGATCGACCGCCTGACCGGCGAGATCTCTGGTGTCATCGATTTCCCAGGCGGCGGAGTCATCCCGATCGCCATCGAGATTTTCCACTCGTTTGCTTCACGAACCCAACAGTTCGATCTTGTCATCAGCCCGGCGGCTGGCGGCGTCGGTGGTGAATTGGCGGGTGACCTCGATGGTGACGGCTTTGTTACGATGGTTGAGCGCGCATTCGGCACCTCTGATTTGAAGGCGAATACCGCTGCCGAGTCTCCGGGGATCGAAACCGTGTCGGTCGATGGAAAGTCGTTTGCAGCCATCCGGTTCCCGATCTTGCCGACCGGGGCGTTTGATGAAGAGACGATGACCTACACCGCGCAGGGCTATGAGTATCGGGCGGAGATCTCGAAGAACCTGAAAGATTGGGACTCCAACCCCGACAACGTGGTGCTATTCGAGCTGAATCACACCACGACCGAGAATACATCCGGCGTCGAGATGAAATCGCTTTGCATCAGGGCGACCGAGGAAATGGGAGACGAGCCGACCTTCCTGAGGGTGGTCATCACCCGCCTTCCCTAGCGCAGATGTGATTTAATTTCGCCACCCGCAAAAGGGCACCCGGATCAGGGTGCCCTTTTTGCTTCCCGCCGAGACTCGCGTTTCCGCCAGCGCCCTGCCACCTTTCGCCCCCATGCCGACCCTTCGCCGCATCCTGCCCTGGTTTGGAGCGCTGGTAGGAGGACTGGTTCTGGCGTCTGCCTACCCGCCGTTCGGGTTTGCCGCTTCCCCGTGGTTGTGGGCGATTCCGGTTCTCTGGGCGATCTGGTTGAGCGAACCGGGCGGGAAGAAGCCAAGGCGCTGGCACCGGGGATTCGCGCTGGGCTATTTGTTCGGCACCGCCTTTTTCACCGCCAGCCTCTGGTGGCTGAGCGAGTTGCCAGGGTCGCGGTCCCCTGGGTGTTTCCGCCCTTGTTGTCGCTTTATCTTGCTCTTTTTCCTGCGTTGTGGGGGGCGTTCGCGGCGACCGTTGGGCGGCTGTACTGAGCTCCGACCTCAGTGGGGCGGTGACAACACCGCGATGTCACCGGGCGGCGATGGCGAGTTGCGGGCGGCGGCGCGAGAGGAGCGCCTCAGCCGCATCCAGGCGCGGATGGCGGCGGTGGGGCGGGATCGAAATTCTCGACCGGGGAAGGGGGCGCTTTATGGGGCAGCTCGCTGGCGACGATGCGTTGCGCTGCTGAATGCGGCAGCCTGGGCGGAACGAATGGCTGCGCGGCACGCTCTTTTCGGGGTTCGGGTGGAATGGTCTTGGCGTCTCCCTCGCCGACGACCCGGCGTTGATCCAAATCTGCGATGTGATCGGTGGCAGCGGGCTTTCCTTTGTCCTCTGTTTTGTCGCGGTCATGGTCGCCGCGCTGCTCCGCCGAATCGTGCTCGAGATCCGAGAGATGCGCCTGCGCACCACGTTGACTTCGCGGTGGGCCATCTCGGTGGTGTTGCTCATCTTTTTCTACGGGCTGGCAAAGCTGAACAGCCGGTAGGGGCGGGCGAGGCGATTCCGGTCCGCGTTCTAGCGGTGCAGATGAACACGCCGCAGGATATCAAATGGGATGCCGAATTCGCCAAATCGATTTTCGACGGCTATGCCGAGCAGACCGAGATCGGGCTGGCGGCCGGCGGCGCAGACCTCGTCGTCTGGCCCGAAACCGCGCTGCCGCTCGATTTTTACCACACCTACACGCAGAGCTATCTCGAATACGTGCTCGGAGGCGCGGACGAGCAAACGTGGTTCGCGATCGGCTCGAACGTGTCCGTGCCGGATCGTGGCTATTTCAACTCGATCCTCCTCATGCGCGGCACGCCGAAGAGCGCCGCGTTTTACCATAAGCGCCACCTCGTGCCGTTTGGCGAATACCTTCCGCTGCGCGGCGTCTTTCCGCCTTTCGAGTGGGTGGCTGGGGGACTTATCCCCACCGATTTGACGCCCGGCGAAAGCGATGAGCCGCTCCGCATCCAAGTCGATGGCGCCGAGATCGATCTGATGCCCCTCGTGTGTTTCGAGGATACGATCGCCCGGGTCGCCCGCGCCTCGGTCCGGTCGGGTTACCCGCAGGTCTTGCTCAATTCTACGAACGACGGCTGGTTTGGGGAAAGCGCCGCCGCCCGGCAACATCTCCACAACGCGCTCTTCCGCTGCATTGAATTGCGCCGACCCATGATCCGCGCCGCGAATACCGGGGTGACCTGCCTGATCGATTCGACCGGGCAGGTGATCGAGCAGGCTCCGCCATTCACCCCCGCCTTCATCGCCGCGAACTTGCCCGTTCCCAAGGCGCAGCCGATGACCCCCTACGCGGTCGCCGGCGATTGGCTGCCGCTGGGTGCCGGAATCATCGCCCTCGGCGTCGCGATCCTCCGGATGGCGCGGCTTCGCTCTCGCCGCCACAATATGCCATCTCGACCCGGTGCGCCGCCGTCTCGCTGATATCTAGCCGCGGGCAACCGTCAGCACGGCAACCCGCTCCGCCTTCCCGATGCGGAGGAGCAGCCGGGCGCAGGCATCGGCGGTGGTCCCAGTCGTGAAGACGTCGTCGACGAGCAAAACCGATTTTCCGGCGAAGCAGCCTTTGAAACGCGGCGGGAGAGCAAACGCCCGCTTCAGGTTGTCGCGCCGCTGCTGCCGGGTCAGCCTCGCCTGTTGCGACGTATAGCGCGTGCGGCGCAGGCAGTCGGCGACTGGCATCGCGCGTTGGGCTGCCAGCACCAGGCAAAGTTCGCGCGCCTGGTTGAATTCGCGCTCCCGCTGCCGCCGGTGGTGCAGCGGGACGGGGACGAGCGTCCAATCGCCGGCCAGCCGGTCATCGGCGGCGAAGGCATCGGCAAGCATCCCGCCCAGCGCCCGCCGGAGATACTGGCGCCGCCCGTATTTAAACCGGTGGATTAGCTCGCGGACGTCGCCGTCCGCCCGATAGGCAGCGCGGGCGAAGGCAAACCGATAGTTGCGACCAGCGCAGTTGCCGCAGCGGATCGTCGCGGCTTCGACCGCCCCCTCAAAAACCTCGCCGCAGCGCTCGCAAAACGGCGGCTCCACCTTGGGAAACGAGGCGAGGCACGCCCCACACAAATGCCAGTAGGACGCATCTGGCTCATCGCCGCAAAGCTCGCAGCCCGGCGGGTAGATCAGGTCTCGGACCACCTGACACGCGGCTTTTGTTGCCTCGATGACCGCAATCATTCGAAAAAAAAGACCGATCCCGCAACAGGATCGGTCTTTCGAGATTGGTATGGCGAGTGTTCTACCGCTGCCGGCGGAGAACCAAACCGACTAGCCCTAAGCAAAGGAGCAAAGCGCGAGAGGGTTCAGGGATGGCAATGTTCAACTCCAAGTTAAAAACCTGCCCGGAATCACCCGGAGCGGTATCATCAAACGAAATGGTCCAAATTCCCGTGGCGCTTTCGCCCAAAAATGCTGCAAGCGGGTTTGCTGGCTGGTAGGTCCCTGACACGATCGTATTGGCGGCAATGCCGGTTCCAACGGTGTCAAAGAAATCAAAATGGCTGATCGATGCCGAATCCGCAAATTCGTAAAGTTCCGGGGACGAGACCAAGTCCCACGCCGGTGAGGTCGATTCCGTAGTCGTTGAAATTCTGGTTGGTTACTGACTGCGGATTGACGACTTCAACAGTGGTGAGAGAGGTGATGTGATGGAGACCACGCCATCACCCGAAGCGGTGTGAAAGAGGGACATCGCGAAGGAAAGATCTTGGATGTAACCGCCGACTCCGACATTGATCGAGTAGGTGTTGTTTCCAAGATCTACCCACGGATCACCGGCTGGTGGGATATTTTGGCGTTTCCGTGAACGAATAAAGAATGCCACGGGTGCCGCGACGGAGGAGGCGGTCAGGAGGGCTAGTGAAAGCAGAGCCTTTTTCATGATGATTGGATGAGGATGAGGAATAGAGGTCCTTCGTTATCGTGCGAAATTAGGGAAGCCGTGCTCCACCAGTCCAGAAAAAAAACGCGAATTTGAACATTTTTTGTTGGTATCGAACTTCGGTGGTAGAACGGAAATGCCCTTATTGCCTGACAAACTGCAGCAGTTCCGATGCCGTTTGTTTTTTAAAGATCAAAAAAATGGATTTCGATTTCGCCAAATCATCGCCGCGAACGCCTGTCTCCCGGCGGCGCAAGGGCGGCGATGAGGCGTTGACGGTATCGCAATTGACCCGGCGGATCCGAAACCTTCTGGAGGGGCAGGTCGGCGATGTTTGGGTGGAGGGAGAGGTCGGTAGCCATCGGATGCAAGCCTCTGGGCACCAATACTTTGTGCTGAAAGATGACGCCGCGCAGCTCTCCTGCGTTTACTTCCGGGGGGATGCGTGGATGTCGCGGATCGAGATCGCCAACGGGAAGCGGCTCCGCGTTTTCGGACAGATTTCAGTCTATGAGGCGAGAGGGCAGTATCAGCTCGTCGTCAAGCGGGTTCAAGAGCAAGGGCTGGGGTCGTTACAGGCTCGTTTCGAGGAGCTTAAGCAGAAGCTCGCCGCCGAAGGACTGTTCGATCAAGCGCACAAGGTTGGGCTGCCAAGCTTTCCGCAGACCATCGCGGTCGTCACATCGCCGACGGGAGCGGCCATCCGGGACATGCTTCAGATCCTCGGGCGCCGCGCGCCGTGGATCAGGGTTTTGATTTTCCCGGTCCGCGTGCAAGGGGAGGGTGCGTCATCGGAGATCGCGGCGGCGATCCGCTGGCTGTCTGACCCGGCGCGGACCACTAATCTGCCGCCTATTGACGCCCTGATCGTGGCGCGGGGCGGCGGTAGCATGGAGGATCTGTGGGAGTTTAACGAGGAGGCGGTCGCGCGGGCGCTCTTCGAATGCCCGATCCCGACGATTTCGGCGATCGGCCACGAGATTGACTTCACGATTTCTGATTTTGTCGCCGACTTGCGGGCACCGACGCCGAGCGCGGCGGCGGAGATTCTCGCGCCGGATGGCGGGGCGTTGGCGGCGCAGTTTTCCGGGTTTCGCCTCGCCATGGAGCGCGCGGTCCTGCGGCGGCTCGATCATGCCGGGCGAATTCTCGATCTTACGGCGCGCGGGGCGCTTGCCTCCGAACCCAGGCGTCTGCTTGCCGATGCCGAACAGCGCCTCGACCTGGCTGCCGATGCGCTAGAGGACGCCGCCCATGCGCTGCTCGATCAATTTGCCGGTGACTTGGCGATGCTGGGACGCGCTTTGGACGCCTATCGCCCCGACCGGACGCTCGCCGAGGCGGCGCGCCGAATCGAAACGCAGGAAAAGCGGCTCGCTTCTGCGGTCCGATCAGGCGTCGAGGCACCGGTCCGGCAACTCGACCGAATCCGCGATCTGCTCCGCGCGCTGGGGCCTGAAAGCGTCTTTGCCCGCGGATTCTCCCTCACGCAAAAAGGCGACGGAACGGTAGTTTCTGATGCGGATCAGGTCCAAAATGGGGACTTGTTACATACCCGATTCTCCCGCGGATCTGTCACGAGCGAGGTCGTCGAGGTTGCCGGTCAGGCTAAGGGAGACATTTGATCTCCGAAAGAGGTGGCGATTTTTTACAATATAGCCACTAAAAGTGACCCTAACAGAAAGACAAAGTCCTTGACCAAGGTGCTAAGTTCGAGAAATTTCACAAGTGATCAAAGAAAAGGATAAGATTTCCATTCCGCGCAAGTCGATCTATCGGCTGTCGATCTATCAGCGATGCCTGCAGAAGCTGAGGGATCATGGTGCGGTGACGGTTTCGTCCGAGGCATTGGCGAGGGCAGCGGGGGTGAAGCCGACGCAGCTCCGCAAGGATCTGGCACACTTCGGGCAACTTGGAACGCGTGGGCTAGGGTATAACGTCGAGCATTTGGGGGCGACCTTGACCGACGTGCTTGGTTCGAATCGGCTCCAGCCGGTCATTTTGATCGGGGTTGGCTCCCTAGGTTCAGCGCTTTTGCGGTATCAGGGATTTAATAAAGAGGGCTTTGAAATCGTCGCGGCGTTCGACCTTTTCCCGAAGGCGGTCCGCGGGATCAATGGCAAGCCGCCGATCTTTCACCCGAGGGAGCTGCCGGAGTTTATCCGGACCTACGGGGTGAAGATGGCGATCTTGGCAGTGCCGGCCGAGTCCGCGCAACTCATCGCGAACGAAATCATCGATGCCGGGATCCAGGCGATTCTTAACTTTTCGCCGAGCCTCCTGCAGGTGGATCCCAACCAGGTGCAGGTCAACAACGTCGATCTTGCCCTCGAGCTCGAGCATCTCAGTTACTTCGTCGATTAGCGGAATCCGCTGAGAGGGGTGGGTGGAATGCGCTTGCGCAGGGGGCTGATCTCCCTAAGCCTTTTGAATCCCGTAGAATTGAGGTAAGGTCCTCACCTTCGTATCTCCCACCATGATGACTCCTGAGCAGCCAGGAAACCCGTTGACCGAATTTTCCGGAAGTTCGTCGACCCGGCGCGCCGCCCTCGCGGCTATCGCCTCGGCGGCGGCGGCGATGTGGGCACCCCGCGCTGCCATTGGGGAAACCGCCCAGGACCAGGGCGGCGAGAATAGCGACGAAGGCGAAGTGCAATCTGGCTGGGAGGTCGTCAAAGTCGGCGGGCGCGACTATATCACCGGGGAGAGCATCAAAAATTTCTACCGCTTTAGCACCGTCAGCATCTCGAAGAACCACGTTTGGTTTCGGTCCAGGACGCTGCACATAAAGGCGCAGTTGGGATCGACAGAGCTTTTCATCAACAACGTGAAGTTTGTGCTTAGCTTCCCGGTCACGAGCCGGGGGAACAAGCCGCTTATCTCGCGCCTCGACCTGTCGAAATTGATCGACCCGGTCCTGCGGCCCAGCTACATCGGCGGCTCGCAGCAGTTCGACACCGTCGTGCTAGACGCCGGTCACGGCGGGCACGATTCCGGGGCCAAAAGCGCCTACGGCGTCGAGAAGAAATACGCGCTCGACCTTTCGATCCGCACCAAGGCGATGCTTCAGTCCAAGGGCTTTAAGGTCCACATGACGCGGGTGAGCGATACGTTCCTCAGCCGGACCGAGCGGGTTCGCGTCGCCAATGCGGTGCCGAATTCGATCTTCGTCAGCATCCATCTTAACTCCACGTCGAATTCGACCGCGAAGGGCATCGAAACCTACGCGCTCGCGCCGCAGGGGTCGTCGTCGATTTACGGCGCACGCAGTTCGGATGGGAAGAAGTATCGCGGAAACCTGCGCGATTCTGAAAATATCGCGCTGGCCACCGCCGTCCATTCGGCGGTGCTCTATCGGCTCAAGCTCCTTGACCGGGGGATCAAGCGGGCCCGCTGGGATGTGCTCGTCGGCTTGAACAAGCCGGGGATTCTATTCGAGTCGGGCTTTATCACCAGCCCGGATGACATGCGCTACATGAAAAGCGCCGACTGGCGGAACAAGATGGCCGATGCGATCTGCGCGGGGATCATCAATTACCGCAATGCGCTAAAGGGATAGTCGGGCGGCCGGAAGAAGGGACGGGGTGAGTCCCCGGCGGGCAAGTTCCCGCCGATCCGCCCTGCTCGCATGGATCTTGCGGCGGAAATCCACCTCTCCACGCAAAGCAATCCTTGGCCAGCCGAATCCGATTTGCGATAGTCGCCGCCATGCCTCGCTGCTTACGCCCCCTTTGTGCCTGCCTCGCGGCAGGCGTGGTTTTCTTCGCCGGTCTCCCATCGCTCACGGCGGCCAGCCTCGTCCACTCGTGGCGGTTTGAGGGCGACCTCTCCGACTCGTCGCCGAGCGGGAACGCCGGGGCGCTTAGCGCCGGGACGGCGGATTACGTCACCGGCAGGTTCGGGCAAGGCATCAGCCTCGGCGCGGCGCAGAGCGTCTCCAGCACGGCGGTCTCGAACTTGCCCGCTGGCGCAGCGGACCCGTGGTCGCTGAACGTCTGGGCAAAGGTCGCCTCTACCGCACGGCTCGGCTACCTTGCTACTGGGGCGGATCCGCCATCGGCGGCGTGGGTGTGAAGCGCAGCCTGTTCATCTTCGACAACGCCGACCCGGTCAAAGAAAGCATCTATTTCTGGGGTGGGGGAGCCGATGTCGATTCCTTTACCGCTAATCCGGAAGGCGACGGCCAGTGGCACATGTACACGATCACCCACGACGGCGCGGGCAAGATCCGCCTCTACCTCGACGGCTCCGAACTCGGCACCGGCACGCCGACCGGACCGCTGGCGGACCTGCTTTCGCCCAACATCGTCGAGCTTAATCCGCGCAGCGGCTGGGATGTCGATACCGTCGCGGAATACGATGAATTCACGATCTGGAGCGGACGGCTGACCGGCGAAGAGATCACCGGATTGTTCACGCAAAACTCGGCGGAGCCGACGGCGGTCTTGAGCTTGGTGGCCACGCCGCCGGCGGTCGCATCTGGGGGCAGCGCGCAGTTGAGCTGGCAGGTGCAGAATGCGGACAGCGTCCGGCTTAACGGCGGTGCCTTTTCGGATCTCGACGTTACGGCGCTGTCGCAGATCGACACCGGCGCGCTGGCGGCGGACGCGACGTTCACCCTGACGGCGACCGATTTGGCGAGCGGCATCTCTGCTTCGGCGGAGGTCACCGTCGGGGTCGATGCGGTTCTCGCCGATCCGCTGATCACCGAATTCATGGCGGTCAACGACAGCACGTTGGCGGACGAGGATGGCGACTACTCGGATTGGATCGAGATCCACAACCCAAATGCCTACGGCTTTGAGATCGGCGGCTGGTTCTTGACCGATGACGCGGCGAACCTGGCGAAGTGGCAGATTCCCGCCGGCGTACAGATCCCGGCGGGCGGCTACCTGATCGTCTTCGCCTCGGACAAAAATCGCGGCGGTCCCGGTGCCGAGCTGCATGCGAATTTCAAGCTCACCGGCGATGGCGAATACCTCGCGTTGGTCAAGCCGGACGGCTCCACCGTCGCGCAGGAATTCGCGCCCGCCTTTCCGCCGCAGAGCGCCGACCTTTCGTATGGGATCGGGAATTCGCCGGTCGCGCAGAGCCTCGCCGCCGCCGGGGCGGCCGCCGACGTCATGGTGCCGGGCGCGGCGACCGGACCGGCGCTTGGCTCCGGCTGGGTGGAGCCGGGCTATGTGCAGGGGACCAACGGCGAGTCCTGGGCGTCCGCGCAAACCGGGATCGGCTTTGATGTGCAAGGCGACTTCGACGGCTTGATCGGGGCGGGCGGCAACCTCCAGGCCGCGATGTTGAACACGGCGACTTCCGCTTACCTGCGGCTGCCTTTCGACGTCGCGGACCCGGGCTCGCTCGAATTCTTCCGGCTGGCGATGCGCTACGATGACGGCTTTGTCGCCTACCTGAACGGCACCGAAGTCGCGCGGCAAAATCTCGATCCAAACTCCGGCAGCGTGGCGTCGGCGATTCTCAACACGTCGCTCTCGCCCGGCAGCGGGTTGGTCGCCTACTACAGCTTTGACGGAAACGTCGAAGACGGGGCGGGCGCCGCGCCGAATGGATCGAGCACGGCGGACGATGACTTCGCCGGGCTGGCGGCAGCCGGCGCGCTGGCCATCGGCTACGAGCCGGGCGTCTCTGGCTCGGCGGTCAAGATCGGGCGCGGTCCCGGCGAGCCGGCGATCCTCGTCGCCCCGGATAGCGCCGATCTTCGGCTCGGCGCGGCGTGGACGCTGGAGGCGTTTGTCAAACCGGACAGCAACAACACCGGGGACTGGGATCGCTTTATCACCAAATGGTTCGATGGCTCGACCGAATGGCACTGGGCGTTCCGCACCGCCAACAACGGCCAAGACCTATTTCTCAACAACGCCAACTTCATCGCCGGAGCCTCGACGCCGACGGTGCCGCTCAACGAATGGACGCACGTCGCGCTGACCTGCCATGCGGCGCGCGGCATCGAGGTCTGGCAGAATGGCGAGCGGGTGGCGACCGCCCCCTACGTCGCCGTCAACCAGGGCATCTCGCAGATGCGCATCGGCAACGCGACGATCAACGCGGGCGACGCAGGGTTGCAGTTCTCCGGCTTGGTCGATGAATTCGCCATCTGGAACGTCGCCTTGACCGAGCCGCAGATCGCCGCGCACGCCGCCGCCCTCAATGCCGTGGCGTGGGACGCCCGCGCGTTGGTCGAGCGGGACAAATCCGCGGCAATCCAGCCTGTCTCGATCGACCTGACCGCCGAGCGCGGCTTGCTGCAGCCGGGGGCGAACTTGCTGGCGATCCAGGCGCTGAACGCCGATGCCGCCGACGGCGACCTGCTTGCCCTGCCGGAGCTGGAAGGCGGCACCTTGGTGCTCGATCCGGGGACGCGGTCGTATTTCGCATCGCCGACGCCCGGCGGCAAAAATGCGGCGGGGACCAACGCGCTCGGACCCGCGGTCGCCGGGCAGCCGCATTCCCCGAACGTGCCGACCGCCGCGGAGCCGATCAGCGTGTCGGCGACTGCCGAGGCGACCAACGCGCCGGTCGCCGCGATGGAGCTAGTCTATCGCGTCATGTATGGACCCGAGATCACCGTGCCGATGGCGGCGGGCGGCGGCGGGCAATTCAGCGGCCAGATCCCGGCGGGCGCGGCGGCTCCCGGCGAGATGGTGCGCTGGTATTTCCGCGCGACCGACACGGGCGGCAATTCGTCCCGCGATCCCGCCTTCATCGACCCTAACAATGCACCCGAATACTACGGCACGGTGATCGCCGATCCGTCGGTCGCCACGCCGCTCCCGGTCATCCACCGCTTTGTCCAAAACCCCGCCGCCGCCGAGACCGACGCCGGGACGCGCTGCTCGATCTTCTACAATGGCGAGTTCTACGACAACGCGTTCGTCCGCATCCGCGGCGGCACCGCGCGAGCGTGGCCGAAGAAGAGCTACAAGGTCGAGTTCAACGACGGCTTCCACTTCCGGTTCCGCGACGACCTGCCGCGCGTGGATGAATTCAACCTCAACACCGTCTATACCGACAAGTCCTACAACCGCGCGGTGCTCACCTATGAATTCCGGGCGGGACGCCGGGACGCCGTCGCCGGAGACGTTCCACGTCCACCTGCGGCAGAACGCGCAATTCTTCAGCGTCGCGCTTTTCGTCGAGCAGCCGGACCGCGATTTCCTGCGCCGCAGCGGCATGGACCCGGACGGAGCCTATTATAAAGGCGGTCCCGGCTCGAAATACGACAACCCGCTGGCTCTCGCGAGCTACGAGAAGAAGACGCGGCGGGACGAGGACAAAAGCGACCTCGCCGCGCTCATCACCGGATTGCAGCAGTCCGGTCCGGCGCTCGAAAACTTCTTGTTCGACAACATCAACCTGCCCGCCCAGATCAACTACATGGCGACGATCGTGGTCAGCCAGAACATCGACGCCTCCGACAAAAACCACTACGTCTATCGCGACTCGGAAGGCACCGGCGAATGGCACATGACGCCGTGGGATCTCGATCTGACGTTCGGACCCTGACGCGCTCAACACCGATTTCATGGTCGCCAACGAAAACACGGCGGGCGCGGCGAACCCCACTGCCGTGCATCCGTTCCTCGGCGCGCGCGTGTACTGCTGCACACCGGCGGCACGAAATACAACGACATCCAAGACCGCATCATCAACAACCCGCGCACGCAGGCGATGTTCAAGCGCCGCATCCGCACGCTGACCGACCAATTCCTCGCCACGACCTACTTCCATGACCGTATCGATGAGTTGGTCGCCCTGCTCGCCACCGACGCGCCCGCCGACCAGGCGCGCTGGGGTGCCAACGCGTTTTTCGGCGCGGCGGACTACACGCTGCAGGCGGCGAACGACCGGATCAAAACCGAATACCTCGCCCCGCGCCTGCCTTACCTCATCATCTACCATGCGCAGCCGATCGGCGGCGGCGGCATCACCACGTTCGTCGATGAAAGCGCGCCGGTCGCCGCGTTCGTGCCGGTCGATGGATCGCTCGGGCAAAGCTGGACCGCCCTCGGGTTCGACGACGCCTCGTGGGTCGCGGGCACCAACGGCGTGGGCTACGACGAAGACGTGACCTATGCGCCGTTCCTCGGCACCGACCTGCGCGGCGCGGGCGTCCCCGCCGGGCAGCGCATCGACACCGACGGCGATGGCACCAGCGAGAACGACTCCGCCTACGTGCGGATCCCGTTCAGCGTCGCCGACGCCTCGGCGGTCCCGGCGTTGATCCTGCGCGTGCGCTACGACGACGGATTCGTCGCCTATCTCAACGGCACCGAAGTCGCCCGCGCCAACGCGCCCGCCGCGCCGCAGTGGAATTCGGCGGCGACCGCGCTGCACGACGACGGCGCGGCGCTCGTCTATCAGAGCTTCGACATCAGCGGCGCGATTGGCTTGCTCAACGACGGCGCGAACAACGTGCTCGCCCTCCACGCGCTGAACGACGCGACGAACGGCACCGGCACCAGCTCGGACATGCTCCTCGCCGCCACGCTGGCCGATGGGATCGAATCCGGCGTCGGCGCGGTCGGCATCCCCGCCTCGCAGCCGGAGGCTCCGCCGATGCAGATCGGGGCGGTCGAATTCTCGCCGGCCTCCGGCGATCAGGACGAGGAGTATTTCGAGATCCTCAACCCGAATGCCTACGCCGCCGACATCTCCGGCTGGCAGATCTCCGGCGCGGTCGATTTCACTTTCAAAGCGGGCACCGTCGTGCTGCCGGGCGAAACGCTTTACGTCGCCAAAGACGTGGCCGCCTGGCGCGGGCGCGCGGCGGGTCCGACCGGCGGCGAAGGGCATTTTGTCCAAGGCGGCTACAGCGGGCAGCTCTCGGCGCGCGGCGAGGATCTTATCCTAACAAACCCACAAGGCGCCGTCGTCGATCAGGCATCCTACCCCGGCGCGCCCAGCCCGGCGCAGGAATTTCTCCGCGTCTCCGAGATCAATTTCCACCCCGCCGATCCGACGCCGGCAGAGATCGACGCCGGCTTTGCCGACGACGGGCTTTTTGAATTCGTCGAACTCGTCAACATCGGGAGCGCACCGCTCGACCTGGAAGGGGCGGCGTTCATCGAAGGCATCGACTTTACTTTCCCCGCCGCCGCGGCGCTGGCACCGGGGCAGGCGATCCTCGTCGTGAAGAATGCGGCGGCGTTCGCGTTTCGCTATGGCGCGGGCTTGCCGGTGGCGGGCGAGTTCGGCGGTCAACTCGACAACAGCGGCGAGACCCTAGTGCTCGTCGATGCAGTCGGCGAAAACATCCTGAAGTTTTCCTACACCGACGAATTCTTCGCGCCCGCCGACGGCGGCGGCCGCACGCTGGTCATCCGCGATCCGGCGGGCGATTGGCAAAGCTGGGACGATCCGGCGAGCTGGGCGGTCAGCGCGGCGCTCGGCGGCAGCCCGGGCAATGCTGAAAACGCCCAAGCGATGACGTTCGCGATCTGGCAGCTCCAGGAATTCGATGCGGCGGAACGCGCCGACGAAAACGTGAGCGGTCCGAATGCCAACAACGACGGCGACGATCTCCCGGCGTGGCTCGAATACGCGCTCGGGCTCAACCCGCACGCTGCCGACGGCATCCCGCTTGGCGAGGTCATCTTTGCCGATGACGGCGGCCAGACCTATCTCGCCGTCGAGTTTCGCCGCCGCCCGAACGCGCTCGACCTGACCTACGACCCGCGCGTTTCGACCGATCTTTCCGAGTGGGAGACGATGGTCGATCAGGTCGGCGGAGCCGAGGTGCTCGGCGGCGGCATCGAGCGCGTGGTCTTCCGCGCGGCGGCGGCGGCGGGCGACGAAACCGAGCAGTTCGCCGCCCATGCGATCATCTGGAATCCGTGAGCCGATGCCGATGCCAATGCCGACGCGATCGATCGTGATCCTGACCGGAGCGGGCATTTCCGCCGAGAGCGGGTTGCCCACCTTTCGCGGAGCTGACGGGCTGTGGAAAGGGCATCGCGCCGAAGAGGTCGCCACGCCCGAGGCATTCGCCCGCGATCCGGCGCTGGTCCACGAATTCTACAACACGCGCCGCCGCCTGCTGCTCGATCCCGGCATCGCGCCGAACGCCGCGCACCTTGCCATCGCCCGACTGCAATCCGAATTCCCCGGCGAGGTCCAACTTTTCACCCAGAACGTGGACGACCTGCATGAGCGCGCGGGTTCGCCGGACGTGCGCCACATGCACGGCGAGCTGCTCAAGTCGCGCTGCGCCGCCTGCGGCGCGGTCGCGGAATGCCGGGGCGATCTGGGCGAGGAATCGCGCTGCGCCGCCTGCCAGGCGCCCGGTGTCATGCGGCCGCACATCGTCTGGTTCGGCGAGGTTCCGTTTTTTCTGGAGGAAGCGGTCGCCATGCTGCGGAGCGCCGATTTGTTCATCGCGGTCGGCACATCGGGGCGCGTCTATCCGGCGGCGGGGTTTGTGCGGGTTGCCAAAGCGAGCGGCGCGCGGGCGATCGAAGTGAACCTCGAAGAAAGCGCGACCGCCGCGTTGTTCGACGAATGCCGGATCGGCACGGCCAGCGATCAGGTGCCGGTGCTTGTCGAGGCGCTGCTCGCCGAAGCGGCGGCGGCGGCGTTCGGCGATTGACCCGCGCGGCGGATCGCCAGAGAATCGGAGATGCTCCGCACAAATTCGCCGCCGCCTTCGCCCTTGCCCACCTTCGCCGCCGGTCAGGAGGCGGTTTTCATCGAGCGGGATTTTGACCGCGACGGCGCGGCGGACCGGATCGTGGTGCGCGGCGAAGGCGCGGAGATCCAGTCGCGAAAGGCGGATACGAAAGCGTGGGCGAAGGCGGATTTCCAATTGCCGGACGGCGTGGTGCCCGGCGAGGCGCTGCGCTTTCTCGACCTGAATGGCGACGGTTTTGACGACGTGTTGTTCTCGGCGGCGGACCGGTTTGCGATCCACCTGTGGTCCACGCGGGTCGCCCCGCATCTCGGCTGGGGCAAAGGCTGGTCGCAGACCGTGCGCGCCGGAAAGCGCCGGACGCGCGCCGGGCGAACCGCCTCCGCTCGACGGCGCGGAAGCCCGGATCGAGGGCGGCGACCTGGTGGTGAAACGCGGTGGAGCCGAGCGGCGCTTCGCCTTGAAGCAACTGATCGCCTTTGACGTGCCGCCGCCGCTCTCGCCCGGCGAAGCGCTGGCGAGTTTCCGGCTCGCGGACGGATTTGCGATCGAACTCGTCGCCGCCGAGCCGGCGGTCGTCGATCCGGTCGCCCTCGCGTGGGGCGCGGACGGCAAGCTGTGGGTCGTCGAGATGCGCGACTACCCGCTGGGGATGGATGGCAAGGGCAAGCCCGGCGGCGTGGTGAAAGTGTTAGAGGATGCCGATGGCGACGGCCGCTATGAGAAAGCGGACGTCTTCCTCGACGGCATCGCCTTTCCCAGCGGCGTGATGCCGTGGCGGGACGGCGTTTTGATCTCGGCGGCTCCGGAGATTTTCTTCGCGGCGGACACGGATGGCGACGGCCGCGCCGACCGCCGCGAGGTGCTCTACACCGGGTTCACGCCCGGCAACCAGCAGCACCGCGTCAATGGATTCGAGTGGGGCATGGACGGCTGGGTCTATGTGGCGAATGGCGACAGCGGCGGCGAGGTGCGCTCGGCGTTGACCGGGCAGACGGTGGCGATCAGCGGGCGCGATGTGCGCCTCCGCCCGGACACGGGCGCGATCGAAGCGGTGTCGTCGCAGACGCAGTTTGGGAGGCGGCGCGATGATTGGGGCAATTGGTTCGGCAATAACAATCCGACTTGGCTGTGGCACGTCGGCTTGCCCGATCACTATCTGCGCCGCAACCCGAAGCTCGCGGTGAAGGCGACGAAGCGCGTCTTGGCCAACTACGACGACGCGACCCGCGTCTTTCCCGCCAGCGCGCCGATCGACCGCCCGAACCAGCCGTGGTCGGTCGGGCACGTGACCAGCGCGTGCAGCCCATGCCCGTATCGCGACGACCTGTTCGGCACCGCGTTTGCGCGCAGCGTCTTCATCTCCGAGCCGGTCCACAATGCGGTGCATCGCGAGGTGTTGGAGCCGGACGGCGCGGGCTTTCGCAGCCGCCGGGCGGAAGGCGAGGGCGAATCCGAATTCCTCGCCAGCACCGATCATTGGTTCCGCCCGACGACGCTGCGCACCGGTCCTGACGGCGCGCTCTATGTTGTCGATTACTACCGCTTTGTGATCGAACACCCCGAGTGGATCTCGCCGGAGATGCAGGCGCGGCTCGACCTGCGCGCGGGCGACGATCGCGGCCGCATCTACCGGATCGCGCC
>JAWLBD010000011.1:0-127684 GCA_041395145.1 Verrucomicrobiales bacterium | reverse complement strand
GTAGGGACCGCGCGTGTCGGGGCGGGTGCTCCACCACCACGATCCGTCGTAAGGCGCTTCCTTTTGATAGAGCCGGATGAGGGCGGCGAGGATCGAGGCGCGGTGGCCTTCGCCGGCGGTCGAGCCGCAGGCGGAGATCAAGCCGTCCACGCCCTTCGCGTCGTGCATCTTGCGCAGCGCCCAGAGCGCGCCCGCCGTGTCCGGTCCGCCGAGCGCCTCGACGCAGGCATCGACCGCCTGGAGATCGACCAGCGCTTTGACCGCGATGTGCGGCAGGATGATCGGCGAATTGGGCGTGGCGTGCGGGCCTTCGCCGCCCGCCGCCGCCGCCGCGACCGGCTTGCGCGAGACCATGAATTGGATCTTGCCCTTCGCCTTGGAGGTCGAGGCGATCCCGGCGTCCGCCTTGAAGGTCACGGCACCCTTCGGGACGTCGAAGACGATCACCGAGTAGGCGTGCGTGCCCAAGCCGTCCGGCGCGTCCTTGCCGTCGCCGGTCTTGAGCGGCTGGCTCGCCGCGCTGGTGCCGAACCCGATCTTGCCCCACTCGCTTTCCGCCTTCTTCCACTTCAAAGTCGAGAGCTTCAATTCCTTGCCGGCATCATTGACGAAGACCGGGTTAAACCACGCGGCGTGATCTTCGCCGCTGCCGTCGCCGCCGTCGGTGACGGTCAAAAACATTTCGTCCCACCCGGTCACATCGACCTCGACCGGCACGGTGTCGTAGCCGCTGAACGGCTCGGTGGCGAACGCCGGCGCATTGTCGTCCTCCGGAGCTTCGCCGCCCGCGCTGCCGGGCGGGTTCGCCACGGCGAGCAACGCGTCGGCGGCGGTGGCGTCGCCGAGCCTGCCGAGCGCCACGGCGGCGGCGACCTGGACGCGCGGGTTTTCATCCTTCAGGGCGGCGACGAAGAGATCTTTGTTGAGCCCGGCGAGCTGCGTCTTGCGGTCGGTCAAGGCGCGGATCGCCCATTCGCGCACCGCTTTGTCGCCCGCGAGCTTGAGCAGCCCTGGAGCCGCCTTGTCGCCCAGCATCTGCTTGTAGGTGAAAATCGCCGCGACCCGCGCGTAGAGCGAGGCGGACGAATCGACCGCCACGGCGGCGACCGCATTGGCGGCGTCCGGGCGGCTGATGAGTTCTTGCGAGGCGGTGCGCCGCGCGGTCGCGCTGTCCGAGCGCAGCATCGCGACCAGCGCCTTGGCGTCCGCCTTCGCCACCTCCGGGAACGCCTGGTAGGACCAGCCCGTCGGCACGATGCGGTCCACATAGCCTTTGCCCTCGCTGCCCTTGTACCCCGCGCCATCCCACGCCGCCGCGTAGAGCCGCCCGCTGCCATCGACTTCCACATCGCTGATCTGCGCGATCTTCAAAAAGTCCTCCGGCGCCTGGGTGAAGCTCGGGCCGTCCGGCTCCAGCCGGTGGATGTAGAGCTGGCTGCGACCCCAGTCGCACATCATCGGCACGTCGGAATACTTCGCCGGCCAGCCGGGTTCCTGGAAATAAAGCGCGCCGGTGCCGGAGCCGCCGCCGAGGTCCTGCAGCGCGGGCAGCATCTCGCTGGTGAAATTCTTGAACAACACCGGGTAGCCGTATTCGCCGGTCTGGATGTGGTGGATGAACCGCACGTTCCAGCCGCCGCCGTCGTTGGTGTTGCCCCGCGTGAAGATGTTCATCAGCGGGTCGATGGCGATGTCATAGATGTTGCGCAGCCCGTGGGTATAGACTTCAAACTCGCTGCCGTCCGGGCGCACGCGCACCACGCCGCCTCCGAGCATCGTCAGCTTCGTGCCGTCTGCGCCGGTCGCGTCCACGTAGCCGAAGTCGCCGACCGCCACATAGATCCAGCCGTCGATGCCGAGCTGGATGCCGTTGGTCGTGTGGTCCGCGCCGCGGTCTTGGTTGTGCTTGGCCACGCTGATGTTCGAGATGAGCCGCTTGGGTTCGCCGTCCGCCTTCCCGTCCCAATCGGCGTCTTCCAGCACGGACAGGTGCATCGCTTCGAGCTTGCCGGTGTCCTTCGGGATCACGGTGTGCAAAACGAACAGCTTCTTGCCGACCGAGATCAGCCCGCGCGGATTGTCGATCTCCGCGTAAACCGTGTGCGCGTCCGCCTTGCCGTCGTTGTCCTTATCGATCAGCCGCACGATGCGACCCTTGCCCGGCCCCTTGCCCAGCGAGCCGTTGAGATCGACCCCGACAAAGACCTCGCCGGTCGGCGCGGCGCACAGGCATGCCGGGCACGGCGTGATGTCGGGACCAGAAAAGCGGGTCGATGCCAACTCGTCCGGCACGCCGGGGGCGGCGGAGACGAAGGCGGGCGCAAGAGCGCAAGCGAGGAGGGCGGACAGGGCTGTCGGTTTCATGGCGGGCAGAATCATACGGGGAAGATGGCGGGGAATTTCGCCGAGCGTAGCGGGATTTAAGCCGGCCGCATGTCTTTTGTCCGGCTGGTATGCGTTTGGTTTTTGGGGGGGGAAATTGGGGTAGGAAGAATACTGTTCGGGTTAGGCGTAGACTCATTGCCAAAAACAATGGCGGGCTCAGATGAGGCTGAGCGTCGCGCCGCAAGTCCCCTCCTGGGAGGGGATTTAGCCTGCATTTCTCATACCCCCGACGGCTGAGCGCCGAAGGCAGGGCGAAAATTGCCGAGAGATGAGATTGGCGGCTGTTGGTTCTCTGCGGCGTGTGCTTGGAGGGGTTTGAGGTCCTTTGGGTGTGGCGTCAGCGGGGTTTCGGACCGCGTTGGGGCCCATTTCGGGCCGCCGTCCGGGCGCGCGGGCGCGATCCCCCCCCGCGTCCCCGGATCGTGGCGCGTGCGGTTGCCAGGCTCGGGTTTTTCCCTCAACCCGCCACTCAGGCCGGCGCCGCCCGCAGCCGCTCCCAGCAGGCCGCCACTTCCTCCTGGAAACGGAAGCTGCTGCTCCAGCGCACCAGCACGCGGCGCGCGCTCACTTTCACCACCGCGGCGATTTTCAGCAGGTACCCGGATGATCCCGGCGTACGGCGTAGGCTTCTTGCTCTTGATACTCGCCTCGCGCAGGTCGATCACGAGCTGGTAGGCGAAGGTCGAAAACCACAGCCGCAGTTGGTTGGCGCTCATCGCCTCGCAGCTCATCCTATCGGCTGAAGAGGTCGAGCTGCTGTTCCTTGACCCGGTTCTCCAAACGCCCGCGCGCGCAGTAGAAGCCGCGGTAGAGTTCCCCAGGCATCCACCCGGGCCGGTCGCCGGGCAGGTTGGTCACGATGAATCGCGGGTTCTCGCCCTTGGGGTTGACCTGCGCTTTGCCCACCACGCGGCGAGCCCGGCCCCAGCTCTTGGCCGTGCGGTATTCGAACTCGCAGAAGTAGGTGCACCATCCGCCCCGCATGCAGGCGTCGGCTTTCGCCCGGAACATCGTCTTGTCGAGGTGGCGCAGCAGGGCGGCGTTTTTGGCCAGGCCCACGGCGTAGTAGACCCCGTTTTGCTCGCACCACGAAAGGATCGCGTCGCGGGCGAATCCGCTACCTACTCGCAGATGATGCGCGCCTCGGGAAATCGCTCGCGGATGGCTTCTAAGACGATGCGCCCGAGGGCTTCGAGCGTGCCGTCGCAGGCGTCCCGGTCGCTGGTGCGCAGCTCCCGCCCAGACCTACTACTACTCGATGAAGCAGTAGAGCGGCAGATAGCAATAGCCGCCGTATAGTAGCCGTGGGCGCCGCCGCCCTTCCTGCCTGCCGTGGATGAGGCTGTCGGTGGCGTCGAAATCCAGCACGATCTCCCGGTGCCCGGCGCGAGGCGCGAATGCCCCAACCGACGATGATACCGAGCTACCGCGTGACCTGCCTGATCCTGCAGCAGCTCGAGGCCTCCTGCCTACGGATTTGGAGCTGGTCAGCTCCAGCCGGGTTGAGCGTGGACTTGCTCGCCAGGGCCCCGCCCCCGTCCCTGCCGGAGCGCCCGAGCCGAGCGGGTCGGGCTTGGCTCACGCCCAGCGCCATCATCGGGTCGCGGCGCAGCGTGTCGTGGTCGTTGAGATCCTCGTATCCCATCGCCATGCCGAAGATCCGCTGGCGCAGCAGTTCTACCAGGGAGTACTGATGAGTTCCGGGCGGCGGCGGTCGTGGTGAAGCAGGCGGCGTAGTTGATCGATCATGCCCGTGCGGCTGTCCATCTCGCGGAGCAGGAGCACGCCGTTGCCCATGCTGGCGTTGCCGCCCTGGAAATTTACCACCACCTTGCGCTTGCCGAGGTCTTGAAAAGCGAAGGTCTGGTTGGTTACACTCTGTCATGCGGTTGGGTTTTTGTGTGAGCCATTGATCTGATCACCAACAATCTTACACCAAAACCAACCGTCCGTAATTCCGCATGAGAAATCCGGGTTAGGGTGGGTAGATGAGGTGTATAGCCCTTGATTTCAACGGATTGCAACAAAGACCAGCGCTTGGCGGGTCGATCCCGCCATGGTCGCCTGCTGCTGCCTTCTGACCTACCCCCGCCCCCTCCCAGGAGGAGATTGATTCGCGACGCCCTGATTGCGCGGGCACCCTCGGCTCGCACGATATGGCGGGGTTCTAAATAATTAGATAAATAGGCGTAAATCTCTTTGGTAATCAGTCTAAAGTCAAAATCTGGAAGTTCGTCTCTTCTGCCTCCTGCTTTTGCCGCAACCATTCGCCCGTTTTTACCCAGTAGAGATTGATGCCCACGCCATCGCAGCCCAACGCGCCGGATTCGACTGGGGCGAGCCGCGCCTTCGCCACGACCTGCTGGACGGAGGTGATGGCGCGGTGAATCGTTCTGCGCGCGCGGGTGCTCAGCGAACTCTGCGAAAACTACTACGAGCCGATCGCCGGCTATCTGCGGAAAGCGGCTGGGCGACGGCGAAGCGCGCGACCAGGCGCATAGCTTTTTCGCCCATCTGCTGGCGGGCGGCAAACTCGACCGGCTGGAGCGCGGCGAGAGCCGGTTTCGCTGTATCTGCTCGGGGCGCTCAAGCATTTCCTGTCGAATGAGCGGCGCAAGGCGCGCGCCCAGAAACGCGGCGGCGGCGCAGAAGCCGCGCTACTCGATGACCTGATCACCGCCCGGCGGCGGACCCGCCTTGCCGCCGGACGCCTGGGTTCGACCAGCAGTGGGCGGTCGCGCTGCTCGACCGCGCGCTTACCGCCGGTCGAGCCAGGCCTGCCGGGGCGGGAAGGCGGGCAGTTCCGGCACCTCGCCCCGTGGTTGACCGGCGAGGCGGAGCACGGCGACCAGGCGGCGCTGCCGAGCGCGCGGGCATCCCGGCCTACCGCTCAAGAGCACGATCCACCGCCTGCGGCTCCGCTTCCGCGCTGCCGTGAAAGCGGAGGTCGCCCGCATACAGGATGGAGCCGACAGCGATGCCGAGATGGCGTCGCTGTTCGCCGCGCTCGGCGGCAGGTAACCCGCCGAAAAAATTCGCCTCGCCTGCAACCGATCGCGGCGAAAAGGTCAGGAAACGGGCGATGAACACGAACGATCCTGACCAGACGATGCCAGACGCCGGTGCCTGCCCGCGTTGCGGCGAGCCGCTGGACTGCGCCATCCCGGTCACCGCCCGCGCTGCCCGATACCGCCGCGATGCGCCGACCGCCGCCCCTTACCAATCGCCGCCCGAGCCGCCTGAACCGCCGCCGCTCGACGAGGTCCAGGCGGCATTCCCGCAGTTGGAGATCCTTGCCCTGATCGGAGCCGGCAGCATGGGCGTCGTTTACAAGGCGCGGCAGAAATCGCTGAACCGGCTCGTCGCGCTGAAGCTGCTGGCCCCGCATCGGAAAACGGAGCCGGGGTTCGCGGAGCGCTTCTCCCGCGAGGCGCAGGCGCTCGCCGCCCTCTCGCATCCTAACATTGTCACCATCCACGACTCCCGGGCAGGCGGGCGGGTTTTTCTCCTGCTTATGGAATCCGTCGACGGCGTCAACTCGCGGCAGGCGATCCGCGCCGGGCGGTTCACGCCGGAGCAGGCGCTCGCCATCGTCCCGCCGATCTGCGAGGCGCTCCAGACCGCCCACGATGCCGGGATCGTCCACCGCGACATCAAGCCCGAAAACCTGCTGATGGACAAGGCGGGCAACGTCAAAGTCGCCGACTTCGGCGTCGCCCGCATCCTCGGTGCCAATGACCCGCTCGCGCCAGATCCGGGCGGCGACGGCGGGCTGACCGCAGGAGCCAAGCTCGGCACGCCGAAATACATGGCTCCCGAGCAAGCGGATCGCCCCGGCGCTGTCGATCACCGCGCCGACATCTATTCGCTGGGAGCCGTGCTCTACGAGATGCTGACCGGAGAGCCGCCGCAACGCCTGCTCCAGCCGCCCTCAAAGCGCGTCCACATCGACGTGAAGTCGACGAAATCGTGCTCCGCGCGCTCGACCAATCGCCCGAACGCCGCTACCAGACCGCGGCGGAGTTCCGCACGGTGTTGGAGGAGGCGGCGCATCACCAAGACGAGGAACCCGCTTCGGTGAGGACCGAACCTAACGTTAAGCCTGATCGGGGAGAACGCCTCTTTTGAAACGGCTGATTGGAGCGACTGCGATCGGAAGCCTGTTGGCGGCAGTCGTGTCCTTTATTGCAGCGATCCCTGAACCGGAGCGATTCGTGGTAACTGGCGCAAGGCTCGGATCAGGCTGACAGGGTCGCCTTTGACTTTGAGGTCCCTAGAGAACACGTCGATGGCGGAAGCATTAGGATCCGGTTGAACAAAGGAGGAGAGGTCACCAAACAAGGCTATGGTCCGGATTCCAGCGGACGGGCTGTTATTGCGCTGCCAACCATCGACTGGGATGATGAGCTTCGGTTCGAGGTTGCCCGAGAACTAGAGGCAAAGAGCTTTTTGCCGGTAAGAATCGGACAGGAGACGATGGTCGAATTGTTCCGCGTTAATTCTGCCGATGGCACCGAGATCACTCTACAGGTCGGTGTGAAATGGAAATATCGGCGAGACCCGCTATCCCGATTCCCGATACCTCCTGCGTCAACGCTCCTGTTCACCCTTGTTGGTATCGGTGCGGCCGTCTGGAGGTGGCGATTGCGCGGCGGACCCCGGCGCATTCCAAATCGCCGCTTTGTGAAGCGAGGTTGGCTCATTGCAGCGGGAGCGGCCGCCGCCTTAATCGCAATCGGATTCATCGCCCTGCCGCAGCTTCCCGACGCCGCGGCGATCCAGATCGAAAACCAGCGGCTCGACGGCGACATGATGCGGTTCACCTACACCGTCACCGAGCCGCTGGGAGGTTGGGAAGTCTGGCTCAAAACCGAGCGTTGGACGGGAGCGGGAGCCGATTCGCTTTTGACCGCGTCGAACTCGCGACTCCTCTCCGCCGGACGCGTCACCAAAGTCGAGATCCTGATCCAGGAATCGCTTACGATGGCGAGGCGGTGAGCACCGGGCGGGCGAGCATCGACCGATCCTGGCTCGTGCGAATCCGCCCGCGGCACGGGGAGGCGATCTTCCAATGCGAGACCACTGCCGGGGATGAGATTACCCAGCGTCTTGGAGCTCCGGTCCGTCTGCCGCGGCGGTCCCGGCGGCACCGGATGGCGCAACATCATCTGCGAGACGGAAACTGATCGGCGCGGGAGGTATGATCCGCTCGCCTTGAATGAGATCATGGCCACCGAGGGATACCGCCTGTGCTCGAACGCGGCGTCGAGGCTGGCTGGAAGTCGCAGGAGACGGTGCAAGGCGGCGGGTTTGTCCCGCTCGACGAAATGCCCGACGCGCCGCCGGGCGTCGTCCGCCACCGGCTCACCAAAGGCGGCGGCGGCGGCGCTGCGGTTTCAATTTCCGGCGTCAACCCGAAGGCGATGGAGATCGCGGTTCCTCGCTGGCGGAGGGGCAACCATCATCACGCCTACGCGACCGGCGATCCTGTTCGACATGGAGAATGTCGCCACCGGCGAGCGGCACTTCGCCGCCCTGCGGCTGGCGCGAAATTACGACACCAAGCTGCCGCAGATCGAGTCGCTAGATCCCGGCGCGCCGCTGCAGTTCCACGCCGAGACCCGCGAAAGGTCCGCGCTCGGCTGGCTGTTCATCGCCGCCGGTGCCGCGGCGGCGTTGGTCAGCCTCCCGATCCTCGCCGGGCGCATCCAAATGGGAGAGGGCTGCCGAAAGCGGCTCGCCGGCGCGGTCGAAGGCGACCGGACTTGGCGCGAAATCAATCGCTACGGCGGCAAATGCCTCGCCGCCGCCGGATCTACTATCGCCATAGCCGGAGCGGTCGGACTCTTCGTGCCAACCCATCGCGAAGAGGCATTCGGCATCTGGGCGACGGCGGCTGCGGCGGGGGCGGCGCTCGCCCCATTATTGCTCATCAGGCTCAAGGCGCATCGGCTGCGCGGCGGGCGCTGGTCGCGCCTCGCTGGGATCGCCTTTTCCGCCGCGCTGGCGATCGGGATCGCTGTCTTCCTGAAAGAATTCGTCATCGCTGCCTACCTTGTCCACGGCACGAGCACTGCGCCGGAGATCCCGGCGCGCAGCCGCGTTCTCGTCTGGAAGCTAGGCGATGCGCCGCGCCCCGGGGACCTCGTTATCTTCCGCCCGACCTGGACGCCGCCCTTCGATCTCCTGCAAACCGCTCCGCTCCGGTTCGAGGTCGCCCACTTCTCGGGCAAAAATCGATTCGCCGGACGCGTGGTCGAATGCGGGGCGGTGACCACCACCGTTTCGCGTAATGGGGAGGATCCGATGGTGGTCGAGAGGGCGGAAATCGACGGCCGGATTATCACGGTGCTGTGGAGAAGGAACCAGTAAGCTACGACCGAAAAGGACTTCTGATGCATCGGGCAGTCCTCGGCATCTACTTTGGCCAGAGGAGGAAGAGGTAAACCCCGTAGCTCGCGGCGAGGATGGCTCCCTCTGGCCGGCTGAGGCGCTTTCCGGTGTAGAGGAACGGGACGAGGGCGGCGGAGGTGCCGAGCATGAATGCCCAGTCGAGGATTCCGGCGCCTGAGGTTTTCACCGGGTGGATGGCTCCACTGGCCCCGAGGACGAATAGGATGTTGAACAGGTTGGAGCCTAACACATTGCCCAACGCGATGTCGGGCTGGCGGCGGAGGGCGGCGACGACGGAGGTGGCCAGCTCCGGCACCGACGTGCCGGCCGCCACGATGGTCAGCCCGATGATCACCTCGGAAACGCCGAAGCCGCGGGCGAGCGAGACGGCATTGTCCACCAGGACGCGCGCGCCGAGGGCGAGCAACCCCAGCCCGCCTAGGATCAGCGCGATGTCCCGCAGCGCGCTTCCTTTCGGCTTTTCGATCTCTGGCACATCGATCTGCGGCTCGCGCCCGGCGGAGAGGTCGCGGCGGGCGAGGCGGATGGCCGCCGCCGTGTAGAGGATCGCGCCGGCGACGAAGGCGATGCCCTCCGCGCGGCTGATCTCACCGTCGCGCGCCAAGCCGAATGCGGCGAGCGAGACCGCCACCATGATCGGCGCATCCCAGCGGAGCACCTGCAGGTTGGTGGCGATCGGGCAGACCATCGCGCTGACCGCGAGGATGACCGCCACGTTGAATAGGTTCGAGCCGATGACGTTGCCGATGGCGATGTCGCTTTGCCCGAGAACGACGCCTTCGCCGAGACCAGGAATTCGGGCATCGACGTGCCATAAGCGACCACCGTCAGCCCGACGACCAGCGGCGTTAGCCCAAGCCGCAGCGCGATGGCGGCACCCCGCCGCGCACGAGGAATTCGGCACCAAAATAGAGGATGGCGAAGGAGAGGAGGACGAAGAAAAAGGCGGCAAGCATACCGGTTTCGCCACCGACATCAGGCGCGAATTTTCGCCAACGGGTGCGTGCAGAATCCTCGAAATTGTTGGGCGATCAGACGCTATCCGGCGACGGCGATCTGGATCTTCGGCGATCTCTTCGTCGGTCAGGTAGCAGCCGGGGTCGGCGCCTGGGGTCGCCGTTGACGACCTCGGCGCGGGCGCGCAGGGCACCGCCGCACATCGATTTGAACCGGCAGTTGGCGCAGCGCCGGTGAGCAGGTCGAGGCGTTCCTTCCGTAATACGATCACCGGATTGGTCGTGTCGGTCCAGATCTCGGAGAACGGCTCGTTGGCGGACGTTGCCGAAGCTGCGGAACATGCTGAACTGGTCGGCGTGGACGTTGCCGAAAAAGTCGATGTTCGCGATGCCGACGCCGCTGCTGTGAAGTACCGCCGCCGTTCCACTCGAGCATCTCGCGGACTTGCCCGGCGCGCTCGTGCCCTTGTTCGAGCATCTTGAGGTAGAGGTAGGCTCGTCGCAGTGGTTGTCCACGGCGAGGATTTCGACGCGGCGGCCGCCTTGGTTGAGCGAGCGGGTGCGCTCGAAGATCGTGTCCATGGCGGCGCGGCTTTGCTCCGGGCGCAGGGTGCCGAGGCTCTCGCCGCGCCCCGCCGGGCACAGGTGGTAGAAGCAGGCGCGGTTGATGCCCTCGCGCTCGATGAGGTCGAAGATCGCGTCGAGGTTCTCGCACGTCTCCGGCGTGAGCGTGAGGCGCAACCCGACCTTTTGCCCGGCGTCCACGCAGTGGCGGAACCCGCGCATCGTCTTGTCGAACGCGCCCTTCATGCCGCGGAACTTGTCGTGGACCTCGGCGAAGGCGCTGTCCAGGGAGATGCCGACGTACGAAAATTCGTGCGCCTTCAGGTTCTCGGCCGCCGCCCGGTCGATCAGGGTGCCGTTGGTGGAAAGGACGACGTGCAGACCCTGCGCCCGCGCATGCTTGGCGAGGTCGAACAGATCGGGGCGCGTGAGCGGCTCGCCGCCGGAAAAGAGGACCGCCGGAACCTTGAAGGCGGCTAGGTCGTCGAGCACCGCCTTGCACTCGGCGGTATCCAGCTCGCCGGTGTAGCGCTTGTTTTCGGAATTCGTGTAGCAGTGCTGGCAGCGCAGGTTGCAGGTGCGGGTCAGGTTCCACACCACGATCGGGCGGCGCTCTTTGGCGCTGCGCGCCTGGCGCATCCGCTGGTGGTCCGGCGGATCGATCTGGGTGATTTGGCGGCCGTAGCGGTGGGGCGTGCTGGGCGTTTCCAGCCCGCAGTAGAGAACGCTGATATCAATCATAGGGCAGAGGAATACCGCGCCGGACCGCCGCCGACCTCGCATATCCGGCGAAGCGACGCGCGGATTTTGGCATGATCCCAGGCGGGGAATCGACCGGGGAATCGCGCTAGACATCGGGCTCCGCTCGCCCCACGTTTTCTTCTCTCACCCCGCCTTTCACCCATGCCGGCGAACGATCCAACGACCACCGACGCGCTCCGCCGACGCGCCTTCCTCGGGCGCGCGGGTCTCGGCTTCGGCGGGCTGGCGCTCAATGCGCTGCTCGCGCGCGGCGGCTTCGGCGTCGGTCCCGGGTTCAGCGGCGTGCCGCACCTGGCGCCCAAAGCCCGGAGCGTGATCTGGCTTTTCATGCGCGGCGGCGTCAGCCACATGGAGAGCTTCGACATGAAGCCGGCGCTAACGAAATATGCGGGCAAGACGATCGCGGAGACGCCGTTCGCCTACGTGCAGGAACCCGGGCGCCTCAAGAAGGTGCGCGTGGTGGTGGTCAACGACGCCAACGGCCAGCAGCGCAACGAAATCTACCCGCTCCAGGTCGGCTCAAAGCGCTACGGGCAGAGCGGGCTGGAGGTCAGCGACTGGTTCCCGCACATCGGGTCGTGCGCCGACGACCTCGCGGTGATCCGCTCGATGTGGACGACCGACGACAACCACGGCGCGCAGGTCCAGTTCCACTCCGGCCGCCACATGCTCGACCCGCGCGTGCCGACCATCGGCGCGTGGGTCAACTACGGGCTCGGCACGCTCAACGAAAACCTGCCCCAGTTCATCAGCATGGGACCCCGGTTCTTCGACCGCAGCGACGGCCACTACCTCGGTCCCGCCTATGATGCGGTGAAGCTCAAGGTCGATCCAAACAACCCGCTCGACTACGCCAAGCCGGAGGGCGCGCTGTCCGCCGCCGCCCAGCGCCTGACCTTTGACCTCGCCGGAAAACTCAACCGGCTCAGCGCCCGCCGCTACCCCGGCGATCCGGCGCTCGATGCCCGCATCAAGTCCTACGAACTCGCCTTCCGCATGCAGACCGCCGTGCCGGAGGTCATCGACTTCTCGGGCGAAAGCGAGGCGACGCGCCGGCTCTACGGCTTGGACCAAAGCGAGACCCGCGAGTTCGGGCAGCAGTTGCTCGCCGCCCGGCGCTTTGCGGAAAAGGGCGTGCGCTTCATCCAGATCATGCACGGCGACGGCGCGGCCGGAGCCTGGGACCAGCATTCGAACCTGCGCGCCAAGCACGCCGAACTCGCCAGGCAAGTGGATCTCCCCACCTCCGGATTGCTCAAAGATCTCAAACAACGCGGGCTGCTCGACGAAACGCTCGTCGTCTTCGCCACCGAATTCGGGCGGACGCCCGGATCGCAAAACGGCGACGGCCGCGACCACCATCCGTTCGGCTTTAGCATCTGGATGGCCGGCGGCGGCATCAAGGGCGGCGTCGTGGAAGGCGCGACCGACGAAATCGGATTCCACGCCATCGAAAACCCACACTACGTCACCGACGTCCACGCCACGCTCCTCCACCAATTAGGACTACGCCCCGACCGCATGGTCGTGGAGGGCCACAAGCGCCTCGAGGTGGATTTCGGCCACGTGATCGCGCCGATCCTGGCGTGATCTGCCGCCTTAGTTTGGTAGCCAAGGCAATCGAGGGAATCGCCCGCCTACGCTCAGAATCCGGCACCGCCGCTAATGCGCCGGAGTCGGGCGGCGAAAATGGCTCAGGTCGAGGCTCTTGAAATACTCGATGGTTTTCGCCAAGCCCTCCCGCAGCGGGACGGTCGGCTCCCAGTCGAGCACCTCTTTTGCCAGCGTGATATCGGGGCGGCGCTGCATCGGGTCGTCCTCGCGGCGCGGCAGGTAGGTCATTTCGATCCCGCTGTCGCCGAGCAGCTCGGCGGTCATCTCGGCGAGTTCTTTGATCGTGAACTCGCCAGGGTTCCCGATGTTGACCGGACCGTGGAAGTCATTCGGCGTGTCCATCAGGCGGACGAGCGCCTCGACCGTGTCATCCACATAGCAGAACGACCGCGTCTGCAACCCGTCGCCGTGCAGCGTCATCTTCTTCTCGGTCAGCGCATGGACGATGAAGTTGCTGACGACCCGCTCGTCGAACGGGTGCATGATCGGTCCGTAGGTGTTGAAGAGCCGGGCGACTTTGATGTCGAGACCGTGCATCCGGTGGTAGTCGAAGAACAGGGTCTCCGCGCAGCGCTTGCCCTCGTCATAGCAGGCGCGCACGCCCACCGGGTTGACGTTGCCCAGGTAGCTCTCCGACTGCGGGCTGATCTGCGGGTCGCCATAGACCTCGCTCGTCGAGGTCTGGAGGATCTTCGCCCGGTTGCGCTGCGCCATGCCGAGCATGTTGATCGATCCCACCACGCAGGTCTTGATCGTCTTGACCGGGTTGAACTGGTAATGCGGGGGCGACGCCGGGCAGGCGAGGTTGTAGATCTCATCGACTTCCAGCCAGACCGGCAGCGTGATATCATGCCGGATAAACTCAAAGTTCGGCTCCCCCAGCAGGTCTGCGATGTTGCTCTTCTGGCTGGTCATCAGGTTGTCCAGGCAGATCACATCGTGCCCCTCCCGGACAAGCCGGTGGCAGAGGTGGGAACCGATGAATCCGGCTCCGCCGGTGATGAGTATTCGCTTCAGTGGCATGGCGCAAAGGGGGGCTGAGAGGTGAAAAGGATCGAGGGAAGAGATTTCTATGCTCGCCTAGATTTTATGAAAATTCAAATGTTCCGGGGGATTTCTAGCGATGGCCCCCCTCTTTGGACAACGCATCCTCATCCGGCGGGGGAAGGACCTCCAAGCAAACGAGGTCGGAGGCGATGGCCTCGGCGGAGTTCACCATATCCTCCAAGCCCTCATCCAAATCGTCCCTCCCTTCGAGTGCAAAAAGAATGCCCAAAAAGTCGACGGGATCGACCCCATTGGCCTGCAATTTCGGGATCAAGGTCTTGGCGCACCACCGGAAACGGGCACGATCGTTGCGCAGCGCGCCGAGGAGGAATCCAACGGCTAAGGCAACCCCCACCAAAATCGTTCCCCACAGCCAATCGCGCACCACTGGCAGCCAGAAAAACGCGCTTCCGAAAACAGCGAGTGTCAAAAACAGGGTCAGGATCCCCGCATTTCCCGGATAGGTCGGGACAATCGACCGGACAAAAGCGGCGGCTTCCTCCCTCGCGCGGCTTTCGCTGACATAGCGGTCAACCCGCACCAAAAGCTCGATCCGGGCATCCCTCCCGAGGTTCGCCCAGCCCAGCAACTGCGTCTTTAGCAAGCGTTTGGACTCCGCTTCATCGCAGCGGTCCAGTTGCCGGATCGCCTCCCGAAACGCGCCTAGCTCGCCCGGCGTCACCGCCGATCCTGACTCGATCCCCATCGCCTCCAGTCGAGCAGTCTGCGCCATTCCCTCCGCTAACTGCGGGTTCGTCTGCGCCGCCAACTCCGCCAACGGTAGCCGTGCGCCTTGCTCCGCCGAAACCACCTTGGAAAACGCGTCCGCCTCACAGCTTGTCTCCGCCCCGCATCGCCAGCACTGCTTCGATGTTCCTACGAGGTTGCCTCTCCCAAGCGGGATGAAATAAAAGTGGCTCGCCTCAAAGTGTCGCTTCAGCACAAACCGTTGCGGCTGCCCGCAAGACGGGCAATGTGCCGCAACGATGCCGGCGTCTTTTGTGCGATTCTTGGTCCCAATAACAAAAACATCGGAAATGGGCGGGAGTGCGATCAGAAGTGATAGCAAGGCTCGGCACCGCCTGCCATCCGAATCGACCTCCAAATGCCCGGAGCGATGTTTTTCAAAAAAATTCTTGCCACCGGCGAAACGTTCGCTAGAATACTGTTCATTAAGTTACTGCTCACGCAAACAACAACCAACGCATTGCCAAGACATGAACCGCAAACTGACCATCGCCGCCCTCGCAACCTTCCTCCTCACTGCCATCGGAGCGGTAATCGCCGTTTCCGCGCCGAAAGAAGAAGCGCGAGCCGTCGCGGAGAAGCCCACCGCCAAACTGGTGCCGTCGCCGGAGCGAAAACCGGGCAAAACGGAAGAGGGATCCAAAGCGAAGTCTGCGGAAAAGGGCAAAGCGGAGGCTCCAACACGGCGCCCGCGAAAGGCGGAGATTGAAGCGAAAAACCTCGCCGCCACCTTGTCGGATGCCCAGTCCAAGAAGCTCCTCGCTTTGCTCAACGAAGGTGAAATCAAGGACATCATCTCGATCCCAGGAGTAGGCGAAACTCGGGCGAAGGCGATCATCGAAGCCCGTCCGCTCCAACAGATCGAACAAGTCCGCACGATCAAAGGGATCGGTGCGAAGACCTATGAGGGTGCGATCAGCTTTGCGCGAAACAACGGCGAAGCCGAATCGGCACCAAAGGCAGGAAAAGGGAAGAAGGCCTAGGCGAAAAGTGGTGGCGTGGGAAGGACTAGACTGATTGCCAAAAGAGGATTACGCCTAACGCAGAATGCCCGGTGGATTGGATAGAGCGATTTGAGGGAATGCGCCGCGTAGCGGCGACCGATCTGTAGCCCGATCCTTTAGGGTTGGGTCCCTCTCCGGCAACGTGCCTCCCCGTCGCGTCACGACGATTGATCCGCAAGCTGGCGATCCCGGAGAACCCGGCGTTCAACCGCCGCTACGCGGCGGGGATATGTTCGACTCGCGCCACCCAGCCTTGAACGGCTGGGCTACAGATCATCCGCCGCCACGCGGCGAGGCGCAGGCCCGGCCGTGCGCAATAAAGTTGACCGATCGAGCAACCCAATCGGCACGCACCGGTTTTGGGAGGGCATTTTCCCGCAAATCGTTTTGGAAATCAGTCTATTAGTCGCCCTTTTTCCAACCAGAGATGAGTCCTTTAAAAGCATTTTTCGTCCTGCGCCAGCCCTCCTTGGCGGCATCCTTCACCTGCCCCGCCCCGTCCTTGACGCCTTCTGTAACTTGTTCGGTTGGGGAATCATCTCCGCCGGACGCAGTCGAGTTTCCGTAGCCTTGGTTGGCCGGATGATTGGGCTGGGTGTTGCTGCCTGGACGGTAATCGCCCTGCGAATACCATGATTGATGTAGGATCTTCTCGCTGTCCGCCGCGATCATCATGGTTCCAACATCCTGCCCCTCCCTGTCCTGCACCGAAACAATCCAAATGGGATCAGATGTCCCATCGGCGCAGCGCAGGGTATAGGTCAGGCTATTGAAACCGGCCCCTGCGCTTTTTGCCGCGCGATCCGCCAAGAAAAACGCCTTCCGGCTATCGACCTTGACGCGGCTCCACGGGATCGGGGCGAGACTTTGGAACCCTGACACATTTCCCTGCAACCGCCGATCCCGCATGAGGCGACCGTTTTCTGTATCGATCGCCCGCAATGCACCGGATGAATCCCGCGCAACGATGCTCCACGCAAACGGCTGATCTTGACCTTCGTGCCATAAACCTGAAGAACCCCAGCCTCCCAGCTTGCCTGGCGCGAAGAACGCAATGATCCCATTGTCTCCAAAGCGGATTGCTGGGCATGGGAGAATCCCGCAAAGGTAAAACGGCAGTGCGAAGGCGGCGGCGAAGACGAATTTCGAGAATTTCATGGCTGTTGAATTCGTTGGTGGACCTACAAATATCCCAGATAGGTCGCCGCTTCAATAGACGTTCCGATCTCGTTTTGTTCACCCCCTGCGAGAAGTCAGAGTTGGCGGGGATGGGCAGGGCGCATAGGATTATGCACGCCCATTTGGGCAATCCGTCGAAATATTAAAAATCGGGCAGAACCCCCAGACTCCGCTCCCGCTTCTAAAGCGGATGAAAATGCGGGCAAAGCGCATTGCCGCCTGCTTAGCCCGCTCAGAGGAGAATCAGCGCAGTGCATCGGTAATCCTCCTAGCAGTCTGTTGAAAAAGGCGGTGCTTTGAGCGGCAGGTCATCTTGGCACCTGGCGTGGCGCGGTGAACCTAGAAGCGGCAATGGAATCCCTCATTTTCTCGCAAATAATTGGTCGCCAGCCTGATCGAAATACCAGGCGGCTCGCCCTTTGGGTGAATCCGATGATGCCAAGGCGTCGCGAATCCAATCTCCCCTCCCGGGCGGGGGTGGGTCAGAGAGCATCGCTTCCGGCGAGGTGAACCGAGGCTCGCTGACCCGCCCCCGGTCCCGCCCACATAGGGAGATTGGATTCGAAGCGCCCGGATTCATCGGGTTCCCACGGAGGTCGAACCATGTGGTCTTCCGAACTTCCGAATTGTCGGTAAGTTGCGGGGGAGGTCCAGGCTTCGTCGCCATTTCTATGGTCAACAACAGAGAAGCCAACGGATAGCGAGAGGGGGGGGCGATGGAGAATCGGCGCCTGCAGGAAAATCCGGCGCGCTCTAGCTCTCCTCGGGTCCCAGCGAGGAGGAAAGAATCTCCCTGCTACGCCATGCGATGACTGGGGGCCATCCGAAAGGTGCAGGCGATGGCGCCATCTTTCCGATCAATTGGAATCTCTCGGATTCAGACCATTGTGTTCAAAGAGATCCAGTCCGCCCCAAGTTCAAAACTAAGAGGCTGGGGCGGCCAATGGGCGGAGCGCCTGACCTTGCGGCGTGGCGAGCGCCTGCCGGACCATGATGAGTTCGCCAACGTTTTCCCGCGTGAGGATCCCGACGAGTTTGCCTTCGGAATCGACCACGGCGAGGGCTTGGGCTTTGGCGTCGCGCAGGGCGTGGAGGCCATCTTCGAGCAGCGAATCGGGTTTGATGGACGGCAGGTCGGTGCGCATGGAATCGGCGGCGAGGCGGTCGCGGCCGCCCTCCGCCAAGCCGCGGACGAGTTCGGCGCGACCGAGGATGCCGGCGACTCCGCCGCTTTCTCCGATGACCGGGAAGTCCTGCTGCGCGCCGGTCAGGAGCGCCTCGGCGGCATCGCCCAAAGTCGCGGTGGCGGGAAGGCTCTGGAAGCTGGTGACCATCCCCTTCGAGACCTCTAGGTCGCCGATGGCTTCCTCGATCTCGACCTGCTCCGCCTCGCCCTCCGCGCCGAAATAGACGAAGATGGCGATGAGGATGAGGAGCGGGCTGACATGCGGGCTGAGAAAGGCGTAGAGCCCGCCGACCAGCGCGATGGTCTGCCCGACCTTGGCCGCCACGCGGGTCGCTTTGGCATAGGTCATGCCGGTGGCGAGGATGGCCCGCAGCACGCGGCCGCCGTCCATGGGAAAGGCCGGCAGCATGTTGAAGAGGACCAGCATGATGTTGATCTTCATCAGCGCGGGCAGGAAGTTGCCGAACGACTTCAGCTCGAACCGGAGGCCGAGCGCCGGGAATTCCCACAGGACGAGATACAGGATCGCGGCGATCGCCACATTGACGAGCGGGCCGGCGATGGCGACGACGAATTCCTGCAGCGGATTTTTCGGCATCCGCTCGAGCCGCGCCACGCCGCCGATGGGCAGCAGGGTGACGTCCGGCGTTTTGATCCCGTAGCGGCGCGCCGCCGTGATGTGGCCGAACTCGTGCAGGAGCACGCAGAAGAACAGCGCGCAGATAAAGAGCACGCCGCAGACCGCCTCCTCGGTGCCGCCGACTTTGGAAAACGCCCAGGCGAAGTAGGCGAGGAGGAGGAGGAAGGTGACATGGATGCGCACCTCGGTTCCGGCGATGCGCGCGACTTTAAAGGACCATTTCATACGTTGTGATTACGTTTCGCCCTGAGCGGAGGGGAAGCAAATGGATTGATCTCAGCGCAGGGTGCGCAGGAAGGCGTAGAGGTCGGCGAGGTCGGTCGCCTGCAAGCCCGCGAGCAAGCCCTCCGGCATGAGCGAGCGGTGATACGGCTCCACCCGCGCGATATCGGCGCTGTCGAGGCGGACGGTCTCGGCGGGTCCGACCTGCACGATGTAGCCGTCGGCGGAATCGAACGAGACCCGCCCGACGACCTCGCTGCCGTCCCGCATCGCGAACCGGGTGGCGGCGTAGGCGGGCGAGATCGCTTTGCCCGGAAAGACGATCTCCCGGATCAGATCCTCGGCGGAAAATCGACCGGCGACGCCCGCGAGCGGCGGTCCGATGGCGCGGTCGCCGGCGTGGCACGACGCGCAGGCGCGGCTTTGGAAAATCGCTTCGCCCTTGGCGGCATCACCCGCCATCCAATCGGCGGCCGCCAGAGCCGCCTCCCAGTCCTGCGGGTCGCTTTCTGCGGGCAAGCCGAGCCACGCCGCGGCGGCGCCGAGATCGGGCAGGTCATTGGCAGCGGCGCGGCGGAGCGCGGCGAGCGCCTGATCCGCCAGCATTGGAAAGGCGCGCCGCCGCGAGGATGGCGAGCGATTCCTCGCGCGCTGGCGGCTCGGGCAGCGTGCGATGGCCTGAAGCGCCGCCGCCGCCACGCGTTCTGCGCGGAGGCGGTTCTCGAGGGCGAGCGCCGGGCGGTCGGCAGCGGAGGGCGCGCGGGCGAGCAGCGGCATCGGCGGCATCCTGCAGCGCGGGGTCGGCGGCGAGGCTGGCGCAGCGCCGGGGCGGCATCCGGCGGCGGCAGCGATCCTAACAATGCCACCACCGATGCGGAGCCGGGACCGCCTTCCGCGACGGCGGCGGCAAAGGCGCGGGCGGCATCGCGCCGCGCCTCGGCGGGCAAGGCGAGCGCGAAGACCGCGTTGTCGGGTTTGGCAAATCCGGGGTGGGCGAGCAGCGCGGCGGGCAAGCCGGGGACGCGCTGGCAGAGCATCGCGATGCCCTCGCCGACGCGTTCGCCCCACGACTGCTTGGCGCGGAACTGCGCGCCGCCTAGCTTGCCGGCCAGCCCGAGCAGCGCCGCCGCCGCGCGACCGGCTTCGCCCTCCGCCGCCGGGGCAGAAAGCTTGGCGAGGCAGAGCAAGTAGTGGACGTCGTCCTGCGGCGTGGAGCCCGCCTCGATCAGGGCGAGCAAGCGCCCCGGCGTGGCGGGGTCGTCGTCGCGCAACATGGCGAGGAGGCGCGCCGCCTCGCGGTCGAGGTCGGCGCCGCCCGCGCCGAGCGCCCCGCGCGCCGCCGCCCGGCAGTCGGCGAGGAATTGCCACTTGCCGGCTTCGAAGATCCGGGCGCTGGCCAGCTCGTATCCGGTGAAGGCTTCGGCGCTCGGCTTGTCGAGGTTCCAGTCGCCGAGCGCGCGCATCAGGCAGCGCAGGCGCAGGAGCGACGGCTTTGCCCGCAAGAGCTCCGCCGCCGGGCGGGCGCAGGCATCGAATGCGGCGCGCGCGTCTGCGGCGGCGAGCAGGTCGCGGGCGAGGGCGATGTCCTCGGGCGGGGCGTCGGGCGCATTGCGCCGCAATGGGGGCGGGACGCCGCCGGGCGCGCGGGAGGCGAGATCGAAGTGCGGCGACCACTCCGCCGAGCCGTCGTATTCGCCCGCCTCCTTGGCGCGGATCCGATAGACCGCCCCGCGGGTGCCCCGGCCGCCGATGCTCACCCATAGCTCGCCGCCGCGCCCGACCTCGATGTCGTTCGGCGCGAAGCCGCTGGTCCCGCTCGGCTCCAAAAAGACTTCTGGCTCCCCGGCGTAGCTGTTCCCGTCAGGCGTCAGGGCGCAGTAGTAGATCTTGCCAAACGTCCAGTCGCAGAAAAAGACGCCGCCGCGGTAGCGCTCGGGGAACGCCCACGCGCGATAGACGCAGACGCCGGTGGGCGAGCCGCGCCCGATGTTGGCGACCGGCTTGATACTATCGAAGTAGTAGTCGGGGCGCTTCCACCCGCGCTGCCAGCCGCGCAGCCGCCACCCGTGGTGGCACCCGTAGCCCGCGTGGTAGAGCCGGGTGGGCGCATACCAGGGCAGCGGGAACTCGCGCTCGCAGTCGCTGTCATAGACGAAGATCTCTCCGTCGGCATTGAAGTCGAAGTCATAGGGATTGCGGAACCCGTGGGCGATGATCGCGCTCGATCGCAGGTCGGGCGTGTAGCGGAGGATCGCCCCGCCCTCCGGCTCCTTGACCGGCGAGTTTTCGTCGCGCGCGTGCGCGGCGGAGATGCTTGCTGTCGTTGCCGCCGATCACATAGATCGCGTTGTCCAGCTCGCGCCGGATCGCGTGGATGCCGTGCTCGCCGCTGCCGAATTTGTCGATCAGCCCGGCTCCCCATCCGCGCGCTGTCGCCATCCGCATCGCGATAGCGCCAGAATCCGCCGTTCCCGCAGAAGAGCAGGTCATTGCCCTGATAGAGCATGTCCATGCCCCCGCCGCTGGCTGGGCAAAAACGACCGCGTCATCCGCACTACCAACGCCATCCCGGTCGTGCAGCGCCTTGATGTAGCTCTTCCCCGAGACGACCGGCCGCCCGGCGCGGTCCAGCGTCATCGCATGGCGCGCTCCGGCACCAGGTCGTGATCCGCATACAGATCGATGCGGAACTCCTCCGGCACGCGCAGCCCATGTCCGGCATCGTGCAACGCCGGAACGTCTGCTCCGAGCAAGGGCGCGCTGAACAGGAGGGTGAAGGCGGCGCGAACGAAGGTCATCGCTCAACCTATCCAACTGCCCCTTCCCGCAAGGCGCTTCGCCTTCCCGGAATTTCTCCGAAGCAATGCCGCCGGGCGGCTGCCCCGCCGGGCGATGCGGCTCCCCAGGAACCTACATTTTAGGCATCCACCAGACTATCTGGTCCAGCGACGTGCCCGCTTGAGCGACGAGCAAAGCCCCCGCATCGAGCGAGAAATGGACGCCGATCAGCAGCACGATGATGCTGATGCTGATGCCCCAAAACCCAATCGGGTTGATCCGGTAGGTATAGAGCAACAGCGCGATGCATATCGCCGCGATCGGCAGGTGCCAATTGAGGGCGCTCCCGACCGCCGATGATCAATGAACATCGGCATGTCGCTCTCCATCGATCTGGGTCAACACCGGCTCGCCATAGAGCGCATAGGCAGACACTCCGATGGCGTATAGGCTGGTGCATAGCAGGGTGAGAAACGCGATGTGTTTGAGCCGTATAGTTGCCTCTGTTTTGATGTGCTGAGATAAAACAATTTATATAAAAACTAGAATCAAGAAGGTTTTCTAAGTTCCGCTGATTTTTCACAGGTGCTCAGATTTGACACGCTACAGCCAGAATTTTCTCATTTTTGCGTCGGTATTCGCTTGGCTGATTTCTAGCTTTTTCTAAGGGCGGGAAAAGTAAATAACCTATTCTAAAACAATGTGTTGAGAAGTAATCGTCTGCACGGGTACTCGCGTTCGTCCGGTTGTGTAAAGGTATTGAGAAAGCCAAGAATCCCCGAAATTTTTTAGGTGGCGAAAAATTTGGATCGGAAAGCGGCGCGATTTTCCGGCAAATCGTCGCGGAGAGGGGTGGGGTGGACCGGTTTCGGAGCGGGCGGTCTGAGGGGACGCCGCATCTGGTCGAAATCATCCGCCCGTCTCTGGCTTTGGCGGCGTTCCTTCAGAACGCATCCGTTAGGTCACGGCATGCGCGGGGCGTTGCTCTGGGCTGGTATGCGGGCGGGTCTTTTGCCCTGTGGGGGCAGTTTCCGCGAGGCGACCGATTCTCATCCCAAAACCAAATCCTTCTTTTCCCATTTTCGCCTTTTTGCGGCAAACCAATCCGGTCGGTCAGCTAGACCGTTCCGCCCGCCGCCCGCCGAGTAGAGGTGCCTGGTGGGGAAATGCGGCTTCGCCGATTGGTTGTTTGGATGATCGGCAGGATGCCGATGCTACTTTGCGTCCGCCCGGCGGCGCGGCGGGATGGGACCCCGGTCACCGAGGACCGGGGCGTTTATTTTATCGGCTCCCCTGATCGAGCCAGGCGAGGTTCCGGCGGGGATTTTTCCGCCCAGAGGCGTTCTCGCGGTCAAAGCGATCTGGCGTGAGTTGCGCGGGGCGCGGAATCGCCGGGTATCCTCGATCCAGCGGTCGAGGAGTTTGGCGAGCGCCGCTTTGCGCCCGGCGAAGGCGGACTGGCGGCGAGGTTGTTGAGTTGATCCGGATCTGCTGCGCAGTCGTAGAGTTCTTCTTGCCGGGGCGCGGGCGAGCAGGACGTCGGCTTGACCGCCGCTGCCGCCGCTGTCGCGGAGCTTGAGCAGCGATTGGTGGGAAGGCGAGCGGATCGGAATCTGCTTACCCCTGCCAGGCGAGCGCCGGGCGGGAATTCCCGGCATAGGAGAAAGCCGCCAGCGGCGGACCGAGCTTTTACCGTGCGCCTCGTAGTCGTGCCAATTGTGCTCGCTGAACGCCGCCTTCCGGACCTCCGCTGCCGGATCGGCGAAGACCGGGAGCAGGCTGGCGCCCTGCATCGTCCGGGTGCCTCGCCCTGGCGGCGGCGAGGATCGTGGGCGCGAGGTCGATGGCGCGACCGCTGCCGCGATCCGACCCGGCTTTGGCGATCCCCTTGGCTCAGTGGGCGACCAAGGCGGTCTTCATCCCGCTGTCGTGGAGCCGGGTTTTCGCGCGGGGGAAATCTGCCGCCCGTTGTCGGCGAGCACGAAGATCAGCGTGTTGTCGAGCGCGCCTTGCTCGCGCAGCACCTCGACGGTTTGCCCGATGAAGTAATCGAACCGGGTGACCTCGTCCGCGTAGGAGGCGAGGTCCTGCCGGGTCGGCGCATCATCGGCGAGGAATGGCGGCACGCGGCGGTCCTCCGGCTTGTGCTTGACCCATACTTGCCGGCATCCCACTGGCGGTCGGCGTCCCAGTCCCGGTGGGCGTCGATGGCGGCGAACCAGAAGAAGAACGGCTTGTCCTGCGGGCGGTCGCGCACGACCTGCGCTTCACTTGCCGTCCGCCCCGCTGTTGCCGGGGAGTTACCGTTATCGATCAGATCCCACAGCTCGCGCTCCGGCGGCGTCTTGGCGTCGCGCCGCATGTGATTCTTACCGACCAGCGCCGTGTAGTAACCGGACTGGCGCAGGACTTCCGGCAGCCAGGGCAGGTGCGCCGGGATCGGGGCATGCAGCTCGCAGGCGGTCGTGTTGTTGTGCGGATAACGCCCGGTGATCAGGCTCGCCCGGCTCGGGCTGCAACTGCTCGCCGTCAGAAACGCCTGCGTAAATCGCAGCCCACCTGCCGCCAGCATCGATTGGCGTCCGCGCATCCGGCGACCCGTAGCAGCCATAGTCATTCCACCTGATGTCGTCGCCGATGAAGACGATGATGTTGGGGCGCTCGGTGCCCGGCGTTGCCGCACGAACAGCCGTCAGGGCGATGAGGAAAGGAAGAGGCGGCGAGACATTCGAATAAGATAAAACTCTACATTATCGTGCCGGAGGCACCGATGAACACCGCTGCGATAATGACGAAAATGTAGAGGACAATGACACAAATCGTAATGATCCCGACAAACTTCCAAAAGACCCGTTGCTTGCTCAAAGCGAGGCGAAGATCGTCGGCGGTTCGGGAATACGTGAGCGCCCGGATGGCTGAGGCATACCGGAAAAGCAAAACGCCAGGGGCGATATAGATTGCCCCCATCACGATGTAGACGGCACCTAGAGCGACGCCCGCTCCCCCCATTTTGGAGGCGGCGCTGCCCAGCATCATGATAAGTGCCGCCAAAAACATGAACCCGGAGCCGATAAAGATCAAAATCGCCATAAATAGAACCCAGGGTCTGGTGCCCCGAAGTTCGCTAATGATCTCATCAGATATCCCTTCATTCCCGGATGGCGGGTAGTGAACTGGATTTGAGGTTGGGGTTGAGTATGGATTTGCTTCCATGGTTTTAGGCGTCTTGTGCTGATGTTCTGAGATCTCTTGGAGCCGATCAATTACCCAAAGTGCTTCCGCAGCATCTCGAGGCTCTTCGGCACCGCCGTTTTCGGGTCTTCCTTGCCCTCGGATTCGAGCGAGATGTAGCCGCGATAATCGACCTCGCGCAGGACCTTGGCGACCTCGGCGTAGTCGATATCCAGCGTGTACCAGCGCCCGCCGCCGAAGTAGGTCTTCGCCTGCACGAGCACCGTCTTTTTGGCGATCTGGCGCAGCTTTGGATACGGGTCTTCGAGGAAGTTGCCGGTGTCCATCGTGACCTGGAGCCAGGGCGAATCGATGGCATCAACGATGCGCATGACGCCCTCGGGGGTTAAGCCGAGCCCCCAGTGGTTTTCCAAGCCGAGGATGACGCCGCATTTTTCGGCGGTCGGGATGAGCTTCTCCATCGAATCGATGACCCACTTGAACCCGTCGTCGTCGGTGAAGCCGGGCAGGCGCGGCTCGATCCCGCGGTTGGCCATCAGTTCGTCGAAGTCCTTGCTGGTGCCCCAGCGGCCGGTGTTGATCCGCAGCGTCGGGATGCCGAGGGCGTAGGCTTCCTCGATCTGGCCGATGGTCTTCTTGACGTTCGCCTCGCGCTCCTCGGCGCTGGGATCGACGAAGTCCTGGTGCGTCGAAAAGCCCATCAGGTCCAAGCCGAGCGTGAAGGCGCGGCGCTTGAGCCCCTGCAGGTAGCCGGTCGAGTGGTCCTCCATCTGGACCTGGAGGATCTCGACCGTCGAAGCCATGTCGGCGGCGAGTTCGATGCACTTCGATCGAGCGGTAGCCCTCGCGGTCGAAGCCCCAGAACGAATAGGTCGAAACCTTGATCGGGTTGCCGCGTTTGCGCGCGGCGGGTTCGGCGGCGTGGGTGGTGGAAAACGCGATCCGCCAGCGGGTAAGGACGGCAGCGGCAGCGGAGGATTGGAAAAATTGGCGGCGTTACGTATGGCGTAGATGTGACCCGGTTTTCGCAGGGGAGTCAACGCAATTGCGCCGCCGGGCGGCGGCGCTGCGCGAAATCCGCCACGATGTCGAAACGCCCTTGCCAAGATTTCGGAGTTCCGAGATCGCCCCTATGAGATTGAAAGTTGCCCGATTTGCTGTGACGCCGTTGGCAGTCTGCGTGTTGATGACCGGAATGCGGCGGGTCCCGCCTGAGGGAACTAAAAATCGGGCGAAGCAGGAAGTGACGGAATTGCAGACAAAACTGGAGATCCAGCGCAAGGAACACCGGAAGGAAATCGACGGGATCGTCGAGCGCAGCGAACAAGGACGCCCAGATCAAGGCGCTGAAGGATGCGCTGGCTCGAAGCGTTGAGAGGGCAGAGCTGGAGACGCCAGCGAAAGGAATTCGAGGAATATCGCCAAAAATTCCGGACCGAAGCCCCGCGCCAAGGCTCCCGGCAAAGGCTGCGGCCTTCTCTCGTGGTGGGCGGGAAAAACGTTCAACAAGATCGAGATCCGCAAAGTGACGCCGGTCGATATCTCGTTTCTGCACGAGGGCGGGATCGCGACGGTGATGCTCGACGATCTCCCATCCCGATGTCCGGGACCAATTCGGCTACCACGCGGGAAGAAGCCGCGCAGTATCTCGCAGAATCAAAGTCCAGCGAGGCGACCTCCGCGCCGTGGAGGCGATCGCCGCTAAAGCGAGGAGAAAGCAAATTGCTCGCCGCCGAGCAGGCGCGGGAGGCGGAGGGCAAGCAGATCGATTCGAAGCGGCGCGCTCAGGGCTTGGATCACCGCATTGAACGGTCAGATCGCAGAAAAGGACCGCTACGTCCGCTACTGCCGAAACATGCACTGGCGGGCACGGGCGATGGGGCGCACCTCCGGCTGGCCGGCGAAAGCGACCGTCGCCGAGCGGGAGCGCGATGAATTGGTCGCCAAGCGGGCGAGATGCCGGAGCGGCGCTGGCGGCGCTTCCCTATTAGGTTTGAAATTCCAAGGCCCTAGGCGCGTGTTCTGAAATCGCTAGCGCACCTCGACGGTCTCGCCGAGTTCGGCGACCTCGACTTTGCCGGAATGGCGGGCGGCGAGCGCCTCCCGCAGCGCCTCGGAGCGGCTCGGTTCGCCATGGACGAGCCAGACGTGCTTCTTGGGACCTTCGATGTTGTCGAAATAGTCTAGCAACTCGCTGTGGTCGGCGTGCCCGAACGGTCGAGCTCTTCGACGGCGGCGCTTTAGTTGAATTCATCGCCGAAGATGCGGACTTCTTTCCAGCATGGCGGATCTTCCAGCCGAGCGTGTTCTCCGCGCAGTATCGAACGAAGAGGATGGTGGTGGCGTCAAGGTCCTCGATGTTGTTGCGCAGGTGATGCAGGACGCGAGCCGCCTCGCACATGCCGGAGGCGGAGATGATGATGCAGGCTCCGGGGCGCTTGTTGAGTTCCTTCGATTCCCGGACGTTGCGCACGAGCGTCAGGCTGTCCGAAAATGGGGGTGACAGGTTGCGTTTGTCGAAGAGGAAGTCATGAACCTCGTCGTTAAAGCACTCAGGGTGGAGCCGGAAGATCTCGGTGGCGCTGACCGCGAGCGGGCTGTCCACGAAGATCGGGCCCTCGGGGATCGCCTTGGCGTCGAGCAGCCGGTTGAGCACGTAGAGGATCTGCTGGGTGCGCTCGACGGCGAAGGCGGGGATGATGATTTTGCCGCCGCGGTCCAGGGCGCGGCGGAGGATGGTGAGGATGTGTTCGTCGGCGGCGGTCTGCTGCTCGTGCTCGCGCCCGCCGTAGGTGCTCTCCATGATCAGGTGGTCCACGCCCTCGCACGGCTCCGGATCGCGCAGCAGGTCGTTGCTGCCGCGCCCCACATCGCCGGAGAAGAGCAGGCGCGTCTGCTTGCCGGTGTCGCGGTCGTCGATGTCGAGCACCACCTGCGCCGAGCCGAGGATGTGGCCCGCGTCGATGAAGGTCGCCTTCACGCCGTCGGCGACGAGCATCGGGCGGTGGTATCCGACGGTCACGAACTGCCGCAGGCAAAGCTCGGCCTCGCGCTTGTCATAGAGCGGTTCGACCGGCGGCTCCCCCGCTTTCTTCCGCTTCTTGTTCAGCCACTCGGTGTCGTATTCCTGGATCTTCGCGCAGTCGTCCAGCATGATCTGGCAGAGGTCGCGCGTCGCGTGCGTGGTGTGGATGTTGCCGCGAAATCCCTTCTTCGACAGGTTGGGGAGGTTGCCGCTGTGGTCGATGTGGGCGTGGGAGAGGACGACGGCGTCGATGTTCTGCGGGTCGAAGTGCGGGAAGCAGCAGTTGCGCTCGTAGGACTCGTGCCGCCGCCCCTGGTAGAGACCGCAGTCGAGCAGGATGCGCGCGCCGTTGACTTCGATGAGATGTTGGGAGCCGGTCGTCGTGCCAGCCGCCCCGCAGAATTTGATTTTCATGGTCGCATGCTAGGGGGCGCGCCCCGGCGGTCAACGGGTGATCGCAGGGTCCATCGCGCGTCACTTGCGGGTCCGGTAGTGGCGGCTCGCCTTGTCGAGGAAGGCGCGCTCCTCGTCGGTCAGGCTGTGCATCCCGTGCTCGGAGATCTTGTCGAGCAGTTCGTTGACCCGCTTTTCCACGTTCGTGGGGCGCGGCTTCTTCTCGCGTGCCGGGGTCGGGTCGGGGCCTGCATTTCCCGCTGCGGCGGAGCGGTGCCGGGTCGGCGCGGCGCGCTGCAGGGAGGCGGGCAGCAGGCGCTCGAGCCGCCAGCCCAGCCGGTGGTAGGCGAGACCGAAAAACAACCCGCCAAGGTGTGAGGCATGGGCGATCCCGGTGTGGAGGTCATGCCCGGTCAACGCCGCGATGGAGGGATACAAATCGATCAAAACCAGCCCGATCATGAGCCAGCGCATCTCGATCGGGATCGCGAAGAAGAGATAGACGCGCTGGCGGGGAAAGTGGATGGCGAAGAGCATCATCAGCCCCATGATCGCGCCCGAGGCTCCGACCGCCGAGCCGCCGCTCTTCGTGACCAACTCCAGCCCGACGAACAGCAGGCTGCCCATCAGCGCCGCGCCCAGGTAAAAGAGCAGGAACTCGCGCGAGCCATACATCTGCTCCAAAACCCGCCCGATCCAGACCAGGAGCAGCATGTTGAAGACGATGTGCATGGCCATGTCGGTGCTGTGGCAGAACGCCGAGGTGACCAGGCGCCACACCTGTCCCTGCAACACCTTGTCCACCTTCAGCGTGAACCATCCCTCGACTACCCCGGTCGCCGGCGGGTAGCCGATCTCCATCATTTTGATGGCGAGCGTTTTTTCCGCCACCACCGGATCGGTTTTAAAGACCGGAAGGTCGCTCGGCACCATCGGGCGCGTCCAGAGGATCTGGAGGAGCAGGACCGCGATGTTGGCGATCAGCAGCCACTTTACCACCGGGGTGAAAAAGCGACCGCCGCCCATCATGCCGCCCGCCATCGGCGAATCATCGCGAATGTAGTCTCGATCGGCTAGACCCATGGGTTGGTGGTTTGGAGGAGTTTTATCCGTTGTTCGGATCCGAATCCGGACTGTCTAGCGCAGAAGGCGGGGGTTCGCCTTCGATTTCTTCGCGCGACCGTGGCTCCGCAGCCGTCGCCCGCGATTCGCCGAGCGCAACCTATACCGTGGCTCCGCAGCCGTCGCCCGCGATTCGCCGAGCGCAACCTATCACTCATCAAAGGAGCGATCACCGCAGAAATTTGGTGAAGTGGGGTCGAGCCTATCTTGGTGCCGGCAAATCCCGAGGATGGCAACTCCGATGGCGAAAGTGATCAACGCGGCAATGCCGTTGTGGACGAGGAAGCGCTCGAATTCTTCGGGGTCTGCGGCCCTCTCAACCGGGGTGTGCATCGCCGGGTAATCCGGGTTCCCAATCGGCGCGGATCGGAGCGTCGTGCTCCCGGTTTGGTAGTCGTCCCAAACGGAATAGACCAGCAGAAACGATACCGCGAGGAATGCGCAGCCGATCAATTTCATCATGGTCGGGTGATCCGCGCCCATCATGGCGCGCCGTCTTACACCTTCCCCGAATCCGGCACCTGGAAGCCGGCGTTGTTGGGGTCGCGGAGCAGGGCGTTGGCTTTGTCGGCGTGCTCGCCGGTGTGGCGTTCGGTCTTGGGATCGAAGGTGAGCCACGGTCCGACGGTGTAGTGGTTGCCGTCTTCCGGGACGCCGACGCCCTTCGCCATGATCTCGTGGAGCCGTCCGAAGTGCTCGGCAGCGTCCTTGTTGTCGCCAAAGCGCCCCGCTTTCTCGTTGAACGGCACCTGCTCGCCGAGGCGATAGGAATTGTTCATGACATGGCCGAGCACGCAGCCGTAGTGGGCGTCATAGACGTTGCCGTTGGCCATCTCCGGTTTGCCGGCGCGGATCGCGGCGATGAAGCTGCCCCAGTTGCCGCCGGGCGTAACATGCCCGCCTTCGAGCTTCACGTCCTCGCCCTTGTCGCTGCCTTTCGGGTAATATTTGTAGCGGATGATTTTGCCGCCGTCCTCGAAGTAATATTCGTTTTCGACCTGCCGCTCGTAGCCTTTGTAGTTCACGTTGCGGACGTTGAAGAAAACCTGCTGGCCGTTGGGGTATTCCGCCATGCCGAACATCGTGTTGGGCGTCTCGCCCTGGTCGCCCCACTGGAAGCGGCCGCCGATCGCCATGGCGCGGACCGGGTGCGTCTGGTCGTCGTCGATCGCCCAGCGGGCGATGTCGAGCTGGTGGGTGCCCTGGTTGTTGAGGTCGCCGTTGCCGGTCTTCCAGAACCAGTGCCAGTTGTAGTGGACGAAGTTGTCGTGGTATTGGTCGATCACCGCCGGCCCCTTCCAGAGGCTCCAGTCGAGGTTTTCCGGCGGAGCCTTCGGAGCCTTGGTGCCGATGCCGCCGCGCGGTTTGCAGCAGTATCCGTAGGAGATCTTCAGCTTGCCCCACTTGCCCGCTTTGATCGCCTCGTGCAGGGCGGCGATCTTCGCATCGCTCCGGCTCTGGGTGCCGTGCTGGATGACGACGCCGTATTTCTCCTGCGCCTCCACGCAGATGCGCCCCTCATAAATATCGTGGCTCATCGGCTTCTCGACGTAAACGTGCTTGCCCGCCTGCGCCGCCCAGATCGTCATCAGCGAGTGCCAGTGGTTGGGCGTGGCGATGGAAATGGCATCGAGCGAAGGGTCCTCCAGGGCTTTGCGCACATCGGTCAGCCCTTTGACCTTGTGCCCCTTCTTGTTGAGATCGTCCACGCGCTTGTCGAGCACCTTCTGGTCGGGGTCGATCAGATAGGCGATCTCGACGTTCTTCTGCCCGGTCCAGCCGCCGATGTGCGAGGTGCCGCGCCCGTTCACGCCTGCCACGGCGATGCGGATTGTATCGTTGGCCCCGATGACGCGGGCGGACGACTTGGTCCCGGAGATCAAGGCGGTGCCCCCGGCGGCGAGGAGCGATTTCTGGAGAAAGCGGCGGCGGTTGGTGGCGTGGTTCATGGTCGGTTGGGATTTGGGATCGCCTTGAGCGTGGGGGATTTTGCGAGGCGGGCCAAGGATTTTCTCGGCACCCTCCACGCGCCGCCGAGATTCGCATTGATCGCCCGCCCCGGTGCGGCGTAGGCTTTGCCCATGAAATCCCGCGCCGTATTCCTCAGCCTCATCGCCGCCCTCGCATCGGCATTCGCCGCCGCCCCTGCCGCCGAGCGCCCGAACATCGTGCTCTGCATGGCAGACGACCAAGGCTGGGGCGACATCGGGCATCGCGATCCAAAGCTCAAAACGCCGGTGCTCGACGAAATGGCGTCGTCGGGGCTGCGTTTCGACCGATTTTATGCGGCGGCTCCGGTTTGCTCGCCGACGCGGGGCAGCGTGCTGACCGGGCGGCACCCGAACCGGTTCGGCTGTTTCTCGTGGGGGCATAGCCTTCGCCCGCAGGAAATCACGCTGGCGGAGGTGCTGCAGAAGGCGGGCTACGCGACCGGGCATTTCGGGAAATGGCACCTCGGGCCGGTCGATGCGGATTCGCCCGTCAACCCCGGCCACAGCGGGTTCGACCGCTGGGTCTCGGCGCCGAATTTCTACGACAATGACGCGCTGATGAGCGAGGGCGGGCGCGTCGCCCAGCATCGGGGCGAGAGTTCGATGATCGCGGTGGACGCGGCGCTGCCGTTTCTGCGGGAGAGCGCGGCGGCGGGCAAGCCGTTCTTCGCGGTGATCTGGTTCGGCTCGCCCCACGCGCCGCACCAGGGCAGCGCCGAGCTCAATGCGCTGTATCCGGACGAGCCGCGCGGGAAGCAGAACTTCTACGCCGAGATGACCGGCATCGACCGCGCGATGGGCAAGCTGCGCGAGGCGCTCAAAGCGATGGGTGCCGCCGAGAACACGCTGCTCTGGTATAACAGCGACAACGGCGCGCTGCCGGTCGGCTCGACCGGCGGGCTGAGCGGCAAAAAGGGCGACCTCGGCGAAGGCGGCATCCGCGTCCCGGCGATGATCGAATGGCCGGCGCGGATCAAAGCGCCGCGCGTGACCGAAGTGCCCGCCAGCACGGTCGATATCTACCCGACCGCCCTCGCTGCCGCCGGCGTCGCGCTTCCCGAAAACCAGCCGCCGCTCGACGGCATCGACCTAAGCCCGCTGCTCGACGGCCAGATGGAAAGCCGCCCCCAGCCGCTCGGCTTCTGGGTCCACCCGACCGGCGGGATCAGCACGCCCAGCGAAAAAATCCTCGCCCAGGCGCTCGCCGACCAACAGGCGGGCGGCACCGGCGCGGTCGCCGACCCGCGCAGCGGCACCGACTTCGCCTCGACCAAAAAACAATACCCCGAAGACGAATTCCCCGGTCCCGCCGCCTGGATCGACGGCGATTGGAAACTCGCCGTCGGCGGCAAACGCAAAGGCGGCGGCGCGCCCGGCCTCTATCATCTCAAAGACGATCCCACCGAGAAAAACGACCTTTCCGCAAAGGAACCCGAGCGCGCCGAAGCGATGGCCAAACAGCTCGCCGCCTGGCGCGCTTCCGTGGCGCGGAGCCTGAATGGGAAGGATTATTGAACTGTTTCAGGATGCCCCGTAAATCCCGCAGTCAAGAAACAGCGCTAAAAATTTGCTGAATAGAAAAACTATGGGGCCACCTCCTTCAAGAACCTCTTTTCTAATGTATTAACAACATTCTCAAGATGCCACTCTATCGCTAATTCATTTACCCTATATTTTGGGTCTCCTGCTTCGTTGATCGCTTTCCCATGAAATTGCGCCAACCAATTGTTTCGTCGGTCTCCGCGAATGATCTCTGGAACATAAACCTCACGATTGCCTTGGATTCCGAAAAAGCCGCGATCAAATGCCCAATGTAGAGTGCCTGTTAACGCAATTCCATTTCGCAAATCATCCGCTCCGCCCTTAGAAAGAGGAACCATGTGTGCCGCCTGAACCTCAAATTGCGTCCGAGAGAGATCCCGATGCCGCTGACTGCGCAAGCGCTTTTATATTGCGATAACACCAGCGTTCTAAATGCTTCATCTCGCGCAATTCTGCCCCGACCTGACGTAGGTTCCAGCTTAACCTCCCCAATCACAGTAAACGGGTTGACGACTGCACCAATGATTTGATCGCGTTCCTCAAAAACTCTTCTTGAGATATAGGAGGATTTGCCCCGAACACTGACTCTTCACCTTCTTGTGCCCGCCAATTTTGAGACCGAAGAATAGAGCGAACTTGTTTTTCGAATGAGCGTGAATCGATATTTATCAACGCTGTTTCGTGCTCTTTGAAAGACAAAATAATCCCCCCAGATGCAAGGTTCCGAACCCTTCCCAAATTGTCAGTAATTCGGCTCTCCGGATTTCGACTGCCGCCCCAAGTCTGGAACTGATATCTGATAATCTCATCTCGAAATAAAGATTTCTTCACGATAAAGAAGCGCGTTCAGGAATCGATCTTTCGTAGGGACTGCATGAGAAAAACCAGAACCATCTAAACTTGGAAAATATCTTCGTAGAACTTTAGGTATCACAACGCCTCCTTGATGACCAGGTGCGGCTCCGGTATCATTGTTGGCTAGTCTTTAAAAAACGGAGAATCCCACTCTTCGCTCCGAAAAATCGAATGAGCTTTCGTTTTCATCATCAATCAAACTTATGGTTTTAGGACTAATTCCCGGATTTGCCCTCGAGGACGATCCAGCGCTTTAACTACTTCTGATGCGACCTTTTTGATTACGGGAACAACTACCGAGTTGCCAAATTGCCTGTAAGCTTGTGTATCTGACACTGGAATTTTAAATGAATCCGGAAATCCCATAAGACGAGCGCATTCGCGAGGTGTCAATCTACGAGGGTTTTTCCTCTTCCTTGTTCAATCAGAATCTCGGATCCATCCTTGTAATAGCGGGCGCTCAATGTGCGAGTAATGCTTTATGGCGATTTGTTAACCTCGAACCCGAAACCGTTTCCGGCTTTTCTATGTTTTTCTGCATACGCCTTAAGGTAAGCCCAAAGGTGGTCTGTTAAGGTGTATTTCTCATCAACTTTATTCTCAAGGATTGATCCTAATTCCGTACTGATTTTTGGAAATTCTGGAAACTCGAACCATCTATGCTCTCTAAACCCCACAATAAAAATTCGTTCTCGATGCTGTGGGACAAGGCTCTGAGCGTCAATTACTTTGTAATATATCGTGTAACCTAGCGCCTCAGAGAGGGTTCGCCGAATCACGTCGAAGGTATGCCCCTTATCGTGGCTTTTTTAAGGTTTTTCACGTTCTCTAAAATAAAGGCAGATGGACGGTGGACATCCAGTATATCCGCGATTAAAAAAATAATAGGTTCCCTTGCTTCTCATCTTGAAATCCGTGATTTTTGCCTAGGCTCTTCTTTTTAGAGACACCGGCGATACTAAACGGTTGACATGGAAATCCCCCACATAGAATATCATGCCGGGGAATTGATGTGGAGCTATTTGATGGATATCACCGAAAGGCTCATCATCAAAATTTTCTTTATAAGTTTGCCGAGCGTATTTGTCCCAATAAGACCAAACCACCCCAGATCCAACGAAAAAGCAGTTTTCGAACGCACCCTAGCCGGAATCCTCCGATGCCGCAAAAAAGATCTATGAATCTATGGGATGGTTTCTTTGGATGGTATGCTGACGGATCTTCTCGAATCACATCGGAGCCGTATTCCCATTGTTCGGCTTTGCCCCTCTCATCTAATCCGGAAAATATAGATTTCAATGGAACACCAAGTGCGTTTGCCAATTTACCGACTGTGAGAACAGTCGGATTTCTCTCCGCACGTTCGACTCCACCGATATAGGTACGGTGGAGTTCTGAGCGGAGCGCAAGGTCTTCTTGGGAAATCCCGGCATTTTGCCGAAGCTGGCGAATTCGGTTTCCTAATGCGACCGCAAGTGGATCCTTTTTCTTTGGCATTTTTCACTTTTCGCTTGGTACATACTATGAATCGACAGACTATGAGTAGCAATTGATAGCCTCGACCAACGCCCCTGCCGCCAGCGCCGCGCCGGGATCGAGGCGGACGAGCGCGTTGGCGCGGCTCAGCCCGTAGAGGGCGTTGCTCTGCTGGGCGCCGGTCGGGTGGAAGTCGCCGCCGGGGGTGAGTTCGCCGCGCAGATAGTGCGGGCGGTCGCCTTGGTTTTCGGCGGGGTGGGCGAGGCGCGCGGGCGCGGAGGGCGGGAGCAAAAAGGCATCGCTGGCGCGCATCCAGCGGCGGATGGCGGGTCCCGCGAAAAGCGCGAACGTGACGAACGACGAGACCGGATTGCCGGGCAGCCCGAAAACATGGCAGCGCCCCGCTTTGGTGAAGAGCAGCGGCTTGCCCGGCTTGATCCGCACGCGCCAGAATTCGGGTTCGACACCGAGGGCGGCGAGCGCCGGCTTGACGCAATCGTGGTCGCCGACCGAGACGCCGCCGGAGATGATGAGAAAGTCGCTGCCTTCGATGGCGCGGGAAAGCGCGGCGCGGGTCGCCTCCGGCTGGTCGGGCACGTGCTCGCAGCGCGGCGCGCCGAATCCGAGCGCGCGGCACTGCGCGGCGAGCATCGCGGCGTTCGAGTTGAAGATCTCGCCGGGGCGCAGCGGCCGGGAGCCGGGATCGACCAATTCGTCGCCGGTCGAGAGCACGGTGAGGCGCGGCAGCGCGCCGGCGTGGATCTCGGTCAGCCCGACCGAGGCGAGCAGCCCGATGCGCGCGGCGGTGATCGGCTCGCCGGCGGCGACCGCCTTCTGCCCGGCGCACAAATCCGCGCCCGCCCGCCGGATGAAATCGCCCGCCGCCGCCGCATCCAGAATCTTGACCGCGCGCCCGGAATCGATGGCTTCGGTATCCTCTTGCATGACCACGGCGTCGGCTCCGCCCAGCGGCGCGCCGGTGAAGATCCGGATCGCCTCGCCCGACCCAACTTTCAATCCGCAGTCGATCCTCGCCGCTGCTCGCCTACTAGGCGCAGGATCGAGCCGCGCGCCGCATCGCCGGAGCGCACCGCGTAGCCGTCCATCGCGGAATTCGCGAACGGCGGCAGGTCGAGGGGCGAGAGGACATCGCGCGCGGCGAAGCGCCCGAGCGCCTCGGCGAGCGGCACCGCCTCCGCCGCGCCGACATCGAGGCGGGCGAGGATCTGGGCGCGGGCGTCGGCTTCGCTGAGCATCGGCGGAGGAGCCGCTACGCCGCCTTGAAGGCGGGCTTCAGCTCCGGCGCGATTTCGTCCTCCGGCTTGCGGTCGGGGATTTCGTTGAGCAGGCGCTCGACGACGTCGTCGGCGGTGATGCCGTTCGACTCCGCGTTGAAGGTGGTGATAATGCGGTGGCGCAGCACCGGCTTGGCGGCGGCTTTGACATCGGCGGTCGTCACCGCGTGGCGGCCGTCCATCACGGCGCGCGCCTTGCCGGCGAGGAGCAGGAATTGCACGGCGCGCGGGCCGGCTCCCCAGCTGAGCAGCTCGGGCACAAACGCCGGGATGCCTTCCTCGCCGATGCGCGTGGCGCGGACGATGCGCAGCGCGTAGTGGATGACGTGGGCGGGCACCGGGACGCGGCGGACCAGCCCCTGGATGCGGCCGATCTCTTCCGCGCTGAGCACCTGCGCCACCTCGGCGGTCGCCTGCGCGGTCGTCGTCTCGGCGATCTTGTATTCCTCGTCATAGCTCGGGTAGTTGACGAAGACCTTGAACATAAACCGGTCCTGCTGCGCCTCCGGCAGCGTGTAGGTCCCCTCCTGCTCGATCGGGTTCTGGGTGGCGAGCACGAAGAACGGGTCGGGCAAGGCGTGGCGCTTGCCGCCGATCGTCACCTGGCGCTCCTGCATCGATTCGAGCAGCGCCGCCTGCGTCTTCGGCGGCGTCCGGTTGATCTCGTCGGCCAGCACGATGTTGGCGAAGACCGGACCCTGGAGGAACCGGAACTCGCGCGCCCCGCTCGTTTTGTCCTCCTGGATCACCTCGGTGCCGGTGATGTCGGCGGGCATCAGGTCCGGCGTGAACTGGATGCGGCTGAAGGCGAGCTTCATGCACTTGGCCAGCGAGCTGACCATCAGCGTCTTCGCCAAGCCCGGCACGCCTTCCAGCAGGCAGTGCCCGCGCGAGAAGATCGCCATGAGGAGCTGGTCGATGACCTCGCCCTGCCCCACGATCACCTTGCCAAGCTCGGCGCGGACCTTGGCAGTCGCGGTCTTCACGGTGTCGAGCGCCTTCAGCTCATCGTCGGTGAAGGCGGGTGCGGCGGCGGCAACGGGGGCGTCAGACATGGGAAATCGATGCGGTTAAGAGTTGGATTCGGCGGATGCTAGACCAGATCGGCGCGCGGCGCATCCCCTGAATTTTTTACACAAGGCCGGCACCCGCTGCGCCCGCGCCACGGCGTGAGGGATGGCTCAAATCGGCGCTCGGGCAAGAAACGCGAACACCGACCGTCACTGCCGACATAAACATCCGGCTCACCAAAGTGCCGCTTCTCCCACGATGCCAGCCCGCCAAATCATCGAAAAAACTACGCCCGCTCCGACCAAGACGACCGGTCTCGGGACCCCGCCTTCTGGCAGCGGCAAGGCAGCGAGGCAATATTCGAAGACGGATTGGGTCTTCGAAGTGCCGCCGGGCCTGCATTTTCTCAAGGGCGACCTGAAAGCGGTCGGCATCCCGTTCGAGGATGCCCGCGGGCGCGGTTCGATTTCCACGCCTTCCGGCATACCTTCTGCACCCGCCTTGCAGAAGCAGGGTGCCGCTGCCCCTCGCGATGCGTGCCATGCGCCATAGCGATCCTTCGCTCACGGCGAAGAACTACACCGACGCGCACGCGATGCCGCTCGGCGCGGCGATCAACGGTCTTCCGGGTCTGGCGGATGACTCACCCAAAACTAGCGCACCGGGCTCACGGCGTGTCGTAAACTGTCGCGGAGGACCCTTCCGCATCATCTTCCCAAGTCCCTCAGAATGAACCGATCCGGCATGGAGTTGTCGCGGATGGGAATGTCAATCTGCGAAAAAAGCTCCCCGGTAGGATTCGAACCTACGACCTAGTGGTTAACAGCCACCCGCTCTACCGCTGAGCTACAGGATTTTAAAAGCCGCATTGGCGACGGGCGGGGATGATGCGTCCTCGTAGTCGTTCTTTCAAGCGATTTTTTGCGATTTCTGCGCTGGCGGAGGCGGCTGCGGCGTCCGGCGCCGGGGGGCGACGGCGCATTGACAAAGCGCTGCGGGCAGGTGGAGTGGCGGCATGACAACGCCCGATTCTACTTCCTTCTCGCGCCGCAGCTTTTTGCGTGGCTCCGCCGCCGCCGCTGCTGCCGGTGCCTTTGCGGTCCCAGCCTTCGGGATCAAGCCGATCGGGCGCGCCGGTCAGCCTCGCTTCCCGCTTTCGCTGGCGGCTTATTCATTTCGGGGGCACTTCGCCTTCATGAAGGACAAGCCGCAGAAGCCCGCCGACCCGGCGAAGCCGCTCGACATGTTTGGGTTCCTCGATTTCTGCGCGGATCTGGGCATCGCCGGGGCGGAGCTGACCAGCTACTTTTTCAAGGCGGGGCGGGGACGATTATTTCTTGGCGCTCAAACGCCACGCCTTCTTGCGGGGTGTCGCGATCAGCGGCACGGCGGTAGGGAACAACTTTGCCCACCCTGAGGGCGCTTCAGCGCGCGCGGGAGATCGCCGACGTGAAGGCGTGGATCGACCGTGCGGCGGTGCTCGGCGCGCCGCATATCCGCGTCTTCGCTTACCAGTCCAAGGAGATCGATGCCGCCGCCTCGCGGAAGCTCTGCATCGGCGCGCTAGAGGAATGCTGCGACTACGCCGGGACGAAGGGCATCTTCCTCGGCGTGGAAAACCACGGCGGGATCGTGGCGGAGGCAGACGGGTTGTTGGAGATCATCAAGGCGGTGCAAAGCAAGCGGATCGGCGTCAACCTGGACACCGGCAACTTCCACACCGACGACCTCTACGGCGACCTTTCCGCAAGTGCGCGCCCTACGCGGTCAACGTCCAGGTGAAAGCCGAGATCCAATCGCGCGGGCACCAGAAGGAAGCCGCCGACTACAAGCGCATCGCCCAGATCCTCCGCGACGCCAACTACCAAGGCTACGTGGCGCTCGAATACGAGGCCGCCGGCGACCCGTGGAAAGCGGTGCCCGATGAGCTGGCGAAGCTCCGCGACGCACTAGGGGCGTAAGGCGCGAAGTCGCTAGCGAACCTCCGGTTCGACGGTCGGACCAAAGCCGGTCTCGAAAATGGAGGGCGACCGCTCGCCGATTTTTGCGGCAGGAGTCTCGCCGGCGTAAAGCCCGCGGCGAATTTAGCGCGGAAGGCGCGTCTTCCTGATGATCCGGGCACCAAAAAATCGGCTGATTTGGCTGCCTAGAATCGCCCTTGACCGCCCCGGTCAGATGGTCAAGGATACCGCCCTTTTTTTCCGCAGCCTTCAAGCAAATCCCATGACGCGGCATACTCTATCGGTCCTAGTCGAAAACAAATTTGGCGTCCTCGCGCGGGTCGCCGGCATGTTCTCCGGCCGGGGCTACAACATCCATACGCTCAACGTCGGGCCGACCCACGACCCGCAGATGTCGCGCATGACCATCGTCGTGCGCGAGAAAGAGCACACCCTCAACCAGATCATCAAGCAGCTCGAAAAGCTGGTCGATGTCATCGAGGTCGTCGATTTCCGCGAAGGCGAATTCGTCAACCGCGAACTCGTCCTCCTGCAGGTCGCGGTGGACCGCGACACGCGCGCCGAGGTCATCGAGCTGTGCCAGATCTTCCGCGCCAAGATCACCGACGTGGGCATCGACAAGCTGACCATCGAGATCACCGGCGACCAGGGCAAGATCGACAAGTTCGTCGCCCTGATGGAAAACTTCGGCATCGTCGAACTTGCCCGCACCGGGCGGATCGCGCTGCCGCGCGCCTAGTCAAACCTAACCTGACCGGGTCGCGCCACCCACCTCTCTCTCCGTTCTATCTTCATCCTACAAAACCAACCATGCCCGCTAAGATCTACACCGACAAAGACGCCGACCTCGGCGTGCTCAAAGGCAAAACCTGCGCCGTCATCGGCTTCGGCTCGCAGGGGCACGCCCACGCCCTCAACCTCAAAGAGAGCGGCGTCAAAGTCATCATCGGACTCTACCCGAAAAGCAAAAGCCGCGCCGTTGCCGAAGAATACGGGCTGAAGGTCATGGACACCGCCGAGGCGGTCAAGGCGGCCGACGTCATCATGATGGCGGTGCCGGACACCAAGATCCCGGCCATCTACGAGGCGGACGTCGCCCCGAACCTGACCAAGGGCAAGACGCTGCTCTTCAGCCACGGCTTCGCCATCCACTTCAAGACGATCACGCCGCCCGCCGACGTCAATGTCATCATGGTCGCGCCCAAGGGACCCGGCCACATCGTCCGCCGCCAATACACCGAGGGCAAAGGCGTCCCGACCCTGATCGCCGTCCACCAGAACCCCGGTAAGGACGCCAAAAAAATTGCCCTCGCCTGGGCGAAAGGCATCGGCGGCACCCGCGCCGGCGTCTTCGAAACCGACTTCAAAGAGGAGACCGAAACCGACCTCTTCGGCGAGCAAACCGTCCTCTGCGGCGGCGTCACCGCCCTGATCACCGCCGGCTACGAGACGCTCGTCGAGGCGGGCTACCAGCCGGAGATGGCGTATTTCGAATGCCTCCACGAGCTGAAGCTCATCGTCGATCTCATCAACGAATCTGGCATCGCCGGCATGCGCTTCTCGATCTCCGAAACCGCCGAATACGGCGACGTCACCGTCGGACCCAAGATCGTGGACGCCGGCACCAAGAAGCGGATGAAGGCGGCGCTCAAGCGCATTCAAAACGGCCAGTTCGCCAAAGAGTGGATCAAGGAAAACGAAACCGGCCAGAAGGAATTCAACCGCCTCCGCAAAGAAGGCGAGAAGCACGGTATCGAGAAGGTGGGCAAGCGCCTCCGCTCGCTCATGCCCTGGATCGCCAAGCGCAACCTCAAGGGCGCCCAGGCGAGCTACAAGTAGGTTGTTTCCAGGGAATCGTTTTTTGCGAAAAGGCGCGGGCTTCGGTCCGCGCCTTTTTTTCTTTCTTTGGTTTCGACACGTTTGGAAATCGGCGGGAAAGTGATAAGATCGCCCGATGTTGATCAACCTCGACGAGGCTCTTGTTTTCTTGACCGAGTTTCACGCCTTGGCGCTCAGGGCGTGTCCTTCGGACCCCAGCAATCGACGCCGATCCGGCGATCCCGAGTTCCCCTTCGCAAGGTCTATGCCGCGTATGGAAACCGGCGCGGCACCGGTTTCGACCCGACCTGCGGGCAGGACTGGCTTTCGCTGCCGTCTGAGCTGAGGCGCGAAGGAAGTTTCATCCATTTCCTCCGCGAAAACCAGAGCTGTTGGTCCGCCGCTTACCCGATCGATGGCGGCGACGACCCGCCCGTCTTTCTTTTCGACGATGATGGCTATCGGCGGCAGGAGGTTCGCTAGGGCGAGTTTCTCACCACCTTCCTGCTCCAGGAGGCTGTGATGGGTGCGCCCAACCTTGTCTGGCAGGAGGGCGGCATCCCCGCCGAGACCGCGCTCCGCTGCCAAGTCGAACCGCTCTGGCTCAGCGCGATCTACGCCCGACCAAACCCAACGCACTGGTTCCACTGGGCGCCCGAGCCTAAGATTCTCGCGATGCGATTCGATGGGGACTACGCCCCATGGCTCTGGCTAGCCAGCTACGAAAACATTTAAGAAACTCTCACTATCATGAGTAAACCCTACGCTTCCCCCTGTAGGAAGCGCCATCAATTCTTCATTCAATACTATCACCATCTGCAAGCGCAACGGGTGAAGTGTCAGGGATGTCAATGAGTGATTGCGATGTTGAATGGAGTTGTGACTTAGTAAAGAGTCCGTTATGAACCGTTTATTCGCTCGCTTATCGACGGGAGCTGCCGCTCTTGTGTTCGGAATCGCAATGCAAGGTTGCGGAGAATCTAGCGACGATCGCAAGAAAGGGGGATCTACATCAAGCGGTCCGGCTCCGCTCGTTGCCCCTTTAGCAGATGCCGATAGGGTTCCTTCCGTATTTGATCAGAGAGAAGGTCGCGCAGCCGAGCATCAGCCAGAAGCGCTAAATGCTCTGGTCTCCCGACTATTTGAGGAGGGCGAAGACGATAAGGCGATTCAGATCATCAATAGCTTGATTGAGAACCATCCTGACAAGGAGACTCTAAGATCTGCCTTGTTAGCGGGATCGAACTACTTGGCGGGTTCTCGCCCTCGCATCGCGGTTGAGTATGCGTCCCGGCTCCCTCTTGATGTAATTATTAGCCGGTCCAGCGCGCAGACTGCGGATCGCCAACCTAGCGAAAATCGACCTGTCAGCCGCAAAGGAACTCGTTTTAAATATTGAGGATGAGGGCGTAAAGTCATATTTTTCTAAGTATTTACTGAGGGAGCTCGGCAGGGATAACCCCGAAGAGGCGGCGGGCTTCCTTTCTCATTTTAAGGGGGATGCAGCATACGGGCATTTGATGGATCAAGCGATCTCTGGGATAGTCAAAGACATTGGTATTGATCGGATTTCGGAGAGCCTTCAGAGGTCCTCTCCGCAAGTGAAGACGAAAGTTTCTCATTGGCAATTCACGCGGAGGCAGTCAAGAGAACGGTGATTGAAGCCCCGGAGCAATTAGAGCCACTTCTCGGCTTAATCCCATCCCAGCGGGATGAGCTTATTGTAAAATACATAATACCCCAGCTCGACGAGGATCATCCGCCAATAGCAGCCTCTTACGCTGAATCCGTCCATGACCCCAACGCCCGTTTTCAAGCGCTGTCGGATGTTGGTGTGCGATGGTTTGAGAATGATCCGGGTGCAGCCTTGAGTTGGGTGGGGCAGTTGGGTTCTGAAGCCGATAAATCGGATGCCTTTCACGGAATTGCAAGCCTTTACCAGAACAGTGATTTGAGTGCCATTAGTGACTTGATGGGGCAAATTCCAAATGCTCGGGACAGGGAAATTCTAGCAATGGAGATCAACCGAATAGCGACCGAAAAGTAACAAGACTGGTCTGCGGCGTCAATGAGGGGGCGGAGGGTCACAGATTTGCCCTCTCGGATGGTCAAAGATGGAACCGCGGTATCGCTTTCACAGGGTTCTTTCTTTCGCGATTCTGGGTTGAATCCCGCCGTTCCCTGCGCGTTTGTTTGCGGTGCCTGAGCCACCTGCCATTGCGCCGAACCGCCGCGAGTTCTGGGATCGCCATCCCGGGCTTGTCTGGTCGAACCGCCATGCGCCGGACGATGTTTTTATCGCGGCGGCGCTGCGGAAGGGGCGTTTTCTCCAGCTCCTCGAAATCGCCGTCGAATTCGGTCTGGACCGGGTGCGTCGCGTGGGAAACCGAGCTTTCCTGCGGCGATCTCAGCGATAGGTTGGTCGCCCGCGTTAACGACCACCTGAGAATCTTCGATGAAGCCCAAGCTAGAGTTGCTGCCTCCCGCCACGAGAGCGCTTTAAGCTGAACGACAATTCTTGCGCTCTGAGATCCTTCGGGAGGCGGTAGGTGCTGCGACCCCGCCGGGGTCGGTCCGGCTCCCACTCGCGACCGGAGGTGTTGCTGCGCTCAACCTCCGGCTACCGGCTGGTGATACCCTCCGGCATCGTTTTCATCTAGACTCATCGCCAAAGACAATCGCGGGAATCGGTAGCCTAAACCGCGCTGTTTTGCTCTGGCTCAGATGAGGCTGAGCGTCGCGCTGCAAGTCCCCTCCTTGGAGGGGATTTAGGTGGGTAGATGAGGTGTATAGTCCTTGAGGTCAACGGCTTGCCATAAAATTGGCGCTTGGCAGGACCGATCCCGGAAAGGCGGTCCGATGCTCGCGGACCCACCCCCGACCCCTCCCAGGAGGGAGATTGGCGGCGCGCATCTCCAATAGGGTGAGGCGTCTGTGCACTGATAGCGGACAACGAATGCCCCGCCAAAGCGATCCGCCGCCCAGAAAAATCGGCGGGTGACAGGCGGGGCATTTGCGCTCTATGCTCTTTGACTTCTAACGACCCCACTTGCCTGCCATGAAACGACTCCTTGCCCTTGCCGCCCTCTTGCTCGTTTAAGGCACCGCCTTGACCGCTGGCGCCGCCGACCGCCCGAACATCATTTTCATCTTCACCGACGACCATTCGTCGCAGGCGATCAGCGCGTATGGATCGAAGATCAACCAGACGCCGAACATCGACCGGCTGGCGAAGGAGGGCATGCTTTTCCGGAATTGCTTTTGCACCAATGCGATCTGCGGACCGAGCCGCGCGGTGATCCAGACCGGCAAATACAGCCACCTCAACGGATTTCTGACCAACGGCGACAAGTTCGACGGCTCGCAGCAGACGATGCCGAAGCTGCTGCAAAAGGCGGGCTACCAGACCGCGATCATCGGCAAGCGGCACCCGTCACCGCGCCGCAGGGCTACGATTACTCGGAGGTTCTCATCGGGCAGGGACCGTATTACAACCCGACGATGATCCGCAATGGCGGCGAGCGCGTGAAGCACACCGGCTACACGACCGACATCGTCACCGACCTCGCGCTCGACTGGCTGAAGGGCGGGCGCGACCAGGAGAAGCCGTTCATGCTGATGTACCAGCACAAGGCTCCGCACCGCAATTGGATGCCCGGACCGAAACACCTCACGATGTATGACGACGTGACGATCCCGGAGCCGGACACGCTGGACGACTACGCCGGGCGCGGCACGGCGGCGAAGACCCAGCGCATGGAGATCAAGACGGACCTCAACGCCAACGACCTGAAACTGACCCAGCCGCGGGGGCTGACGCCGGAGCAACTCTCCGCCTGGAACGCCGCCTACGAGCCGAAAAACGAAGCGTTCCGCCAGGCGAACCTGCAAGGCGACGATCTCATCCGCTGGAAATACCAGCGCTACATCAAAGACTACTCCGCTGCGTCGCCTCGGTCGATGACAACATCGGGCGCCTGCTCGCCTACCTCGACGAGACCGGGCTGGCGGACAACACCGTGGTCATCTACTCCTCCGACCAGGGCTGGTATCTCGGAGAAAACGGCTGGTTCGATAAGCGCTGGATCTACGACATCTCGCTGCGCATGCCATTTATCGTCAAATGGCCCGGCGCGGCGAAGCCCGGCAGCGAGAACGCCGACATGGTCTCGAACGTCGATTTCGCCGAGACCTTCCTCGAGATGGCGGGTGCCGAGATCCCCGGTGACATGCAGGGGCGCAGCCTCGTCCCGATCCTGAAAGGCGAGACGCCCGCCGACTGGCGCAAGAGCTTCTACTACCACTACTACGAATTCCCGGAAGCTCACAGCGTCCGCCGCCACTACGGCGTCCGCACCGAGACCCACAAGCTCATCCGCTACTACGGCATCGATGAGGGAACTCTTCGACCTCAAGAAGGATCCCAAGGAGCTGACCTCGGTCTATGGTCAGCCGGAATACGCCGACGTCCAAAAGGAACTCGAAGCCGAACCCGAACGGCTCCGCCAAGAACTAAAAGTGCCCGAGGACAAGCGCCCGCTGCCCGGCGAGAAGAAAGCGAAGCTTGCTGAAGGAGAAGGCGGACAAGGCGGCGTAAACAGCTCTGTGCAGGAGTTGGTCGCTTCAATGGACCCGGAGAACACGAAGGAACTGCTCCCATGAGATCAAAGGGCGCTCCAAGATTGGATCGATGGTAACCTTCATCTTGGGGTTCGCTGCCAGATAATCGGAGGTCCGGCGGAGCGCAGTTTGTTCGAGTGATAAGAGGACGAGCGCCGAGATCGCCAAGCACGCCGGCGTAAGCGGGCAGCAGGTGCCGGTAGGGAGCGGCGAAGGTGAGGCACAAGGCGGCGACGAGAAGGAGCGTTCTGGGAGTGCGGGTCCGGATTTGTCGATGTCTTCTTCGATGTATTGGTAGCTCGGACCAGGCGCCGAAGCGCCGGTCTTCGTCGCTCAGAAGCGGCTTTTCGGGGTCGATCATCCCAACTCCAAAACAGCAATGGTAGCTTGGGGGATGTGGATGAAGCTCCGGAATCGTGGTTCGGAAGTAACCGTCGCTACTGAAGGGTGATACGTTCCCCACATTCGCCAAAACCGGGGATCGCCCCAAGTGGCGATGTTTTCTGACGATCATATCGCCGTAAACGGGCGCGGGACCCTCGGAAATCGCACCCCAGATTCGCGCGGGGGCGATCAACGACAAAATTCCTGCCTGGTGAATCAATTTCGATCATCCACGACCGCGGGTTCCATAATAATCTCGGCTGCAAACTCATTATATGGGACTATCTCACCAGACAAAGAGACCAAGCCGCTGACGCCGCCGCGCATCGAAAAGCTCGATTCGTAGAGGTTCGATCAGACGCCAATGACCTTCATCGATCCGCTCAACAGGAACCCGCCACTGCTGGGCATCTAATGGCATTCCCGATGATAGACGGCGATGGTAACCATCATATCCGCACGGGGGAGATCTTCCGCCTTTTTGTAGTTCGGCGTTCTTTGAAATAAACTGGGTCCGAGCCGGAGCGAGAATGCTGTCGAGGGATTCCAGATAGGTCCAAGATAGGAATCCATAGATTTACCACGGCAGACACGGCGAGCAGGCACCGGCTCCGTGCTTTCAATTGAATCTTCCCGCCCGGATCAGGCGTTGGCTTAGGAAATAGAAGGCGAATCCCAGCGCAAGCAGGGCAGCCAGGACAATCCGGATCATCGCTTCTGTCGGAGGGCTTCCATTGTTTGAAGGCAAAATCGACCACGGGGAAGCAAAACCACCGATTCCATCCCCGGCAAGCGGACGGCGATTGATTCGGCGCGATTCGCTCGCCATACTGAGGCTTGAAATCTGACCGACAGGGAGTGATCCGCATCGTTGGCGCGCGCCAGCATAACTTGAAAAACATCTCGCTGGAGATCCCGCGGGACCGGCTGACCGTGATCACGGGTCCGAGCGGGTCGGGCAAGTCGTCGCTGGCGTTCAACACGCTGCTTGCGGAGGGGCAGGCGCGGTATGTGGAGAGCCTGTCGGCGTATGCGCGGCAGTTTCTCGACCAGATGGAGAAGCCGGACGTCGATTTTATCGAGGGCTTGTCGCCGGCCATCGCGATCGAGCAGCGGGCGTCCGCGCCGAACCCGCGGTCGACCATCGCGACGGCGACCGAGATCTACGATTACCTGCGCGTGCTGTATTCGAGCTGCGGCCAGCCGCATGATCCGGCGACGGGCGAGCCGGTGCGGAAGTTCACGCCGACCCAGATCGCGGAGGCATTGGCGGCTTTGCCGGAGGGCGCGCGAGTCATCTTGCTCGCGCCGGTCGCGGCGGCGGAGAAGGGCGATTGCCGGCATGTGTTCGAGCGGCTGCGCAAGCAGGGTTTCGTGCGCGTGCGCGCCGACGGCGAGATCGTCGAACTGGACGATGACCTGCGGCTGGCGAAGGACAGGGCGCACGCCATCGAGGCGGTGGTGGACCGGCTGGCGATCCGCCCGGGCTTGGATTCGCGGCTGGCTGATTCGGTCGAGACGGCGCTGCGGTGGAGCGGCGACACGGTGGCGGCTTTGATCGAAGGCGAAGCGCGCGGGGTGTGGCGGGAGGAACGCTGGACGACGACGTATGCGAACCCGCGCACCGGCTTCACCATGCCGGAGCTGACGCCCAAGCACTTTTCGTTCAACAGCCACCTCGGCGCCTGCCCGGCGTGCCAGGGGATCGGCAGCGTGATGAAGTGCGACCCGACGTTGCTCGTGCCGGACCCCAACAAATCGATCAACGCCGGCGCGATCAAGACGTGGTGGGCGCAGAACAAAAAGCTGAAGGCGACGCAGGACCGCGCGATCGCGGCCGTCGCCGCCCACTTCGGCGCGAACCCAGAGGAGCCGTTCGCCGCGCTGCCGGAGGCGTTTACCTCCGCGTTGTTCTACGGGACGGGCGACGAGCCGATCAAGACGGGGTGGAAGACCGGGGCGAATACGCGGAGCGTGAGCAAGCCCTACGAGGGGCTCGCCCGCCAAGCCGAGCGGCTCTACGAGGAAAGCGAGAGCGAGTTCACCAAGCGCAATGTCTCGCGGTTCATGAACCCGACGCCGTGCCCGCAGTGCGGCGGCAAGCGGCTCAAGCCGGAGATCCTCGCCGTCACGCTGGCGTCCGCCGCGGCGGAGGCACCGCTGTCGATCGAAGGCTTTTGCGCGCTGCCGGTGGGCGAGGCGCTGGCGTGGATCGGCGGCATCGCCTTGGACAAAACCGGGGCGCAGGTCGCGGCGGATGTCTTGCGCGAGATCCGCAACCGGCTCCGCTTTCTGGATGAAGTCGGGCTCGGATACCTGACGCTGGACCGCGGGACCGGCACGCTGTCGGGCGGCGAGGCGCAGCGCATCCGGCTGGCCACCCAGATCGGGTCTGGGCTGGCCGGCGTGCTCTATGTCCTGGACGAGCCGAGCATCGGGCTGCACCAGAGCGACAACGCGCGCCTCATCAAAACGCTGGTCCGGCTGCGGGATCTCGGCAACACGGTGATCGTCGTCGAGCACGACGAGGAGACGATGCGCGCGGCAGACTACCTCGTCGATCTCGGTCCCGGTGCCGGCCCGCACGGCGGCGAGATCATGGCGCTGGGCACGCCGGATGAGGTTGCCGCGAACGAGCATTCGCCGACCGGGCGATTCCTCAGCGGGCGCGACCTGATCCCGGTGCCGAAGCAACGCGTCGCCCCCGGCGCGAACATCGGTGCCGGTGCCGAGACAGAGGGCGGAGCGGATCTCTTCGCCGGGGACGCCGCCCCGAACGCGGGCTGGTTGACGGTGCGCGGCGCGCGCGAGCACAACCTGCGCGGCATCGACGCCGCCTTCCCCGCCGGGTGTCTGACCTGCGTGGCGGGCGCGTCCGGCAGCGGCAAATCGACGCTGGTGGACGACATCTTGCGGCGCGCGCTCTTCCGCTATTTTTACAGTTCGAAAGACGCGCCCGGCGCGCATGACGGGATCGATGGGATCGACCAGTTCGACAAGGCGATCGTCATCGACCAGAGCGCGATCGGGCGCAGCCCGCGGTCGAACCCCGCGACCTATGTGGGAGCGTTCGGACCGATCCGCGATCTATTTTGCCAGCTCCCCGCCGCCAAGGTGCGCGGCTATGACGCCGGGCGCTTCAGCTTTAACAAAGAGGGCGGCCGCTGCGAGGCGTGCAAGGGCGACGGCATGATCAAGATCGACATGCACTTTCTCAGCGACGTCTATGTGACCTGCGAGTCGTGCCGCGGGCAGCGCTACAACCGCGAGACGCTCGAAATCACGTTCAAGGGGCGCAACATCGCCGAGGTCCTCGCCATGAGCATCGAGGAAGCCGAGCGGTTCTTCGGGCGCGTCCCCGCCGTGCGCGACAAACTCGCCCCGCTGCGCGAGGTCGGGCTCGGCTATCTGCGCCTCGGGCAAAGCGCCACCACGCTCTCCGGCGGCGAAGCCCAGCGCGTCAAGCTCTCCGCCGAGCTCGCCAAGAAATCGACCGGGCGCACGCTCTACATCTTGGACGAGCCGACCACCGGGCTGCACTTCGCCGACATCCAGACGCTGCTGCGCGTCCTCGTCCGCCTGCGCGACCAGGGCAACACGCTCATCGTCATCGAGCACAACCTCGATGTCATCAAATGCGCCGACTGGGTGCTGGAACTCGGACCCGGCGGCGGAAAAGGCGGCGGCCAGATCGTCGCGCAAGGCACCCCGGAACAGATTGCGCGGTGCGCGGGCAGCCCGACGGGCGAGTATTTGGCGAAGCTGTTGTAGCCAGAGCGCGATCGCTCACGGACTTTCGTAGGCTCCGACGCGCATGAATTCGCCGGGGTTGCCGGCGACGGGACCGGGGCTGCGGCAAGTTTCGTAGGTGTAGCCGGCGTTGAGCGGCGGCAGCCCGGCTTGGATCGCGGCGGCGTCGGCTCCGGTCACCCGGGTCACGTCGAGCGGGTAGGAGATCAACGTGTCGGTTGCTTGGATCACGTAATTTGTGGGCGGAATGGTCAATCCTTGGAGGAGCAATTCGCCGCCAGGCGGATTGGCGGGAAAGGCGGTGCCGTTGCGGATCGGAAACGTCAGGGTGAAGACCTCGACACCGCCGACCGGGGCGATCTTGCCGACGATCTTGCCGTCGGACGCCGGATCGGTGGGGTCGCCGTCGAAGGCGAATTCGGCGAAGTTGGTGCGGCCGTCGCGGTCGGGGTCGGCGGTCTTGAGCCGGTCGGCAGGGTTGGTGAGCGAGGGGAAGTTGTTGATCCAAAGCTCGAAGCTGTCCCCGGGGATGACCTCGGCTTGCACGAGGTTCGGCAGGTAATTGATGCGCAATGTTTTTCCCGGCGGCATCGCATTGGTGCTGAGAGAATCGAAGGTCCCGATCACGCCGCCGCTCGCCGAGAGGAGGTTGAAGGTCTGCCCGATGTTTGGGACGAATCCATTGAGGATGCGGAGTTCCAGATGCCCGCCGAGGATGGCGGTTCCGTTGACGACAAGGCGGTCGTATTCGTTGAGCGCCGCGCCGCCGATCTCGGTGACCAGCCTGCCCGACGCATCCTGCACGTAGTCGCGCGCATCAACGCGACCGACAGTGGTAAATCCCGCCGGGCGCAGCGTCCCCTGGTTTTCGAGCAGGACGTTGGCATTCGCCCCCGCCTCCATGACCAGGTGGCTTCCCGGCAAGACGACGAGCCCGCCGTTCCCCGCGAATGAGGCACCGCTCCGGATCCCGATGTTGTTGTTGTCGAGCAGCAGATTGCCGTTGAGCGTCGTCGTGCAAGTCGGCTCGAAGATGAGAAACCGGTTGTCTTGGACGATCAGCGTGGACGGGCCACCCGCCGCGACGGCCACCGCGCCGCCGAGGTCGGTCGAGCTGGACGCTTCGTAGGTCCCCTGGGCCAGCGTAAGGGTCGAGCCGGGGTTGAAATCGAGGGCGAAGTTGTTGGCGAAGACCCGGCCGCCGCCCACGGCGGTCACCTTGCCGGTGAAGCCAAACGTGGCGATGTCCCGCAGATCGAGCGTCCCCTGGTTGGCGATAAGTTCGCCCAGACCGCCTGCGCCATCCCAATCGTTATCGCTCGCCGCCGTCTGGCAGATCAGCGTTTTGCCGGGGACATCGGCGGTGATTCTTGTTTCGTTGATCAGTTTTGCCGAGATCAGACCGTGGTAGTTGATCCCGTTGGAAAATACCGTGGCTGTTCCGCCTTGCAGGACGCCGCCGTTCAGCCTGACTACCACGCTCGCAGTGTTCCAATCATTGGCGACAGTCAAAACGCCGTCGTCGTCAGCCGTGCCGATCCTGGAACCGAAAATGAACTCACTGTTGAGGCTGAAGATCTCGCCATCGTCGGCTAGGATAGAACCGATCACGACTGGCCATTGAGGGTGCCAAAGCCAGTCATGGGACCATCGAGAAAAAGCCGCCCGGACCGTTGATGATGCCTCCGTTCAGGCGGTTCGGCGAGAGGTCGGTTCCGCCGTCTAATGTGAGAGTGCTTCCGGCGTTTATATTGATCGCTCCCCCCAACTGGATTCGCGCCTCGATCCGGCTTGCCCCCGTCGCGTTGACCACCCCATTTAGGACGGCATCGTTGCCCGACAGGAGCGTGGCTCCTCCGTTCGGCGCGAGCAGATTCATCACGCCCGTCGAGTTGAGCGCCCAATTGCCGTTTGGGTTGTCGAGATTCACCGTCAGGGAGCCGGAGGTTCCCGGGGTCCGCGCATCGATGTCCAGCGTGTTGACCCCGCCGCCGCCGTTGAGTTTCCCAAACGAGCTGACGGTCCCCGCATTGATCACGAGGGGCGCATCGATGTTGATAAAATCGCCGACGCCATCGGCGCCGTCCAAGTCCACGATGCCGGCGGGCATGTTGATCGCCGTCGCATTGCTGACGTTGACCGGTCCCGAAAACACGAGCTGCCCAGCTCCAGAAAACGCTACCCCAAGACCAAAGGTGACCGATGGGACGATGTTCAAAGCCCCGCCGACATTCGCCGTGACCGCCGAGAGGGTGAGCGGATGCCCGTTGATGGTCGAGGCGGAGAATCCGGCGGGGACGCTGATGTCGCCATCGATCGACCAGCTTCCCTGCGAGGTCGTGGCGGCGAGGGTCCCGCCTTTCAGCGCGATCTGGCAGCCGAGCGAGGTGTCGGCGCCGACGCCGAGGTGGAGGTTGAGAAACGCGTCGTCTTCGAGGGTCAGGAAGTTGGTGGCGGACGCGGCCCCGTCGGCGTTGAAGTTTGCCTGATCGACCGTGACGGTCTGGTTGGCACCGACGGTGATGCTCGAGTTGCTGGTCGGCATGGTGAAGTTCGCCCCCGCGCCGAGCGTGGCTCCGGCGTTGAAGATGACGTGGCCGTTGTTGGCGAACGATCCGCCGGTCATGGTGAAGGGAACGTCGAACTGCAGGGTGCCGTCGTTGTCAGCCACGGCGATGGCTCCGCCGGTCTGGGTGAGCGCGCCGCCTTTGATGAACGAAACGCTGGCCGGCGCGCTGGGGATCCCGGCAAACGCGCCGTTGTCCGCCGTCAGTGCGCCGCCATCCAGCGTCCACGCCGACCCGGAGTCGAAGGTCGCATTGTGGAACAGGTTCATCGAACCGCTGAACGGATCGGTCATCGGCACGTTCAGGTCGAGCGTCTGGTTGCGGTTGACGTTCACGCTGCCGACCTCCGAAGCGCCGTCGAGGTTCACGCGCCCGCCGAGGCTGGAGTCGTTGATCTGCAAGGTGCCGACCGGCGGGGCGAGCAGGATGTTGGCGGCGCGCGACGAGGCGGTCAGGGTCCCGTCGTTGACCAGCAGCGTGGTGGTGAGGATCGGCGTGTCGGCGAACGTGATCACCCCGTTGCCCGACAGCGTGCCGCCGGCGTTGAGGTCGAGCAGGCTCGTGCCCGACTCCTCGTCCAGCGTGAGCAGCCCGCCCTGCAACTCGACCCGCGCGCCGGAATTGATCGTCAGGTTGTCGGCGTTCACGCTGCCGGCGGCACCTCCGACGAACAGGTTGGTGCTCGCCCCGGTGAGCTGGGCCAAGCCATCGACGGCGAGGTCGAAGCCATTTGTTGAGAGGTCGATGGCCCCGGACAAGGTCAGCCCGGCGACCGAGTTGTTGGACCCGAGGTTGACGCCGTTGGCGGTGTTGAAGATCGCGACATCATCGGCGTCCGGCTCGTCGGCGGGCGTCCAGTTGGCAGTCGCTCCGCCGTCCAGCCAATCGGCGTCCCCCCCGATCCACGTGCGGTCGGCGGCGGGCGCGCGAACGCAGGCGAGCGCGGCGATTAAAAAGGCGGAGCTTCGGGCGAAGCGGCGGGGACCAAGATGCGAACAAATAGATAGGAGGCGCATAGGATGGCCCATCGGCGGGAAATCCGGGGGCAATCCCCGGGGCGTCGCCTAGAGCTGTAGTAGTGTCCGCTGATAGGAAATCGGCGCATCCGTGTCGAGAAGAATCTGCCGGACGCCGATCGATTTGGGCAGAATTTTTCGGGGTCGATTTCCGCTCCCCCCCACGGACCTTGACCGGGCGGAGCGTTACGGAGAGGATGGCGATCCGCGCCCGGACGCGCCCGCCCCAACTCGCATGACCAAGAACCTCATCATCGCCGCCCTGCTCGCTGCCGTCGCCTGGCTGGCGGGCCAGCTTTACTGGCAGGATGGCGAGGTTCCGCGCCAGGCGCCGCCGGTGGACGCAGGAACGCAGGCTCCTGCGGCGCTGCCTTCGCCGCCTGCTGCGGGCGATGAAACGGCGGTGCCGGAGCCAGAGCCAGAGCCGGAACCATTGCCGGAGCCGGATCGCTTTCAGGGAATCCGCGACACGCTAGACGCGATGGGCGGCGACCCCGGTTTGGCGGGCATGGCGTTTGGCTTTGCCCGCTCGATCCGCTGGGCGCGCCTGTTGTGGCGGAGAAGGCGGGTGTCGGACTGGATCCCGCGTCGTCGCTCAAGACGGTGACGGCGGCGGCGGCGCCGAGATCCTCGGTCCCGACTTCCGGTTCGAGACGAAGCTAGTTGCGACTGGCGATCACGATGCGGCGACCGGTGCGCTGGTCGGCGATCTGCGGTGATCGCGGGCGGCGGCGACCTGACGCTGGCGGACGCCGATCTGCGGGCTGGGTCGAGGCGGTGCGGCAGCGCGGCATCAACTCGGTACGGATCGACCGTCGGCGACGGCTCGATTTTCCCCGGCGAACCGGTCGGCGATTTCCTTGGGGTGGGGGATGTGGGCAACGGCTACGGCAGCCCGGCGTCGGGGCTGAACTTCAACCACAACCGGTTCGTCGCCCGCTTCCGCGCCGGGGCGGCGGAAGGCGATCCCGCCGCGTTTTTGGGCGCATCGCCGGAGGTGCCGGGGCGAATTCGCCAACTTCGTCACGACCGGCGCGCGCGGGTCCGGGCGACGGCGTCATGATCTACGGCGGCCCGAACGCGGCGCGCCTCCACCTGCGCGGCACCGTGCCGCCCGGAGCCGATGCCTTCCCCGTGACCGGAGCCGCGCCCGATCCGCCGCGCTTTGCCGCCCATGCATTTTTCCAACGCGCTGCGCGAGGCGGGCATCGTAGTGCAGGGCGGCGTCTCGGCTTACCGGGTTGCCGAACCGGATGGCGCGCCGCTTCGTCCATCAAAGCGCGCCGCTCATCGAGATCCTCGGGCATCTGTTAGAGGTGAGCGACAACCACGAGGCGGAGTGCGTTTTCAAGATGCTCGGCGTGGTCGCCCACTGCCTGCCCGCCGACGCCATCCGTGACCACTGGGCGGCGCGCCTTGATCTCGCCCGCGCCCGGATCGTCGATGGCTCCGGCTTGAGCCGCGCCAATTTCATCGCCGCCGAGGACCTCTCCCGCCTCCAATTCCTCGCCGCTTCCGGCGACCATGGCGCGCTTTACGCCGAGGCGCTCAACGCCCACTTCGCGGCAAGGTGGTGGAAAGGCGGCGCGATGTCCAGCATCCGCTCCTACACCGGATTGGTCGAGTCCGCCTCCGGCGGGCGCTTCGCCTTCGCGATGCTCTTCAACCACTACCAGGACGCCCGCGCCGTTTCGCGGTGGCGCGATGCGCTCGTCCGGGCGATCATGGAGGTCGAATGAATTTGAAAAAGATCACGATTTTGGCGGCGATCAGACAACTTCATTGCCCACGGTCGGGCTTGTGTCTCGCCGCGTAGCGGCGGCTCGATCTGTAGCCCAGCCTTTTAAGGCTGGGTGACGCGAGCTTTGGCAAGGAGTCCGCCTCTGACGCCGAGACCGGCGAACCGGCGCCACCGGTCCGGTCCGTGTAATTACGCTTGGCCTTCGCCCTCAAACAAGCCTTCACGCCGCCGAGTGCGCCGAGCACGCCGGTGGCTTCGTAGGGCAGGTAGATGACTTTGTTGTCGCCCTCGTTGCCCATCTGGCCGAGCGTTTCGAGGTAGCGCATGGCGATCAGGTAGGCGGCGGGTCGGTCCGTACTGTTCGGTCAGATTCGCGCACTGGCGAGCGAGACCGTTCGAGATACTCTTCGGCGACGCGCATGAGCGCCATCGTCTTCGCCTTCGGCGTTGAGGATCGCGGCCTGCTTCTCGCCTTCCGCGCGCTGGACCTGCGCCTCGCGCACGCCTTCGGCTTCGAGGATCGCGGCGCTTCTGCCTCGGCTTCGAGGATCTTGGCGCGGCTACGCGCTCGGCGCGCATCTGCTTTTCCATCGCCTGCTGGATGTCCACGGGCGGTTTGATGTCTCCTGGAGTTCGACCCGGTTGACCTTGACGCCCCATTTGTTGGTCGCCTCGTCGAGGATCGCGCCGAGCTTCTTGTTGATCGTGTCGCGGGAGGTCAGCGTCTCGTCGAGGTCGAGTTCGCCGATGATGTTGCGGAGCGTCGTCTGGGTCAGCTTTTCGATCGCGTCGGGCAGGTTGTTGATCTCATAGACCGCCTTCATCGGGTCGGTGACCTGGAAGTAAACGAGGGCGTTGATCTCGATGGCGACGTTGTCCTTGGTGATCACGTTTTGTTTTGGGAAGTCATAGACGGTCTCGCGGAGGTCGATGCGATTGGTCAGCATGCGGGTGACCAGCGGGCGGCCGTCGGGCGTCGAGTCCATGAACCGCCAGTTGATGGCGCGGGGTCGGTCGAAGATCGGCCAGATGACATTCAGGCCGCTCTCCAGCGTGCGGTGGTAGCGCCCGAGCCGCTCGATGACCATCGTCTCCGCCTGCTGGACGAGCTTTAGCCCGAGGATGGCGAAGATTACGATGACGATGGTGAGGGCGACGAGCAGGATGATGATCGCTTCGGTCATGGTCGTATTCGGTGGTGGGTTGATATGGGAAAGCCGTTGTCGGCGCCTGTGGTCAGAGCGGGCGGACTTCGAGGGTCGCGCCGCTGACGGCGACGATTTCGACCGGCGCGCCGGGCGGGATCGGGATCGGGATGGGATCGGAGGCGGCGGACCCGGCGGCGGCGTGAATGGCCCGCCATTCCTCCGACCCCAATTTGACCCGGCCGGCGGAGCCGGCGGAAATTTCGTCGGCGACCACGCCGCGCTGGCCGACCAAGGCGCTCACGCCGCTCGCCCGCCGGTCGCTGCGCCGATAGAGCAGGCGCTTGGCGGCGGGGCGCACGGCGGCGAGGAACACCGCGGCGGCGATGGCGAAGGTGCCGAGCTGGCCTTTGAGCGGTGCCTCAAATCCACCGGCGGCTCCGGCGGCGGCAAAGGCGGCGGCGCCGAAGCACGCAAACACAAAGTCTCCCGAGAGCATCTCGAGCGCGATGAGCGAAAATCCGATGAGGGTCCAGTAATGCCAGGGTTCCATGGCGGTGTTGGGGTTGTTGTCGCCATCATCGCCGATCGGCGCGCGGCTGGCGATTACAATGGCCTGATCCGTTTGTAACGAATCGCCGCACGGTCATTTAGAGCCGGCTGCTCCGAACGCGAACGCCGCATCTCCGGGTGAGAGCGATCCGTAAACCGTTGACACGCTCCCGTTTTGCCGAAATATACCCCGCTGATTATCCTATCAGCCCTTCTCCCCCCCAGAAATCTCAGCCCATCCAGGAATGCCCCAGGTTAAACCAGCGATCTTACTCGCCATCGCCGCGCTCGGCTCCCTCGCCCTCACCTCGTGCCAAAGCACCCTCCAGAGCGCGAGCGGCGAGACCCAGTATTTGACCGGCATCTACGCCCCGCCGACGCAAAAGCCATCGACCGCCTTTGAGGATACGATTTCGTATTGGCAGGGGACGGCGTCCCAGAGCGCCGAGCGTGAAAATCGATCTCTCCGAGCAGAAAGCCTATTTCTATAAAGGCGGGCAGCTCGTCGGGGTATCCCGGATCTCCAGTGGGAACGAAAGCCACCGGACGCCGACCGGGAGCTTTAAAGTCACCCAGAAAAACATCGACCACCGCTCAAACCTGTATGGTGAGATCGTCGATGCGTATGGAAATGTGGTGAACAACGATGCGACGAACGGCAAAGATCCGATCCCGCCGGGCGGCAAGTTTGTCGGTGCCTCGATGCCGTTTTTCATGCGGTTCAACAACGCGGTGGGGATGCACGCGGGCTACCTGCCGGGCTATCCCGCCTCCCACGGCTGCGTGCGGATGCCCCGCTGGATGGCGAAGAATTTCTACAACCACGTCGAATACGGGACCCCGGTCACGGTCGTCCCATAGCGATCTTCATGCCTGCGGCTCCGCTGCCCTTGCCTCCGCCAGAGGCGCTGGAAATTTCCGTGGCGGAGACCGCTGCGTTGCTCGGTGAGCGCGCCGATGAATTCGCGCTGATCGACTGCCGCGAGGAAGATGAGCACGCGTTTTGCAAGATCGGCGGCTCCCGCCTGTTCCCGCTTTCCACGGCGGGCGAGTGGCTGCCGTCTTTGATCGCGCTGGGCGGCGAGATGCCGCTGGTGATCTATTGCCACCACGGGATGCGCTCCGCCCAGTTGGCGCACCACCTCCGGCAGCGCGGCGTCGCCCGCGCCTTCAGCATGGCAGGCGGGATCGACGCGTGGACCGCCGAGATCGACCCGTCGGTGCCGCGCTACTGAGCGGCGGGCGCGATTTTTTGAGCGGCGGGCGCGATTTTCGGAAAGGAATCTTCGCCAGGGCGGGTCGCCACGCTGTGCGGCCCGACGATATGGATCTCCGCATCCGGCGTAATGGAGATGGAAGTCGATTCGTCGAGCGCCACGATCTTGCTGCGGTCGCGGGCGAGGACCGGCCAGCCGCGCAGGGCGATCTCGCGTTGCCGATAGTCGAAGTCCGCGCTCCCGCAGCGTGCGGTGAACGGAAAGTCGGGGTCGGACGAGCGGATGAAAACGTTGCCTTCGGCGGCGAGGCGGAGCACGGCGGCGTGCTCATTGGCGCGGCGCTCCTCAACGCGGTCCGCCCAGACCATGACATGCTCGCCGAGGCGGTGCGACTTTTCCGCCGGCAAGTCCGACGGGGCGGCCCACCCTTGCGCCGACGGCTCGCCCTCGCCCATCGGCAGCGCAAAGTGCGGGTTGCGCTTGGCGCGCATCGTCGCGCAGGAGCTGAGTGAGAGCGCGGCGAGAGCGGCGGCAAGAAGTCGGGAAAAATGGGTCATTGCGCAAATGTCCGCCGCCGCCTTGCCTTGGCAACCCGAATGTCTTTACTGGGAGCCCCGCAGCCGGTTCTGCCATGAATACGGCGAATTCCGGCGATCGTAGCGGGCAGCCCCTTGGCCGATCTCTTGTCATTGTCGCGCTCCTCGCTGTCTTAAACTCGGTTGACGCAGGATGCCCGTCTGGGCATGATGCAGCCGCGTTACCGCCCACCCCGGGCGCGGATGCTCCACCTTGACGGTTAGTCCAAATTAGGATGCTTACGATCACCCTCAATCCCGTTGCCGCTCTAGCAGATCCCGATGCAGGTAATCTGGTCGCATTTGATGTTAGCTTCGATGAACGGATCTACTTGGTCACGGCTACTAAGCCGCTCGACTACCAAACGCCGAATGACGGAGGAGCGATTTTTCCCAAGACCCAAGGCGAAACGCCGCAGAATTATCGAGTCTATCGTGAGGAGGACGGACAGTTTCGTTTGCTCCTAACGATCGAGCACGATCCTTTCAACTTCCATCACATCCAGCCTCTGAAGGATGGTCGTTTTCTTTTGGTCTGCGCAAGGAGCCGCTACCGTGACGGTGATTCAGAGGCAAACGCGCGGATCTTCGATTCTAATGGCGAATGCGTCTCCTCGTTCACAATCGGTGATGGTGTTCAGGACGTGGGCGTGGCTTCGGACGGTCGGATTTGGGCGAGCTACTTCGATGAAGGTGTCTTCGGGAATTTCGGATGGGATCAGCCATTGGGGAGATCAGGGTTGGTTGCTTGGAATTCCAGAGGAAGCCAGATATTCGAGTATTCGCCAGTCAACGGATTGGACAGAATTTGCGACTGCTACGCCATGAATGTCTCAGGCGAGGATGTTTGGATTTACTACTACACTGACTTCCCCCTTGTTCAGATCAGGAACTTTCGGACGTTGAATCACTGGGACATGCCTATTTCCGGATCTGACGGGTTTGCAGTTTCGGATTCCGCTGCACTTTTTCGGGGTGGTTACAATCAACGGGATCGGTATCACCTAATATCGCTCAGCAATCCCGAGCCGAAGATAGTCCTGACATTTGAGCTTCGCGATGCCAGAGGGCGAAGAATCGAAGCGGATCGAGTTGCGGGACGGGGTGAATCAATCTTCCTGCTTCGAGACGCGGAGGTGTTTCAGCTCACGGTTCAAGCGGTCACAGAGGAAACGGCAGCGCTTCCGCGCCGCCCTACAGCCCGGTCGGGTGGTCGATGAATTCCCACGGCGCCCCGCAGCGCGCCGAGAGCCACTCCGCCAGGGCCTTGACGCCGAACGTTTCGGTCGCGTAGTGGCCGCCGTAGAGGACGTTGATGCCGAGTTCCTCCGCCGCCGTGTAGCTCCAGTGCGGTCCCTCGCCGGTGACGAACGTATCGATGCCGCAGCCGGCGATGGCGGCGACCTCCGCGCCGGCTCCGCCGGTGATCACACCGACGACGCCCGCGCTTTCGCCGCCGCCGGGGCAAAGGTGGACGCCGGAGCCGCCGAGCGCCTCGCGGAGCGTCGCGGCGAGATCATCGCGGGTTCCGGCAAAGCGCCCGCGCAGCCCGAGGTCGATCCCCTTCCACGGAAAAAACGGCTCCGGCTCGGGAATGCCGAGCGCGGCGGCGAGGCGCGCGTTGTTGCCCAGCGACGGGTGCACATCCAGCGGGATGTGCGCGCTGTAGATCGCCAGCCCGGCGTCGATCGCCGATTTGAGCTTCCGGAATTGCGCGCCGCGCACCGGCTGGGCCCCTGACCAGAACATGCCGTGGTGGACGAGCAGCAGGTTCGCGCCCGCCTCCGCCGCGCGGGCGACCACCGGCTCGCACGCATCCACCGCGGCGGCGATCCGCCGGATCTCGCCCGGCGCTTCGAGCTGCAAGCCGTTGAGCGCCGGCGGGTAGTCGGGCACATCGGCGAGACGCAATTCGGCGTCCATCAAGGCGGCGGCTTCGGTGATCGTCATGCCGTAGGTTAAAGCGATCCGGCCGGTGGGTGCAAGCGCCCGCCTGATCGCCTGGCGAACGCGGTGCCTGCGGCGTTGCATTGCCGCGCGATTGGCGGAGTTTCGGCGATGCACGCGAACCGAATTTCCCTCCTCCCGCTCGCCTTGATCGCCGCCTTCACCGGTGCCGCCGCCGGCGCGGGGTCCGCCTCGGGAGCCGGCGGCGATTTCATCTGGATCGAGGGCGAGGACGCCGCCGCGAGCACGATGCGCCGCCACGGCTGGTATGACAGCGTGAAGAAGGTCGAGCTGTCCGGCGGGGATTGGCTGTCGCACTTCGGCGACGGCGAGCCGCCGGTCGCCAGCTACCGCTTCACGGCGGGCGAGGCGGGCGACCACACGCTCTGGCTGCGGGCAAATCCGGTCGGCTCCGCGATGTCGGTGCGGGTCAACGGCGGCTCGTGGGAAAAGGTGTCGCTCGCCAAATCGGAGCAAAACGCAAACATCGCCGCCGATGGCAAGCCGGACCTGCGCTTCGTCGCCTGGATCAATGCCGGCCCCGTGCCGCTCAAGGCGGGCGAAAACTCGCTCGACCTCCGCTTTGAAAGCCAGAACAACCGGCACGGCGGGGTCGATTGTTTTGTCCTGAGCAAAGGCACGTTTTTGCCGCAGGGGAGCCGCAAGCCCGGCGAAAAGACCGGGCTCGCCGATCCGGGGACGTGGGCGTTCGAGCCGGACCGCGACAAATTCTCGCCCGAGGCGCTGCTCGACTTGACGCCGCTCAACGAAGTGCCGGCCGGCAAGAGCGGGTGGATCAAACGCTCGGCGGACGGCGCGGACTTCACCGACGGCGCGGGCAAACCGCTGCGGTTCTGGGCGGTCAATACCGGCGTGCAATCGTCCGGCGACCTCGCGAAGATCGACGAGCACGCCCGCTGGCTGGCGAAGCGCGGCGTCAACATGGTGCGGCACCACGGGCACCTCGCGCCGGGCAAGGGATCGCGCCTGACCGATGTGAACAAAGCGGAGGTCGAGCGCATCCAGATGCTGGTCGCGGGGATGAAGAAGCGCGGGATCTACACGACGGTTTCGCCCTATTGGGCATCCCACACCAAAGTCGAGCCGACCTGGGGGCTGAAGGACGCGGGCAACGGGAACCTGACCGGATTGATCTTCTTCGACGCCGAGTTGCAAGCCGCCTACAAGGGCTGGCTGCGCGCCTTGCTGGAGCCGGTCAACCCGCACACCGGCATCCCGCTCGCCAAAGATCCGGCGCTGGCGATCTTCCAGATCCAAAACGAGGACAGCCTGCTCTTCTGGACCGAACAGTCGATCAAAGGCGCCCAGCGCGAGGAACTCGCCCGCCAGTTCGGAGCCTGGCTGGCGAAAAAATACGGCTCGGTGGAAAAGGCGTCCGCCGCGTGGGGCGGCCCGGCGGCGACCGAGGGCGATGCCTTCGCCCGCGGCGTGGTCATGCCCTACGGGATCTGGCACCTCACCCAAGACCGGCAGGGCGCGCTCGATAAGCGCCTGGGCGACCAGCTCGAATTCTACACCGATCTGATGGCGGCGTTCAACCGGGAGATCGAGCGCTTTCTCCGCGAGGATCTCGGCTACGCCGGGCTGGTCAACGCCGGCAACTGGCGCACGGCGGACCAGGCGAAGATGCTGGACGCCGAGCGGCTCGCCTACGCGGAAAACCCGGTCATCGGGATCAACCGGTATTACACCGGCGGCAGCCACAATGGCGAGCACAGCGGCTATCGGATCAGCCTGGGCGACACCTTTGATTCGCGCTCGGCGCTGCTCCAGCCGTGGGAATTTCCGCTCGCCCTGCGGCAGGTCAATGGCCACCCGATGATCATTTCGGAGAGTTCGTGGGTGCCGCCGCTGCGCGAGCAGGCCGAGGGGCCGTTCCTCGTCGCCGCCTACAGCGCGCTGACCGGCTTCGACATTTTCTACTGGTTCGCGACCGGGGACATCGGATTCGGTCGCCGATGGACAAGTGGCAGATTTCGTCCCCGGCGCAGATGGGGATGTTCCCGGCGGCGGCGCTGATGTTCCGCCGGGGCGATGTCAAGCGCGGCGAACCCGCCGTGCAGGAACGGCGGGCGGAAAGCGACATCTGGGCGCGCCAGTCGCCGCTTATTCCCGAACAGGCGGCTTTGACCCAAACCGCGACGCCCGACCGCCTGCCCCTGCCTCGGCGGCGGCGAAAGACGGGAACGTCACGCCGCTCGCCTACCTGACCGGTCCGGTCGAGGTCGCCTTCGATCCAAGCGCCCGACGCGCGGGTCGCCGATCTCTCCAGACTGATCGATCCGGCGGCGAAAACGGTGACCAGCAGCACCGGCGAGCTGCGCTGGGACTACGGCAAGGGCATCTGCCTGCTCAATGCCCGAAAGTCGCGCGGAGCCGCGGCGATCCTCTGCCGCCGCCTCGGTCAAGCTGGGATCGCTCGCCCTCAAGTCCGGGAATGACTACGCGGCGGTCATCGCCGTGGCGCTCGACGGCGCGCCGCTCGAATCCTCCAAGCGCATCCTCGTCCAGATCGGCACCGTCGCCCGCCCGCACGGCTGGAAGACCCGGGCGACGCCGAAAGGCGAGGAGATCACCGACCTCGGCAGCGCGCCGTGGAACGTCGCCGACACCGACCTCGAGCTATCGCTCGCCAATCCGGCGCTCCAAGTGGCGCACCCAGCTCGACGCCAACGGGATGCGCCGCCGACCTCGATGTGGCCAGGGAAGGCGGGGCGATCCGCGTCCAGATGCCCGCCGACGCCATGTATGTGATCCTGCATTGACCGAAGCCTGCGGCGGAATTGCCCGCAGATCGCGCTTGACAGATCGGGGGAAGGGCGGAAAGTCCCCGCCCTCACGAGCCAAAAAACCTGCCGTTGGTCCCTGGGCCGATCCCTTCGGGGAGACGCTGCGCTCGTCAGGGGAAACCCGGCTACCCACCCTACCAATGCCTGATTCTACCAAACTCGCCCGATTCGAGATCCCCAACCGCCTCGTCCGCGATGAGGCGACCGCCACCGATACCTACGCCAAGTTCACGGCAGAGCCGTTCGAGGCTGGCTACGGTCACACCATTGGAAACTCGCTGCGCCGCGTCCTCCTGTCCTCCCTCGAAGGAGCCGCCATCACCAACGTCCGCATCGCCGGCGCGCAGCACGAATTCTGCTCCCTCCCGGGCGTCGTCGAAGATGTCACCGACATCATTTTGAACCTCAAGAAGGTCAAGTTCACCCACCACGACAACAAGGATTCCAAGATCCTGTCGATCAATGTGGACAAAGCGGGCGAGATCACCGCCGCCGACATCCAGGCGGATAGCGACTACGAGGTGATCAACAAGGACCAGCTCATCTGCACGCTGGATTCCAAAACCAAATTCAACGCCGAGTTCGAGGTCCGCGTCGGTCGCGGCTTCGCCAGCGGCGAGGACAACAAGCGCCCCGACCAGCCGATCGGCGTCATCGCCATCGACTCGATCTTCTCCCCGGTCATCCGGGTCAAATACGCGGTCGAAAACACCCGCGTCGGCCAGCGCACCGACTACGATAAGCTCATCCTCGACATCACGACCGACGGCCGCATCGACCCGAGCGACGCGCTGCTGCAGGCCAGCGGCATCCTGCGCCACCACCTCGATGTTTTCGTCAACTACGACGACAGCCTGATCGAGATCGAGAGCAAGCCGCAGCGGGACGAAGGCGAAGACCAGGAACTCAAGAAGCTGCTCAACATGAGCGTCAACGAGATCGAGCTGTCGGTCCGCGCCGCCAACTGCCTCAACAACGCCAACATCACAACCGTCGGCCAGCTCGCCATGAAGTCGGAGGCGGAGATGCTCAAATACCGCAACTTCGGCAAGAAGTCGCTCAACGAGATCAAGGACAAACTCCTCGAACTCGGTCTGTCGCTCGGCATGAAGTTCGACCCGTCGCTGCTCGAGCAGCCCTACGCCTCGCCGCTGCTCAAAGGCGACGAGGGTCCGGTCGGCGGTCTGGCCGGTTTGATCGACGACAACCTGCCCGTCTAAGCCCCCCTCGTTTTCCTCAAAAAATCCTCTACTTTAGCAGAATCCTACCGCCATGAGACACCGGAGAAAGACCGTGAAACTGGGGCGCTCCCAAGCGCACCGGCGCGCGCTGTTCACCAATCAGGCCTGCAGCCTGATCGAGCACAGCCAGATCAAAACCACCCTCGCCAAAGCCAAGGCGTTGCGCCCGATCGTGGAAAAACTCGTCACGCTGGGTAAGCGCGGCGACCTCCACGCCCGCCGCGTCGCCATTTCCAAGCTCGGCAGCAACCAGCGCGCCCAGAAGGCCGCCAAGCGCCTCTTCGAGGAAATCGCCCCCGCCAACGCCGACCGCCAAGGCGGCTATACCCGGATCGTCAAACTCGGCGTCCGCCAGACCGACGCCGCCCCGATGGCTTTCATCGAGTGGGTCGACCGCCCCGCCAGTGCCGGTGACGATGCCGAACTCGTTGGAGCTGAAGAAAAAGAGTAAAAATGTTCCTCGCCTGAAAAATCCCCTCTAAGAAAAAGCCGCCCGATCCGTTCCTGATTTGGCGGCTTTTTCGCAGGTGAGAGGGAAGATTCCAAGCGACCAGACATGAGACGCTTGGTTGAAACCCCTTGAAACCTGCGGTCAAGCCACCCATAGTTCCAGTCGCGCCGTTTCTCGTCTAGGGCGGTGCGATTCCCTAAAATCGGGTGTGACCATATATAATCCATCATACACCCCCAACCCCAAACCCAGAACATAACCATGAAAAGACACACCACGCAGCGAGGCTTTACCCTCATCGAGCTGCTCGTCGTCATCACGATTATCGCCATCTTGGCGAGCATCGCGGTGCCGGTTTACAACATGATCACGGAGCGCGCCAAGAAGACCAAGGCGCTCGCCCACGCGAAGCAGATCGCGCTGGCGCTGAAAAACTACGCGATCGATGAAGACGGCGTTTACCCGACGTCCGACAACAGCGCGAACGAGGCATTCCGCGAGCTGTTTAACAGGAACTTCAACTCCGAGACGATCTTCTTCGTCGCGGGTTCCGCTTGGACTCCGCAGCAGCCTGACAACGAAGTCGGAGATGCCCCAGACTATGAGCAGGCTCTCGAAGGTGGCGAAAACCACTGGGCCTACGTCTCTGGACTGGTTGACAGCGATAAGGGAAACCTTCCCCTTGTTGCTGATGGGTTCTCCAATCAAGTTGGGCAGTACACCGACGGCCGTAGAGATCAAGGCGGCGTTTGGAAAGGGGAAGACGCCATCATCATCCGCAACGACGGTTCTGGAGCTCAGGAAAAGCTTGACGCTGATTTCCGGGTTATGGAAGACCGCGGTTCGGGTGCGCCAGTGGACATCTTCTCTGCCGAGTATTTCGATTCCGATGAGCCGCCGGATATCCTCAACCCGGATGAGCCGCAGAACAACTAAGCGTTCCGCTTAGCTCTCCGCGAGCTGACACCATCACGAAGCCCGGGGCGGTCCGCCGCCCCGGGCTTTTTCTTTTCGAGAATGACCCAATTGGGGGTTTGGCTCTTTGCCAAAAACAATGGCGGGAATCGACAGCCCAAGACGCGCTGTTCGGGTCTGGTTCAGATGAGGCTGAGCGTCGCGCCGCGAGTCCCCTCCTGGGAGGGGATCTAGGGGTGGGTAGGGGAGGTGTATCTCGCTTGAAACCAGCGGGTTACCAAAAGCCTAGGGCACCATTCGGGACCGGTGCTGGCAAGTTCGTCCGCTGCGCGCTGACCCACCCCCTACCCACTAGGAGGGGAAATTGGATTCGCGACGCCCGGATTGCGCGGCACGCCGCCCTACCAGCATGCCGGATATTAAAATTGGCGCAAATCTCTTCGGTAATCAGCCTAGACTTGGAAGACTTGTGGAGGCAAGTCCTTGGGCTGCAGCAGGCTGTCGAGACGGCACGCCTGCCGTCTTGGACTCGCGGCATCGCCCGCACCCTTCGATCTGCGGCTCTAGTGAAGATCCGGGATGCCCATTGGCTGCGCGCTCCCTGCCGGACGGCTCGGAGAGCCGTCCCTGCCATGCCCTGCGGCATTTAGCTAGACTAGCTTCCAAGGAAGAAGGGGCGCAGAGGATGGAAGCGATCGCAGCGCCTGGTCCTGCCAAACCACAACCAAATGATTGCAAATCCGCGCTAATGAGCCGAGGCGAAGCCTCTGTAGCCTGCATTTAACCTATTACAATCGGGGGCTGAAATTGTAATTTCGGAGCGGCGGGCAGGCGTAGGGTAGCGGTGGAATCGCCGTTGATCCGGTGTAGGATCCGCTTCGGTGGCGAATCCGAAACACAGCCTCAACCCACAACGAAGATGGACATTCTCAATCAGCTTGGCGTCGCCGTCGGGCTTGGCAGCCTGGCGGGGGTCAACCTCTACCTCACGGTCTTTCTGGCGGGACTTTGCGTCCGCTTTAACTGGATCGAACTCGCCACCCAATACGAGGGGCTTTCCGTGCTCGGCGAGCCGGTCGTCATCGGCGTGGCGCTCGCCCTCTTCTGCGTCGAGTTCTTCGCCGACAAGGTGCCGTGGGGCGATTCGCTCTGGGACGTCGTCCACACCGTGGTCCGCCCGGCGGGCGCGATCTTGATTGGGCTGCAGGCCGTCGGCGAGACCCAGCCGGTCTTCCAGGTGGTGGTCGCGCTGCTCGCGGGCGGCGCGGCGGCGACGACCCACGCCGCCAAAGCCGGCACCCGCGTGGCGATCAACCACTCGCCCGAACCCGCCTCAAACATCGCCGTCAGCCTGGCGGAGGACGCCGGGGTGGTCGGCGGCGTCGCCCTGATCGCCGCCAGCCCGGTGCTCGCGCTCGCGGTCTTCTCGTTGCTGCTCATCGCCCTCTGGATCTTGATGCCGCGTGTCTTTCGCCGGCTGCGCAGCGCCTGGTGGCTGCTGCTCAATCGCGGCGACGAAGGCAGGGCGCAATCGGGGTTGCCCCTCAATTGCACCGTCGATGAAGACATCGCGCTGAGCCGCCGCCTTCCCGCCCACACGTCGATCGACTGGGCAGTCCGGTGCGCGGCGGGGAAAGTGCGCGGCTTTTCGGCGATCCGCTCCCACATGGTCGGGTCGCTCGCCCATGCGGGCGGCGACGAAGGCGGTGCCAAATTCTGGTTCGCCGGCCGCCGCTGGTGGCGTCCGTTCGCGGTGCGGATCGATCTGGCAGGCTGCGAGATCCGGCGGGAGAGCCGCTTCCTCTCCGAGGTCGTGACCGCGTTCTCGCGGGGCGGCGACCGGCTGCTCACGCTCCGGCTGCCGCGCACCCATTCGGTGCTCGCCGCCAAATTGGCGCGTGAGTTGGAACGCCTCATCGATGGCGGAGCCCCGGATCGGACCGCCAAGCGAATCCCCGCAGCGCCCGAAGCCGACCGCCTTCGCCAGCCAACCGTCGCGCTGCCCGCCTAGCCTCCGCCGATCGACCCGCTGCCGGGTTAGTTTTCGTTGCGGAGAGCCGGAACCCACTGCCAGATGGTGGGCACTTGCCGCCATGCCCATCGCCGCCATCTCCACGCCGCCCGGCCAGGGTGCCATCGCCGTCCTTCGCCTTTCCGGGGAAGGCGCGCTCGCTGTCGCCGACGCGATCTTTCGCGGGGCGGGCGGCAGGTCGCTTCAAGCCTCGCCCGCGCGGAGGGCGGTTTTTGGCACCATCGTCGATGGCGCCGGGGAGAAGGTCGATGAAGTGCTGGCGACGGCGTTCCGGGGTCCGGCGAGCTACACTGGCGAGGACCTGGTCGAGATCAGTTGCCACGGCGGCGTGCTCGTCACCGGGCGGATCCTCGAGCTTCTTCTCGAAAATGGAGCGACCGCTGCCGAACCCGGCGAATTCACCCAGCGCGCATTTTTGAATGGTAAGATGGACCTGACCCAGGCGGAGGCCGTCATGGACCTGATCGAAGCGCAGACCACGCTGGCGCTCCGCGCCGCCAACGAGCAGCTATCCGGCAGGATCGGCAGCGCGATGATGGCGCTCCGCGGAGAATTGCTCGGCGTCCTCGCCCACCTCGAAGCCTACATCGACTTCCCCGAGGAGGATATCGACCCGGACACCGGCAGCGCCATGCTCGACCGGATCGAGTCCGCCCGCGCCGCCGTCGCCCGGCTGATCGCCACCGCCGAGCAAGGGCGCATCCTGCGCGAAGGCGCCCGCGCGGTGATCTGCGGTCCGCCCAACGTCGGGAAATCCAGCCTGCTCAACGTCCTCCTCGGGTTCGAGCGCGCCATCGTCAGCGACATCGCCGGGACGACCCGCGACACGATCGAGGAGGTCATCAACGTCCGCGGCTTGCCGCTCCGGCTCGTGGATACCGCCGGCGTCCGCGCCTCGACCGACGCCATCGAGCGCGAAGGCATCGCCCGCGCCGAGCGCCAGATCGCCGAGGCAGATATCGTCTTGGAGATCGCCGATGCCTCGCTGCCGCCCGGCGAGAGGATCAGCGCGCCGCCCGGTCGCCACCACCTTTTCATCCTCAACAAAGCGGATCTCGGCGAACATGCCGGGTGGTCTGCGGCAGCGGCGACCCGGCTTTCGTGCAAAACCGGAGCCGGCACCGCCGAACTCGCCGACGCCATCTTCGCCGCCCTCACCGCCGGCTCCGCCGATTGGGGAGCACACCTCGTCGCGATCAACGCCCGCCACAAAAGCTGCCTCGCCCGCGCGCGCGCCGACCTCGGTTCCGCCCGCGACGCCTTCGCCGCCGGCCAGCCGCCAGAAATCGTCGCCCTCGAACTCCGCAGCGCCCTCGATGCCATCGGCGAGGTGGTCGGCAAGGCGGATTCCGACGAACTCCTCGGCGTCATCTTCGGGCGCTTCTGCATCGGCAAATGAGCGCCCATCCCGCTCCCGCACTTTTTCGCCGCCGATGCGTCTTTTCTCTTGCCGATTTCGTATTTTCAGAAAATACTGAAACAAATGGCAGACGAATCCCCAGCCGCCACCGACGCCGAGAAGCTAGAAGCCGCCCGCGATGAATTCATCACGCAGTGGGGCGCGATCGGCAGTTCGTGGGGGATCAACCGGACGATGGCGCAGATCCACGCCCTGCTGGTCACCTCGCCGGAACCGCTGAGCACCGATCAGGTGATGGATGAGTTGCGCATCAGCCGGGGCAACGCGCACGCCAACCTCCGCGACCTGGTCGGCTGGGGCTTGATCCGCAGCGTGATCCGCAAAGGCGAGCGGAAGGAATTCTTTGAGGCGGAGAAGGATGTGTGGAAAATGTTTTGCACCATCGCCCGCGAGCGCAAGCGCCGGGAGATGAACCTGCCTTGTCTATGCAGTGTTGAGAAATGTGCCGAGGCGACTCAGCGCAGCGCAGCAAACCGCGCCAAAGAATTCAACAAGCAGATGAAGGACCTGCGTGGCTTCCTCACCCTGCTCTGACCGCGTGCTCTCCCAGATCGCCAAAGCCGAGGAATCCAAAGCAGTCCAGTGGGCGCAGCGCCTCATTTCGTGAAAGCCGCCTTTTCCATTGCCAAAAACTTTCATTTTTTCCTGGAACTCCAGAATTAACAAGCAAAATCGAACAATACGAGCCATGAACCACACCATCCTCACCTATAGCCTATACCTCACGATCAGCATCGGAATGACGATCTGGGTGGCGCGCACGCTTTTCAAAAACGGGCGGCTCTTCCTGGTCGATACGTTTCGCGGGAACGGGGAACTCGCCGACAGCGTGAACCGGCTGCTTGTCGTGGGATTCTACCTCGTCAACATCGGGTTCGTCTCGCTCTACCTGCGGATCGCGGATGAGGTGGAGTCGGCGCGCGGGGTGTTTGATGGCGCTCGCCGGGAAGGTCGGCGTCGTCCTCCTGATCCTCGGCGGGATGCACTTCTTCAACATCATTGTCTTCACGCGGATGCGGCGCCTCGCGCCTTGCTCCGGCACGAGCCGCCGCCGGTTCCGCCGACTGCCTACGCGGCTCCGAGAGATCCGTCGCTCGCCGAGGCGCTCGCCAAATAACCCCTCCACCTTCGATTGCGATGCTCATTGTATTCTACGATGGCGACTGCGGGCTATGCGCCGCCTGCCGGGCGTGGTGACAGCCCAGCCGCAGTGGGAGCCGCTCCGGTTCGTCGCCTACCAATCGGCGGATGCCCGGCAGCTTTGCCCGCTGCTTGAGGAATTCGACCCCCGCCTCCGCGAGATCGTCGTCGCTACCGACGGCGGTCAGATCTACACCGGCGGCGCGGCTTGGGTCATGTGCCTGTGGGCTGGGTTGCCCGCCTACCGGGAGTGGGCGATCCGGCTCGCCCATCCCCGGCTCCTCCCGCTCGCCAAGAAGTTTTGCCATCTCGTCTCCGAGAACCGGCTCCGGCTTTCGCAACTTCTCCGCCTGCGCCCGGTCGATGCGGAAATCGAGTTGCGCCGCGCGCCGGACCCACAACTAAACCGCCCGCTGCCCGGCAGCGAAATTCCTAGCGCCATGACCACCGAAATCCTCCTCACCTGGGCGCTGCGCCTCGCCGGGACAGGCTTCGCCTTGCTTGTCCTAGCAAACTTCTCGCCGCCCGCGAGCTGCGCTACGCCGAAAACACGGCGCGCATGGAGACGATCCCGCGGCAGATCTTCTACGTGCACAGCGCCTACATCGTCGCCCTGGTTTCGGCGATGGCGGTGGCCTGCTTTGTGTTTACCGCCGAATTCATCGAGGGCGGCGAATCGACGGCGCGCGGGCTGGTCCTGTTTATGGCGGTGTTCTGGCTGTCGCGGCTGGTCATCCAGCTCACCTACTACGACAAAGCGGCGCGGCGTGAGCGCCCGTTCCTCAACGCGCTCTTCGCGGCGGGATTCGGCTATTTTGCCGCGCTGTTCGGCGCGCTGCCCTGCGGCACTTCGGGTTCTGGTAACATGTTAGAGCCAATCGCCAACCTCAGCTTTGCGCCTGGCGGATCCGGCTGGGCGATCCTGCTCCGGCTTGCTGGCGCGGTGTCGCTGGCGATCGCCATCGGCAGCCTCGCCATCCTGGCTCCATCCTGCAATGGCGCGCGCAACTGCGCGGCAACCGCCCGCTCATCCGCCAAGTCTTCGACCTACGCGGGCTACATCTTCATCGCCCACGTTTGCTTTGGCGTCCTCCTCGCTTACCGCCCCGCAGTGGATCCTCGGCGGCGGACCGCTCGGGCGAGCGGTCTGCGGCTTCATCGCCGCGTGGTGGGGCGCGCGTTGTTCTTCAGTTTGCTTACTTTGACCGAGCCGATAGCCGCAGGCACCGCTCGCCAAGGCGGGCGAATTCGCCCTCGTCGCCGCCTTCGCCGTGCTTGCTGTGACCTACGGCGCGGCGGCGGTCATCGCGTTCTAAAATCCGATGTCCTTCCCTGCTCCAGACCTGAAAGCGCTGGCGATCGCCTCCTTGCTTTCGGCGGCCGTCGCGCTGGCGGGTTGGCTGGCGCGCGCTCGGCATCGCGGGGGCATCGCTTGGGCGGCGTGCTTGCTCGGGACGGGTGCCGCCGTGCACCGCGTTGGCTGAAGCCCTGGAGCCGCGCGGATGCTCGGGTTGGTCTTGGTCTTTCTCACCGGGATGAAAGCGGTATGCTATGCGGCGGGATCGACCGGGCTGACGCTGAGCCGCTACCTTTGTTTCAGTTTCCTTTGGCTCGGGATGCGCCCGGAAGTTTTCGCTGCCGGCGCCGCCCGTTTCGCCCGGATTGGCAGCCGCCGATCTCTGCGCGGAGCGGTGGCATTTGCGCTGGGCGTCGGGGTGCTCTTTCTTCCAGCGGCTTCGCCGGTTACGCCGCAGAGGCGACGCTGCTCGCGGGATTCAGCCTCGCCCTCCACTTCGGCATCCTCTCGGTGATGAGCGGGGTCTGGCGGGCGAGTGGATTTCCCGCCTACGCGCTCTTTCGGGATCCGTGGAAGGCGGCGACGCTGGGCGAGTTTTGGGCGCGGCGCTGGAACGTCGGGTTCGCCGAGATGGCGGCGGTTGCCGTGGCGCGCCCGCTCCGGCGCACCCGGCGGCATCGCCTGGCGATCCCCGCCGCGTTTTTGTTTTCTGGTCTGGCCCACGAGATCGCCATCACGGTGCCGGCCCGCGGCGGCTACGGCGGACCGCTCGCCTACTTCTTGCTGCACGGCGCGCTGGTCTGGATCGAGCCCCGCGTCTCGCTACCGTCGTGGATGCATCGGCTCTTGCTCTTTGCCGCGCTCGTTTTTCCGTTGCCCCTCTTGTTTCCCTCCGCCTTTATCGATGCGGCGCTCCGCCCGCTGCTGCCATGAACGACCGCCCGACCCAGACGCCCAAACGCATCGCCATCACCGGCGGCACCGGCTTCGTCGGCGGCGCGGTCGCGCGCCTGCTTGGCGCGCTCGGGCACGGCGTCGTCGTCCTGTCGCGCAAGACCGGGTTGTCTGATGCGGAGCGGATCGCGCGGGCGATCGACGGCTGCGATGCGGTCGCCCATTGCGCGGGCATCAACTTCGAGCGCGGCGCGGAGACGTTCGATGCCGTGCACGTGCGGGGCACCGCGAATGTCGTGCGCGCCTGCGGGCTGGCGGGGATCGAGCGTCTTTGCCACCTCAGCTTTTTGCGGGCGCGACCTGGCACCGGCTGCGCCTACCACGAATCGAAATTCGCCGCCGAGGAAATCGTGCGCGGCTCGGACCTGCGCTGGACGATCTTCAAGCCCGGCATGATCTACGGTCCGGGCGACCGCTGGGTGCGCCACCTCGCGCGCGCGTTCAATGCGGTGCCCGCCTTCGCGCTCGTCGGGATCCGCGACCGCCGCGTGCGCCCCGCCTTGGTGGATGATGCCGCCCGCGCCTTCGCCGGCGCCTTGCTCGACGGTCAGTATGCGCAGAAGGCGGTCGCTTTGCTGGGACCGGAGGAAATGACGATGCGCGAGTGTTTCGAGCGCGTCGCTGCCGCCGCTGGCGCGCGGACCTGGTTCTTCCCGCTGCCTGCCTGGTGGCATCGCGCGTTCGCCGCGTGCTGCGAGATCGCCTCCGATGACCCGCTGCTCTCCCGCGCGCACGCGCGCATCCTCGCCGAAGGCTTGAGCGATCCCGCCGGGGTCACCGACGAAATCGCGGTGACGGAATCGGCATTCACCGCCGGGCAAATCCGGCGCGCGCTGCCCGGTCCGGAGGAGATCGAGCTAACCGACCCGACCCTAACATGAACACCAAACGCCACGGCCATATCGTTCTTTTTGGAGGCACCGGCTTCCTGGGGCAACGCCTGCGCCGTTTTTTCGCCGGAGGCGGCTATGAGGTCGTGGTCATCTCGCGGGGCGGCGAAGGGCGGCGGCGCTGGGACGGCAAGACGCAGGGCGCGTGGGCGGGCTACCTCGAAGGTGCCGCCGCCGCGATCAACCTGGCCGGGAAGCATGTGAACTGCCGCTACACGCGGGCGGCGCTCGCGGAGATCGACGAGTCGCGCACCGATTCGGTCGCCGCGGTGGGCGAGGCGATCCGCCGCTGCGCCAGCCCGCCGCCGGTCTGGGTGCAGGCGGGATCGCTCGCCATCTACGGCGATGCGGGCGAGGCGTGGTGCGACGAATCGCATCCGGCGGGCAAAGGCATCCCGCCGCGGACGTGCCTGAAATGGGAGGCGGCTTTCGCGGAGGAGGCGGTGCCGCAGACGCGCAAGGTCATGCTGCGCATCGGATTTGTGTTAGGGCGGGACGGCGGCGCGCTGGGCACGCTGGAGAAGCGGGTGCGCGCCTACCTCGGCGGCGCGGCGGGCAGCGGCCGCCAGTATATCAGCTGGCTCCATCCCGATGACTTTTGCCGCATCGTCCAACATGCCATCGACACGCCCGCTGCGGGCATCTACAACGCCTGCGCGCCGGAGCCGGTGACCAACGCCGAATTTATGCGGCTGCTCCGCGCGCAGTTGGGCAAGCCGTGGTCGCCGCCGGTGCCGGGGATCCTCGCGCGGATCGGCGCGTTCTTTATGCGGACCGAAGCGGTGCTCGCGCTGACCGGGCGGCGCGGCGCCCCGAAGCGCCTGTGGGACGACGGGTTTCGCTTTGAATATAGCGACTGCGCGGAGGCGCTGGCCGCCATCTATGCCGAGCCACCACCGAACGATGAATGATCTGATCGAGAGCTTTTTCCACCCCGTGCGCTACCTGCTGGCGCTGCGCGATCGCGGCGCGGCGCTGGCGGCTGCCCCGCGCGGGATCTGGCTGCTCTTCGCCGCCATCGCGGTGGCGGGATCGATTTTGTTCGGCGCGTCTGCCGCCTGGGTGATCCCGGCGCTCGGCTCGCCGCTTGCCTCTGGCGTCAAACTGATGGCGGCGGCCGGGATCGGCTGGATCGTGCTCGGTCCGCTGCTCCTGGTTTGGTCGCGCCTGCCCGCCGTGCTATGCGCGCACGCCTGCCTGCTCGCCATGGTCTATGGCGAAGCGATCCTCGAAATCGCGGTGCTGGCCAACTTCGTCGCGTGGCGGTTCGCGCCGCCGGCGGTTGGGGTTGCGACGGCGTGGAATGCGTTTGTGGTGGGCGCGTCAAACGCGCTCATGGCGTGGGCGATGGTCGCCCAGCTCAAGGCGCTCGGCTTTCCGCCGCGCCGGATGCTCGCGCTCTGGTTCGGCGTCCTCAATCCCGTCGGAGCCGCCGCGTTTTGGATGCTGGTCCCATTTTAGCCGCCCGATTTTCGTTGGCGCGCGGCGCAGCCACTACCATGCTCCGGGGCGGACCGCCTCCGCCCCACGCCTATGAACGAATCGATCGACTCAGCTTAAAGAATCGCTCGCCCGCGCCAAAGCGGAGGTGGGCAAAGTGATCATCGGGCAAGAGGCGGTCATCGACTACGCCTTGATCGCGATCTTCACCGGCAACCACCTGCTGGTCGAAGGCGTGCCGGGCGTCGCCAAGACGCTGCTGGTCCGCACGCTGGCGCAGGTGCTCGGCGGCGAATTCGGGCGCGTCCAGTTTACGCCGGACCTGATGCCATCGGATATCACGGGGACGAACGTCTTCAGCCTAAAAGACAATGCGTTCCATCTCGTCAAAGGTCCGATCTTCACCTCGTTCTTGCTCGCCGATGAGATCAACCGCGCGCCGGCCAAGACGCAGAGCGCGCTGCTCCAGGCGATGCAGGAGCGGCAGGTGACGATCGATGCGGAGACGCACGCGCTGCCGGAGAGCTTCACCGTTTTCGCCACGCAAAACCCGATCGAGTACGAGGGCACCTATCCGCTGCCCGAGGCGCAGAAGGACCGGTTTCTTCTCAAGATCGCGATGGGCTACCCGGAGCGCGGTGACGAGGTCGCGCTCGCCCAGCGGCTGGGCACGTCGGAGGCTCCCGAGGCGGTGCTCGCCCGCGGCGCGATCCAGCCCGTGCTCGCCGCGGCGGATCTGCCTGCGCTGCGCCGCGCGTTGGCCGGCGTTTTGATCAAAGACGAGCTGCTCGCCTACATCGTCGATCTCGTCCGCAAGACCCGCGAGTCCGACAGCATTTTGGTCGGGGCGGGACCGCGCGCCACGCAGGCGATCGTGCTGGCCAGCCGAGCGCTCGCCGCCATCCAAGGGCGGGACTTCGTGACGCCAGATGATGTCCGCGAGATCGCCCGCCCCGCCTTGGGGCACCGCCTTGTCCTCCGCCCAGAATACGAGATCGAAGGCATGACGGTGGAGGAGGCGATCGGCAAGGTGCTGGAGGCGGTGCCGGTGCCGCGGTAGCGCTACAGCACGATGCGGTGCCCGCGATCCCAGAGGCGGACCGCGATGAGGACGGCGAGCGCGATCGTGACCATGCCGAGGCTTACCGCCACGGCGCCTTCGAGGTTGCCGACGCTGATCTCCAAGAACACGGTGGTGGCGAGCACTTCGGTCTTGCCGCGGGTCGCCCCGGCAAACACGAGGATCGGACCGAACTCGCCCATCGCCCGCGCCCAGGCGAGCGTCCAGGCGGTGAGCAAGCCGCGCCAGCTCTCCGGCAGCGCCACCATCCAGAACGCCTGGCCGCGCGAGCAGCCGAGCGTGAGCGCGACCTGTTCGGTGCGCGGGCTGATCGCGTCGAACGCCGCGCGCATCGTGCGGACGGCGAAGGCGCAGCTCACCGTGAATTGCGCGATGATCACGGCGGCGACGGTGTAGGCGATCTTCTCCGCGCCGACGCTCCAATTTCCCATGCCCCAGTTAAACAAGATGAGTAGGCTCAAGCCGACGACGAGGGGCGGCAGGACGATCGGGACATCGAGCAGCGCATCGAGCAGCGCGCGCCCCGGAAAGCGTTGCCGGGAGAGCAGATAGCCGAGGGGCGCGGCGACGAGCACCGAGAGGATGGCGGTCAGCGTGCAGCTCAAGACGGTCAGTTTGACCGAATCCTGGATATCCGGGTCGCCGGCGATCTTTGCCCAGTCGGCGGAGGATAGGTTGGCGAGCGCGTAGGCGCCATCGGCGACGAGCAGCGCCGCGATCAGCAGCACATACATCGCCGAGATCCCGCCGATGGCGGCGAAGAACGGGACGTCGCTGCGGACGAGGCTGCGGGGAAGGGGCATGGGGCATCCTTTGCCGCAAAAAGGCGAAAGAGGAAATCTTTGGTTTCGTCGATTTGTTGCCGTCCCCGAGGCAGCCGCCGGCGAGCGCACCGCCCGCGCCTACCAGCTATCAGTGCGGAACGGATAGGCGGGCAGCCCCTCTTTGTTCTGCAGGTTCGGCTCGGCAGTCTTCTTCCAGCCGAAGCGGACTGCCGCGATCTTGCCGATGCCCTCGGCGCTCACCGCCACCGTGTTGTCGCCGGTGATCTCGGCTTTGGCGTCCACGAAGTTTTTGTCTTCGCCCGCGACCTGGAACCAATCCGGCGCTTTGCCGTCGCGGGTCGAAAGCCCGGTGCCCGCGTGGTCGAAGCTCACTTCGGCAGTCGCGCCGCCGAGTTTGGCGTCCTTGATCCGCGGTCCGCGCCAGACGATGTCTTTTTTGCCGTAGGTATTGGCGAGCGCCCAGAGCGCGTGGCGCAGCCCGACGTCTTGTTTGTTGCGGGGGTGGATGTCGGCGAGGTTGCTGATGTCGCCGGTCCCGGCGATCCCGGTGTTCGGCACGTCTTGCACCACGCGGTCCTGCGCCTCCCAGAAGGCGGGCAGCGCCCCGTCGCCGTAGTTTTGGAACGGCGCGATCTGGGTGATCTGGAACGGGAATTCGCCCTGGCCCCACGCCTTGCGCCAGCCATCGACCAGCGCCTTCGACTTCTCGTAGTAAAGCATGCCCTCGCCCATGTTCGATTCGCCCTGATACCAGATCGCGCCGCGGATGCCGAACGGCACGATGCCGTGGACCATCGCGTTGTAGAGCGCGCAGGGATCCTGGTTGCCGGTCAGCTCGCGCGGCAGACCGGGCATGTTCGGCAGCGGCTTGCCTTCATCCAAGGCGGCGCGCGCCTGCGGCAGCCACGCCTCGATCTGGGCGAGCGCCCCGGCGTAGGTTTCCTTGCCCTCGGGCGTCTCCGGCAGCGTCTGCTTCACGCGCTTGGCGATGTCGGCGAGCGCCGGGTTCGCCTCGAATGAAGCGAGCGTGCACCACGGTTCGATGCGGGTGCCGCCCCACGATGTATTGATCAAGCCGACCGGGACATCGAGTTCTTGGTGGAGCTTGCGACCCATGAAATAGCCGACTGCGGAGAACCCGCCGACGGTCTGCGGCGAGCATTCTTTCCAGTCGGCGTTGACGTCCGGCTGCGGGCGCCCGGCGGTCGTCTTCGGGATGTGGAAAAGCCGGATTTTCGGAAAGTTCGCGGCGGCGATTTCTTGCTGCCCATTGTCCGAGCCGCCCACGCTCCATTCCATGTTCGATTGCCCGGAGCAGACCCACACCTCACCGACGAGGACGTTGCCGAGCGTCATCGTGTTCTTGCCGGCGATGACTAGGTCGCGGGGCTCCGCGCTGGCTTCTAACGCATCGAGCTTCACCATCCAGCTTCCGTCTTGCCCCGCCGATACCTTCTTCTCCTGATCCGCGAATTTGACCGAAACTTCCTCGCCCGCATCAGCCCAGCCCCAGATCGGCGCGGGAATGCCCTGCTGGAGCACCATGTTTGGTCCGATCACTTTGAAGGCGGACATCCGCGCGGGAATCCGGCGCGGCAGCGGCAGCGGCGAGAAGGGCAAGCGTGGCGGAGAAGGCGAAGCGCATGGGGATCTTGGGGTGTGGGATTTTGGGGAATGGCGATGCCCACCATACGGCGAGCCGAACGCCAAACTACCAGAGCGGGCGCGGATTTGTCACGCGGATTGATCGCCATCCTCGGATGGCGCGCGAGGCGGCGTTGGCCCTGCGGCTCTGGCGGCTGGGTTTCGCATGATCGGCGGGAATGCGGTTGTTCCTCGTCGCGATTTTCGCGCCTTCCCCATGAAACCGCCCGGAGAGGTGCTATCCTCTGATCCGCTATGAACCCCCGCCATCTTATCGCCATCGCCGCCTCGGTCTTCATCCTCGGGCTAGGTGCCGCCTGCCAAGAGGATCCGCCGCCCGCCAAGGAACCAAAACTTTCCTTGGAGGTCCGCGCCGACGGGCTGACCTACGCGCAGGGCAGCGACGCGCCTTTTACCGGGACTTTTGAGAAGAAAGACAAAGATGGCGCGGTCACCCGGTCGGAGTCTTTTAAAGATGGCAAGCCGGACGGCGCGCACACCCGATACTACGCCAACGGCAAGCCGAGCAAGACCGAGACGTATCGCGATGGCGAAAAGATCCGCGAGCAGCGCTGGTTTGAGAACGGCAATCCGGAGATCGATGCCGAGATGAAGGATGGCGTCGCCTTTGGCAAACACACGCGCTGGTTCGAGGACGGCAGCCTCCGGTTCCAGGCGAATTTCATCGAAAACATGCAGTGGCACGGGCGCGTCCGCGACTTCAAACCCGACGGCTCGGTGATCGTGGACGCGATTTTCGAAGACGGCCAATACGTGAAGGGCATCTTCCCGGACGCCCCGGCGGATGCGGTGCAGGAGCCGATCGGCGACTAGGGGCGCTCCCGTTTCGAGGAGGGCATTACTTTCCGCCCGCTGCCTTATCCACGTGCCCCATCAGCGTGTCCGACGCCTTGGCGAGCTTGGCGGCGTCCGCCTCGGATGGAGACTTGCCCTCGGGCAGGTCGATGATCAGCCGGATCTCGGAAAGCCCGGCGCGCAGGTTGGCGGCGAGCGTCTTGTCCCGCATCCGCGGTTCCATGTCGCCGAGGATGCTGAGGTAGTATTCGGCAATGTCGAGCCGCTTGAGCTTCGCGGCTTTTTCCTCCGAATAGCGGTCGGCGGCAGTGTGGGCGGCGATTTGAAAGCCGCGGACCCAGCCGCCCAAGCCGATCAGTTGGACCACATCGGTGTCGCGCAGCAGGATCATCTCCGCCTCCACATCGTTCTGGGTCTTGCCGAGTTCGTCCTTCAGCGTGTCCCATTCTTCGAGCGCGCTGTGTTCCAGCAGGCTCTTGGCGTGGCGGGTCACCCGCGTCCCGGTGCCGAGCACCTTGGCGTGGCTGAGCAGCCCGCGCCCGACCGGCTCGATATCTTCGACCCGCTCCGCTTGCACCACGAGAAACCCGTCGGCGATCAGCGCGCCCATCGCGAGCGCTGCCGCCGCCCGCTCGCGCGGCGGCTTCGGCGCGTCTTCCAGCCGCCGGAGCTTTTCGTAGTCCAACTTCCCGAGACCCGCGATCTCGTCGAATAGCTTCTTGATGTTTGGGGTCGTGGCGAAATTGATGCCAAATTCCTCCCGGACGTGCTCGTCCTCGATCAGATAGCTCGGAATTTCCGCGCTTTTTTCCGGGACCTTCTTTTCCTCGCCCTCATCTTGGGCGCGGGTCAGCGGCACGGTGGCAAGGCAAGCGAACGCCGCCGCTGCTCCCACGGACCGGAGCAGCAGAGGGGCGGATTTTTGAATCGGGTTCATAACGAGTGCCTGTTGGCGGGCAAAGGCGTAATTGCTGTAAGTATTCAAGAAAACAGAAAAAATTCGAGCGCAATTCCACCAATTTTGGGGCTTGACCCCACGAAACCCAAGGTCAGAATACCCGTCCTAAATTTTAATCCCCACGCGAACCCCAAGTTTTTGGGGATCGCCCCAACAAGTTGCTCAATTTCACAGATTTATGGACTGGGTGAAAATCGCCTGGCTGAGTTGTTACACTCTGGTCCTTCTCGGACTCTCAGCCTACGGAGTGCATCGATACTCCATCATCTACCTTTTTTTGAAGCACCGGAAACAAAAGCCGGTGCCGAAGGGGCGCTTTGACACGCTGCCTAAGGTGACCGTGCAACTTCCCATCTTTAACGAACTCTACGTGGTTCGCCGCCTCATCCAGGCGGTGGGAAAGCTCGATTACCCGCAGGAGCTGCTCCAGATCCAGATCCTCGATGATTCCACGGACGAGACCCGCGGGATGTGCGAGGAGGAGGCGGAAAAGCTCCGCGAGATGGGGCACAACGTCGAATTGATCCATCGGGTGGACCGCACCGGCTTCAAGGCGGGGGCGCTCGAAAACGGGATGGCATCGGCGACCGGCGAATACATTTTCATCCTCGATGCCGACTTCATCCCGCCGGAGAACATCCTGCACGAGATGATCCATTTCTTCACGGACGACAAGATCGGGATGATCCAGACGCGCTGGGGGCACATCAACCGCAAATATTCGCTGCTGACCCGCATCCAGGCGATGTTCCTCGACGGGCACCTGTTGCTGGAGCAAACGGCGCGGAGCCGGGCGGGCCGGTTTTTCAACTTCAACGGCACCGGCGGGATCTGGCGCAAGAGCTGCATCGAAGACGCCGGCGGGTGGCAGCATGACACGCTGACCGAGGACCTCGACCTGAGCTACCGCGCCCAGATGAAGGGCTGGAAGTTCGTCTTCCTCAACGACGTGGTGACCCCGGCGGAGCTCCCCGTGGACATGGATGGCTTCAAGTCGCAGCAGCACCGCTGGACCAAGGGATCGATCCAGACCTGCAAAAAGATCCTTGGCGCGATCTGGCGCAGCGACCTTCCTTTCATCATCAAGGCGGAGGCGACCGCGCACCTGACCTCGAATTTTGCCTACCTGCTCCTCATTTTCCTCTGCTTCCTCGTCTTCCCGATGGAAGTCGGACCGGAGGAGGCGAAGTGGCGGTTCCTGCTGCTCGATGCGCCGATCTTTATGCTCGCCTCGGTGTCGGTCTGCATCTTCTACCTTTGCTCGCAGATGGCGCTTTATCCGAAGCGGTGGATCCGCGAGATCATCTACCTGCCTCTGCTCCTCGCGCTGGGCATCGGGATGTCGATCAACAACGGCAAGGCGGAGCTCGAAGCGCTTTTCAACCAAGAGACCGCCTTCATCCGCACCCCTAAATATGGGATCGAGCAGGCGAAGGCGGATCTGCGCAAAGCGCGCTACAAGGCGCTGAAGTCGTTCGCGCTGTTTTTTGAGCTGGCGCTGGCGATCTATTTCACGGCGCTGGTCGCCTATTCGTGGCACCGCGGCTTTTGGGGATCGGTTCCGTTCCTGACGCTCTTTGTCGTCGGGTTCTGGTATGTTTCGATGGGGTCGATCAAACGCCTCTTGCCCGCGCCGGCGCTGGCGAAAGCCTGACCTATGCGATCGCTCTCTGCGCTGGTGACCGGGTTCCGCTGCGGGCGCGCGGCCGCCTTGTGGGTCGCTTTGGCTGCGGCGGCGGTTATTTTGCCTTCCTGTGCCACCAAGCCAGGCAACCAGATCGTCATTTCGGTCCGCGAGCAAAAACTCGTCCTGCTGCAGGATGGGGAGCGCCGCGCGACCTATCCGGTTTCGACCTCCAAGTACGGTGTCGGTGACGACCCCGGTTCCTACAAGACGCCGCTGGGACGCCTAGAGGTCGCCAAGAAAATCGGGGCGGCGCGCCGCTCGGCGCGGTTTTCAAAAGCCGGAAGTTTACCGGCGAAATCCTGCAACCGAATGCGCCGGGGCGCGATCCAATCGTCACCCGGATCATCTGGCTGCGCGGCAAAGAGGAGCGAAACAAGGGTGCCTATCACCGATTCATCTACATCCACGGCACCCCAGAGGAGCGAAATATCGGGCTTCCCGTCAGCTACGGCTGCATCCGGATGAAGTCGAAGGATGTCATCGACCTCTACGACCGGATTGGGATCGGAACCCAGGTCCAGATCCTCGAAGGTCCGCTGCCCCGCGCGCATCAGCCGAGCCTGCCGGAGCCGCTCCCGATGCGCTCTGCGCCCGCCATGGGACCATTCCCGCCGGGCACCCAAAGGCCGTTGGGTCCCAACTCGCCAGTCAGTGGACCAAATGCGCCGCAGCCGGTTCCGGGCGCGATTTATCCGCCGCCTCTAAGCCGATAAGCCTAGAAACGGCAATGCCGATCAGCAGTTCGATTCTGCCCCGCAGGTCGCCTCGGGTCGGAGATAGATCGTGGTGTCACTCTGCAACCCATGATCGATAGAAAATCTTGGGTGGCGTTTGAAGCGAGGTTTTCGAGTAGGCACCATTTGAACGGCTCGGGGCGACCTAGGGAACGATCGCCTCTTTGCCCGTGGCTCCTTGCTCCTTGCTCCTTGCTCCTTGCTCCAGGCACCTGCGGCACCCCGGCCCCGGTCGAGCGATTGATCGCGAATCCCAAATCGACGCTTTGGGTGGATTGCGCGGCTCGGCGAGCGGGAAATTGCCGCTTGGGGGAGGCGCGGATCTGCGATACGCGTGAGGAAATGAGCAAACCCGATCCAGCGACCCTTCCCTGCAGCCCGCTCGACCAAGTCGGCGGTATCGCCTATTTCCGCCGCATGTTGCAAAAGATCCGGCTGCACGCCGGCGGCGCGCTATGGGAAGACCTGCGCGACAATTTGGGTAAAGGCGCGGATGGCTGGTGCACCGGCTTTCTCCATGTCGGCTATGCCGAGCTGTGCGAGCGCGTCCTCCAAGGCGGCACCGACGAAGAAATCTTCGCTTGGTGCGAGGAAAACGGTCGGCCGCTCAACGAGACTGACAAGCTGGTCTGGAACCACTTTGTCGCCAAGCTCGGCTGGAATGACATGGTCACGCCCATGCTCGTCCGGCGCAAAGCCGAGGGCGGGCTGCAAGACCGCGACGACATCCAGACGATCGCCCGCTACATTGACGCCGACGAAGGGCGAGCGTAGATCTGCCCGAGTGGCTCGTCGGCCGTGCCGCCGGATTTGTGAAGGCTCGCGTGATCGGTGATGCGGTCCCGCATCGTTCGGCGGATGCGGGCACCTGCGATTTGACCTGGATCTGCGGGTGCCTAGTCTCCGGCGTGACCGACCCCATTATCGAATTGCCCGAGATCCGCGTCTCGGTTGAAAGCGTGCTTTACATGCCGAGCCTCGATGCGCCGGAGGACCGCCCGCATCCATTCCTCTATTTTATCTGCATCCACAACGAATCCGCTGAGACGGTCACGATCAGGGCGCGCAAGTGGATCGTGCGCCCGGCATCAGGCGCGGCGGGCGCGGTCCATGTGGTGGAAGGCGATGGCGTCGTCGGGCAAACGCCCACCCTAAAACCGGGCGAAGATTTTTCCTACAACTCCTATCACGTCGTGCCCGGCGATAGCGTGGCGGAGGGTGCCTTTTTTGGCGAGGACGGGCTTGGCCGTCGCTTCTGCGCGCGCATCCCGGCGTTTCAGATGGAGGTCCCGCCCTGGGTGTGAATGGGGGCTACTCCGGCGTTGGCGTGCCGGGGTCGGGGGTGAAAAAATAGAGCGGGAGATCGAAGCTGGAATCGCCGCCGATCTGCGGCGCGTTTTGCACTTCGACCGCCGCTTCCGCCATCGGGATCGCCGTGCCCGCCACCACATGGCCGGCGCGCCACGCGTGCATCGCGGCTGGCTGTCTGCCGCGATAGACCCAGCCGGCGACCAGCGCCCGTTGCCCGCCGACCTCCGCCTCGAAAACACCGAGGCATGAGGCGTAGTCGAGCGATTCGGCGGCGGGGATCGCCGGGGCGGCAACGACCTTGATCGGTCCGCGATATTCGCGCGCATCGTCCTGGCGGTCCTCTCCGCCAAGGATCGGGGCGATCGTCCAGCGCTTGCGTTGCTCGGCAGCGGCCGGCGGAACCGGCTGGATCAACTCGCGGCCGTTGAAGAAAAAGAGGCAGACCCGGCGCCCGGCAAAGAATGCGCGCCCCTCCCGGGCGAGGCGTGTCTGGATTGCCGGTGCCGCCCCCGGGGCGATCAGGCGGCGCGGCACGACGCCGGTTTCAAAAGCCAGGTGGGCGCAGAAGTCCGCTCCTTCGAGGGAGAACGTGTCGAGGAATGAATCTCCGATCACGAGGATCGGCGAGCCGTCGCCCGCATGCGCCGCCGCTTGGGCGGCGGAATCGCTCCGGTGGGGATGCGCTTTGAGCCGGCTCCCGTCCGGATTGAGCACATAGGTCATCTCTCCGCGGAAGCGGTTTTCAAAGGTGCCCGCCTGCTCTTCGAGATACCAATCTGGCGGTCGAAAAGTGTAGCGTGCCCGGCGCAGGTCAGGGGAATTTCGCCACTCCGCGAGCGGGAATCGGCGGAGGCGTTCGGCGGCGAGGCGGGCGGCCAGGCGGATCAACGCATCGGCGGGATGTTCGTCCATCTGGGGAAAAAAATAGGCGGGTCGCCTTCCGGGCGGTTCCGCCTCGATCGCGGAAAGCAGGTCGATCACTTCGACATCGGCGGCGGCGAGGTCGGCCAGCGCGCGATACCAGCCTGGGTTGATCGACTGCCCGGGGACCGGTGGCGAGCCGGCGAAATCCGCCCAATTGACCAGGCTGCGCGGAGGGCACGGCATGACGATCAAATCGATGCCGTTCGCGCGAAGCTGGGCGGAGAGCGAGGCGAGCATCGGCAGCGGGTCGTTGCCGTGGGGCACCGGCCACGGGGCGCTGATGACCCCGATCTGGTTTTTGCGAAACGCGAGGCGTCCCGCCGATTTCATCACCCCGGAATCGCCTCGCAAACAGCTTGCGTGGACCGCCGCCCGCTGCGGGGCGACAGCGGCATTCCACGCCTCCCACCCGCCGTGGGCGTCGCGCAGCGCTTCGAGCCGGGCTAATTCCCCGGCGCTCGCCTCGGCGCGGGTCTGATAGGGTGGGGGTGCTTCGTCGCGATACGCGGCGGTGCCTGGGAGGTCGGCGATGAACTGCGGTTCATCATAACGGTCTGAACGCCACCGATGGATCGCCCATGCTAGGGCGAAAGCGCCGAGCAGGGCGATCATGAGGCGGAGGCGGTTTCGCATGGGGGGAGCGGTGACCCCACTATAGCGCAGGTCCGTTGCCGAGACGGGTTTCGATCCCCACGTGGGTTGTTTTTTAACGCCTTGGCTACTCCGTCCAGATCCACTGGGCTTCCAGCACGTAGATCTTGCGGGCGGCGTCGGCGAGGGTGTCGGGATCGATGACTTCGTGACCCCAGGTTCCGTCGCCGTTGTCGTCCCCAGCGGCGGGCAGGAAGTAGTCGCCGATGATGCCGAAGTGGACGGCGTCATCGGATTCGAGGACGCCGAGCCGGATGTCCCCGGCGTTCGCCGAAGTGAAGCGGAGCGCCGGTTGCGGGCCGCTGCCGAGATCGGTGATGCCGGCGGCGAGGTTGTTGAGGGATGATCCGCTGAGCGGGTCGCCATTCGCCGCGCACTCGACCATGTTCGGCTGGCCGTCGAGATCGGGGTCGGCGAGCAGCCCGGAGATGGCGGGATCGGCGAGTTGGGCGGCGCTGAATTTGCCGAGCGCCCAGTGCGCGTAGGTCGGGGATTTCCCGCTGCCGGGTTCGCCGCCGCTGACGGCGCTGGACCACCAGCTCTGCGGCAATTCGTGGTCGGTCGCCGGATCCGGATTCACCAAAATGAGCGACGCGCCTTGCCCGTCCGCCGGTCCCGGCCACGCCCCGCCGTCGCTGTAGGAAAAGCTCGCGACGTCGGCTCCGCCCGCGCCGGTCAAGGTGAGGCGGTCCCCGCTGTTCGACAGGCGCCCGCTGGCGAAGGCTCCGGCGATCAGGCTGTCCAAGCCGGTGCCGTAGCGCGCGCGGAAGGCATCGAGGTTGCCAACGACCAACAGCCGCGCCCCGGCCGCCAGCGTCGTGCCGTCGTCGAAGGCAAAGTCGATCCCGTTGGTGAAGGCGCAGCCGCTCAGGTCCACGGCGGTGCCGCTGATGTTCTGGATTTCGATGAACTCGAATTCCTCCTGCGGGTTTAGGATGCCGGGCAGCGCGGCGGCTTCGGCGGGCGTCGCCGGGAGCGGGTGATACATGACCTCGGTGATCGCGATATTGCCTGCGGCGGCGGCTTGCACCGCGCTGGTGTTGGTGACGTCGATGCTCGCCGTGCCGAGCAGTTGCCCGCCAAAGCCGTAGGCTTCCAGCGTGATCGTGTTGGCACCGGCTCCGAGCGGCACCTCCAGCTCCCACGAATTGTCATCCGTCCAGGTCAGCGGCAGCGCGCCGCCGCCCGCCAGCCGGATCTCGCGCACATCGACCCAGCCGTCCCCGGCGAGCGTCACCTGCGAGTCCGCGACCGAGAAGGCGGCTCCGCCGTTGGTGGTGATGGCGAATGAGGTGGCGGGGAAGAGCGTGGCGATCTGCGCGCGGGCGTAGGATTCCCGCGCCGTGAGGGTGGCGATGAACCCGTCGAGCGGGCTGCCCGGCGCGAAGCACGAATAATGGTCCGCCCAAGGTCCGAGATAAGCGGCATTGAACGTCGTGTCCATGATGTCGAGCAGGTGCCCGTAGTAGGCGCGGCGGTTGCCCGTGTCGGTCAGCAGTTTGTTCAGGTCGCCGCTCGGGGTCAGGGAGGCGGTCGCGCCTTGGCTGAACGTAAAGTCCATGTCCCACGGCATATACATCGCCTTGCCGTCGGTCGGGCGGATGTAGATCAGCATGTTGTGCTGCGCGCCGAACGCGTAGTTGTCGCCCACGCCGAAAAGGACCTGCACGGCGAAGGTGCGTAGCCATTCGTCCACATCGAGCAACGCGTTGGTCTCCGCGATGAACTGCGCGCTGGCCGGCTGGCCGATGGCGGTGACGACCGGGATGAGCGAGGCGTAGTCGTCGAGTTCCTTGTTATTTTTGATCAGCCAATGGTGGCGGTAGAGCTCGGGGTCGGCACCGAGGCTGGCCACCGCGACGCCGGCGGTCGAGCCTGGGTTGGACTGCGGGATTTTGCGCCCCTCCGGCGTGCCGTCGTCGGTCGAGGTTTGGTTGTAGATCAGCTCGTATTCCCACATCGTGCCGTCGCCGCCGTTGTCGAATTGGTTGTCGAGCCATTCGTCGTCGAACCGCGACTTGAGCAGCATGGCGTCGCCGCTGTGTTTCCCGAGCGGGGCGATCACCCGGATCAAATCGTCATACATGCCGGGGATGCCGCCGGCGTGGTTGATGGCGTGTTTGACCAGCATCTCGCGCTGCCGCTGGTCCGGGCTGTCGCCAGCCCCCGACCGGTCGATGGCGATCTTTTCATGCGCGCCGAGGAAGAGATGGTCCGGCGGGACCGCGATGTTCCAGCCGACGCGCACGTCTTGGAAGCGCCCGTGCTCGCTGCCCTTCAGCCGCACGCCGCAGTCGTAGTAAATTTCGTATTCGTTGAGGATGACGGTGCAGCCGAGCCGGTCGTTGCTCATCACCTCGACCAGCGAGTGCATGAACTCGGCGTCCGCATCGGTCATCGCGATGCGCAGGTTCGTCGGCTGGCAGTCGCCGTAGTCGAGGTCCGCCGCGCCGTCTTGCCACGGGATGATCGCGCGGGAATCCGGTCCCGCCGCGGGGAAGAAGGCGGTCGCCCCGAGCGCGTCCTGCGCCTCGATGTAGAATTGGACTTTGGAGGCGTTGCCCTGCGGCGGCACGGTGCCCTCGAACAAACCGCCGCCCTGGTCCGCCATCGGCACGCTGGTGAAACCGCCGCCATTGACCGCGTAGTGCAAGATCAGCGAGGCGATGCTGTCCGGGTCCGCCGCCTGCACGGCAACGGTACGCGCGCCCGGCGGCTGGGATCGCCGGGCGATGCGTCAGCCCGCCATAGGTCGGTCCGGCGTTCGCCGCGAGCTGGCTGTTCGGCGCGCCGGGCGTGCCGCCGGCCGCTGGCGTATCGAGGATCGTGGTGCGCGCCGCGCGGTTGAAGAACAGGCGGGTGTTGAGCTGCGCGTTGCCGCGGATCGGCTTGGCGCGGTAGGAAATCCGGTAGTCGAGCGCCGGGTTGATCGCCACGAACGCTCCGCCGAACTTCAGCGTCGTCTCCGCGTGGTTGTGCAGGTGCTCGGCGGTGCCGGTCGCGACGAGGCGGAGCACGTTGTTGCCGGGGTTCTCCGGGTCGCCGACGATCGCGCTGTGGCGGTGGTTGCCGATGATCCGCCACTCGCTGAAGTTCCCGTCGCCGAACGTCCCGTCTTGGATCAATTCGCGCGCCGCCCCGTTCGGATCCTCGATCACGCTGATGTCGTCCACCAGCACCTCGCCGCTGTCGAGCAGCCCCATGACGAATTCATTGTAGAGCGCCGGGTCGTTGCCGTTGTTCGCGCCGGAGGCGGTGTAGCTCACGCTTTGCCACGCGGTCTCGCCGGATTCGTCGCTCGCCGCCCACGCCTCGCCCGCCGCGTTGTCGGCATCCGGGTCGCGCAGCTCGAGGCTGGAGCCGCCGCCGTCTGCCCATTCGTCCCAGCGCCCGCCGTCGGCGAACCGGACGGCGTCGGCGACGTTTTTGTTGGCGTCGCGCAGCTCGAGCCGCTCGCCGCCACGCGAGAGATTGCCATCGAAGTCGCCGACCACCGGCACGCCGGGGTGCGCGGCGGAGAACTTGGCGGCGTCGCGCGCCACGACGAGGAATTCGCCCGGCGCGATCGTGGTGTTGGCGGGGAAGCTAAACCGGATGCCGTCGGCGAATTCCCAGCCCGTCAGGTCGGCGGGATCGGTCGCCGATTTGTTGAACAGCTCGATCCACTGCGCGTCGTTTTGGTGGGCGGGCACGCCGGGGACGAACGGCGTCAGCTCGCGCACCGACTCTAGCCTCGCGCCCATCACGAAGTCGGAGCTGGTCGCGCTGGTCTGGTGCAGCTCGACCGACAGGCGGTTGGTCCCGGCGACGAGCTGGGATTTGGGGATCGAGATGTCGGTGAAGACGATCGCCTCATCCCCGCGGGCGGCGGGCGTCGCCGAGGTGACCGCGCCGCCGGGCATCCCGTAGCGCTGGATCTCCTCGCCATTGAGGTAAAAGATCGCGCCGTCGTCGATCTGGTGCGCGAGCCGCAGCTCATCCATTTCGGCGATCTGCTGCGCGCTCAGGGTGAACTCCGCCTCGAAGTAATACGTGATGATCGAGACGTTCGCCGGATTCTGCAGCGTCGTCGCGATCGGCACGACCAGCGTGTTCACCTCAAAGCCGAGCGGTCCGGGTCCGGATAACCAACCCGGGTGCGAGCTGTCTTCCCAGCCGGCCGGTAGCCCGGCACCGTCTTCCAAATAGCGCCACGACGCGCCCCAATCGAGGAGCGTCTGCCGGTCGTAGGTCGCCGGGATGTCCGGGACGCCGCGGATCAACCGCGGGTTATACATGATTTCGTTGATGACAACGTTTTCGTGGAAGGCGAACGCATTGGCCGCGCCGAAGGTCGCCGCGCTGGGGTAGAGCCACTGGCCGGCGGCGGTCAGGCCGCGCAGGCGCCCGGTCACCTCGCGCCCGTCGGCGAGCGCCGATCCCGGACCGACCAAGAAGAGCCGGTCGCCATCCGCCGGGGTAAAGCCGAGATCGGCGGCGGTGATCGCGAGCAGCCCGCCGGAGGCGAGCGATCCGCCCAATGCGTAGGTGCCGCCGGCGGACGAGCGCACTTCGTAGCCGGTCAGGTCCAAGGCGTCCCCGCCGAGGTTGGCGAGCTCGATTTGAAAATCCACGCTGCCGCCTGCCGCGATCTCGCTAAAGACGAGTCCGCGCGCCGCCGGTCCGGGCGGCGATGGTTCCTCGGATGAAGTCAGCAGCGCGCCGAATAGCGCATCGGTCGTGGCGGGAGCTTCCTGCAGCTCGACCGCCAAGACATTCTCGCCCGCGCTGAGCTGGTCGCCGTCGATCACGACTGGCTGCTCGGGGAAAAAGATGGAATCGACCTCGGCGGGCGGCACGTTCTGCCGGTGGATCTCGACGCCGTTGAGATAGAAGATCGCGCCGTCGTCGAAGATCGGATTGAGGAAAAGCGTGGTCCGCGACAGGTCGCCGGGGAAGTTAAACGCCTTGCGGAAGTAATGCGGACCAGACCCGGTCAGCTCGGTCAGCAGCTCGGGATATTCGCCGCCGAGCTGTTCGGGCAAGGCGTAGGCGCGCCGGTCATAGACCTCGAAGTCGTCGAACACCGCCGACACCGTGTCGTTGGTCGCCCGCCCCTGGCCGGTGAGCATGACCTTCACTTCGCCGGGGAAATTTGTCACCTGGTGGACGCCGACGCGCACGCCGTCGAGGAACATAGCGATCTCGCCCGCGCCGCCGCCGACCGGCGAATAGGTCAGCCGCATCTCGTGGCTGCCCGCGTCGGCAGGCGTCTGAACCACCGTGCCGCCGCCGGTCGGCGTCAGCGTGCCGGTGCCGCCGACGTCGTTGGCGTTGAAGCTCCACGCGTTCTCGGTGTTGTGGGCAAAGTGGAAGTAATGCCCGGAGTCGCCCCACAGCCACAGGCTCGACCGCCAGGCGGTCCCGGTGCCGGCCAGCGAGACGCGGTCCACCTTGGCGGTGATCACCCGGCTGGTGTCGAACGCCTGCACGGTGCGCACCGATTTGCCGAACCAATATTGGTTGGTCGCCGTGCCGCCCAGCGTGAGCTGGCCGCCTGCCACGCTCGGCGCGTTGTACCCGGTGCCGCCCGCGTTTTCCAGCCCCTGGTCCACCGTCTCCCATTTCCCGGCATCGAGCGATGCGCCGGAGAAATCATCCGATAGGATCAGCGACCCGATGTCATCCGTGGCGCTGCCGAAGGTCGCCGACGGCGCGGTTAGCGGCGAATAGGTCCCGGCGGCGAGCCCAGCGATCGCCTCGTCTGGCAGCGCCTTGTTCCAGAGCGCGACATCATCGATCAGCCCGTTGAACCCCTCGACGTTGTTGTGGCGGTTGCCGATGTGGAGGACGCCGCTCGGCGCGACCGGGAAGCTGGCCGGCCCGAAGACTTTTGCCCCGTTGGCGTAGAGCGAGATCGTGTTGCCCTGGCAAACCCAAGCGATGTGCATCCACGCGTTGGCGGGCGGCACCGCGGCGGTCGGTCCCCACGCGATATCGGGCGTCTTGAAGGCGAGGCTGTTCGTGTAGGCGTGCGACATCGATCCGAAGTCGCAGGTGTCGCCGCCGCGGCTCCACAGACGGTTCACGCCACCGCCTGCCCGCGGTCTTTGATGAACATCGAGATCGTGAAATTGCCCGAGTTCAGGCTCGCGTTGTCCGCGACGGTCACGCCGTCGGCGGCGGCGTCGAAATCGAGCGATTTGCCGGAGGCGAGCGCCGCCGGGACGTCGGTGCTGTAGGCGGTACCCCGCTCAGCGTGCCGTTGTTGCCGGTGCCCGATTGGTCGGAGACATTGTCGTTGAAATCCCAGTAGCCGACCAAGCCGTCGCCCGCCGTCGCCGGGTTCAGCTCGCCGTCATGCGCCCCGATGATCTCGGCATCGCCTTTGTAAAAGAGCGCCTTACCGCTCTGCCACGCGGAATCGTCGAAGCCCGCCTGTTCCCAGCCTGCCGGGGCGCTCCCGCTTTGAAATTTCCACGAATCATCGATCGCGATGACCTGGGTGACGGTAGGCGGCAGCCCGCCGACCGGGAAGTTCGCCGCGCCGGGCGTGCCGCCGATCTCGGCGCTCGCCGCCCAGTTGCGGGGGCGGCTGTCCGCGTTCGTCTGATCCGCCCGCGCCAGCGTCGCCCCCGACCCGTCGGACCCGACCTACCAGTCGCCGTCGTCACCGTAGTCGAGCCGGTCCATGACGCGGCGGTTGCGGTTTTCGAGGCGGAGTTCCTCGCCGCTGTTCGAGAGGTTGCCGTCGAATGGCCCCAGCGCCCCGGCGATCTGCGTGGGCACCTTGGCGATCACCAGATAGCCTCGCCCCGGCACCACCGTGCCTTCCGGGAAGTCAAAATCGGCTCCGCCGCGCATCCGCCAGCCGGAGATATCGACATCCACGCCCTGCAGGTTGCGCAGCTCGATCCACTCTGTCTCGTTGATCTCATCCGCCGGATGATAGTGGATTTCGTTAAAGACGACGACGCTGTCGGCGGCGGCGCGGGCGGGGGAAGCCATGGCGAACAGGGCACAGGCTGCCGCCATGGCAGCCGCACCCGCCAGCGGGAGGGATTTCACTTTCATCTGGGGTTTTGGGGGAGGTTTCCGAACTGTAACCGGACCCGCCATCCGCCCGCAACCGCTTTCCGCGCCGTCGGCCACGCAGCCCGACACATTTTCTTGACACCTCGATCGAGATCAGGCTATCGGTCCCCATGGACGATCCGAAAATTGCCGACACGAAGCCCTGCGTGATGAAACTCGCCCCCGGAGACTACTGGTGGTGTGCCTGCGGCCTCTCTGCCAACCAGCCGTTTTGCGACGGTAGCCATGGCGGCACCAAGTTCACCCCGCAAAAGGTTACCCTCGAAGAGGAAAAGACCGTCGCGCTTTGCGCCTGCAAGCGGACCGCCAACGCGCCGTTCTGCGATGGTGCGCATTCGTCGCTGTAGCGGGGCTCCCGAAAAAGGAAAACCGCCGCAGATCGGCGACCTGCGGCGGTTTTAAAAAGCCCTCTCGCCTCTTCGGGCGAGGATGAGATGCGGCGGCTATCTCCGGCGGCGGGCCAGCATGGCTCCGAGTCCGAGAACCAGCAGCATCGCGCGGCTCGGCTCGGGCGTCAGCGAGATGAACGAGCGCCAGTTCGTGCCGTCGTTGCCGTCGTCGGCGGGATTGTTCGGGGTCACCACAAAATCGACGACATCGCCGATCTGAAGAAGGTGCTGCCCGTAGTAATTGGCGCTGGTGTTGGGGCCGTCCGACAGCCCGGAGAAGACCTGGATTCCGTTGATGTAGATTTCGCCGAGCGTCCCGTCGCCGGCGGCGCTCGTGTTAAAGAAGTAGGCGCCGAGGTTGACCTCGTGGTTCACATCGCTGATCCAGCGCTGGACCGTCCAGTGCTCAGGACCCGGGTTGTTATCGGCGGGGTGGGCGGAGCCTGCCGCGATCGTCGTCCACGGGGGATTTCCGTCGCTCGCGCCGACCGGATTGAAATCCCATGCCGTCCCATTCCAGTGGTTCGTGTCGCCCCACGCGCCAGCTCCAACACCGCCGAGGAATTGGGTGAACTCGGAGGCTTGGAAGAGACCGTCGCCCGCTCCCGCGAGGTCGGCCGTCCGGTCGTAGTAGCCGTAGAACCAGCCGCCCTGGCCTTGGGTGCCAGAAAAGTCACCACCGAGTCGGCGATGGACGACATCGTCATGGTCGCCTGGAAGTTGGTGCCATCGGAGCCGTCATCTGCGGGATTGTTCGGGGTGACGACAAAGTCGATGGTCGAACCGGGAGTGACATAGACATCGTGGTTGAAATTGGCGGACGAGCCGTCGGTGGTGTTGGCGGAAAGCAGGCTGCCGTTGACCCAGACCTGCCCGACGGTGCCATCCCCGCTGGCGCTCACGTTGTTGAACAAGCCGCTGATATTCACCTCGCCCGTCACGCCGCTCACCCAGCGCCGGACGGTATGATGCTCGGGTCCGGGATTGTTGTCGTTCGGGTGGGTGTTGCCGGCTCCGATGTTGGTCCACGGCGGATTGCCATTGGACGCTCCGGGCGGATTGTAATCCCAGGTGGTCGAGTTCCAGTGATTCGTGTCACCCCACGCGCCGGCGCCAGCGCCGCCTAGAAATTCCGTGAACTCAGCGGTTTGGTAAACACCGTCACCGCTGCCACCGAGGTCGGCTGAGCGGTCGTAATACCCGTAATACCAGTTTCCGTTGCCTTGGATGCCGGAAAACTGGTCGGAGGATTGGGCGATGGTCGCCCCCGAAACGAGGCTCGGGGCGAGGAGCGATAGGGAGAGAAACAGTGGGGTTTTCATAGGAGCGAATAAGAGGACGGAGATCGTAACAGATTCTTGGCGAGGGGGCAACAAAAAGCGTTGCCATTGCGCGGCGCGGGGCTACGACGCGTTGCCTACCGAAATTCCCATGCCCATGCCGAACCGCCCTTCACTGCCGCCTGGCGCCTTTCGCGCCGAGGGGGTTGCCTTCCTCGACTGGCGCCCGATGTCGTTCGCCGCCGGGGCAGGCGAGTGCGTGGCGATCTTTGGCGAGTCGGGATCGGGCAAGACGCTGCTCCTGCGCGCGCTCGCCGACCTCGACCCGCACGCGGGCGAGGTTTGGCTGGGCGATGCCGAACAGCAGTCGATGCCCGCGCCGCAATGGCGGCGGCAAGTCGGATTCCTGCCCGCCGAGGCACCGTGGTGGGAGGATGCCGTGGGCAGCCATTTCGGCGATCCGCCCGGTCCTGATCTGCTCGCGCGGCTCGGCTTTGACAACGACGTGCTGACCTGGGAATCCGCGCGGCTCTCCGCCGGGGAGCGCCAGCGGCTCGGCTTGGCGCGGCTGCTTTGCCAGAACCCACGCGCCCTGCTGCTGGACGAACCGACCGCCAATCTCGATGCCGGATCGGCGGCGAAGGTCGAGGCGATCCTCGCGGATTACGCCCGGCGCGAGCAGGCGCCCGCCGTCTGGGTCTCGCACGATCCCGCGCAGCGGGCGCGGGTCGCCGGCCGGGCATTTCGGCTGGCGGGCACAGCGCTGGAGGAGGTCGGGGCATGACGATCATCGACCTCAGCCCGTGGGAGCTTTCGGCGGCCGCCGCCCTGGTCGTGGCGCTGGCGGGCGTCTCGCTGGCCGGCGGGCTCGGCATCGCCCGCCCGCTGGTGGTCGCGGCGGCGCGGATGGCGGTGCAGCTTTCGCTGATCGGCTTGGTGCTGAAGTCGCTGTTTGCCGCGCAGGGGCCGTGGTGGGTGGCGCTGATGGCGCTCGCCATGCTCGGAGCCGCCAGCTTCGAGGTGACCGCGCGGCAGAAGCGCCGGTTTCGCGGCGGGTGGGGGATCGCGATCGGGGCGGGGGCGATGTTCGCCTCGTCGTTCACGGTCGCCATCTTCGCGCTCGCCGCGCTGGTCCGGCCAGAGCCTTGGTATGAGCCGCGCTACGCGATCCCGATCCTCGGCATGTTGCTGGGCAATACGATGAGCGCCATCGCCCTCGCCATCGACCGGCTGACCGATGCCGCCTGGCGCGAGCGCCGCACCATCGAGGCGCGCCTCCTCCTCGGGCAACCCGCCCGCGAGGCCATCGGCGGCTTGGCGCGCGATGCGGTGCGCAGCGCGATGATCCCGGTGATCAATGCGATGGCCGTCGCCGGGATCGTCAGCCTGCCGGGAATGATGACCGGCCAGATCCTGGCCGGCAATGCGCCCGGCGATGCGGTCAAATACCAGATCCTGATCTGGCTGCTCATTGCGGCAGGCTGCGGGTTCGGCATGCTCCTCGCCATCCGGCTCGCGGTGCGCCGCCTCTTCGATGCCCGCGACCGCCTCCGCCTCGACCATCTCATCTCCCCGAATTAGCCCCGCGCCTGGCGCGATTCGCCCGCTGGTGAAACTTCGCGCCGATGCGCGCGTTAGACTCATTGCCAAAAACAATGGCGGGAATCGGCAGCCCAAAGCGCGCTGGTTTGCTCTGGCTCAGATGAGGCTGAGCGTCGCGCCGCAAGTCCCCTCCTTGGAGGGGATTTAGGGGTGGGTAGATGAGGTATATAGCCCTTGATTTCAACGAATTGCAACAATACCAGCGCTTGGCGAGCCGATCCCGCCGCGGTCGTCCGCTGCTCGCTGACCCACCCCCGACCCCTCCCTGGAGGGGGGATTGGATTCGCGACGCCCGGATTGCGCGGCACCCTGTGGCTCGCAAGATATGGCGGGGTTTTAAGTAATTAAATAAATAGGCGCAAATCTTTTTGGCAATCAGTCTAGACATTTATTCGTCGTTTGACCTGCGCCGAATCTCCCCATTTCGTGTGCCTTCCCCAACAAATCAAAGCCCACCGCCAACTTCCCATGCAAACCCTACCCACTGCCTTCCTCGCCCTCTGCCTCGCCGGAGCCGCCACTTTGGCGCGCGCGGAGGACTCCGCCGAAAAATGGATGCCGCTCTTCGACGGCAAAACGCTCGATGGCTGGTCAAACCCCTACGAGTGGGGCGAGGCGAAGGCCGTCGACGGCGAAATCCACCTGAAGGCGCAGAAAAAATTCTTCCTCGTCTCCGACGAAAAGGTGAAGGATTTCATCTTCGAAGGCGAGATCCTGCTGCCGGAAGGGCAGGCGAACAGCGGCTTCATGTTCCGCGCGCATGTCGAGAAGAATAAAGTCTTCGGGTATCAAGCCGAGGTCGATGGCTCCGACCGGAAATGGTCCGGCGGTCTGTATGACGAAGGGCGCCGCGGCTGGCTGCATCCGTTTCGGGCGGACGGAAAAGCGAGCGACGCCGACAAGAAGCGCGCGAAGGAAACGCAGGAGGCATTCAAGGAAGTCGGCACCGCCTTCAAACGCAGCGACTGGAACAAATACCGGATCGAGTGCCGCGGAAACCATCTACAGATCTGGGTCAACGGTGTGCAGACGACCGACTACACGGACGAAACCGATGCCGAGGCTACCTCGCGATCCAGCACCACGGCGAAAAGGATCAGGTCTATCGCTTCCGCAACCTGCGCCTCCAGCACCTGCCCGCAGGAGCCAAGGGCGAAAAGGGTGAGAAAGGCGATGCCGGGTGGGAGACGCTGCTCGGCGACGACGGCGATCTTAGCGCGTGGAACAATCCGGGCGACGGCTGGAAGGTCGAGGGCGGCGTCTGACCCGCGTAGCCAAGGCGGGCGACCTGCTCACCAAGAAATCCTACGCGGACTTCGAGCTGACCTTCGAGTGGAAGATCGCGGTAAGCGCGAACAGCGGCGTGAAGTATCGCTTTGGCGACTACGGCGGCAAGCAGATCGGTCCGGAATACCAATTGCTCGACGATGCTAAATGGAAATACAGCGCCGACAGCAAGAACAGCACCGCCTCGCTCTACGATGTGATCCCACCTGCCGCCGATAAAAAGACGAAGCCGGTCGGCGAGTGGAACGCGTCCCGCATCGTGGCGAAAGGCAGCGCCATCGAGCATTTCTTGAATGGCGAACTCGCGATGAAAACCGATTTGTCCGGCGACGAATTCAAAGCCGCGCTCGCCAAAGAGCAAATTCAAAGGGCAGCCCGACTTCGCGACCAAGGCGGGGCACATCATGCTGCAAGACCACGGCGGCGAAGTGTCGTTCCGCCACATCAAAATCCGCCCGCAGTAGCGATCGCCATGCCCGACGCAAACGTCTGGGAGGACCGCTACCAGCGCGGCGAAAACCAGTGGGAGAAAGGCGCGCCGCATCCCGCCCTCGCCGCCTACCTGCGCGACCACGCCATGCCGGGGCGCGTCCTCGTCCCCGGCTGCGGGTTCGGGCACGACGTCCGGCTGCTCGCGGATGCCGGGGCGGAGGCGCTCGGGCTGGACATCGCGCCGTCCGCCGTCTCGCACGCCCAGGCGCTCGGCGCGAACGTCCGGCTCGGCGATTTTTTCCATCTCGATCCCGCGTTGTGCGGCAGCTTCGACGGCGTGTTCGAGCACACCTGCTTCTGCGCGATCGACCGCGACCGGCGGGACGGATACGTCGAAGCGGCGAAGCCGAGAACGCTCAAGCCCGGCGGCAAACTCCTCGCCATCTTCTACCTTCGCCCAGGTGGGATCCCGGCGAAGACCAAAACGGTAGCCCCACGGCTGCACCGTCGAGGAACTGCACGACCGGTTCAGCGGCACCTTCGAATTTCAGCGCGAGTGGGTGCCCGAAGCAACCTACCGGACGCCATAGCCGCGAGTAGGGGCAAAGAGTATGTTATGTAACATAAGGCACAGACCTGTCAACTTTGGTCGCTCGAATTTTCAAAACTCCCAGCGCCCTGCATGCGGCGTCAGCTCGGCGTTGCCCGCCGCATCCTTCGCCTTGGCGGCGATCTCGCCGTTTGGGGGCAAGGCGATCTCGATCTGCCAATCGGCGACGCCTTTGGCGGCGGGCGACAGGACGGCGAGCGATCCGTTGACGCGGACTTCGGCGACCGATTCGTTGTCGTGCGCCACGCCGCGGACGAGGACGCGGTCGCCCTGGCGCGTGGCCCCCAGGATGACCGTGGCGGGCGGCTCGTCGTCCACCGGATCGAGGAGCTTCGGCCATTCGAGGTCTGCGTCGATCTCGGCGATCGCGCTTTCGTCCCCGGTGAACGGATCGTCGCGCTGGAACTTCGCCTCGTCATAGAGGTCGGCGGCGCGGGTGCTGGCGACCAAGGCGTGGCGCCCCGGGCCAAAATGGTCGTGCAGGAAATACGGCACGCCTTTCGCCACGAACGGATCCGCGCGCACCGATCCGCCGCGGTTGAAGATCGCGCGCTTCGGGTGGCAGTCGCGCACCTCCACGCGGCGGAAGTGGCATTCCGCCTCGCCGCTCAGGTTGTTGTCGGTCATGTGGACGACCGGGTGGGCCTGCGCGTTGTTGCGCATTTTTTCGACGATCAAGCCGTCCACCGAGATCTTGCCCTCCTGCGCGCTGGCGTCGTCCATCCCCCGGTTGAACGGCTCGGATCCGAGGTCCGAGAGGTGCAGGTTGACGAATTCCTGGTTGTCGAAGTTCGGGCGGTAGATGCCGTATTCGGTGTGGTGGATGCGGACGTTTTCCATCCGCATGTTCGGGCTGTGCGGGCGGAAGGCGTAGTGCCCCTCCCAGATCCTCAGGTTGGAGATCCGATGCGGGTGCCGGGCGTCCGGGCCGGTCCAGTCGATCGACCGGATGCGCTTGAGCATCCCGTCGTCGCGGATCGGCGCGTCGGGTTGGTTGTCTCCGTTGGCCGCGATGACCACGCCGTAGAGCCCCTCGGTGTGCGCTTCGTTTTGGTCGAAATTCCAGACCGGGATCGTGCGCACATCGACGCGCTTCTCGCTGCCGTCTGGCTGGCGCACCGGCAGCGCCGGGTCAAAGGCGCTCGACTTTTTGATATCGAAGCGAAACCCATAGTGCTCGTTTTCGCGAGTACGTTGCGGGTCAGCGTGTTCTTGCCATTCGCCCACCGAAGCCCGCCCCGTCGTTGGGATCAAAGGGCAGCGCCTGCTTCGGCAATCGCTCCGCGTCGTCCGCCTGCACCGCCAGATTGCGGTCCAGCAAGTTGTAGGTCTCGGTGGCGTCCTCCATGAAGTATCCGTGGTAGGCGCTGCGGTAGCCGATGCAATCCCGCACGACCAGATAGTGCGTGCCGTGGATGGTGACCCAGCGGTTGCCGGAATCGACGACTGCCGCGCCGATCACGCTGCTGCCCCGCATCGAATCGCCGGCCTGGTGGAAGTGGATCGGGTAGCGCCCGAGCGCGCCCTTTTTGCCGAGGTGGGCGAAGCGGGCGTAGCTGATGCGGCCGGCGCTCGCCCAGTGATACATCGTGTGGCCGCGCACGCCGCCGGGGTCGGCGCTTTCCACGATCACGCTGCGGCTCAGGTTGGCCGCCTCGCTTTTGAATTCGCCCTCGCCCCAGTGTTCGTTTTCCAAAGCGCGGTCCAGCGTGATGCGGGAGCCATCGATCTTCGCGATGCGGCGCTCTTCGGTCGGGCGCTCATCGTCGCCGCGCGGCCCGCCGGTGACGATGATCTCATCGCCCTCGCGCCAGCCCTCCGGCTCCGCCTCCAGCGTGAGGACCGCGTCGCCCGGCTTGGCGTGCGCGCCCAGCTTCAGCCAGGTGCGCGGCATCGGCGCGCCGTGGAATTCCATGCGCCCGCCCGGTAGCGCGATGATCGCCGGGGCAGAATCCGGGTCCATGCCCTCGATGAAATGCAGCCGGATGCGCGCCGTATTGCCCGCGGCAACGAGCGCCCGCCGCGCCGACTTCCAGCAGCGCCTCGGCTCCGCCCTCCGGCATCGCCATCTTCCCGTGCCCCTCCATCGCCCGGTCGTGCACATCTTCCACGCCGCTGCCCTCCGCCCCGCTGCCCGGCTGCACCCGGATCGCGCCGACGTTCAGCTCGGTGTCCGCCGCCGGGTCGAAGCTCAGCGCCCCGGTACGCGGATCGAGTGGATCACCTCCCTACTAGAAACATCGTAGATCACGCGATGCCCGCTCGCGACCAGCACCCGGTCGCCCCCGCCCGGCACCCGCCCGTCTTTCCACGTCGCCGGTGCCGACCACGCGCCGCTCGCCGCAGACTCTGCCTCGTAGCGTGGCGCGGCGGAGCTGGCGGCGGCGTGCGGGGCATCGGCGGCGGGGCAAAGCCCGGCACAGATGGCGAGGAGGGCGGCGGAGAGTGGGACGCAGTTCATACAAACAACCTAAACGATCCGGGCGGGCGCCGTCTATCCGGAAGCGGCTAGCGGTTGCTCCTGAAGAATTGCCTAAAAGCGAATGAGCGAAGCCGACGCACGGCGCCTGAGAATATGTTCTAACGTTTTCCCCGTTGGCAGAGTCCCAAATAGCGGGAGGCATTCACCTTGAGATCAACTCCAACCCGTTTTTGCCATGAAACGAATGTGCTCTTGGCGGCAACCGAATGCCGCCTTTACCCTGATCGAATTGCTCGTGGTCGTTTCGATCATCGCGGTCCTCGCCTCTATCGCCGTCCCGGCGTTGTTTTCGCTAACCGAGCGGCGGCGTGCGAAGGAGCTGAAGCAAGAGCAACTGGTTGCGGCGGCTCGCCAAGAGGATGGCGCCACGTTCGCTCCCGGCCAGGGTGTGGCACCGATTATCGAGTCCGCGAAGTTCGCCATGGCTTTGGAGACTAGCGGTCACCGCATAGGGCTGGAGCAATACACCCGCCATCGCCTCCGCTGCGACGGCTCGCTCGAAATCAGCCCGGTTGGCAAATCAGAGCGCAGGGTGATCTCGATCCCATTTCCGCCATCGACTACCGATGCCTGGGATGTGCGATTGCTCGCCAGCCTGCCGGGTGAAAGCAAGCCTGCGGAGCCGCCTGGCGTCGTCTACTCGCCCGCCGGAATTCTGTGGGAGGTTCCGCCCGCGAGCGCTGGGTTCCCGCTCTCGCTTCAGTTTTCGTTCGTGGCGCAGGGGCGGGACGCCTTTTCGTTCCGCCTTCCGCCTTCGCTTCGCCTCAAGTCTGTCGAAGCGACGCTCGATGTCTCTGGATCGCCCGGCGCGACCATTCCGGACCACGCACTCCAACCAACCCAGGCGGCGGACTCCCTGCTCGAATGGCGGTTCGAGAACCTCGTTAGCGGTCGGGCGATCACGCTCGATTTTCCCGGTTCCGAAGGTCCGTCTGGTCGAGTCCAGATGCTCTTTCACTTGGCAGCGGTCGCCATTCTCCTCTTTGGCTCCGGCTTTTGGTATTTTATGGAGCGCGATTTTCCGGGGAGGATGGACGCGTTCCGCTGGCAGCATTTCATGCCGCTGGTGTTCTCCTACGCCCTCTTTTTCGCTGCCTTCGCCATCCTTGTCTTTCACGCCCAGCCGCTGGGGATCGCCATTGCCATCGCGGCGGCGGTTTCCATCCCGCTCGCGACCACCTATATCGCTCGCATCGCCAGCACCCGGTTCGCTTTGTCCAAAGCGCTGCCGCTTGCCGCCATCACGCTCACCCTGGTGGTGAACGGCGTCTATGGCGCCACCGCACGCGATTTCATTTTCCTCGGGGTTGCCGCCGCCATCGTCGCTGGCTACACGCTGACCTACCGCCCGAATTGGAGGCGGCCCGAACGCCATAGGGCGGGTTCATTGGCTTAGTCCGATCCAACGTGGACCCTCCGGACTTCCTGTTGACAGGGCGGGGTAAAAAGCGTCGTTTCCCTCAAGCAACTCCTGCTCCCGCCTCCGCCGTGCGCAACGCCCTGCTCACCCTGATGATCGCGATCGTCGCCGTTTCTGGCGGCGTGCATCTGGGCGTGCTCAGACGTTCGCATGGGCGAAGATGGTGGCGGAGAATTCGCGGGAGCAGGGCGTGGCGGAGGCGATCGACCAGACGTTTTCCGGCGAGCATCCGTGCGCGCTTTGCCATCTCGTCGATCGGGCGGCGAAGGATGCGGAGAAGAAGGCTCCGAAGGAAGCCCCGCCGACCAAGGTGTTTGTCTTTGAGTGGCTGGCGGCGGAGGCGGACGAGCCGCTGGCTGCGCCCCCCCAAGATCGGGCGCGGTGGCGGATGGATCACCGCGATGGGAAGGTTGGATGCCAGTTGCCCGAGGTCCCGCCGCCGAGGCGGGCGGTCTAGCTCCCTCCCGCTCATTCCTAGCGCCTCGCCCAGTCGGCGGGGTGCCTTCTGCGCATCGGCAATCGGTTTCGAAACCGGTGCCCGTGCGCCCATCTTCGATTCTAATCATTTTCTCATTTCGTTTGTTTCTATGAAACCGCAACTTTCCCTGGCTGGCCTGTGTGCCGCCTCGCTCCTTGCCGTCCCGGCAGCGGATGCCTCCACCCTCATCACCTCGCCGACCGGCGGCCATATCCCGGCGGCATCGGTGCCGGGCATCGTTGATTTCGACTACGATGCGTATGCCGTGCTCGGCGGCTTTGACAATGTGTCCTACACCTCGCACACCGACGCGTATTCGTGGGACCACCCGAACCTCGCCGACGTGAATCCGGCGATCGGCAACCAGACCGGCTGGACGCACCTGTCTCGCTGGGTCGCCTTCAGCCTCGAAAACGATGCCCAGGTGACCATCCGCATCGATGCGGCGGACGGCGTTACCTTCCCGGACCAAAACAACCCCGGATCGTTTGTCGATGCGGGGGACGACCTGATCCCAGCGTTCACGCTGTGGAGCGGATTCGAGTCCCGCAAAGAAGACTCGTCCTTGGGGCTGGCCAACCCGAATGGGGGGCACCGCTTTGACAACGACGGCGACGAGACCACTTGGATGGACGATCTCGTCTATGTCGCCCACGACGGCAACGCCTCCAACAGCATGTTCGTGGAAGCCACGCTGGATCTGCCGGCGGGGAGCTACACGATGAACATCGCCGGATCGCGGGACGGCGCATTCGTCCCCGGCACCGTGCCGGGCGACTTGCGCAAAGGCTTCACCCTGACGCTGACGACCGTGCCAGAGCCATCCCGCGCCCTGCTGCTCGCCGCGGCATTCGCCGGATGCGCGATGATCCGCCGCCGCCGCTAGCGCGCTGCCATTCGTCTTGAATCCCATTCGCCGCCGCCGCGGGGAGCGCGTCTCCCTGCGGCGGCTGGTTTCCCCATGACGATGAAGAATTCCTGCGCCCTCGCCCTCGCCGCGGCGATCCTCTACGCGGCTCCGCCGGCCGACGCCCACCACGGTGCCGAATTCTCGGCGCTGGAGGGATTCGACATCGGGCATCCCGGCGACGGCTACTTGCTCGGGACGTTCGACTGGGAGCGCTATGGCGGGATCGATGAGCTTTCGTCCGAACTCTCCCTATTTTTCAGCCCTGTCCGGCGGATCGGCATCGGCGCGGATGTGCGGTTTGCGGAGTCTGGCGGCGGAAGTTGGGACTTCAGCGGCGTCACGCCGAAGGTCCAGATCCAGCTCACCGATCCGGCGTCCGAATTCCCGGTCAAGTTTTCGCTTTCCGTGGGCTACCAATTCGCCCGCGACCTGAGCGATGAGCGGACGGTGACGACCTATGAGGACGTCGTGACCTATCAGGAGGTTCCCGCCGAGCCGCGCACGGTCACCGTGCCCGCGACCGATCCCGGCGGCGGCGGCGGCGGCGGCGATGGCCCGCCCGCCTGCGACCCGCTCTTCGATCTCGATTGCCTGCCCGCCGACAAGTCCGGAAAGAAACCGTCCGCGCCGGAGAAGCACACCGGGTCCCACGCGGTGGCGACCACCACCACGACCGTGACGACCCGGCAGGAATCCACGCGAAAGCGGACCGTCCAGCGCGTCGCCACGACCACGACGTATCGGGATGCGCCGCACTCTGGCATCCACAACCACGATACGAACCAGTGGATGGGTCGCCTCACCGCGCAGGCGATGGTCGGTCGCGTCAAGGTCGTCGGCAACCTCATCGCCACCCTGCCGGAGGGCGATGCGGCGAATTGGGGCTACGGCGTCGGCGCGCTTTGCCCGCTCACCGATTCGCTTTCCGCCGGGCTGGAGGCGGTCGGCGATTTCGGCGGCGGCGGCGAGCATCAGGCGATCGCGTCGCTCGTGCAGGAAGTCGGTGCCCAGTTCGTCGTCCGCGGCGGCATCGGCGTGGGATTGACCGGCGACAGCCCGGACATGACCGCGCGCGTCGGATTGCTCTGGCGCTTTTAATCCGGTGGTGCCTTCTAATATTCCAATAACACTTCTGACATGAAAATTTGTTTTCCCCGATGGATCGCCGCCAGCGTTGCCGGCATCGCCATCGCTGCGGCTTCCCCGCTCGCCTCGGCGGCGGACTACACGCAATTCGAGGCGCGGCAGACGCATCCGGTCCGGCTTTCCGCCGACGGCACGCGGCTCTACGCGCTCAACACGCCGGACGGCCGGCTTTCGGTGTTCGACGTGAGCAACCCGGCGAACTCAGAGCCGCTCCTCATCGCCGAGATCCCGGTCGGGCTGGAGCCGGTCTCGCTGGCCGAGCGCGCGCCGGGTGAAGTGTGGGTCGTCAACGAAATGTCGGACACGGTCTCGGTCGTCGAGATCGGGCGGCGTGCGGCGGTCGCCCATCTGCCCTGCGGCGACGAGCCGGCGGACATCGCGTTTGCGGGAGGGAAGGCATTCGTGACGGCGGCGCGGGACAATGCGGTGCGCGTCTTCGATGCCGCCTCCCGCGCGCAGACCGGGGTGATCGCGCTGCAGAGCCTGTTTCCGCGGGCGATGGCCGTCTCGCCAAGCGGCGACCGCCTTTACGTGGCCGCCCTGCTTTCCGGCAACAAAACGACGATCCTGCCGCCGGGCGTCGCGCCCGATCCGCCCGCGCCGACCAACCCGGCGCTGCCGCCCGCGCCGAAGACCGGTTTGATCGTGGCGGACTCGCACCCGGACATCCCCTACACGGTTTTGGATAACGACGTCGCCGAGATCGATGTGGCGTCGAACGCGGTGCTCCGCTACCTCGAAGGCGCGGGCACCAATTTGTTCGATGTCGCGCCGCGCCCGGGCACCGATGAACTTTGGATCCCGAACACCGAGGCGCTCAACCTGATCCGCTTCGAACCCGCGCTGCGCGGGCACTTCGCCGACAACCGGGTGTCGAAGCTCGATCTCGGCTCCGGCGCGGCGACGCATTACGACCTCAATCCCGATATCGACTACGGCGTCCTGCCGGATCCTGCCGCGCAGGTCACGTCGATTGCCCAGCCGACGGCGATTGCGTTCGAGCCGGGCGGCGCGGCGCTGTGGGTGGCGGGCTTCGGCTCCGACATCGTGGCGAAAGTCGATGCTGCCACCGGGGCGGTGCTCGCGCGCATCGACGTGCGGCCGCCGATCGAGCCGGGCGAGGAGAACAACGCGGGCATCATGCGCGGACCGCGCGGCTTGGCGCTCGACGCCGCGCACGGCCGCCTCTTCGTGCTCTGCCGTCTTTCGAATTCGATCATCGTGATCGACACCGCCTCCGCCGCGGTGCTCTCGGAGTTTCCCGCCGGGACCTTTGACCCCACTCCCGAAGACGTTCGCGAAGGTCGCGGCTACCTCTTTGATGCGCGGCTCTCCGGCAACGGCACCGCCTCGTGCGCGACCTGCCATATCGATACCGACCGGGACGGGATCGCCTGGGACCTCGGCGATCCGGGCGGCGAGATGACCTTGATCGCGGCGAAGAACCGGGTGAACCACGATCCGGGCGGCACCGATCTAGAGCCGCAAGACGCCGTCCGCGAGCTGCACCCGATGAAAGGACCGAAGGTGACCCAGACGCTGCGCGGCATGATCATGGATGCGGAAACGTTTTCCGACCCGCAGTCGCCCACCGGCACCGGCACGGCTCCGCCGCTCTTCCACTGGCGCGGCGACAAGCGCAGCCTGGCGGAATTCAACCCGACCTTCGACAACCTGATGGGCGGCGCGCAGATCCCCGACGATGATATGGAGGAGCTGGAGGAATACCTGCGCCGCACCAAGCTCCACCCGAATCCGTATCGCCTGCTCGACCGCACCGCCCCGGCGGAGATCGAGGGCGGCACCACCTCGGCGGGCCGCGCCAATTTCCTCAACCACGGGCTGAGCCACTGCGCGGTCTGCCACCCGCTGCCCTCCGGCACCGACCAGAATATCGACGAGCTCAACAATTCTTCGTTCGTCGATTTTCTCAAAACGCCGCCGCTCATGCAGAGCTACCAAAAGCACAAGACGTTCACGCCGGACGCCGGCGGCACCACGCTGTCGGGCTTCGGTTTTGGTCACGATGGCACCGGCCGCGCGCTGCCGCTGCCTCACTTCTATTTCCTGTCGGTCATGGACATCGACCAGCTCATCGACACCCGCGCCTACATCTTGTCGTTCGACTCGATCCAGCACGGCACGGCTCCGGCGGTCGGCCACACGCTGTGCGTGACCGCCGCGAATGCCGCCGCGCCACAGGTCGCCTCAGAACTCACCATTTTGGAAAGCCGCGCCGATCCGTCGCGCGAGGCGAATTTCCTGTATTGGAATGACGTGGTCGCCACCGGCTTCATCGGCGGCAAGCGCGTCGCGCGGCGTTACGACTTCGCCGCGAACCAATACGTCAGCGACGCCAGCGACCAGCCGCCGCTCAGCCGCGCCGCCCTCCTCGCCAGCCTCGGCGTGGGCGATGTCCTCAACGTAATCGGCGTGCCCGCCGGCCAGGCGGCGGCGGCGGTCGGCGACCGCGATGCCGATTCGGTTCCGGACGGCGATTTCGCCGCGCCCGGCTACGGCGTCGAAATCGATCCCGCGACCGGCAACGTCGTCTTCCGCTGGGAGTCGGAGCCGCCCGGCTGGTATCCCGAAGCGAGCCTGGATCTGATCTCCGATTCATGGGAGCCGCTGACGCTCATCTCCGAATCCGCCGCCGGCGCCCGCACCATCGTGCTGCCCGCCGATTGGGACAAAGCGTTTATCCGGCTGCGGCGTAGCTGGTAGAGGGAAAGAAACTTCGGGCAACCCCGGCGCGGCGCATTATGATACGCGCCCGTTTTGCCCGCGACCGCCCAGCCCGAGAAGTCCTCCACGAAAAAGCCCGCCGCCGGGAAGATCGGCGCGGAGCTGCTGGAGGCGGCTGCGCAGGCTCCGGCGTTTTCGGCGAAGCTGGGGCGGCTGATCGCGGGGGAGGCGGTGGCGTTCGAGAGCGTCGCCGCGCCGGCGCAGCCGTTCGTCGCCGCGCTGGCGGCGAATGCATTTCTCGCCGAGCGGCCGTCGCAGAATGCGTGGGTCCTGTGCCCGGATGCGCGCACCCAAGAGGCGGTCTATGCCGGGCTGGCCGCGTGGGGATTGCGCGATGCCCTGTTCTTTCCCGAGCATGAGGCGACCGGATTTTTGGAGGCGATCCCGGACCCGGATATCGCCGCCGAGCGGCTCGCCGCGCTGCACGAAATCTCCGGCAGCGGCGGCGGGCGCATCGTGGTGGCGACCGAGCGCAGCCTGGGCGAAGGCGTGCCGACGCCCAAGGGGATCGCCGCCCAAGAGATCGAACTCGCCGCCGGGCAGACGCTCGATCTCGAAGCGATGATCGAAAAGCTGGAGACCGTCGGTTACGAACGCGCGCCGCAAGTGATCGAGCGCGGCCAGTTCGCGGTGCGCGGCGGCATCCTCGATGTATTTTCGTGGCAGAGCCACGCGCCGTTCCGGCTCGAGTTATTCGGCGACGAGATCGAATCGATCCGCACGTTCGATGTCGACCAGCAGACCTCGATCGCCCGGCAGAGCCGCTGCGCGATCCTGCTGAGCGACGGATCGGAGGAAGGCACCGCCTGCCTGCTGCGCGACTACATCGGCGAAGGCGACCTGCGCCTCGCGCCGGAGATCCACCCGGATGTCGCCGCCGACCTCGGTGCCTCGATCCTCTGCTCCGGCACGCTTTCCCCCGAGGGATTCTCCGACGCCACGGCGTGCTACGACAGCCCGGTCGGCGCGTTCGAGGCGGGCGATTTCATCGTCCAGCAGGCGCGCCGCAAGACGTTCGAACGCCAGGTCGCCGACTGGCTCGACGACGGCTGGCGCGTGGCGATCTTCTTCAACAACGCCGGGGAGCGGGAGCGTTTTGTGGAAGTGTTAGGGAGCGACCTCGAGACAACGTTGAGCCGATTGAAGCTCGGGATCGCGCCGCTGGCGCGCGGGTTCACGGTCCCCGGCGCGCGGCTCGCCGCCCTGTCCGGGGCGGAGATCTTCGGGCGCTACCAGCAGGCGCGGGCGGCGCGGCGCTTCAACCGCGAGCGCGAAAGCCGGTCGAACCGGGCGCACGCCGACTTCCGGGAACTCGGCATCGGCGACCTCGTCGTCCACGCCGACCATGGGATCGCCAAGTATCGCGGCTTGGCGGAGCACGCCTTGCCCGGCCGCGCGAAAGAGGAGGAGGTGCTCGTGCTGGAGTTCGCCGACCACGGCAAGCTCTACGTCCCGCTTTCGCAGGCGCATCTCGTCGGGCGCTACGTGGGCACCGGCAAGCGCGCGCCGAAGCTCAGCGCGCTGGGCGGCAAGTCGTGGAGCAAGACGAAGGCGGCGGCGCAGAAGTCGATCCTCGACTACGCGGCGCAGATGCTCGGCGTGCAGGCGGAGCGCGACACGCAGACCGGCTTCGCCCATCCGCCGGACACCGAGTGGCAGGTCGAGTTCGAGAGCGCCTTCCTTTACAAAGAAACGAAGGATCAGCTCGCCGCGATCGAAGAGGCCAAGCGCGACATGGAGGGCGAGAAGCCGATGGACCGCCTGATTTGCGGCGACGTCGGCTTCGGCAAAACCGAGGTCGCCATCCGCGCGGCGTTCAAGGCGGTGATGGGCGGCAAGCAGGTCGCCATCCTCGTCCCGACCACGGTCTTGGCGCAGCAGCACTACGAGAACTTCCGCGAGCGGATGTCCGACTACCCGGTGGCGATCGGATTGCTCAGCCGCTATCGCACGCCGCGCCAGCAGCGGGAGACGACCCGCCAGGTCGCGGCGGGCAGCGTGGACATCGTGATCGGCACGCACCGCCTCGTCTCCAAGGATGTCTCGTTCAAAAATCTGGGGCTCGTCGTGGTCGATGAGGAGCAGCGCTTTGGCGTGAAGCATAAGGAGAAGTTCAAAGAGCTGTTCCGCACCGTCGATGTCCTCACCCTGTCGGCCACGCCGATCCCGCGCACCCTCTACCTCTCGCTCATGGGCGTGCGCGACATGTCCACCATCGAGACGCCGCCGCCCAACCGCTACCCGGTCGAGACCACGATCTGCGGCTACGACGAGCGCGTCTTCCGCGACGCCATCGACCGCGAGCTGCGGCGCGGCGGCCAGGTTTACTTCTTGCACAACCGGGTCGCCTCGATCGGCAATATGAAGAAGAAGATCGAGGCGCTCTGCCCCGGCGCGCGCGTCGGCATCGGGCACGGGCAGATGGGCGACGAGGAACTCGAAGACATCATGCACCAGTTCGTGCGCGGCGAGATCGACGTCCTGGTCTGCACCACGATCATCGAAAGCGGCATCGATATCCCGAATGCCAACACGATCATCATCGACCGCGCGGACCGCTTCGGCTTGGCGGACCTCTACCAGCTCCGCGGTCGCGTCGGGCGCTCGGCGCAGAAAGCCTACGCCATCCTCCTGCTGCCGCGCGACATGATGATGGGCGGGGACGCCCGCAAGCGCGTCGGCGCGATCAAGCAATACAGCTCGCTCGGCTCCGGCTTCCGCATCGCCATGCGCGACCTCGAAATCCGCGGCGCGGGCAACCTGCTCGGCACCCAGCAGAGCGGCCACATCGCGGCGGTCGGGTTCGACCTCTACTGCAAGCTGCTGCGCGAATCGATCGACCGGCTGGCCGGGCGGCGCAGCGCGGAGCGCAAGGAAGTCCCGCTGCGCATCGACTTCCTCTGCACCAGCGAGGCGGAATACCTCGGCGGCGACGATGGCGGCAAAGCCCCCGCCTTCATCCCCGGCAGCTACATCGAGGAGCCGCGCCTGCGCATCGCCGCCTACAAGTCGCTCGCCGAGGTCAATACGTCCCGCGACCTGAAGGCGCTCATCCGCGAGTGGCGCGACCGGTTCGGGCGCTTCCCCGATGCGGTGAACAACCTGCTCCGCGTCTCCGAACTCCGCCTCGCCGCCGCCGGCGCGAACGTTTCGAGCATCGAGATCAAGGACCGCAAGCTGATGCTCGAGCGCAACGGCAGCTACCTCATGATCGGAAAGCGCTTCCCGCGGCTGGAGGCAAAACTGCCCGGCGAGATGCTGAAGGAAGCGGTCGAGATGGTGCGGGAGGCTTGAGATGCCGCCGGTGGCGCGTATCGGCAGACGGTGAATCTGTTGCGCCTAATCCGATCCGTTATTCAAGGAAAGCCCCCCAAGGGTTCTGTTGAGGGCAAGCTTAGCGGTGCGGTCGAACCGGGCGACTCCGGCACTCCAGAAGATGAAACGCCCGCTTCTGGCGAGCGCCCTCCGTCGCCGATCCCGGCGTTTATCAAACCTGTTGCAATCGCGGCACGGGCGCCGAATGTTAAACCTCATGAGCAAGACGCTCCCAGACATCAAGATCGGGACCCTCGCCGAGCGCTTGGCCGCCTCTGCCAACGTGCCGCTGGACGAGGCGCTGGCGGGCGTGCGGGCACATGGTCCGCAGCCGACGCGCCCGAATCCGTCGATTGCCGCCTTGGAATATTTTCAGAGCTTGAAGTCGAAATCTTCACGCGGGGAACTGTTCACCTCGAGCACCGAAACGGAGCCGAGCACGACGCCTTCTTTGACCCCGCAACGAACCGCGTAGTCAAAATGACCCAGCCGGGCGAATTCGGCGCATGGGGCGGATTTGAGGAATATCTGGAGCGCCTCGTTTGGTTGAACGAATTCTTTGACGACGATCTCCTCCTGGAGGGTTGGCTACGCTACCCAAACGAACCAGCTCCCCGCCTTGTCACGAGCCAGCCGTGGTATCGAGTGAACCCGGAGCGCCCGGAGCCAACCATGGCGGAGATCGACGCCTACCTGGGGCGGACCGGATTTCTCAAGGCCTATGATGGTGCCTGGATCCACGGCAGCCGCGAGATAGCAGTCAGCGACGCGTTGCCGAAGAACTTCGTGCGGGATGTGGCGGGCTACATCCACCCGATCGATCTCATCGTGCTCGCCCCATCGGCTGCGCAGTGGGAGCGCCTGCAAAACATGGCGCGCAACCAGCCGCAAGGGGCGTAGCACCTACGGGCGGTAAAACGCCTCGATCGCGCTGACCAGCCCGGGGATGGTGCTTTCTTCCGCCTCGATGTCGGCGTAGAGGCCGGCGGCTTCGAGCGCCTTGGTGGTGACGGGTCCGATGCTGGCGATCTTGAGCCCCTCGGGCAGCGGGAGGTTGAGGGCGAGGAAGCACTCGACCGCCGAGGAGCTGGCGAACGTGATGAGGTCGGCTCCCTCTTCGCGGAAGCGCCGCTGGCCGCCGCCGACATCCTCGGTCTCCGGCACGGTGCGGTAGGCGACGACCTCGTCGACGATCGCGCCCATCTTGGTGAGCGCCTCGCCGAGGACTTCGCGCGTCTTCTCCGCTTTCGGCCAGAGGAAAGTCAGGTTTTCGACGCTGCCTGCCTCGTCTTGGAACGCCTTGATCAAGCCCTCCGCCACGTAGTCGCCGTCCGGCATCAGATCGACGGTAAACCGATACTCGCGGACTTTGGCGGCGGTCCCCGGCCCGATCGCCGCGATGCGCGGGTTGCCTAGCTCGCGGGCGTCCTTGTAGAGCTTGAAAAACATCTCGAAGAACGCCGCCGCCCCGTTCGGGCTGGTGAAGACGATCCAGTCGTACTGGTGCGCGTGCTGCACCGTCTCGCCGAATGCCATGAGATCCTCCGGGGGATCGATGCGGATGGTGGGCAGCTCGAATGCATCGGCTCCCAAGGCGCGGAGGCTTTCGCTGAGCGCGCCGGCTTGCTGGCGGGTGCGGGTGACGACGATGCGCCTGCCGAAGAGCGGTCGCCGGTCGAACCAGGCGAGTTCGTCGCGGAGGCTGGCGACGCCGCCGATCACGGCGACGGCCGGCGCTTTGAACCCGGCGGCTTCCACCTTGCCGGCGATGTCCGCCAGCGTGCCGGTCAGCGTTTCCTGCCGCGGGGTGGTCGCCCAGCGGACCAGCGCGATCGGGGTGTCCGGCGCGGCGCCGGCATCGATCAGCGACCCGGCGATGATCCGGATGCGCCCGACGCCCATGAGCATGACCTTGGTGCCCGGCGCGGCGGCGATCTGCGCGTAGTCCACGGTGCTTTCCTCTTTGTCCGGATCTTCGTGGCCGGAAGATCAGAGCTGCGTGTTGTGCGCGCGTGGGTGACCGGGATCCCGGCGTAGGCGGGGTCGGCTGATGGATGAGCTGATGCCGGGGACGATCTCAAACGCGCAGCCGCATGGCGCGGAGTTCCTGCGCCTCCTCCCCGCCGCGCCCGAAGACGAATGGGTCGCCGCCTTTGAGCCGCGCGACTTTCAGCCCCGCCGCCGCCTTCCCGACGATCAGCGCGTTGATATCCTCCTGCTTCATCGCGTGGTTGCCCGCCTGTTTGCCGACGTAGATGCGCTCGGCGTCCGGCTTTGCCCAGGCGAGCAGTTCCGGGTTGCACAGGTAGTCGTAAACGATGAGGTCCGCCGCCTCGATGCATTGCTTGGCGCGCAGGGTGACGAGACCGGGGTCGCCAGGGCCGCAGCCGACGAGGTAACAGATGCCGGGGATTTTTACTCATTGGCTTGGGGGGGAAAGTCGGTGGGTTGTTCGCTAGCGGAGTTGTTGGAACGCCTTCGGCGACCGCCTGTGGCGTCCTCCGCCGGCGCGGTTGCCGCGGCGATTTTCGGCGCGGCGTCGGCGTCGTTTTCATCAAAGACGAGCGCGCGGAGATGGAGCGTGCCGCCCTCGATCCGCGTGTCGATGGCGACCGGCGTGTGGCAGCCGGCGTCGAGCAGATGGAGCAAGGCGCGCTCGGCGGTGATGCGCTGGAACGTCTCGGCGTGGTTGATCGCCGCGAGGCGCGCGCGCGCCTCGCCGTCGGCGCGGCGGATCTCGATGGCGACGGCTCCCTGCCCGGCGGCGGGCGGGAAATCGCCGAGCGGGAGCAGCTCGAACGACACGCATTCGCCGCCCGGGTTGATGCCGAGCCGCTCGAGTCCGGCGCGGGCGAGCACGGTGGCGTCAAATCCATGTTCCGCCTCGCGCAGCTTGCGGATGCGGGTCGGCACGTTGCCGCGGATTTCGGCGATCTTTAGGTCCGGGCGCTTCCAGCGCAGGAGCCGGGCGCGCCGCACGCTGCTGGTCGCCACGGTCGCGCCCTCCGGCAGGCCGCCGAATCCGCCGGGATGGTTGGAGAGGAGGACATCCTCGGTGGCGCGCGGCAGGACGGCGGCGATCTCGAATTCGCCGCCGAGTTGGGTCGGCACGTCTTTCAGGCTGTGGACTACCGCGTCGATCTCTCCGGCGGCGAGGGCGACCTCCAGCTCTTTGGTGAAGATCCCCTTGTCGAGGATCGGCGCCTCGCCTTGCGAAAACTCGGTCAGCCGCAGGTCCGGGCGCAGGTCGCCGGTCGTCTTGATGATGACGCGCCGCAGGTCGACTTCGCAATCCGCCGTCCGCAGCGCGACTTCGACCATGTCAGCTTGGGCGAGGGCGAGCTCGCTGCCGCGGGTTCCGATTCGAAAGGGCATAGGTTCGTTATTTGTTGATTGGCGATTGGTTCTTAGTGATTGGCAATCTGCTCCCCCGGCACCGGGACTGGAGAAGGGGAAGCGCCTTGAGTTTGCCCCATTTCAATTTCGGCGAGGAACGAATCGATCATTGCTTCGCAGCCTTGGATCTGGCGCTGGCGCTCTTGGCGCGCCTCGTCGGCGATCGATTCCAGCTCGTCGATGTCGAAGACGTAAACGTCCTCCAGCTCGGCGGCGGCCGGATCGATATCGCGCGGCACGGCGATGTCGATGAGGAAGAGCGGGCGCCCGCGGCGGGCGCGCAGCGCGGCGGCCAGGTGGTCGCGGTGGATGACGTAGTGCGGCGCGCCGGTCGAGGAGATGACGATGTCCACGCCCTTGATCTCGTCGGCGAATGAATCGAAGCGCACCGCCTTGCCGCCCATCTCCCCGGCGAGCTGCACCGCTTTGTCGTAGGAGCGGTTGGAGACGATGATGCTGCGCGCGCCGCGCGAGCGCAGGCTCTGGGCGGTGGTCCGGCTCATCTCGCCCGCGCCGAGGATCATGACGTCGCACTCGCGCAAGTCGCCGAAGATCCGCTCGGCGAGATCGACGGCGACCGAGCCGACCGAGGTCGAGCCGCGCTGGATTTTCGTTTCGTTCCGCACCGCTTTGCCCACGCGGAAGGCGGTCTGGAAGAGCTTGTTCAACGCGCGGGCGGTCGCCCCGGCGGCGAGCGCTTCGCTATATGCTTTTTTCACCTGGCCGAAGATCTCGGTCTCGCCGAGGACCATCGAATCCAAGCCGCTGACCACGCGGAATAGGTGGCGCGCCGCCGCCTCGCGCGCGTGGCGGTAGAAGTGTTCGGCGTCCGGCTCCAGCCCGAAGTGCCCGCGCAGATACTGGTCGAGCGCGCGGATGCCGTCGGCGGGTTCGGCATCGTCGTTGACCGCCGCGTAGATCTCGACGCGGTTGCAGGTCGAGAGCAGGACCGCCTCGCGGATCGGCTCCAGCGCGGTGAGTTCGTGCACCGCGCCGGCGAGCTTTTCCTGCGCCACGGCCATGCGCTCCCGGAGTTCGACCGGGGCGGTATGGTGGTTGATGCCGAGGCAGACAAACATCGCAGGTCGTCGTCGCGTTTCTATGGTTGGGAGACCGGCGGGTTTTCCGGGGGATGGGGCTTTCCGCTGATCACTCCGAGCGTGATGACGGGCAGGAGAAAGGCGAGCGCCGACGCCGCCGCGATGCGCCGGGGCGAGTAGCTGCGCAGCACCGAGGAGATGAGGACCCCGGCGTAGAGCGCCCACACCGCCCAGGTCAGCGCGAGCTTCAGCCCGCCCGGCTTTTCCTTCATAAAATAGGCGGAGGCGATGCCCAGCGTGAGCAGGGTGAAGCCGAACGCGATGAGCCGGAAGTTCGCTTTGCCGAGGTAGTTGATCGGGGGCAGGGCGTAGAACAGCGTCTTGAGGTTGCGCTTTTTGAGCTGCCGGTCTTGGAGCAGATACATGATCGCCGTACGCACGGTCATCGCGAAGGCTCCGTAGGCGAGCAGCGAGACGGAGGCGTGCATCTCCAGCCACGGGTCCACGGTGCCCGGAGCCGCCTTCGCGGTCGGCTTGTCCAAGGCGGGCATCGCCAGCGCCACCGCCTGGAAGATGAAGACGAGCGGCGCGGTGAACATGCCGAGCAGCGAGAGCCGATAGACCGAGCCGATCATGAAGTAGAGCAGCGCGGCGGACCAGCCGACGAAGATCAGGATCTCGAAGAGATTGGTGATCGGGCAGCGGCCGTGCTCGGCTCCGCGGAGATAGAGGAACGCGGACTGCAGGGCGAAGCCCGCGATCATCAGCGGCATCTTCCACCAGCGCCGCAAGTATTTCCCCGCCCGCAGCGCCAGCAGGGCATGGGCGAACCCCCCAAAGAAACAGAGGGTCGAGATCATCAGCAATAGGCGGCCGGTATCCATGAGGCGGGGTCGGAATTTGGCGGGCGGAGACCGTAGGGGCGGTCGGCGGGTGAATCAAGGAATGCGGCCAATCCGACGCAGCTTCCCGGTTCGCCCTGCGTCGCGCCGCTGCGCGATCTGCGCGGGGCAGGCTATGGCTCGATCCCCGCCTCCCTCAAGCGCGCTTCGAGTTCGGCGGCCCGGGCGAGCGCCGCGTCTTTCATCCGCGCTTCTTCGGCGGCTGCCGCCAGCGCCTTTTCTTTTTCCTGAGCCTCGGCTTCGGCGCGCTTTTCTTGTTCGGCGGCGCGCTGCGCGACTTCCGCGTAGTCCTCGAATTTTTTTCCGTCGGGGCGGACGGCGATCAGGTCTCGACCATCTAGGAAGAAAGTCACGCCGGTCAATTCGCTGCGCCACCCGTTGGTTTCGGAGATCTCGTCCCAGTCGCCGATTTTGTTTTTCACCAGGATCTCCAGCTTTCCGCGGTCGGGGTCGTAGATGACGAATTCTTCGGCGCCGTATTTGAGATAGGCGGACGCCTTGCGCCCCATCTCGCTGGACCGGTTGCCGGGCGAGAGGACTTCCATGACAAATTGGGGCGGGATGTCGCCCTCCACCCACTGCCGGTAGGAGCCGCGCTCGCCCTTCGGGCGCCCGAACGCGATCATGACATCGGGCGCAAAGCGGATCTGCGGGTAGCCTTTGAGCGGATACCAGAGCAGATCGCCGGCCACGAAGACGTCCTCCCGGTCGGCGAAGAGGTGGTCGAAGCCTTGCTTCAAAAGGACGATGTAGCGGAATTGAAGCGTGTTGTCGGCCATGGGCTGTCCGTCGCTGTCGGGGTATTCTGGCTCGGGCTTCCCGCGCCCCACCCAGGGGCGTGGAAACTGAAAGCCGATTACCGCGTCCTCGGCGGACGGCGGCGCGGCGGCGGTAGCGCTCGGTGGCGGTGGTGTCATCGCCTTGATTCTATCGCTATCCGAGGCGATTGAAAGCGCCGAGTTGGCTCGCCGACACGGGCTACGCCAATCCGCGCTCGCTCCGTTCGGCGAAGTCGGCCATCTCTTCGGCGGCGCCGCCTTTGGGGAACTCGGCGCGGAGGGCGGCGACGGCGTCGGGTTTGTTCAAGCCGCGGCGGTAGAGGATTTTGTAGGCTTCCTTAGCATCGCGGATCTGCGCCTCGCTCCAGCCAAGCGCGCTTTAGCCGACGACGTTGACGCCGCGGCAGGCTCCGGGGTTGCCGTCCGCGATGCAGAACGGCGGCACGTCTTGGACGATCTTCGAGCATCCGCCGGTGATGGCGAGCCGCCCGATGCGGCAGAATTGGTGCACGGCGGTCAGCCCGCCGAGGATCGCGCCGGGTCCGACCTGCACGTGCCCGGCGAGCGTCCCGTTGTTGGAAAAGATGCCGCCGTCGCCGACCTCGCAGTCGTGCGCGATATGGCTGTAGGCGAGGAAATTGCCGCCTGAGCCGATGCGCGTCACCGTGCCGGGCAGCGTGCCGCGGTTGACGGTGACGAACTCGCGAAACGTATTGCCGTCCCCGATTTCCAGGTGCGTCGGCTCGCCTTCATACTTCAGGTCCTGCGAGCGGCCGCCGACCGCCGCGTAGGGGAAAAACGTGTTTCCCGCGCCGATTTTCGCCGGTCCGGTCAGCGAGACGTGGTGGTGCAAAACGCAGCCGCCCCCGAGTTCGACGCCCGCCCCGATCACGCAATACGGACCGACCGCGCAGCCTTCGCCGAGGCGCGCGGCGGGATCGATGATGGCGGTGGGGTGGACTTCGGGCATCGCGAACAATGAAGCGGGGGATCGAACGCATCTGTAGTGCGGAATCCGCCGCCGCCTAGCGCAAATATCGCCCGGCGGCTCGAATCCGACAAGAATCGCGGCATCACGCCGCCGCCGTCCCCATCCGGTCTCCCATCTTGGCATAGACCTCGCGGCACTGCGCCGAGTGCTCCACCAGGTCGGCGGAAAGCGCCACCGCGCCGGGTTCGAAGAGCAGGATGACCGAGGACCCGCCGAACTCGAAGTATCCCTTTTCGGCGCCCTTTTCGGTCTCTGCGCCCGGCGCGTAGGTCTGCTGGATCGAGCCGACGCAGGTCGCCCCGATTTCGAGCATGAGGATCAAGCCGAACCGCTCGGTTTCGAGGCGGCAGAGCGTGCGTTTGTTCTCCCAGAGGTAGGCGAGGCGCTGCCGCAAGGCGATCGGGTTGACCGAAAAGTAATCGCCGTTGAGCACCTCGGTCGCCGGCGGGCGGCACGGTGCGGGGAAGTGAAACCGGTGGTAGTCGACAGGGCACAGCCGCGAGAGGACCGCCGCGCCGCGCGCGAACCGGTCCGCCAGCTTCGCGTCGCCGCCGAGCAGCGCCTTCAGGTCAAAGCGCTGGCCTTTGACGAAAAACGACTCCATCTGGGAGACATCCGGCGCGGCGAGGTGCCGCCCGTCTGCGGGGAAGGCGACGGCGTCCGGATCCGGATCGACCGGCCGCGCGCCCGGCTTTAGCTCGCGGATGAAGAACTCGTTGAAGCTCGCGAATTCGTTTGGCTCCCGCTTGAATTCCGCCGGGTCGATCCCGTAGGTTTTCAGGAAGGGGGCGATCTTCTCGCGGGTCTTTGGCTTGGCCATGCGCCAGCCGTACCAGCGCGAAAACGCGGCGTTCCGGGCGATGAACGGCAGCAGGGCGCGCCCCGGCAGCGTCTGGTAGGCGAAGCGGAGAAAGCCGTCGCCGTAAACGGCTTCGTCTTCGATCTGCTGCGTGTAGCGGTTGTAAAACTGGATGGCGTCTCCCATGGGCGGGTAAAAATCGGGGCGTCTCCTAAAGCCAGATCGCCGGACCGCGCATCCGATTAATCTTGGTTCGGTGCCGCCGACCCGCCGCGCGTTGACGCCGCCGCCCGGCGCGGCGACGCTCTGCCGATGACGCCGCCGCCCAGCCAGCCCGACCTTCGCCGCACCGTGCTTGCCGCCGTCCGGGCGATCCCGCCCGCCGAACGAGCGGCCCGGTCCCGGCGGATCGCCGCGCACCTGGGCGAGTTGCTGCCCGGATTGATCGGCGGCACACGCGACCCGCTAGTCTTGTCGTTTTGCCCGATGCCGGACGAGCCGGACCTCGCCGGTCCGTTTGCCGCCGCTTCCGCGTGCGGCGCGCGGCTCGCCTTCCCCCGCATCGCGGAGGGCGGGGCGGGGCGCATGGAATTCTTCGCCGCCGGCTCGTGGCAGGGCTTTCTCCAACGGCGCAAGCCCGCGATCCGCGAACCCGATCCCGCCGCCCACCCGCGCGTCGATCCGGCGCTCGCCGCCGCCGTCCTCGTGCCCGGCGTCGCCTTCGATCCGGGCAATGGCATGCGCCTCGGGCGCGGCGGCGGCTTCTACGACCGGCTGCTGGCGGCGATCGAGCCCGCCGTCCCGCGCATCGGCATCGCCTTCGGCGCCCAAATCGTGCCGGACCTCCCGCACCGGGCGCACGACTGCCGCGTCGGCTGGATCGTCACCGAGGGCGGAATAATGGCTGCTTGACGCTCCGGCAGTTGCCGGGAAGGTGGCGCATGAAAAAGCTACTGTTGCCCATCATTGTTGGGGCGGCCCTTTGCGCCGCCGGATTCGCCCGGACTTGGACTAGCGCCGATGGCTCCAACACCTTCGAAGGAGAATTTGTCTCGGCGGCTGATGGCAAGGTGACCGTCCTGCGCAACGGGCGCGAAGTCACCTTTAAGGAGGAACTCCTCTCCGAGGAGGACCGCGAATTTATCAAGGCGGAACTCGCTGCCAAAGATGAGGAGGCAGCCGCCAAAAAAGCAGCGGAGGAAGCGAAGTCCGCGCCGGTGCCCAGCGCCTTGGACGGCAAATTGATGAAACTCGATGGCAAATCGCTGAAGGCGTTCGAACCCGCCGGCGTCCCCGAATATTACCTGGTCTATTTTTCCGCCTCCTGGTGCGGTCCCTGCCGCAAGAGTGCCCCGGGTATGGTCGAGTATTATAACGAGACGATCGCCAAGAACGACAAGGTCGAACTGATCTGGATGAACCGCGATCGCGATGAGGGTGCCATGGAGGGATTCATCAAGGAATTTGGGATGCCTTGGCCGGTGGTCGAATTCAAATCGAAAGACGACATCAAACCGTTCATGGCGATCAAAAAGAACTTCGTCCCGCAGTATGCGTTGGTGGACCGAAACGGCGATGTGGTCGCGGAGGATCTCGCTTCGGCGAAGGCAAAAATCGCAGAACTGAAATAGCTCCGACCGTGAAGAACGCCATCGTCCTTATCACCAAGCCGTGGTTCGGGTCCGTCGCTCCGGCGGACGAAGCCTTCGGCGCGGAGATCCTCGACAAATTCCTCCACACGTTGGAGGGCGCTCCCGAAAAGCCGGCGGCGATCTGTTTCGCCACCGAGGGGGTGAAGGCGCTAGTCAAGGGATCGCCGATCGAACTCGGATTGAAGATCCTCGCCGAGGCGGGCGTCCGCGTCGTCGCCTGCGGCACCTGCGTCGAAAAATACGGCGTCGGCGACCGACTGGCGCTGGGCGAGATCGCCGGGATGCAAGAGATCGTGCGCCTGATGGGAGAGGCGGACAAAGTCATCTCGGTCTGATCGCGGCGCCGTGGCGCAACGGGTAGGGACGCCTCGCCGCGGCGTCCGCCATGGCGCCTGGGGCTCCCGTGTCTTGGCTGGCGGCTTCGCCGGTCAGGATTGGCTGATTGGCAGGATGCCGATGCTACGCTGCCGCCGCCATCCGCTGAAAATTGAAAACTTTCTGGCGGCTTCGCCGGTTGGGATTGGATGATCGGCAGGATGCCGATGCTACGCTACGCGGCGGTGCTTGGCCGCCCGCTGTAGCGCGGTAGCATCGGCGATGTTCATTTTCCATCGCCTTCTCCGTTGCCGCCTATTTGTCGCCCTCGCCTTTTTCGCCGCCGCCGCAGGCATTATGCGGGCGGAGGAAGACGCCTATCAGATTAAGACGGACATCGTTTATCGGTCGGGCGACGACTTGTCGGATTACATGAAAGAGCGCTGCCGCCTCGACCTTTATTATCCCGAGGGTAAATCCGGATTTGCCACCGTCGTCTGGTTTCACGGCGGCGGTTTGCGCGGGGGAAATCGCGCGATCCCTGCCGAACTAAAGGGCAAGGGCATCGCGGTCGTCGCCGCCAACTATCGCCTCTTCCCCAAGGTCAAAGCGCCCGCCTACATCGAGGACGCCGCCGCTGCGGTGGCATGGGCATTCCAAAACATCGCCGATTTCGGCGGCTCGCCGGACCGGATCTTCGTCAGCGGGCATTCGGCGGGCGGCTACCTGACTAGCATGGTCGGGCTCGACAAGCGCTGGCTGGCCGCCCACCAGATCGACGCCGGCCGGATCGCCGGGCTGATCCCGTTCAGCGGGCACGCGATCACCCATTTCACGGTGCGGGAAGAACGCGGCATCCCCAAAGAACAGCCGCTCATCGACGACCTCGCCCCGCTTTTCCACGTCCGCAAAGACGCGCCGCCCATCCTCCTGATCTCTGGCGACCGGGAAAGGGAAATGGTCGGCCGCTATGAGGAAAGCGCCTACTTTTGGCGGATGCTCAAAGTCGCCGGACACCCGGATGCCACCTTGCTCGAACTCGATGGCTACGACCACGGTGGCATGGTGAAACCCGCTTTCCCGCTTCTCCTCGAATTTGTAAAAAATCACTCCTCACCGGAGAAAAAATAATTTTCCATAATTTCCGTAACCACGGGGTTCCGGATTTGCATGGTCCTAGTCGAGGGCAGTTCTGCGCGCATCGCGCCGAAAGTCGCCCGCCATCCATCCACTACCACCATCACTAGGAAAACCAACACCATGCAACGCAAAGAAAAACTATCGATGAAACGCCGGGGCGGCTTCACGCTCGTGGAACTTCTCGTGGTCATCGCCGTGATCGCGATGATCGCGGCGATCGCCGTCCAAGTCGTCTCCGGCGTGCCAGACCGCGCCAAAGAACAAGTCGCCCGGTCCAACGCGCAGGCGATCGTCACGCTCTACAATTCCGCCCGGTCGGTCGATGCCGCCTTCACGGCTGGCAGCACCAAGGAAATCGCGGACCAGCTAGAGATTGGCGTCTATGGGGTCACCGTGCCGGGGACATTTTTTCAGATGTCGGACCTGACTGACGAGGACCGGGACCGTGCGCTGGGCTATCTGGTCTGGGACCAGCAGGCGGACCTTCTCATCTACGATCCGGCGGGCGGCGTGAGTGTCATCGACAAATGGTGGGGCGATTGGACGCCAGACTGGGAGCCTAGCGGCGGCGACTTCCCCGATCCGGACTACGATGAGTTCTTTTCGCCGCAGGGTAAGACCCCGCATTGGGCGGAGGGCGACCCGAGGGGGCAGCAGACGGCGGATGCCCTTTCGGCAACATTCCCCAGCCATACGTTCACGCTGGAAAACTCGGTCTTCGATAGCGAGCGGGGGCAGATGCAGGCGATCCGATTCACCCCGAAATAGGCAGTTGCTGAGCTGTTGTGCGACGCCCCCCGCCCGATCTCGGGCGGGGGGCGGTTTTTTGTCTCGGGCGGGGGGGCGTTTTTTGTGCGAGGGTGTCGTCATCCTGGGAGAGGATGACCCGCCATCGCAATCCGTTGCGTTTGGGCGCATTCTGGGGAGAATCCCCGCCATGTCGAGCCGCTTTGCCACCCTCATATTCTGCTTCGCTGCCGCCGTGCTCCACACCGGCTGCGGGATCGCTGCAGCTCGCCTTAAGCTGAGACGCCGCTTTCCCAGATCAAACTGCGGGACGCCGCCACGCCGAATGCGCTCGCTGGCGAAATGTCGCCGCATCTGCAAGACTTCGGCGGTCGATTGGATGCCGTGGGGCGATGCCGCCTTTGCCAAGGCGAAGGCGGAGGACAAGCCGGTGCTTGTCTCGGTGGGCTACGACGGCTGCCGGTGGACGGCATGGCGAGGAGACGTTTTCGCAACCGGGACGTCGCCCGGATGCTGAACCGGGATTTCATCTGCGTGAAGGTGGACCGCGCCGAGCGAGCCGGACATCGATCTGTTTTGCATGCTCTATGCGCAGAGCAGCGGGCAGGCAGGCGGCTGGTACGCTGAACGTGTGGATGACGCCGGACCGCATCCCGTTCGCCGCCAACGGCTACGCGCCGCCGGTGACCTCCGACGAAGCGCCGTCCCTCGCCAGCGTGGCGGCGCACCTCTCCACCCAGTGGGACCGGTTTCAGAAGGGACGGTTACATCACCGCGCAGAGCGAGCGGTCGCTGGCGGAACTGCGGCGAAATCTGCGCCATGGCAGCGGGAAGGCGAACCAGGGACCGTTCAGCCGCGGCGACATCAACCGCGCCTACGAGCTGGTCGCTTGCTCCTCTCTGACCCGGAGTTCGGCGGCTTCGGCGCGAGTACGAAGTTCCCCGCGCGGCGACGCTGGCATTCCTGATCGACTTCGCCGAGTCGGAGTAGGCGAGAGCTACCGGCGGGAAAGCGGCGGAGATGGTGGCGCACACGCTGCACCGCATGGCGGATGGCGCGATCCGCGTGCCTGGTAGAAGCGGCTTCCACCGCTACTCGGCGGACGTCCGAATGGGCGCTGCCCAGTTTGAGAAGATGCTCGTCGATCAGGCGGAGACGCTCGCCCTCGTCGCCGCGCGCATCGGCCTGACCGGCGAGCCGCGCTTGCCGACCTCGCGCGGGAGACGCTCGATTATGCCGAGGCGCGGCTCGCGGTGAAAGGCGGCGGCTATGCGGCAGCTACGACGAGCTGCCGGACGCCTGCCGCGCAGCCCAGGCCAGGGCGTTTTTACACCTGGGAGGCGGCGGAGATCGATGCCGCCTGTCCGAAGTACAGGACGCCGGTGCCGATGCCGGGATCTTCCGCTTTGCCTGCGGAATCCGGGAGCGCGGCAACGTCCCGCCGACCTCTGACCCGAGCCGCGAATTCCTCGGGGCGAACACGCTGCGCCGCGCGCGGGACGATGCGGAAGCGGTAGCAAATTCCGCATCGATGAGGCGGGCGTCCGCGCGGCGCTCGGTGCGCGCGCGGAAAAGCTCGCCGCCGCCCGCGCCCAGCGCCCGCAGCCCTCTATCGACGCGCTGAAAACGCCGCCTCGTGGAACGAGCCGCATAGTCTCGGCGCTCTGCGCCGCCGCCCGGCACCTCGGCGACGAACGCTTCGGCGAGCGCGCCCGGCGCGCCCGGGTAAGTTCCTCGCCGAATCGCTCCTACCAGGGCGAGGGCAGACTCCGCCGCGGCGCGGTCGGGGGCGAGGCGCTCGCCGCGCTGGGGATTTCGAACGACTATGCGGCGACCGCCGCGCGTTCCTCGACCTGCACGACCTGACCGGCGAGGCGATTGGCTCCGGCTGGCGGCGGGTCCACGACGCGCACGTCGCCCGGTTCTTCGATTCCGAGGCGGGCGGCTTCCGCCTGACAGGCACCCGAATCCGAAATTCCGCTCGAGGTTAAAACCGGTCGAAGACCTCGCCGAGACACTCCGGCAACTCGCTCGGTCTCGCCAACCTGCTCTGGTTCGCCGCCCACCGGAAGGCACGGCGGCGCGGAGGACAAAGCGCGCGCCGAGGAAGCGGGTCGCGTTTTTCCTCAACCAGGTCCGCATCGCGCCAGAGAGCTGCCCCTTTATCGCCGCCGCCCGCCCGTTGGCTGGCGATCAATGAATTATCGGCTCCCCGGCAGACGTATTTTAGGGCGACGAAATCCATCTATCCATGCCGATGAAAACGCTCGCCCTCATCCTCACCGTTCTGGCTGCCGCCGCCGCCAACCCCACCCGCGCCGACGAGGTCACCGACGCCCTGCGCGAAGCCTACAAGCTCTACGAAAACAAAGACCTGTCCGGCGCGACCGAGAAGGTCCGCGAAGTCCTCGAAAAACTCGAAGCCAAATCCGCCAAGCTCGTCGGCGAGGTCCTGCCGCCCAAACTCGGCGACTGGCAGGGCGCGAACGCCTCGAAGGAAAACACCGCCTTCATCGGCGGCGGCGTCTCGGTCGCCAACACCTACCGGAAGGGCAACGCCGAAGTCACGGTCAAGATCATCCGCGACTCCCCGCTCATGGACGGGATCGCCAAGCTCCTCTCCAACAAAGACGTCCTCAAATTCAGCGGCCTGAAAACCGAATCGATCGGCGGCGAAACCGCCGTGATCCAAGGCGAGGGCGCGGACGCCACCCTCCGGCTCGCCGTCGAAGGCATCCTCGTCGAAGTCAAAGGCGGGCGCGGGGCGGATGACTCAGACCTCGTCGCGGTCGCCCGCAAGCTCGACCTCAATCTGTTGAAAAAGCTGGCCAAGCCGTGAAGGTATTGGTATTTTCCCGTGGGTGGCTTCGCGGTGGAGCGGGCTTTCAGCCCCAGGTTTCAAGTTAGGTAGCCGATTAGAGCTGGGATTAATCAACTCGACCAACTGACTTCACCATGCATCGCCCCGCCATCCGCCTCGCCTTCGTCCTGGCCCTGGTCCTGACCGCAGGTCGCGCTGGCGCTGGCGCCGGCGACTTGCCGGAGTTGGAAGCGGGAAGCGAGACGGTGGTTGTGTTGCCGGATACGGAGCGGTATTCGGATGACTACCCGGAGATGTTCGCGGCGCAGACGCGGTGGATCGCGGCGGAGGCGGAGCGGCGGCGGATCGCCTATGCGCTGCACCTCGGGGACGTGACCCAGCACAACGCGCCGGCGGAGTGGGAGGTGGCGCGGCGGTGCTTCGCGATGCTGGACGGGCGCGTGCCGTATGCGCTGGTGCCCGGAAACCACGATTACGAGGGAAACGCCCCGGCGCGCGAATCATCGCGGCTGAGCGAGTATTTTCCCGCCGACGCGATGCGGGAGCGAGGCGGGATGGCGGGCGTTTTCGAGGAGGGCAAGCTCGACAATTCGTTTAGCCTGACCCGGCTCGCCGGGCGCGAGTGGCTCGTTTTGTGCCTGGAGATGGGACCGCGCGATGAAGTCGTGGCGTGGGCGAACGAAGTGCTGGCGATGCACCGGGACCGCCGCGCGATCATCGTGACGCACGCCTATCTTTTCCGCGACAACCAGCGCTACGACCACACCAAGGGCAAGCAGCGCGCCAGCCCGCACACGTGGGGCAACGACGGCGAGCAGCTCTGGCAGAAGCTCGTGCGCCGCCACCCGAACGCCATGATCGTCCTCAGCGGCCACGTCTCGACCGGCGGCTTGGGCTATCTGGCGAGCGAGGGCGACGCGGGCAACGTCGTCCACCAGATGATGGTCGATTACGAAAAGGAAAAGCGCGGCGGCCAGGCATTTCTGCGCTTGCTCGAATTCGCCGCCGACGGCAAGACGGTGCGCGTCCGCACGTATTCGCCCGCTTTGGGCGAGACGCGCGAATCGCCGCTGGAGGCATTTTCGTTTGAGCTGGTCGAGGCAAAGCCGGCCGCAGAGGCTCAGCCGCCCACGACCCAGCGCAGCCGGTAAAATGCGCGGCCGGCGGGCGGGTCGGGATCTTGCCAGGCGGCGAAATCGGCACCGGTCGGCTCGAGCGTGGCGACGTCTTCCCAATCGGCGGCGGTCAGATCGGTGGCGCGTTCGACGGCGTAGGATTCGCCGGCCATGAGGTGGGAGAAGACGATGGCTCCGGGCAGGTCCGGGTCCAAGGCGGCGCGGATGCCGGGGCCGGGTTCGGTGCGCCAGGCGAGGGCGAACTCGGCGGTGCCGCCGCCTTCCACCCGCAGCGTGTAGGTGCCGGGCGGCAGGTTGCGCAGGTAGATGTGCTCGACGTTGTCCCCGGCGGCGCTCTGGCTGCGGGCGATCTCGGTGCCGCCGTGGAACAGGGCGAGATCGAAGTCTGGCAGCTCCGAGCCGGCTCCCCACAGGCGGCCGGGGATCGTGTCGGGCACAAGGCGATGCCAGGCGAGCACGGCGCTGAGTTCATCGGCTCCGGCGTTGCCCGACCCGGGGATCGTGATCGTATAGTCGTGCGCGCCGGATGGGGCGGCGGCGCGGCGATCCCAGCCGCGGGCCGGGGCGCTGCCGCCGGGCGGAGCCTGACCCGCCTCGGCGATCCGGTAGGCGTGGAAGACATTCAGCTCGCCGGCCCCGAACACCGGATCGAGCGGCGCATTGGCCGGGCGCTGCCAGCCGGGGAATTCTTCCTTCGTCGCTCCCGCCATGAGGATCGCTTTGATCGCGTCGGGCTGCGCGGCTGCGGTCCCCGCCGTGGCGGCGCGCAGCAGGGCGGCGGCGGACGCGACCCGCGCGGTGGCGAAGCTCGTGTAGTTGGAAAAGGCGACGATCTCCGGCTTCGAGCGCCCCGGCGAGTCGATCCCGATTGGCGTGCCGCCCCGGCTGTGCCCGCCGTTGGTGATGCCGACGCTGATCGCG
>JAWLBD010000010.1:0-144631 GCA_041395145.1 Verrucomicrobiales bacterium | reverse complement strand
CGCAACGGCTATCGGCAATCACCTTTATTTACCGGAGATTGCACAGGCTACGGGAATATGAATCCGCTGCGGTTCTGTCCTTCAGTTTCATCCACACCCCCGGCATCGCGGCGGCGGCGAGGAGCCATTGCTTTTTCGCCCAGCCGCTTAGGATGGGAGAATCAAAACCCGAACGCCACGAATCATGCGCCCCGCCACCACCCTCGCTACCGCCGCCGCCTTCTGCCTGACCGCCGCCTTCTGCCGCGCCCAAGACGCTGGCGAAGCTGGGGCGGATGGCTTTGTCCCGCTGTTCAACGGCAAGGACCTGAGCGGCTGGGTCAACGTCAACTGCGCGCCGTCCACGTGGTCGGTCAAAGACGGGATGATCCACTGCACCGGCGTGCCGACCGGCGCGCTGCGGACCGAGAAGCAGTATGAAAACTTCGTGCTCGAACTCGAGTGGCGGCACCTGAAGCCTGGCGGCAACGCGGGCTTGTTCATCTGGGCGGAGCCGATCTCCGCGCCGGGGCAGCCGTTTCTCCGCGCCATCGAGGTCCAGATCTTGGACCACGCCTATGGCAAGTCGGATTGGTTCACCACGCACGGCGATGTCTTCCCGATCCACGGCTCGACGATGAAGCCGTTCGCTCCGAACCGGGGGTCGCGCAGCTTTCCCAGCGAGGAGCGCTCGAACGGATCGCCGGAGTGGAACCACTATCGGGTGACCTGCCAGGACGGCACGCTGCGGCTCGCGGTCAATGGCAAGGAAGTCTCCGGCGGCGAAAACTGCGTCTATCGGAAAGGCTACCTCGCCTTGGAATCCGAGGGCGGCCAGGTCGATTATCGCAATATCCGGATCAAAGAGCTGCCGTCCACCGATCCCAAGCCGGAGGAAGTCGCGCCCGAGGACGAAGGCTTCAAGCCGCTCTACACCGGCGTCGATCTCAGCGGCTGGAAACACGGTCCCGCCCACGAGGGGCATTGGAAAGCGAGCGACTGGCGGCTGAGCTACGACGGCAAGGCGGAGGGCGACGACCCGCACCTGTGGAGCGAGAAGAGCTACGGCGACTTCGTCTTGATCTGCGACTGGCGCTGGACCGGCAAGCCGGTGAAATCCCAGCAGCCCATCGTTTTGCCCGACGGATCGGAGAAGGCAGATGCCGAGGGCAATCCGGTGACCGAAGAGATCGACGACGCGGGCGACAGCGGCATCTACCTGCGCGGCAACTCGAAAAGCCAGGTCAACATCTGGTGCTGGGGCTGCGGCTCCGGCGAAGTCTATGGCTACCGAAAGGATGCGGCGATGTCGCCGGAGGTCCGCGCGGGCGTGACGCCGAAGCTCAAGGCGGACAATCCGATCGGGCAGTGGAACCGGTTTATCATCACGATGAAGGGCGACCGCCTGACCGTCGTCCTCAACGGCAAGACGGTGATCGAAAACGCGCAGCTCCCCGGCGTCCCGGCGGAAGGTCCGATCGCGCTCCAGCACCACGGCGCGCCGATCGAATTCGCGGGCATCTACGTGAAGGAATTGAAGTAGCGGGGATGGGGAGGTCGCCGCTGCGCGGGAGCCTCACGCCTACTCCGGCGGACCCAACGCGTCGATCAATGCCGCCGCCTTCCACTGCATGCGGGGCAGGTGGAACGGCCCCTTCCACCAGTTGCCCTTCAGCGGGACGGAGACGCGGCCGTCCCGGTGCAGGTAGCCGAACCATTCGCCGTGCTCGGGGTCGGGGAAAAGGCGGTGGGCGTAGCCGTGGATCTGCCGGTGCCAATCCGCATACTTCGCCTCGCCGGTCATCAGGTGCGCGAGCAGCGTGGCGAGGATCGTTTCGTTCTGCGGCCACCAGAATTTCATGTCGTGCCAGTATTCCTGCACCGGCTTGCCGTCTAGGTCGCGGAAGTAGAGGATGCCGCCGAACTCCTCGTCCCAGCCGCGCTCCCACATGTAGTCGAGCATCCGCGCCCCGAGCGAGGTGAGGCGAGCGTCGCCGCCGCGCAGGCGCGATTCTTCGAGGATGAACCAGGCGGCTTCGATGGCGTGGCCGGGGTTGAGCGTGCGCCCGTCGAAGTGGTCGAGGATCGCGCCATCCGGGGCGACCTGCTCCATCACGCAGCGGAGGTCGTCTTTCACAAAATCGCGCTCGATCTCGGCGATGCAGCGCTCGATACATTCGTCCGCGCGCGGGTCGGCGAGGCATTCGCGGAGCTGCTGGGCGACGTTGATCAAGATCATCGGGACGCCGATGCCCTTGGCGCGGCGCGCGGGTTCCCACTTGGGCGGCAAGGCGGTCTCGCCCGAGGCAAAGGCGAGGATTTTGCCGAAGAGATCGGCGGCTTCCTCCGCCGCCCGCGCCTCGCCGGACGCGCGCGCATACGCCGCCAGCGCCAGGCACGCGAAAGTCTCGGAGAAAAAATACCGGCGCTTGCGCAGCGGCGCGCCATCCCGCGCGACGAGGAACCACATGCGCCCGTCGCCTTCCCGGTCAAAGCCGTGCCGCCGCAGGAACCCGATGCCCGACCGCGCCGCCTCCAGCCACTCCGGGCGCGGCTCGACCGTGGCGAAGAGCGTCGCCAGCAGCCACGCAAACCGCCCCTGGTGCCAGATCGCCTTGTCCGAATCGAGCAGCGAGCCGTCCCGGTCGCGCATGAGCAGGTAGCCGCCGTGTTCGCCATCGACCGAGCGCGGCAGCCAGAACGGCAGCGTGTCGTTGAGCAGGCGGTCGCGGTAGAAATCCCGGAGCGTATGGAGGTCGGCGGCAGTATAGGCGGGCATGGAAATGGGTGATTCGTCTGATTGCTGAGGATTGATTTCTGATTTTCGAATAGGGGCGACGCAAGGCGATTCATCCGCCGCCGAGCCGGGCCCGTTTCCACAACTCACCCATGACAGACAACAACGAAAGCGCCTTCGGCGAAGGCGAGATCCGGGGCAACCTGATGCCCTACCCGGTCTCGACGCTCAGCCCCGCCATCATCCCGAACGACCTCACCTCGTTCAAAAGCCGGGGCATCAGCAACGTGCAAAAGGCGCTCCGCCAGCGGATGCTCGATCTCAAAGTTCAATACGAGGCCGCCGTCGAGGAATTCCGCTGGAACAAACTCGCCTACGAATCGCAATTTTCGTTCGAACCCGTCATGGGCGAAACCTACCACGTTTACGAACGCCCCGGCGGCAGCGGCTTTGTCCTCAGCATGATCGCGCCTGCCGAATGGCGCGGCCGCCGCTGGATCGCATCCCTGCAACTCGGCGTCGGCGGCGATTGGCGGCTGGTGAAAAAAGCGGACGGGATCGAGGTCGCCGATCTGGTGGCTGTGGAGTGAGGCGAATCGGCAGAGGGGCTATCTGGGGGGCGGGGCGAATCCGCGAATCTCTAGAGAAGCGTTATATTGGGCGGCACCTTTCAGATCAGCCTCCACCCATGTCTTGGCTGCCGGGTAGTCTTGTTTTGCCCATTCTGTTGCGATCTTGGGGGCGGATACGAGGCGGAGCCGGCTGCTCTGCACATGCGCTAGATCGGCGGCGGCAGCGGCGGGATCTTGCATCGCCCACCGCGCGTAAACTTGCGGGACGATTGGGTTTTGGGCGCGCGAATTACCGATGCCGATCTCTTCGGCGAGCCGCACGGCGCGCGCCGGATCGGATCTGGTGAAGGCAAGGCTGATCGATTCGAGGCAGCAGCGGCAGTTGTATGGCGGCAGTTGCTTGGCGATGGCGAGCGCCTCATCCGGCGTGATGCGCACGAATCCGGCGGACAACCGGGCAGCAGCCACTCCGGGCAGGCGCGCAGCCGCCCCGCGATTTGATCCGGCGATTCGCCCGCCTCCACCCACGCCTTCGCCAGCGAGTCAGCGAGCGCATTCGCCCCGGCTGAATCCGGCTCCAGCTCGATGGCGAGTTCGAGCGCGGCATCGGGATCGAGATCGACAAGCCGGGCGGCGGCCAGTTCGGCGCGCCGCCGCGCGCAGGGCCTACCAACGCCCCGCCGCCCGGAGATGCGCCGCCAATGCCGCGGCGAGCGCGTTTCGGCGAGAGCCGCCAAGTCGCCTACAGTCGCGGTCGCCAGCCGCGCGGGAGCCGACCGGAGCAGGGCGCGCGATGGCGGCGCGCACCTCGCGCCCGGTGGGCGGTGCCATCTTTTTCACCAGACGCCCCGCGAAAATGCCGCCCGCCAGCGCGAGGACAAAGCAGATCGCCGGGCGATGAGTTGGCGTTTGGAAAGGCGCATGGTTGCTGCCACTGGTGGCTCGCGGAATGGTCGTCGAGGTGCCGTTGGAGCGACCGATAGAGCCGATTCCGGTCTGCGGGGGAGATCGTACTTCTCGATCCTCGCCCGCCCCGGCGGGGATCGGCGATGTTTAATTGGGCGAGGAGATCGATGACCATCCGCCTGCGCCTCGGCGAATCCGGAATCAATTTTGCCCATTCCCAGTAGCCTCCCGGATCGCCGAAATAGCTAAAGTTGCTGGCGCTCTGAACCATCCTGCCGACGAGCGATTCTCTGTCGGCTCCATCGGGCAAGGAAGCGACCCACTCAGAGGCAGCAAGAGGGTCGGCTTCGGTCCAGCGCGCCAACCAATCGCGAAGTTCGCCCGAGTTTGCGGTGGAGGCACCCTGTATGCCACCAGCCGACCAATGTCGGCATCAGCTAGCGATCGCGCAGCGGAAATGGCATGGAAACAAAACTGTTCCCAGTCAACGCCACCCGTTCAAGGGACGCCAATGCCTCGTCGGGGTCACCGCCAGCGCTGCGGTGCCCGAACCCTGGAGCGCCGGTCTCAAGGAGGAGCGCGGCGATGCGGTCGAGCGCCTCCGGATCCGCCGTCCCCATCCGCCACGCAAAGGCGACCGCCGCGCCAAGCCGCTGATCACCCTCAAGGCGCTCCAGCGATTCGAGCGGCGTGCGGTCGGCGGCGTCAAAGTTCTTCACGGCAACGGGGAAGTATTCAGGGGGGATCGCACTGTTAGGCGGAAATGCGCTGTCGTAGAGCCTGAAGGCGTTCGTCAAATCGCGCTTTTACCAGTTCGTCCGTCAAATCACGGTCAAAGGCAGCGTCTTGCCGGTCGATCGGAGCCGCGCGCTTGGCCGCCTCGGCAAGGGCGAGCAATTCCGGTGTTTCGAGCTGCCACATCTTGACCCGGCGCTGGTGGGCGCTGAGGAGGTTCCAGCCCGCGCGCTTTGGCTCAGCCACGCCGCTTCCTCGGCACTCAGGCTTTGGAGGATCGCCACCAAATTCGCGTCGCCTTTCACATTCTCCGCCGAAGCGTTTGCCGCGACATAGTCTTGCGCCGCCCAGATCCGGGTGATGGCGGCGATCGCCCGGCTCCGTTCCTGGTCGGTGAGCGGCCCGTCGTTGGCGAGCTGAATCGCCTTTTCAGGATCGCGCCGGGCGAGGACTCGAGGACGCAACCGAAGATGCGACCTAAGTCTTGTGATCTCGATCCGCCAAGGTGCCGCACCCAGGCGACCGCCGAATCGGGATCGATCCCTACCAGCGCGCTGGCGACCGCTTCGTAGCCCTCGCGTTTTTCCTCCGCCAAGGCGGTGGCGCGCGCCGGGTCCTGCCGCGCCGCCTCCACCCAAGCAGCCGCGTCATTGCCGAGAACATCGAGCGCGCGAAACGGATCCGCCGAGATGAGCGCCTTGCCGACGACCCTTCGCATCCCCCCGTCATCGGCGGCGGCGAGGGCGGCGTCGGCATCGGCACCCGCCCAGGCGGAGAAAACGGCGCGGAGATTCGCCTCGCGGTCGCCGGTCGAATGCTCGGCGAAAGTGAGCGCGGCATCGGGGTCGAGCTGCGTCCATGCAAAGAGGATGACATCCCATTCGGCGCGCCGCGTCTCGGCGGAATCAGCGGCCATCGCGTCCGCCAAGGCGGCGATCTGGGCGGCATCGATCGACGGCAGATGCGCGGCGAGCCAGCGCAGGCGGTCCGCGCCCCGTCGCGCGATCGCCTCTTCAATTGCCGCCGAAGAGTTGGACGCTTCGGCTTGCGCCGCGCCGTTATCCAAGAGATGGCCGGCTGGTTCCGGAGAGGTGCGAGCTGCCGATGTCTTGCCCCATCGGTCGAGCGAAACCCATCCGATCGCCAATCCCAACCCGAAGCCAAGAGTGGCGGCGATCTGGCAAAACGCGAGGGTGAGGATTCGCTTCATTGCCGAAATTTCTAACAGAGGACCGTGTGCCATGGGAAGATTAATCGGTGAGCGCCATCCGCCATGGCGAGTGACCACCACTCCGGCGGAAGCGCCGGGCACCGCCTGGCGAGTCCCAAGAGCCATTCCCGGAAGGCGGGAACAGCATCATCATCGGCAGTCCCATCAGCCTCCCCTTGGGAGAAGTGACGCGGGTCATCCTGCTGGCCAATGTTCGGTCCGCTCACTTTCTCGCTCCGCTTCGGCACCGATTTCTCTACGCCTCGGCGGGCATTTCAAGGGAGGCTAAACGGACGATCTAGGGGCAAAAGCAAAGGGCACCCGCCATGGGGTGCCCTTCCTTGAAAAAGCGATTTTCTAGGGGGACGCTTTAGTCCTCCTGGTTCGCGCGCACGTCGGTCACCGTGGTGTTCGCCGGGGTAGGCGACCCGGATTCGTCCTCCGGCTTCGGCTTCTTCTCGTCGTAGAGGGAGAATTTGATGCGGTTGTTGCGGCCGCGCTTGGCGTTGGCGCGGGCTTTGCGGCGCAGGCGCTCGACCGGGGTTTCGAAGGCGCGCAGGCGGCGCATTTCTTCGAGGATGCCCTCGGTTTCGAGCTTGCTTTTCAGGCGCTTGAGGGCGCGATCGATCGGCTCCCCTTTCTTGACGGAAACTTTGGTCATGCGGCGGATTTCTATGGTCTAAAGGTTTTGGTTTGCGGGTGGCTCCGCCTTCTCAGAAAGGCGAAAAATGGGCGGGAATTTAGGGTCTGGCTCGCGGGCGTCAACCGGATTCTTCGGCGGGCGGGTCGCGCGTTAGCCCTTCTTTTCCAGCTTCTTGTCGGCGTCGCCCCCGGCATCCGCCTTCTCCTCCGCCTCGTCGCCGGGCTTGGCGTCGCCTTTCTTGATGACGGTCTGGATGCTCTCTTTTTGGAACTCGATGGTCACGCTGCTATCGACGCGGACCTTGACGGTGCCTTTTTTGATCGAGGTGACCGTGCCGTGGATGCCGCCGGCCGTGATCACCGCATCGCCCGGCTTGAGCGCCTCCATCTGCTGCTGCATCTGCTTCTGCCGCTGGCGCTGCGGGCGGATGATGAGAAAATACATGATGGCGAACATGACCAGCAGCGGGATCATCATGCCGCCGAGACCGCCGCCGGGCGCGGGTGCCGCGCCGCCGCCGTCGCCTTGGGCGAGGATCAGGGCGATGTTCGTGAGGGGGGTGAGAGATATCATGGGATTTGGTTTTCTAGGGTCTTGCGTTGAAAGCGTTCGGTGAAGTCCGCCTTGAATTCGGCGAAGCGGTCCGCCTCGATGGCATCGCGCGCCTGCCGCATCAGGTCGAGGTAGAAGTGCAGGTTGCAGAGGGTCAGCAGCCTGAGCGCGAGGATTTCGCCCGCTTTAAAAAGGTGGCGAATGTAGGCGCGGCTAAAGCCTTGGCAAGGCGGATACGCGATGCCCGGATACAGCTCGGATTCGTCGCGCTCGAACTGCTGGTTCTTGATCGTGATGGCCCCATCCGGGGTGAAGGCGGTGCCGTGGCGGGCGAGGCGCGTGGGCAAGACGCAGTCGAACATATCGACGCCGCGGGCGATCATTTCGAGCAACTGGTGGGGCAGCCCGATGCCCATCGCGTAGCGGGCGCTGCCCTCCGGCAGGTGCGGCGCGGCGTGCTCGGCAGCGCGATACATCTCCTCCTCCGGCTCGCCCACGCTCATCCCGCCGATCGCATAGCCGTCGAACCCGATCTCGACCAGCCCGCGCGCGCTCTGCTCCCGCAGGTCCGCCCAGACCGATCCCTGCACGATGCCGAAGTAGAGCTGTCCGGCCGGGCGGTTCGCCTCCGCCCACTTTTTGCAGCGGTCCGCCCAGCGCATGGTCAAGGCGAGGCTTTCCTCCGCGTAGGCGCGCTCGCACGGATACGGCGGGCATTCGTCGAAGAGCATGGCGATGTCCGACCCGAGCGCCGCCTGGATCTCCATCGACTCCTCCGGCCCGATGAATGTCTCCGCGCCGTCGAGGTGGTTTTGGAAGGTGACGCCCCGCTCGGTGATCTTGCGCCGCTTGGCCAGCGAATAGACCTGGAAGCCGCCGCTGTCGGTCAGGATCGGGCGGCGCCAGCGCGAGAACCCGTGCAGCCCGCCGAACTGCCGGATGATGTCGGTGCCGGGGCGCAGGAAGAGGTGGTAGGTATTGCCGAGGATGATCTGCGCGCCCAGCGCTTCGAGTTCATCCGGGTGCACCGCCTTGACCGATCCCTGCGTGCCGACCGGCATGAAGGCGGGCGTCTCGACCACGCCGTGGGCGAGCTGCAGCCGACCGCGCCGCGCGCCGGTGTCGGCGCAGCGGGCGAGCAATTCGTAGGGGCTGGAGTTCGGCGATTCGGGCACGGCGGGAAATTGGGAGCGCAAGACATAGGGCAATTCGCCTGCCTGTCGCCTAGAATTCCGCGCCCGCTTTGATCGAACAGATCGCGCCCGGCGGCGTCGTATCCCCATGATGACACGCGCCCGCTTTCTCTCGCTCGCCGGCCTCGCCGCCGCCGCCGCCTTCACCCGCACCGCCTGCGCCGGCAATGGCGATGGCAATGGCGACGATGGCGGCTGGCGCGTGGTCCACGCCTTCGTCGCGCTGGCGGATAACGACGCCCAAGGCATCGCCCCGGTGCCGCCGAAGATCGGGGACGGCGACGATCCGGAGCACAATCTGTATTGGGGCTGCAGCGACGGGCTGGGAGCCTATTTCAAAGCGAGCAAACAGTGGAAGCGGATCGCCGCCGAAAACGATCCCGCGCCGGGCATCCTGCGCCGCCACGTCTTCCGCCACGCCTCGGCCAAGATCGCGCTGGTCGCCGATGCGTATCGCGGCAGCGAGATCAAACGCTGTACCGAGGCATTCCTCGCCGCCGCCGCCGGGGCAGGCGAATCGCCCGCCGTGGGCGGCATCGACGGCGCGGGCGGGCTGAGGGCGGGAGCCGCCGCCGACCTGGTCGCCTACCTCGGCCACAACGGGCTGATGGACTTCAAGCTGCCCGACCCGGCGCATCCGGCGGTCCAGCGCGACGCCATCGTCCTCTGCTGCGTGAGCGACTCCTGCTTTTCGGCGCGGCTCCGCGCGCTGGGCAGCCGCCCGGTCCTGATGACGCGGCAGCTCATGTATTCGGGATCGTTCTTGCTGCACGATGCCATCGAAGGCTGGCGGCAGGGCGAGTCCGCCGCCGCCATCCGCGACCGCGCCGCCAATGCCTACGCGAAGAACCAGGGCATCTCGGTCAAAGCCGCCCGCGGCGTATTCGCCGACCTGGAATAGGCAAAGCCAGCTCGCCATTCGGCTTGCGCGCCCCGGCATCGGACGCGATTCGTCCGCCCGATTTTTTCCCCCCATGCTTTCCCACGGTAAACTCCTCCTCACCGGCGTGCCCGGAGCCGAGCTCGACTCCGGAAACCGCCGCGCGCCTCCGCAAGCTCCAACCCGGCGGCTTCATCCTGTTCGGGCGGAACATCAAATCGCCCGCCCAGCTCCGCAAGCTGATCGACGACCTGCGCGACCTGAGCGCGGTCGAGCCGTTCGTGACCATCGACCAAGAGGGCGATGCGCTTTCGAGGCTGCGCCTGATTGGCAGCGAGCCGCCCAACGCGGTGCAACTGCGCGAGGCGGGCGACCCCGATTTGATCCTCCGCCACGGAAACCTGACCGAGCGCATCCTCCGCATGTTCGGCTTCAACCTCGACCTCGCCCGGTGCTCGACTACAACGTGGACGAGGCGAACGACAACTCGCTGCGCAGGCGCTGCTACGGCACCGTACCAGCAGGTCATCACCAACGCCGGTCTCTTCAACCGAGCGATGCGCGAGCAGGGCGTCCTGAGCTGCGGCAAGCACTTCCCCGGCTACGGCGAGGCGGGCGTCGACCCCCACCACGAGCTGCCGGTCATCGAGCGCACCCGCGCGCAGATCGAAGCCGCCGAACTCGCGCCCTTCCGCGCGCTGGCACCGGAGATCGACAGCATGATGGTCGGGCACAGCTACTACCCGTGCTTCGATCCGGACCGGCGGCTGCCCGCCTCGCTTTCCAAAGCGGTCATCACCGACCTGCTGCGCAACCAACTCGGGTTCGACGACGGCTTGGTCATGACCGACGACCTCGACATGGGCGCGATCCTCAACGAATTCGGGTTCGACGACACGATCCGCATGGCGGTCGAAGCCGGCAACGACCTCGCCATGATCTGCCACCGCGTCGAGATGGTCGAGCAGGCCAAGCAGGTCCTCGAATCCCTGCCTCACCCCGCCATCGACGATGCCCTCCGCCGCATCGAGCGCGCCAAAAAGCGCCTCCAGCCGCCCTACCCGTGGGACGAAAATCGATTCCGCGCCATCGATGCCGAGATCTGGCAGCTCCGCGTCGATACCCTCGGCGAAGAACGCGCCAGCATCCTCAGCGAGGAAGACGGCAAGCGCTCGCCCGTCGAGCTTTATTAGGCGGGCGAAGCGACCCGCCTGAGGTCGCCCGCCTGGAGTTGCACGAGAGAGCGAAAGCCACTATGCCCTTCGCAGGTTTAGCAAAATACCAGTGTGGCGAACGCTCCAACGCGTTTAGACTGATTGCCATAAAGATTTGCGCCTATCGCAAAAAGCCCGGTGGATTGGATTTGGCGATTTGAAGGAATCCGCCGCGTAGCGGCGACCGACTTGTAGCCCGGTCCTTCCGGGTCGGGTCCCTCTACGCAGCGAGGCGCAACCCCGGCCGTGCGCAATCAGGTTGGCCGATTCCGCAACCCAATCGGCACGCGCCGGTTTCGGGCGGGCATTTTCCCGCACGCCCTGGCAATCTGTCTAATCAACAAGCCGGTGGAACGATCCGCGACCCCGCAATCCGCGTTGACGCCTGAAGCCCGCTCGGGCAGAATCAGCGAAGCCCGCGCCGCCCTCAGTCGCGGATGCTCCACCTACCCGTTGGATGTGGGAACGGAAGCGCCGGGCAGCGCGGCGGATGGGCGAGTGTTCTCGCTAACATATTCCTTGGCACCCGTGAGGGCGGCGATAGTGGATGCGGGGCGCAGCCCGGCATCCGGCGGGAAAAATGGTCGCGCGGATTGAGGTGTGGGGGCGCACTGCCCGGCGCGCGGCGGGGTTGCTCGCGGCGGCAGGGTGTTACTGGACTTCAGACGTTGCGATTTGGTTGAGCGCTGGTAGCTTTTCGCATGACCCATGCGGAACAGGCGCGAGAAATTCTCGACTCTATGCTCGGTTACCTTGGATTCGCCGTCCATATCGAGGACGGTGAGGCAGGGGAATACGGGGAGCGCGAGCTGATCGCGTTTCAACTTCACACCGAGGATCGCAACCTGCTCATCGGAAAACGCGGCGACCGGCTGGAGGACATCCAATACCTCCTCAACCGGCTGCTCCACGAACGCACGGGCGGCGAAGCGCCGCGCGTGCGCGTGGATATCGAGCACTACCGCACCATGCGCGAGGCGGAACTCGTCGAGAAGGCCAAGGCGTTCGCCGAACGCGTCCGCGCCACCGGGAAGCCGGTCAAGCTCAACCCGATGAACTCCTACTATCGGAGGATCGTCCACCACGCTTTCAAAGACGACCCCGAGATCCGGAGCTGGAGCCCCAACGACCGGAACCGGGTAAAGAGCATCACCCTCATGCGCCGACCCAAGCCGCGGGAGGAAGGCGCGGGGCCATGATCAATCCGATCCGGCGCTCGCGAAAGATCGGCAGGACACAGGGCGGCCGGGTGAAGGGCGGTCGGGCCCGTGAGAAGGAATCGCGTTTCCTTACCCGCCCTATCTGGGAACGCCTGTCATCCGCTCCAGAGGGCGGCGAGACTCTGGTGCTGAGAGAGAATCCAAGCCGGAACTTCTATCATCCCTGTAGCGGCGAAGAAATCCGGAATGTGATCTCGCGGCTCCCCAATCGCGACACGCGCCCGATCAAAGCGATCGTCCTGCGCCGAACCAGCAAACAGGACTACCGCCGCGGGATCGAGGCGCGCAAACGTTTCGCCTGCATCATCTTGAATGCGTTTCCGTCCTCCAACGTGATCCACTGGGGCGAGAAGAAGCCCCCCGACAATGTCTTCTCCCACTATGAACCCTGGTGTAGAAATTGGGAAGAGAACCCCGGTGGATGGCACCAAATATGGACCGCCGAGGAGGCAAAGCGCTACTACCTTTACCATCTTCTGCTCCACGAGATCGGACACTTCAACCAACCTTGGTCGATCCATAAAACGAAGCGGGAAAGCTTCGCCGAGGACTACGCGCTCCGGTGGGCGAGAAAGCTGCTGCCCAAGACGCTGCGACCGTAAACCTAGAGAATGCGAAACTAACGCCGGCTGACCGCCGCGCGCACGAACCAAGGTCCCGGACCGGTCGGCAGCGCGGCTTCATAGGTTCGCAGGACCACGCCGGGTGCGGCCGCTTCGGATTGATCGACGGCGGTGGCTCCGGCCTCTTGCCAGGTGGAAAGGTCGCCGGAGATCTGAAAGCGAACTTTGGCGAAGTCAGCGCCCGCGATCTCGGCGAGGCGGATACGCAGCGCGCCGGAGCCGGCGGGCAGTTGGATGGACGGCGGACCGGCCAAGGCATAGCCGATCAGATCGCCGCCGCCGTAGGGCACCGCATCGCTCGCGCCGGGATTGGCGACGCCGCCCACGCTGGCCCGCCAGTTCTCGGGCAGCGCATGGTCGGGCAGCGATGCGGGGTTGATCAAAACGAGGCTCGCGCCAGTGCCGTCCGCCCCCTCGGGCCACGGAGCCTCATCATCGTAGGCAAAGCTCTGGATGACCGCCCCGCCGGCGGCGAGCAGCTCGATGGTTTCGCCGCCATTGTCCAACGCCGTGCCGCCAAACTCGCCAACGACCGGCAAGCCCGCTCCGAACTCTGCCTCGAATGCGGCGCGATCGGCAACGACGAGCGCGTAGCCGCCGACCGGGACGACGGTGCCGACGGGAAATTCAAAGGCGATGCCGCGGGAGAATCGCGCACCGCTGAAATCGACCGGCGCGCCGGAGACGTTGGCGATCTCGATGAATTCGAGCGCCTCGCTGGAGCCGGCCGGATTGAACATGATCTCAGAGATCGCCGTGTTGGCGGACGACGCCAGTTCGCCGACGAGGAAGGTCGCTTCCGTCAGCGCCGACCAAATGCCGCCGTCGAAGCGCCGCGCGCGGACGTTGGACGATGCGGGCAACTGGATCGGTCCGGCGTAGAGCTGCGCCGCTGGCGCGATGGAATCGCCCGCCTTGCGCGGGTCGGAGCCATCAGTCGTATAGTAGATCGAGCCGGACGGGATCGCCGCGAACCCGAGGGCAGACGAGCCGATCGCGCCGCCATGCTGCGGCTGGGCATCGACCGAAAACTCCGGCGCTTCGACGGACGGATAGAGACCGATGGCGCGGAACTGGTCGAGGACCGTCGCATTGCGCCCCGCCAGAAACGTGTCCGCCATCCAATCGACCTCGCCCTGCCACTCGCCATCGCGGGTGTAGGGCGCGGCGCGGACCGCATCGCCCCAGCGGGCGGACTCGGCGACGACCGCGCGGCGGATCTCGCTGGCGAGCGCATTCCAGCGCGCCCGATTCACCTCGGCCGCCATCGCGCCGCCATTGAAAAAATGCCGGTGGAGCCGGTCGGCGAAAGCGATCCGGAATTCGGGGTTGGCGCGCAGGGCGGTGTAGAGCCGCCCCGGCGAGTCGTCGATATCGACATCCGCGATATTGAAATTCGTGTTCCGGTTTGAGCGATGCCCCTTGCCCATCGACAGCTCGCCGTCCCAAATAAAGAACTGCCATTTGCCGGGATCGGCTCCCCGCGTCCGGCGGAGCGCATACCAATTTTTGTTCCGGTTGCTGGTCTCCGAGAACATGGTCGCGCTCCGCAGCCAGTCGATATCTCCCGACCAGATCCGGGCGATCATCGCATCGATAAAGCTGGCCCAGTCGATCCTCTCGCTCATCTGGGCAAAGCCGGACGCATTCGCGACGCCCGCGTTGGCGAGCGCCATCATCGCGCTCCAGTCCGCCTTCGTCCCATCGACGACCGCGCCGCCGGTCTTGATCACGTCGTAATCATCCTCCGCTCCGCCGAGGTGGGAGGCACCGAATTCTTCGTCGGGTCGCTCGTGGAGGAAATAGACGCCCCAGTAGGCGCCATTGATGTAGAGGTGGCAGGGTCGCCCGCGCGGCGAGAGATTCCCCATAGCCTGGTGGGTCTGGCGCAGGAATTGGTCGCGGAGCAGGGTGGATGAATGCGATTGCGCCGAGGCACCCGAACCGTAGGGGCTAGTCCACGCCTCGTGCCCCCCGCCCCGCAGGACCAATTTGTCGAATTCATCAACGCCGCCGGGAAAGAGCGGGTAGCGCAATTTTCCCGCGCCGTAGCCGGAGCGGAAGTAGAGCTTGAACGGCTTCTTCTGGTGGTTGCGCGCGTCCGCGCCATGGATGCGGATGCCGGCATCGATCTGGAATTCCTCCGCGCCGCCCGCATCGAAGAACTCGACCGAGACCGCGCGCTCCGCGCCGATCCCGCGACCGCCGGGGTTCGAGTAAATGCCGCTGCCGCCGAACATGCTATCGCCTGGCAAAACGAGCGACAAGGCGGGGAGCGATCTCAGATCCTCCTCGATCGATTCGCTATAGGGCGGCGCGCCGACGACCTCCGCATCCATCTCCGGCTGCGTTTTGATATCGGCGGGAAAGAGATAGGTCTGCGTATCGACGTTGGTCGGGCGAAATCCTTCGCGGTAGGCGATCGCCCGCAGCGTAGTGGTGGATTCGATCAAGATCGGATCCGCATAGAGCGAACCCGCCGATTCGGTCGGGGCGCTGCCGTCGGTCGTGTAGCGGATCGCCGCGCCCGGCGAGTTGGTCGTGACCTGGACGAGGATCGGCGCGCCGTAGTAGCCGCGCCGATGGCTGAACTTCGTGTCTTTGACAAAGCCGGCGAATCCGGTGCCATTCGCCGCGCCGGGCGTTGGCGGATCGAAGTAGCCCTCGCGGCGTTCGGCGCCGTGGATGCCATACGAGATGCCGGATTCCTGCGGCGGATAGGCGGGCGCAAATTGCCGGGTGATCGTCGCGCCATCCGGTTTGACCAAGGCGAGGAACTCGCCATCCGCCGACAGCCGGAAATTGGCGTGAAGCTCCGCGCCCGGCGCGGCGCGGTCTTTGCCCGAAGCAAACACAACGAGGTAGCCGCCCGCCGCGATCTCGACCTCGGGAAACTGCCAGCGGGCCAGGTCGTCCGCCGCATCCGTCAGCGACCAGCCCGCGAGGCTGAGCGCCGCGCCCGTCGTGTTGTGGATCTCAATCCAATCCGAGTCGTCGCCGTCTTCGTCCAGCAGCGTCCCATCGTTCGCGGCGAGAAATTCCGAGATGGTCAGCGACTCGCCCACGATCGCGGAGGCAGTGGCGGTGGCGGATCCATCGGCATTGGTTGCGGTGAGCGTATAAAGCATGGTCGCGGAGGGCTGGTCGAAAGCTTGGCTCAAGCCGGTCACATCGCCGATGCCCTGGTCGATGGCGAGCGCCGCCGCGCCTTCGACCTCCCACGATAGCGTCACCGTCGCCCCGGCTTCCACGCTGGCGGGCGCGACCGAAAAACTGGCGATGACCGGCGAGCGATCGACCTCGATCTCCACCGCCGCCGCCGCCTCGCCCGCCGGGTTCGCAGCCACGAGCGTGTAGGTCGTGGTCTGGGCGGGAGAGACAACCTGCGATCCTGCGGCGGAGACGGAGCCAAGTTCCGAAATCGAAATGGTATCCGCGCCCGACACGGTCCAGGCCAGCGTCGATCCCTCGCCGAGCCGGATCGAGGGATCCGAGGCGGAGAACGAATGGATGACCGGCGGCTGGTCCACCGTGACCGTCACCTGCGCGGATGCGCCGCCGTTGAGATTCTCCGCCACCAGCGTGTAGGTCGTCGTCTCCAGCGGCGTCACCACGCTGCGTTGACCCGACACATCGCCGACATCCGGCGTGATGGCGAGGTCCAGCGCGCCGCCGGTCGGATCCTCCGCCTGCCAGGAAAGCGTGACCGGCGTGCCGGACGCCACGTTGGTAGCGCTGCGGAAAAAGCTGGCGATCTCCGGCAGCGGACCGGTGATGAACCCGTGGTCGTCGATCCCGTAACGCGTCGCCAGCTCCCCGCCGACCGCGTTGAAATCCTCGTCGCTCAGCGGGCTGGCAAAAATCAAAATCCGAGCGATCGCTCCGGCGAAATTCTCGCCGCCGCCGGTCCGCTCGGCACCGATCGCCAGCGGTCCCGCCTGCGTGTTGCCGCTGATGTTGACGGCGGTGGCGGCTTCGGCATCCGGTCCATCGGCGAAGATCTGCGCGGTTTGGCTCCCGGTGCCCGCCGAGAGGCGACCGGCGAGGATATGCCAGTTTCCGTCGTTGATGTTCGACGCGCCGCTGGCGAAGAAATCGCCGCCGCCTTCAAAGCGAAGCATGTAGGCGGGGATCGTGTTGGAGACGTGGGCGACCGCGCCGGAATAGTTGCTCTGGTTGATCAGCGTGCCGAAGATCGCGTTCTTGTTGCCGCCATTCGCGCCGACCGCCGGGCGGACGACGGCGAACCAGGTGTTGCCCGCGCCTTGCACGATGCCGTCGAACGCCGCGTCGTCCGATCCCGCGAGCCGCGCCTTGCCGCCCGCCTCACCGAGTTCGATAGCGAAGTGCCCGTTCGGTCCGGCGATCCGTTTTGGGGCGCCGCCATTTGTCGCCACGTCGTCGCCGCCCGCCGGCGCTTGGTTGGCCCACGCGCTCACCGAGCCGCCGGATTCCGTCACGCCAAGGTCGGCGTCTAGGTCGAGGATCAGGCTGCCCGGCGGGATCTCCGCGTCTGAATAGGACGGCATGGCGAAGCCGATGGCGGAAACGAGCGCCATGACGAGGGCGCGGCGGCACGGGGGCAAGGCGAGGGGCGGCATAGGGCGTCAGCCGAATGATTAGGGGGCGGCTATGGCGGCAAATCTGGCGGACGAATCCGCATTCGCCAAGGTGGACGCACGACGGTAGATTGTGAAATCCCGACAGCCCTTCGCCCGGCGAGCCAATTGCTCACCGCCTGCGGCGGCGGCGGCGAGATGAAATCCCGACACGCCTGCGATGCCCGATTTCCCCCATGTCGCCCTCATCATCGAAACGTCCAAACAATACGGGCGCGAGCTGTTGCTCGGCATCGGGCGCTACCTGCAGGCGCATGGTCCGTGGTCGGTCTTTCTCGATGAACGCGAGGAATCCGACCGGGAGCCGCGCTGGCTAGACGACTGGGACGGCGACGGGATCATCACGCGCAGCGCCGATCCATCCGGGTCCCGGCTCGCCCGCCAGCGCGGCATCCCCGCCGTCAACCTAAGCTACCACCGGGACCTCGACCCAGACCTGCCCATGCCCTGCATCAACTGCGACCACCCGCGGACCGGCGCGATGGTGGCCGAGTATTTTGCCCGGCGCGGGTTCCGCCGCTTCGCCTACTGCCACGTGCGCGGCGCGACCTGGTCGGAGGACCGGCGGGATGCATTCATCGCGGCGGCGCAAAAGGCGGGCGGGACGGCCGAGGTCTTCGACGCCTCGCCTCGCAGCGAACGGCGCGGCGCGCACTGGGAGCGCGAGCAAGACCAGCTCGCCGCCTGGGTCCAGTCGCTGCCCAAGCCCTGCGGCATCATGGCCGCCTACGATGTGCTCGGCGCGCGGGTGATCGATGCGTGCCGCCGGGTCGGCGTCCGCGTTCCGGAAAGCGTGGCGATTGTCGGCGTCGACAACGACCCGCTTTTCTGCTCGGTCTCGTGGCCGCCGCTCAGCAGCGTGGACCAAAACGTCCAGCGGATCGGGTTCGAGGCGGCGCGGCTCCTGGCGGCGATGATGAAAGGCGAAGCGCCCGGCGCGGGCCGGGAGCCGATCCTCATTCCGCCAAAGGAACTCGTCACCCGGACATCGAGCGACATCCTCGCCTTCCACGACAGCAACATCGCGGCGGCGCTCCAATTCATCCGCGACCACGCGGGGCGACCGATCACGGTGGATGAAGTCGCCCGCCGCGCCGGGCTTTCCCGCCGCGAACTGGAGCGCCGCTTCCAGCGCCTGCTGGAGACCTCGCCTTACAAAGAGATCCAGCGCGCCCGGATCAAGCGGGTCCGCAATCTTTTGATCCACACCGACGACACGCTCGAATCGATCAGCGAGACGCTCGGCTTTTCCGAGGCGGCCAACATGGCGAACCTCTTCAAAAAAGAGATGGGCATGCCGCCCGGCGAATACCGCAAGTCGCGCGGCAATTAGGGCGAGACCGCGCTTTCCCACCGGGTTGACGCAAACGCACAAGACCCCGCCGCAAATCGACCTAGAGCGTCGAATTGCGGGCCGCTAGCGTCCTGCGAAACCAAATCCGCCCACTATGAATATGCCTTCCTCCCTCCCCCTGATCGCCGCCCTCGCGATCGCCTCGCCGCTTCCGGCAGCGGTGATCACCACGTTCGATGAAGGCTCGCTCGATCAAGCCGTCGAGAACCGATGTCCCAGACAGCGGAACTCGCCAGCATCACGCTGGACACCGCCAACCAGGAACTCGACTTTCTGACGACCGGAGGCACCGACATGTGGACAGCCCGCAACAACGCGCCCTTTGCCTGGACGCTCGCGCCAGTCGTCTCGCTCGGGCAGACTTGGTTTGTCGAGACCGGCGTCCGCTACAATGGCTCGGCGAATGCGACCCAGCGCGTCAGCGGCATCCTCTTCTACCAGAATACCGATGGCGCGGGCGGATCGAACGACGGCATCGACTTTTCCTATGGCGAATGACTGGAACGACCGGGGCGTCGAGGTGCAGAATCGGCGGCTCATAGTGCTGCGATTCAGGGTTCGAGTGGTCAACGCTCGTACCGCATCCGGCAGACCATCGTCCTCGTTCCTTCGCGTCGAGATCACCGAGAACGGAGCCTCCGACCACTACACGTTTTTCTATCGGCAAAACGAAGTCGATCCATGGACGGAGTTGACCCAGTTGAACTCATCGCAAGACAACGCGCGGGCGGCCCTCTTTTTCAAAACCGGTCCGTCCACGGCGGCGCAAGATCGCTCGGTATCGTTTACCCACTTCAATGTCGGCATCGTGCCCGAGCCATCGACCGCGCTCTTCTGCGCCCTCATCGCCAAGCAGCGCTTGATTGCTCCGCCGCGGAGAGCGAACCGCTGACCTAAAACGGCCATGCGCCAAATGCAGGACTTACCGGCCCATTTCGCCCAGCCTCATCCGATCCAGAGCGAAACAGCGCGTTTTGGGCAATCGATCCAGATGATCGGCAGGATGCCGATGCTGCGGGGCGGATTCCCTTCGTCGCGGATGGCGATCGCGCGTAGGGTTGCCGGATGCGCCGATTCCCTAATCTCGATCTCGCTCGCCGCCGCCACCGCCTTCCCGGCTCTGGGCGCGGAGCCGGTCGGTTTTATCGATAGCACCGGCGCGTTGCTGCCGGGCGATGCGGGATTTCCGTTTTTCAGCGGCGTCGCGATGGGGATCGCCGATATGGATGGCGATGGCAAAGATGACATCATCCGGTTCCAGCGCGGGCGCGACCTGCGGATCGAATACCAAGGCGCGCCGGGCGAGGCGTTCGCTCCCGAGCCGATCCGGCAGTTCTCGGGCATCCGCGTTTCGGTGGCGGCGGCGGACTTTGACCGCAGCGGGCGGCGCGATCTGGTTTGCGGCGGCTATTCCGGCGGCGTCCACCTCTTCACCGCAGCGGGCGAGTCCGGCTTCGCTTTCGCAACGCTGCCGGACACCGACATCATCATGCAGGGGATGAATTTCACCGACATCGACCGCGATGGGTTCGCGGACATCTTTGCCTGCGACGACGACGACGACTGCCACCGCTATCGATTCGACGGCACCGGCTTCGCGCTCGATCCTGCACTCATCGACACATTCATCCCGCCCAGCGCCGGGCAAGACGACCCGAATGCCGGGAACTATGCGAGCGTGTGGACCGACTACGACAACGACGGCGACCTCGACCTCTATCTGTCGAAATGCTGGGCACCGGAGCGCGACCGCCCGACCCAGCAATCGCGGATCAACCGGCTCTTCCGCAACGACGGCGGCGCGTTCACCGACGTCGCGGCCGCTGCCGGGCTCGCCTCCGGCGCGCAGTCGTGGTGCGCGGATTTCGCCGATGTGGACAACGACGGCGACCTCGATGCGTTCGTCGTCAACCATGTGATCGGAACCAATGACACGCCGTCCGCCTTTTACCGCAACAACGGCGACGGCACGTTCACGGACGCGACCGCCGCCTCCGGCATCGCCATCCCATTCTTCGGCGTGCAGGCGATCTTCCGCGATTTCAACAACGATGCGTTTGTCGATCTGTTAGTGAGCGCCACGAGCAACGGCTACCGCCTTTTCCTCAACGAGGGCGACGGCACGTTTGCGCCGCAAGCCGCCGCCTTTCCCTCTGGCGGCGCGGACATCGGGCACATCCAATCGTTCGCGGTCGGCGACCTGAACGACGACGGCTGGCTGGATGTCTATGCCGGGCGAGGCAGCGGTCTAAATTCGCCCGGTTCGTTCCCCGACCGCGCGTTTCTCAACAGCGGCGGAGCGAACCACTTTCTGAAAGTCCGGCTCGCCGGGCGGGACTCGAACCCCGATGGGATTGGCGCGCGGCTCGAACTGCACGGGGCGTGGGGCGTGCAGGTGCGCGAGGTCCGGTCCGGCGAAGGCTACGGCGTGATGCATTCGCTCACCCAGCACTTCGGGATCGGCTCCGCCGAGTCGATCGACCGGCTGGTCGTCCGCTGGCCGTCCGGCGCGGTCGATGCGGTGGTCGATCCCGCCGCCGATCAAACCATCGTCTTGACCGAAGGCACCGCCCCGATGGGCTTCGAGGCGTGGCGCGCGGTCTACTTTTCGCCGGATGAATTGCTCGACCCGGCGATCAGCGGCGCGGCGGCCAACCCCGACGGCGACCTGCTCGCCAATCTTTTCGAGTGGTACTTCCGCCGGCATCCGAAGGACGCGCGCAGCACGCGGGCGCGGATCGGCGACATCGCCATCGACCGCACCGGCGGCGCGCCGCGCCTCGTCTTCACCGTCGAACGACATGCCCTCGACGGGGCGACCGAATTCGCAGAGGTAGCAACGACCTCGTCCACTGGCAGGGCGGTCCCCGGCGGTCGAGGTGATCGAGACCACTTCGGAGCGCGCCGTCTTCCGCGCCGCCTTACCTGCGGGCGAATCGATCCAAGCGATCCGGCTCGGCGTCTCGCCCTGAGATTTACTCGATGCCGAGCTGGCGGTCGAGTTCGCGCGCCGCAGCGGCACCGTCGATCTCAGGCTGGGGCGGGACCGGCGCGCCAGCTCCGGGCTGCGGCTGCCCGCTGGTGGGCGGCGCGGGAGCGGTGGCCCGCGGCTGGGGTTCCGGGGCGACTGGCTGATTCATATCGATGCCGGGAGGCGGCACGGTGCCGGGCGGATACATGCCCTGCCGCTGCATCTGCTGCCGCATCTCCATCTGCCGCTGCTGCGCCTGCATCAGGATCGGCGACGGCACGACCTTCAACTTCTTGCCGGGAGCGGGCTCGAGAAATTCATTGTCGATCCACGCTTCCTCCCCGCTTTCGAGCTTCACTTTAGAGAACAGCTTCTCCGCCTGCACCGCCTGCACGATCGTGCCCTTGCCGAGCAGGCCGTCAGGGTTGCGCGGCCCCTCCGGCATGGTGGCAAAGACCGCCGCGTTTTCCTCGACGATCTCGTAGGTTCCACCCACGTTCGGCGGCGCGCCGCCTTTAGAGGCAGACTTGTCGCGGAAGAGGTCGGTCGTCTCGCAGGACGGCAGCATCAGGCTGGCGGCGAGGAGGGCGATGGCGAAGCAGGGGATTTTCATGGGTTGGCAACTAGCGGACCCCAGCATCGAATTCAACCGGAAAGCCCGGAGAATCCGGCGGTGACAGGATACCGCACCCGTGCTTAGATGCGCGTTCTGTTTCCGCCCCCTATGTCCCGCCCCTCTATCGCCATCATCGGATCGACCGGCCGCCTTGGCTCCGCCGTGGCGCGTGAGCTGACCCCCGATTTCCGGATCTGCGAGCTTGGCGGGCGGGCGGCGGCCAACATCGAGGTGCCCGGCGCCGTCGCGAACGCGCTCGATCCGCATGACTTTGACCTGCTGATCAATTGCGCGGGCGGCACCGAGGTGGATCGCTGCGAGCGCTACCCGCATTGGGCGCAGCAGGTCAATGCCGCCTCGGTCGCGGAGATGGCGGCGGCCTGCGCGGCGAAAGGCGCGCGGCTCATCCACATCAGTTCCGACTACGTCTTTCGCGGCGATCACGACCGCCCCTACACGGAGGACGATGCGCCCGATCCGATCAGTGAATACGGCCGCGCAAAGCTCGCCGGGGAGCGGGCGGCTCTCGACGCCGACGCCGCCAACCTAGTCGTCCGCGTCTCGTGGCTGTTCGCCGACGGTCGCCCGTGCTTTCCCGACTGGGCGATCCGCCGCGCGATGTCGCAGGACCCGCTCCGCATCGTCTCGGACAAAATTTCATCGCCCACCTACGCGCGGGATTTTGCCAAATTGATCCGCCCTCTGCTTTTCGGCGAATGCGCGGTCGGCGGCGTCCTGCACCTGCCGAATGCCGCGCGGCGTCGTGGCTCGAATTCGGTCAACATGCGCTGGACTGCGCGGCGGTATCATCCGCTGCACACCGCCACGCCGAGGGCATCCCGCTTTCTGAGATGACCCAGTTCACCGCCCAGCGACCGCTCTAACTCGCGCTGTGCACCGCAAAATTTGAAAGGCTCACCGGCATCAAGCCGCGGTCATGGCGGCAGGCGGTCGCCGCCTTTGTCGAACGCTACGCGCAGAGGTCTGCGCGCCGCCGCCTAACTGGATTCACGATGACGGGCGACGACAGTGATGCCCCCTGTTCGCCCGCCTCGCGCGGTGGCTCGATACCGCGCCCCGCCCCGCCGCCGCCAACATGGCGGCCGACGAAATCGCCGCAGACGAAGCGATCCGGATCGGCGCGCCGATCCTGCGCTGCTACCGATGGCGGATCCAAGCCTGAGCTTCGGCTATTTCGAAGGCTAGCCGACATCGAAGCGCTGCCGCTCGCCGACCGTACACCTTAGTGCGGCGCCCGACCGGAGGCGGGGCGGTTCCCCACAGCGCGTCCGGCGACGACTTTACCTATGCGCTCGCCATCCCGCGCCGCGATCCGCCGCCGCGCTGCGCCAACCGCCCTCTCGCCCGCGTCCACCGCGCGGTCGCCCGAGCGCTGCGGCTCTCCGGCGGCGCGCCCGATGCGGCGGTCCTCGGCGACGATCCTCACCTGCCCGCCGGACCGTGCTTTGCCAAGCCGGTGCTCGGCGATGTCATCGACGCATCGGGGCGCAAACTCGCCGGGGCCGCCCAGCGCCGCACGCGCGCCGGCGTCCTCCACCAGGGCAGCGTCCAGGTCCGGCTCCGTTTCGAAGGATTCGCCGCCTTGTTAGCCGCGCAGCTCGCCGCCTCATCCCCCGAGTTTCAGCCGCCGCCTGAAGTAGAGGAAAGAATCTCCGCCCGCGCGGCCGCCCGCTTTGCAGCGGCGGATTGGATAGGGAGGCACTAGCCGCCGAATCCCGCCACCTGAGTGGCGCCGACGATCGCCCGCCGCCGATAGTATGGGCGCGGGTTCATCGGTAGCCGAGGGGTTCAAAGGCGCGGGGCACTCAGCCCATCAGCGCCCGGTCCAGAGTCCGGTACTGGATGGCCTCCATCACGTGGTTGGCGGAGATCGCCTCCGCGCCTTCGAGATCGGCGAGCGTGCGGGCGACCTTGAGGATGCGGTCGTGGGCGCGGGCGGAGAAGTTGAGTTCGTTCATGGCGTGTTCGAGCAGCCCGGAGCTTTCGGAATCGATGCCGCAGTGCTGGCGCATGAGGCGGGGCGACATGCCGGCGTTGCAGAGCACCGCCTTGCCGCCCTTGGTCTGCCCGGCAAAGCGCTGCCGCTGGATCTCGCGGGCTTGGGCGACGCGCTCGCGGATCACCGTTGAGGTTTCGCCGCTGGTCTTGGCGGAGAGTTCCTTGTAGTTGATGAGCGGGACATCGACGTGGAGGTCGATGCGGTCGAGCAGCGGGCCGCTGATCCGCTGCCGGTAGCGCAGGACGGCGGCGGTCCCGCAGTTGCAGGCGCGCTTCGGGTCGCCGAAGTAGCCGCACGGGCACGGGTTCATGGCGGCGATGAGCATGAACTGGGCGGGGAATGTCATCGTGCCGCTGGCGCGGGAGATCGTGACGTGGCCGTCCTCGAGCGGCTGGCGCAGGACTTCGAGCGTGGAGCGTCGGAACTCGGGCAATTCGTCGAGGAAGAGCACGCCGTGGTGGGCGAGGCTCACTTCTCCCGGACCGGGGTTGGCTCCGCCGCCGAGCAGCCCGGCGTCGGAGATCGTGTGGTGTGGCGCGCGATACGGGCGCGTGGCGATCAAGCCTTTGCCGCGCTCCAGCGTGCCGGCGATGCTGTGGATCTTGGTCGTCTCGATCGCCTCGTCCTCGCTCATCAGCGGCATGATCGTGGGCACGCGCTGGGCGATCATCGACTTGCCGGTGCCGGGCGGACCGACCAGCAAGAGGTTGTGGTTGCCGGCCGCCGCGACCTCGATCGCGCGCTTGGCGCTCTGCTGCCCTTTGACGTCGGAGAAGTCGGTGTCGTAGGAGCGCGCCTCGTGGAAGAGCGCCTCGCGGTCGATCTGATAGGGTTTGATGCCGCTGCCGCCGAGGAGCAATTCGATCGCCTGCCGCACGTTGCGGATCGGATAGACATAGATGCCGTGGACCACGGCGGCCTCGGCGGCGTTCTCCTCGGGCACGAGGATCGCCTTGCGCCCCTGCCGCCGCGCCTCGATCGCCATGGGCAGCGCGCCCTTGATCGGGCGGACGCGGCCGTCCAAGGCGAGCTCGCCCGCGACCAGGCACTTCTCGAGCGCCTCGTCGGCGATCTCCTCGGTCAGCGCGGCGATGCCGACGGCGATGGGCAGGTCGAACGACGGCCCTTCCTTGCGCAGATCGGCGGGGGCGAGGTTGATCGTGATGGCCGCCGACGGCCGGTGGAAGCCGGAGTTGGCCAGCGCGGTCCAGACGCGGTCTTGGCTTTCGCGCACCGCCGCATCGGGCAGCCCCACGATGGTGGTGCGCCCCGCCTCGCCGCCCGAGGCATTGACTTCGATCTCGACCTCCAGCGCATCGACGCCGACCACGGCGGCGCTAAAAACTTGGCTCAGCTTCATTCGGATTCGTTCGGTCGTTCGGGGAGGGAGATGCGGGGATCGTTTTGTGCGCAAACTGAATAGCGGCGAAGAGACATGCAATGCCGATTTTTGGGAAATCTCGTGAGGGTCGCTGCGAAAGGTGGAGTGGCATACCCGCCAGCGTGCGCGGAGCGCCCGCTCCAGCGCGCCGCCCGCCGCGCTTGCTCAGACCAGCGGGATCGGCGGGTGGGCGAGCAATTCGTTGACCGGCGCGGGCGAATCCGGCAAGACGCGCACCGTCCCGGCGTCGAGCATCGTATTGAGGATCGTCGAGATGAGATGCTTCGGACCGTATCCGGCAGTGGCGGGTTCGCCGCCCTGGGCGTCGGATTCGCCGATGACCTGACCGCCGGCATGACCGCCGCCGTAGAGGAGGAGCGGCGCGAGGCGCGCCCAGTGATCGCGGCCGCCGCGCTTGTTGATCTTTGGCGTCCGCCCCATTTCGCCGGTGGCGACGAGCATGATCTTATCGTTTAACCCGCGCTCCTCGGCATCTTTGATGAAGGCGGCGACGGCGTGATCGAAGGCGAGACCGACCGCCTCCATGCCGTCTTTCATGTCGAGGTTGTTGCCGTCGGCGTGCATGTCCCAGACGCCCGCGTAGCCGGCGTGGACGGTGACGAAGCCGCAGCCCGCCTCGCACAGGCGCCGCGCCATGAGCAGGAGTTTGCCAATGGTGCGCGCCTGCGCTGCGTAGTAGCCGCGCTTGCCGCGGTTCACCTTGTCCCAGCGTTTGGCGCTGGCCGCGTAGCCAGACGTGTCGTAGAGCGCCACCGTGCGCGGGTCTTCGTTGGCAAGGTCTAGCGCCTTGGCGACGCCGCCGCCGAGGAGCAATCGGTAGGCTTGCTGCTGGACGGCATCCATCGCGCCGATCGCGCCAGAGGCATCCGCCGCGCGGTTGAGGGCATCGAGTTTGCCCAGCAGGGCGCGCCGGTCGCCGAAGAACCGGTCGTGCGGCAGGGCGACCTGCATGTCCTTCTGCAACTACCGCCGCCGCCGGGGATGAACGGCGCGTAGGCGGACCCATACGGACCGGTCGAGGCGAGGTCGCCCCGCGCCTCAGGTTTCGGCGCGCGCTTGTCCGCCGCCTGCGGGAAGAGCACCATGTTCGCCGGCATCCCGGACGGCGCCGTCGCCCCGGCGATCCGCGCGTAGTGCGCGCCGATATTTGCCTCGAGCGAATCCGCCCCGACGACCGGCTGGATGTTGTGCCCGCCATTGCCGGTGTAAAACGAGCGGACTACGGAGAAGCGATCGGCCAGGCCGGCGAGCTGCGCCATCGAGGCTCCGAAGTGGACGCCGGGGATCTTCGTCGCGACGGTCCCGCCAATCGTGCGGACGCCTTCTGGCGCGCCGACCTTGGGGTCGAACGTCTCGTGCTGGCTCGGGCCGCCTTGCTGGAAAAGGAAGATGACCGACCGGCCGCGCAGCGGATCGCCGCCGCCGGAAATCGACGCGCGTTCCCGAGCCGCCAAAAGCTGCGGCAGCGCCAAGCCGCCCAGACCCAGCGCGCCTACCCGCAGGAGGGCGCGCCGGCTCATCGGATGATTACCGTCGGAAATGGTTAGCATTTGCGAACGACGTTATCACCAGCGCACCGGCGGCGTGAAGAAAAATCGGCCGTCTCGCGCCGTCCGGGTTTCCGGAGCGCCCCGCTTTGGCAGCGGAGGCCAGATCGATTCTACCTGCCGGGGCGGGCGATCTGCCCGCCGCGTGATCGCTGACAATCGACCCAGCGTATTAGCAAAACGAATCGAAGTGATCGAATCTTGTAAGGAGACCTGAAAGATGGATTTCGGGGCGGTCGTAGCGCTGATCTAACCCCGACCCACGACGCCCCAAAACTCATGCCAGGCAAAAACTGGACCGATGCGGAGCTTGCCTCCCTCCAAAATCAGTGGGAGACCAAGCAAGATCCCGCCGCGATAAAAATTCGCGGGCGCTCCCGCCACGGCATCAAGCGCAAGCTCCTCCGCGAGGGGCTGCTGGAGCCGAGCGAGCCGCCGCGCGAGGTGTGGACCGATTGGGAGGAGGACACGCTGAAGGAGCAGGCGGCGCAGGGGATGACCGCGCGGCAGATCGTGCAGCAGAGCGGGATGCAGCGCAGCCTTGATTCCGTGGCGCAGAAGATGCGGCGGCTGGGTCTGGCGCGCGACCGGTCCGGCTCGCGGGCGATCCGGGAGACGCGCAAGCTGAAGGGCGCCGACCGCGACGAGTTTTTGGAGGCGCTGCAAGAGCACGCCGAGGCGCGCCCGACGAGCTGGTTCGTGTGGAAGTTCGGCGTCGGGCGCGGGCAGGTGAAGCGCGCCCTGAAAGAACTCGGGATCGAAGTCTCGTGGAAGGATGCGATGAAGATGCCGCAGACCCGCTCGCGCTTTCTCGCCCACCTCAGCGTGGGCAGCGCCGAGGCGTGGAACCGGCGTCGCCAAAGCCTGCGCAAAGACCTCGTCGCGCTAAAACGCCAGTTGGACGATGAATTGGCCGCCGATCCGAAGCTCGCCAAGCGCAAGAAATTCGAGCTGCGCCGCTGCCCGTCCTGCCAAGCCGAATGGTATGCGCGGGACGATTTCTTCGCGCCCTACACGACGCGGAAAAACGGCGAAAAACGCCGCTACCTGCACCGCGTCTGCCGCCTGTGCCCGCCGCTCAGCCGCCAGCGCAAAAACTCCGAGCGGATGCGCGAATACTACGCCCGCGAAAAGGAGCGCAAGAAGCTCGCCGAATTTTTCCAGCAGCTCGCCTATTCGTTTCCCGCCGTGTTTTCCAACGTCAACAGCGGGTCGCCGCCCAGCGTGCATCGCTGGAAGCCCTACCACCGCACGATGGTCGGGCTAGAGCCGGACGAGCGCCAGCGGCTCGCCGCCGGGGTGCTCACCATGTTCGTGCGCTCGGGCATCAGCCCGATCCTCAACCGGCTGGAAGGCGAACTCTTCGGCGGCGAACCCGAACTGCACACCGACGCGTGGGAGCTCGACGACATCTTGCGCGAAAAGGGTAGCGAGGATCTCGGCGCGATTGCCATCCGGCTCTACCGCGTCCTGCGGCTGCCGGAATACGCGATGGGGCTGCTTTAAGGGTAAAGGAGAATCCCGGCGGGGGCGTTAAGGGAGAACTCCGTGGGCGGGGGCGATTCCAACGCGTGGCGCACGCCACTCTTCACCACCGAGCTATAGTCTCGCCGCCATTCTCATCCTAAGTCCACGACGCGGCCTTCTTTGAACGCTTGGTCGGCGGCGAGGACGATGCGGAGGCTGTTGACGGCGTCGTCGAGGTGGTTGGTGAGGTCGAGATCCTCCCTGATGGCGCGGAGGAAATACTCTTGCTCGCGCAGGCAGAGATCGTCGTGATCCGGCTCGTCGCTCACGTCGATGATCTCGTCTTTCTTGGCGAAGTTTCCATCCGCATCGAGTTCCGCGTGGTGCAGGAGGAGCGACTCGGTCTTGCTGTGGGCATCGACATCGGCGGACGCGCCTTCGGAGCCGGCGCTGGTCGCTTTGATCGAGACGCAGCCCTGCGGCCCGATCACGTCTTTGACGAAAAAGGCGGTCTCGCTCATCATCGGACCCCAGCCCGCCTCATACCAGCCGACCGAGCCGTCCTCGAACGTGACCTGGAGCTGGCCGTAGTTGACCTGGCCGGGCACGATTTCGTCGGTCAGCCGCGCGCCGATCGCGCTGACCCGCAGCGGTTTGGAACGCGTCATCTGGCACATGACATCGACGTAGTGGACGCCGCAGTCGACGATCGGGGACATGCTGGCGAGCAGGTTCTTGTGGGTCTCCCACATGTTGGCGTAGCTCTGCTGGTTGAGGTTCATGCGCATGACCAGCGGCTTGCCCAGCCCCTGCGCCAACTCGATGAATTTCATCCAAGACGGATGGACCCGCAGGATGTAGCCGATGACCAGCTTGCGGTCGCCCGCCTTCGCCGCATCGACGATCCGCTGCGCCTCCTCCACCGTCTCGGCGATCGGCTTTTCCAGAAAGACATGCGCGCCCGCCTCCAGCGCCTTGAGCGCGTATTCGGCGTGGGTGCCGGGATAGGTGTTGATCGAGACGCAGTCCGGCTTCGTCTCCGCCAGCGCTGCGGCGTAGTCGGCGAACTCCGGCAGGCCGCCGAGTTCGGCGGACAGCTTTTTGCGCGAGGCTTCGCCCCGCGAGACGACGCCGCAGATTTCAAAATCTTCGAGTTTGTGATAGGCGCGGGCGTGGGAGGTTCCCATGTTGCCGCAGCCGACGACGAGGACGCGTAGTTTTTCGGACATGGCAACGCCTTTAGCCGGGATCGGCGCGTTGGATAGGGGATTTTGCGATCCGCCATGGCGCAAAAACGGCGCAGCGCTGGCTGGCGAGCGGGAAAGGGCGCAGAGGCAATTGCGCGACGCCGCCGGATCCCCCTTGCGGCCCTGCGCCGCCGCATCTTTGCTCCCGCCCCCGCCGCCCAGATGCGCCCGCTCAAAAACCAGTTTTTCCTCTCGTTCGCCGTCGTCGGCAGCCTCGTGCCGCTGATGTCGGTTTTTTTGAGCGAGGCGAAAGGCTTGCAAAAATCTGACATCGGCACCGCCATGTCGCTCAGCGCGGCGGCCTCGGTTTTCTCCGCCCTCATGGCGCTGCTGGCTGATACGCGGGGCGATGCCCGCCGCATCCTCGCGCTCTGCTTCGATCATCAGCGCCGCCGCGCAGGCGCTGCTTTTCCCGCCGCCGGTCCTCTGCTTCATCGCCCTGCTCTGGGGCATCCACGGTCTCACCCATGGTCGCGATGTTCCCTCCAGGACGCCACGCTCTTTTTCTCCGCCGCGCGGGCGGCGGCGGCAGGTGGCGAACCCGCGCCCGCCTACCCGGCGATCCGGGTCTGGGGCACCATCGGCTACATCGTGCCGAGCATCGCTTTGTTCATCGCGCTCAGGGTTTGCGATTTCCAGGTTGAGGCGATCCTCTACGCCGGGATCGCGTTCGCCCTGCTCAGCGTGGCAAACACTTTTTTCCTGCCCGGCGTCCGCGCGGCCCGCGCCGGCCAACGCCTCGGCTGGGGTCCGACCAAGACCGCGTTCCGCACCCTGCTCGGACCGCGGGCGCGCCCCCTGATCCTCGCCATCGCCATCGCCGCCATCGCCTCCACGATCTACCATTCGTTCTTTGGCCTCTACGTGCGGGAGGAAGTCGGGCTGCCTCCGGAGTGGGTCGGCGTCCTCATGAACATCGGCGTTTTCATCGAGATCTTCTTCACTTTGCTCCTGCCCTGGCTCCTGCGCCGCCTCGGCATGAAATACCTCATCGCCATCGGATTCGCCGCCATGGCGACCCGCCTCTTCCTGCTCGCCGCCTTCCCCGGCGTCGCCATGACCGCCGCCACCCAGATCGGCCACGGCATCGAGATCATGGCCATGTTCGTCGTCCCCGTCATGTTCCTCGACCGGCTCGCCGGGGATGAATTCCGCAACTCGATCCAAGGCTGCTTCGCCATGTTCATCGGCGTCTTCCGCGTCGGCGGCAGCATCGGCGGCGGCCACCTCGCCGAACACTTTGGACTCCGCCCCACCTTTGCCCTCGCCGGTGCCCTCGCCGTCGTCGCCATTCTCGCCATCCTCATCTTCTTCCGCCCGCTGGCCGAGGATGAGGGCTGAGGGTCTGAGAGCCGGCATTCAGCCGGAGAGGAGGGATTTCGCTCCCCGAGCCACGCTGATTTTTGACCGGTTTCGCCAGAGCCTGAAATGGCTCTACCCCGCGCCAAGGCGGGGCACGTCTTCTGGAAACGCCTTCCAACCCTGACCAGAGGGGGGAACCCGCCGCTCGGCCGCCGCCGGCAGTGGGGCGACAGGCACCAGAGGAAAGGACGATCCCGGAGGAATGTCCGCTGCCCGCTGATCCGCCCCGGCACCATCCCTGGATGGGGATTGGCGTCGCGACGCCCGCCTCGCGACGCCCCCGAATCTAGGCGTTCTAACGCCTCGCGCGCCACTCTTGGCGGGGCACCGCCGTGGCAAAGCGAACTTTGCTTTGCAATGCGGGGCAGGGGAAATAGAATCCGCGCCCTATGGAATCCCAAAAGGCAGTCAAAACCTCCCTCGAATTGCAGTCGTTCGACACTGACGCGCTCAAAGCGCGCCTGACCGAACTCCGGAGGTATCTTTGACTTCCCGGCGCTTGAATCCGAACTGGCGGCGCTCGACGCCAAGCGCGCGGCACCCGACTTCTGGTCCCACCGCGAAGCGGCGCAGGCGACCGAGGCGGCCCGCTCTGCCCTGCTGGCGAAGATCGATCCGATGCGCGAGCTGGAGCGCCGGTTCGAGGACCTGATCGCCCTCTTCGAACTCGCCCAAGAGGCGGGCGACGAGGAATCCAAGCGCGAGGCGGCGGCGGAATTCGAGGCGGTCGAAGCCGCGCTCGGCGAGTTCGAGCTGCGCCAGCTGATGAGCGGCGAGCACGACCTCGGCGGCGCCTTCCTCACTATCCACGCCGGAGCCGGCGGCACCGAGGCGTGCGACTGGGCGGAGATGCTCCTGCGCATGTACCAGCGCTACATCGAGCGCGCCGGGATGGTCAGCGAGCTGGTTGATATCCAGGAGGCGGAGGAGGCCGGCGTCCGCTCCGCCACGCTCCGGGTCGAGGGCGATTACGCCTACGGCTACCTGCAGAACGAACGCGGCGTCCACCGGCTGGTCCGCATCTCGCCGTTCGATTCCTCCGCCCGCCGCCACACCAGCTTCGCCAGCATCGATGTCGTGCCCGATGTGGAGGAGGATGTCGGGATCGAGGTCAACGAGGCGGACCTCAAGATCATCACCACCCGCAGCGGCGGCAAGGGCGGGCAAAACGTCAACAAGGTCGAGACCGCCGTCCTCATGACCCACCTGCCCAGCGGCATCACCGTGCGGTGCAGCGCCGAGCGCAGCCAGCATAAGAACCGCGCCACCGCCCTCCGCATCCTCAAGGCCAAGCTCTACCAGATCGAGCAGGACAAAAAGCGCAGCGCCATGGAGCAGCAATACGGCGAGAAGGGCGAGATCGCCTTCGGCAGCCAGATCCGGTCCTACGTCTTCCAGCCCTACCAACTCGTCAAAGACCACCGCACCGACTGCGAGACCTCCAACATCCAAGACGTCATGGACGGCAACCTCGCCGCATTCATCGCCGCAAAGCTCCGGTCGTAGGAGAAGGGCGAGGCCGCGAGTGGAAGCCGCCAAGGTCCGGGCGGATGAGCCGAACCGGTCCGGCGATCCCCCCGAATACCCCCCTCGGCGACAAACCCGGACGGGCGAGCCAGGCATCGGAATCGGACTCGGGCAGGGAAAGAGAGACCGCGCGGAGCGCCACAGCAATGCGGAACGTGAACGCAGAGTGGCGAAGCCGATAAACAGCGGGGGAGACTGCGCACCCGGCGGCGCAAACTCATCGGTCTGGGCATCGACCGCAGGGAGGCTCATTAAAGGCAGCCGGAGCCGGGGCGGCTCACTGGAGGATGGCCTGGAACGATTCCTGAGCTGCCCGCCTGCGGCTCTCACCTCTGTGGCGCCCTCCGCTGCGCTCCGTCCAAAAAGCCTCGGCCGCTTGGGCTTTTGCCTCGTGCGCTGGGCGATGTCCGACAACTGGCTGTCCGGCAAGGAGTCCCGTTGCTAGACTGACGCATAAAAGCCGCGGGGAAATGTCGCCCGTTCCGGTGCCCGCGTGATAGGGGGCGCGACTGACGACCTGATTGCGCACTGACGCGCTTGCGCCTCGCCGCGTAGCGGCGGCTGATTGTAGCTCCAGCCTTGAAAGGCCGGGGTGACGCGAGCGGATACATCCCGCCGCGTAGCGTCGGCTGAACGCCACGTTCTCAAGGACGCCAGCGCCTGGATCAACCGTCGCGATGCGACGGCGGCACGGTGCTGGAAGACTCCTACCGAAGGACCTACCCGGGCTACAGTCGGTCGCTACGCGGCGGATTCCTTTAAATCGCCTTGTCCAATCGACCGGGCTTTCTGCGATAGGCGCAAATTTCTTCGGCGATCAGTCTAGCAGAACACCGGGTTGCCATCCGCTATCCCGGCGGACCGAAAGGCTTCAAAGGATAGCATGGCGGATCGGAACCGCCGGATGCGGAGCCGCCTGTCCGGATGCGAAGCAGGCATTTGTGGCAATCCCTTGCCATAGACTTTGTGGGGGAGCGGGTTCAAAACCCGCCTCGTATCTGATTCTGCCGGTTGGGTCTGGCGGATGGTCGAATTGGATGTGAACCGTTGCGACACGATCAAGATGTCGTCTCCCTCCGGAATGTCCAATCCCATGCGTTGCCACTCCCAGTCGAACTTCTCCTTAGCCTGAGGATACCGGTCAACATGGCACCACGGGAAGCCTGATCCGTCTCACGATCATAATTGCGCTACCGCTTCCGCTATCGGAATCGAAACCCTCCGCACGTCGATTAAGTAGAGTACGTCAGAACCCTTGATCCGAGATCTGGAAAATAAGCCCTGTCTCGCAGCAGTCTCAGACCATGCCGGGATGCTCGAGCCTCAGCGTAAATCCGATCAGTAGCGTTCAGCTTCCGAAGATTGATCGAGAATAGATGATCCAGACAATCGCGACCAGCAGAAGCGGGTAAACGATCCATCTGCCAATTCGTCGCATCATGATCTTTTTGAGCAGAACGTCCGCCGTCAGTCGCCGCGTTAGGGGTTGCCTGCACCGAATCTTTTCGGCTTACTGGTCTTTTGGGATTCTGTAAAACGCATATATTACCTTTGGGAGAACTTTTGAATTCCAATTGAGATTCTTACAGGGAAAATCCTGGTTTTCGCTATCCGATACAATCTTCCAGCAGCATATTCATCAATCGCACGTTTTCATTCCCATTCAATGAAAGTGTGTAAAGCGCCATCCCTGACGTAGCCTCGCCGTGATACTTCGCCAACTATCTGTGGATTGGAGCTGGATTCTCCGTCCGTTCGAATTTTTCTAGGCGTTTAGTCAATTCGATACTTGGAGCTGAAAACGGATCCTCGGGCGCACATGTGCTGTTATTAATGTGACCACGATTACCAGCAGGGGTTTCGTAAGTGAGGCACTTTTCTTTTTAGCCGAGACAATAGTATTAGGTGGAACGTGTTTTATCGATATCGCCTGGGGAATATCGCTTTGATTTAGAATATTGAGCATCCTAAAAATCCTAAAGCCCTGAGGTCAAGGGAGGCGACGGGGAGGCGCGCGGCGGGCAGAAGATTTCGAGGCGTCGCGGGGATGTCGGCGGCGCGGAGAAGAAGAGGTTCGCGTTTTTGCTGGGGTGGTTCGAGAAGTAGCGCTTGGGCAAAGGGATGGCTCCGGGGAGGCGGCGGTCAACGTAGCATCGGCATCCTGCCGACTGTCTCAATTCCAATCGGCGAAGCCGCACGCCATCGCGAAGTTCGATGCGCTTCGGTGCTTCGGTTCGCCGATGCGCCTGGCGGGGTCGGCGGCTCAAGCCAGCTAGTAAACTGGATGCCACCCAGCGCCAACGGCAAGATGAGATAGCCCAGTGGGCAAAGCGAGCCTCGGCGAGCGCCGCCTGGCCCGGTGCCATGGAGGGTTAAGCCCTGAAAGGGCGGACGGAATGTCCGACGCCGATGCCCCGAAGCGTCATTCCGCCCTTGGTTAGTGTCGCCCCTTCAGGGCTGGATCAAATATGGGGGCCGGGACTCAGCCGCGCCCGCCTCAGGCCTACCGCGCCCGGAAGACCCCATTCGCACCTTCGGCGCTGAGTGTGGGCAACCGTTGGGCGAGGCAGCGGCTGTCGGCGGAAGCCGCGGCTTGCCAACCGCCGCCGGACGCGCCGACGCATCGACCAAACGCCGGTGAGGTATGGGCTACTCTTGATGCCCGCCCCGGCTGGACAAACATTGGGCGCTGCGAAATGGGCTGCGCGACGGCCGACCTCATCGGGACCAGGGCGAAACAGCGCGTTTCCGGCAGTCGGATCCCGCGATGGTTCTCGGCAGTCAGATTAGCAGCCTGTTGAAAAAACGTCGGTGGCGGGTCTGCTTGAATTCCCCCGCCACATGTTCGAGACCCGCCGCCGCCGCCGAGATCCAGCAGGAGTTCTGGGTCGAGACCCGCCGCCTGCCACAGGCGACCAGCACCTTCTATCGCAAGCTCGATGAGACGCTCGATTCCATCGATTCGGGCGGGCGGGTGCGCGAGGTCTGCCGCCCTGCCTACGCGGATGCCGCCGGGGCGGGCGCCCGGGGCATCGACCCGGCGGTCTATTTCAAGATGCTCATGATCGGGTTTTTCGAGAACCCTGCCGAGCGAACGCGCCATCGCCGCGCGCTGCGCGGACTCGCTCTCGATGCGCGCGTTCCTCGGCTACGGGCTGGAGGATACCACGCCCGACCACTCCAGCCTGGAGCATCATCCGCGGCGCCTCGGTCCGGAGATTTTCCAGCGCACTTCTTCGAGCTGGTGCCGTCGCTGGGTCGGGGCACTACTCTGCTCAAGGGCGCTGCAACTTGGTATCGACTCAAGCGTGATCGATACTAACGCCTGTTGCGGCGTGAGCTGGTCCACCGCAACACCGGAGGAGCGTATTGGGAGGCGGAAAACGCCTCGCCGCCGATTTCTAAGACCCCGGCGACACCAGGGCGGTGCGCTGATTCGACGGGCAACGCGAGGCTCGCAAGACCAGCAACGAGTGAGGGTCAACCCGCACGACCCCGACGCCAAGGTGGGCATGACCAAGCGCGGAGCCTGCGACATGATCTACAAGCCGGAGCATGTCACCGATCTCGATACGGGTACCATCGTACCGCCGAGGTGCGCCTCGGCGACCAGGGCGACACGGAGGATCTCGCCGCGAGGGTGCTACTGCCGCATGGTGCTCGCGCGGGTCGCTGCGACGATCCCATGCAGGGAGAAGGCCCTCGCCAGCCTGACGGCTCGACGAGGGATACTTCAGCGTGGAGGAAGCTCCGCTGGGTTGCCTGCAGGGCGAGCGGGTGCGGGTGGTCATCGGCGACCCGCACGAGTCGAAGCGCCGCAAGGACAAGCAGAGCGGCACGGTCAAGCGGGTGCTTTCCGCTAGCGAAGCGGGTCAAGAGCAAGAGCGGCAAGGGCGCTGCTGCGCAAGCGGGGCGAGCATCTCGGAACGGAGCTTCTGCCATGTGCTCGACCACGGAAAGCAGCGGCGGCTCACCTTGCGTGGGCGGGTGAACCTGACCAAGCGCAGCTTGCGCTACCCTTCACACAACCCGCTGCTGATGCGGCACCTGACCGGATACTTTCGGCACCGTCAGCAATGCCTTGGGAGTGGGCAACCGTTGGGCGAGGCAGCGGCTGTCGGCGGAAGCCGGCTTGCCAACCGCCGCCGGACGCGCCGACGCATCGACCAAATGCCGGTGAGGTATGGGCTAATTTTTGATGCCCGCCCTGGCTGGACAAACATTGGGCGCTGCGAAATGGGCTGCGCGACGCGCCGACCTCATCGGGACCAGGGCGAAACAGCGCGTTTCGGGCAGTCGAATCCCGCGATGGTTCTCGGCAATCAGACTAGGCGAATCGCGCGGCTACTTAACCGGCGCGCGCTTGACATTGTAGAAAGCGAGCCGGTTGAGCAGGGCATCGCCATCCTTGGATTGGAGCGTTTTGCCCACCGTCAGCTCGTAAACAAATCCCTCCTTGATATCTTCCTCCAGGGAAATGGCGACGCGCTTTCCGTCGCTGCTCAATGCCACATTTTTCGGCGCGAGCTTCGCCTTGTCCTTTTGCGGCGAGCCGTAGGCTTCGTGGTATTCGTAGCGGTAGCGCTGGAACGCATAGTTTGCCGGATCGGCGGCGGCGGCAGGATCGGCGGGGTGCGTGAATTCGATCTCGAAGCCGTCCCGGCGCGCTTTCATGTGCAGGATTTCCATCGGCACCTTGCCGGTCGCGGCGATGTGTTGGATGCCGGTCGCGCCGACCCACGAGAGGTGGGTTTGCCCGACCCAGAGCGAGCCGTCCTTGCCGAAGGCGAGGCGGTTGTTGCCGCGGTTGAGCGGCGCGCCGTCGAGGAACGGGATACACATGCCCTGCATCGTGCCGCCGACTTCTTCCAAATCCACGCGCATGATCCGCGCCTGGTTCATCTCGCCGACTAACAACTGCCCGGCAAATGGACCGAAGACGCCGGGCGGGATCGCCAGCGGCTGGGTGGGGGAGTTCGCCATCGCGCCCTGCGGGAAGAGCACTGCGGCGGGTTCGCGGATCTTGTCGAGTTCCTTCGCGCCGACCTTCAGCGGGTTTTCGGTCCAGCCGTCGCGCCAGATCAGGCTGGCCGCGTGGCCGTAGAAGCCGCCTTTCTTCACCGCGTGCAGCTTGCTGGTCCCGACCCAGTCGCCCTGGTTGTCGGTCACATAGAGGTTGCCGGCGGCATCGAAGCCCAGCCCGTTGGGCGAGCGGAAGCCGGCGGCCCATGGCTCGGCGGTGCCGGTGCGCGGGTCAATCTTGACGACCCAGCCGCGCCACGGCACGCGCGCATACATGCGGCCGGCGGCGCCTTTCACCTTGCCCCAGTTTTTGTAAAAGTCGTCGCGGGGCACGCCGATGTCATTCCACGCGCCGCGCACCTCCTCGCGCACGCTCGCGCCGTTGGAGGCGACGTTCAGCCCGACCCAGCAGTTGCCGGCGGCATCGACTGCCGGACCGAAGGCGAATTCATGGTAGTTGCCGGTCATCCCAAAGCCGTCCCACACCGTCTGGAAAACATCTGCCGCGCCGTCGCCGTCCTCGTCGCGCAGCCGGGTCAGCTCGGGGCGCTGCATGACGAGCACCTCGGAATCCCCCGCCGCGTAGATGCCGAGCGGCTCGTGCAAGCCATCCGCGAAGGCGCTCCACGTCTTGGATTCCGGGTCGAGGACGCGGACCTCGCCCTTGTGGAAGCAGGCGAAAAGCTTGCCGGATGGCGAGACCGAGAGCCCGCCGACCTGGGCGTCCACGCCGGGCGGCGAGGCGATGTCTTCGACCGAATAGTAATCGGTTAGGGTGCCGGCGTGGCAAAACGGGGCGGCGGCGAGGGCGGCGATGAAAATGCGCGTCGTCATGGGAAATCGGGGTCGGGACGTTTACTTGGCGGGGCGGATTTCAAGGCGCACGCCTTGGGCGAGATCGGCGGGCGACACGCTGAGCGCGCCGTCTTTCAGCGCCCCGGCAGAAACGGTGATCGCCGCGCGGTCGTCGCCGGGCACCGGGATCGTCGCCGGGCTGACCGCGCCTTCCGCCCGGATGATCTGGGCGATGCCATCCGGCAGCTCGTTCAGCGTTTCCACGAACAGGACGCCGCCGCGCCGGTAGCGAAACTCCGGCAAGCCGCCGCGCAGCCGATAGCCGAGGAATTGCGGCGCATCGGGTCCGGCGCCCGCGTCCCCAAGCTTGCCGCTGCTCCAGTAGATGTCCCCTAACACTTTCGCCAAGCCGTTGCCGTTCCCCTTCCAGTAGGGCGTGCCGTCGATGAACTTGCCCTCCCAGGCGTAGCGCAGCCGGCAGTGCCCGGCATCCCAGCAGGCGTTTTGCCTGCCCGGCAGGGCGACCGCGATCGCCGCCGGGCTGGCGTCGGGCATGAAGATGCGCTGGACCTGCGGGCGCTTCTCGGCGGTCGCCTCCGGTTTCTTGCCCGCCTCGCGCGCGAGCGGCGAAATGTTTTCGTCCTTGTCGAGCGGCGGCATCGGGACGCCCGCGTAGATCGCGCCATACATGACAAAGCCATGCCCGGGGAAGGTGCAGACATACGGGTAGATGCCCTTCTCGGCGGGCAGCGTCAACGCCAGTTCCGCCGCCTTGCCCGGCGCGACCACCGGTGCCTTGGCGAGGATTGCGGGCGAATCCGGCGTGAAGTCCATCGCCGGCCCGTCCGCGCCGAGGGCGAGCGCCGCATTGACCACCTCGGCGCGCGCGCCCGGTTTCACGACGACCATGTTGTGCGGCTGGTCGGTCGGGTCCGCATTTTTAAAGCGGATCGTGATCGCCTCCCCGGGCTTCGCCTCGATCCGCGGCGGATCGAATTGCAAGCCTTCCACCGCGCGGATCTCAAATTCGGCGCCGGCCGCGCCGATCGAAAGCGCGAGGAACAGAGGGGCTGGGAGCAAGGTTCGGAGCATGGGGAAATGAAACGGGCGGGGGAGGCGATTGCTATCAGCTTTTAGGCGAGGACCTCCTTTGACCGGATGCCTAGGAAAGGCTAATATCTCGGCGTGCCGAAACAACCGCCCGCCAATCCGAAAGCCGAACCCGCGCCGATCACCGCCGAGGAGGCGGCGTTCTTCGCCTTCATGGCGGTGGAGAGAAATGCCTCGGAGCGGACGCTGGCGAACTACCGGTATGCGCTGGCGCAGTTTCGGGAGAATGCGCGCGGCTATGCCGGATGGCGGGAGGCGTCGGCGGACACGTTTCGCGGCTATCTCTTTGACCAGATGAAGGCGGGGCTGTCCCGGGCGACGGTGCGCCTGCACTTCGCGGCGCTGCGCAGCTTTTATAAATTCCTCACGCAGCGCGGCGGCCTGGAGCGCAATCCGCTCGCCGAAGTCCAACTGCCGAAGGCGGAGAAGAAGCTGCCCGCCGTGCTGACGATCAAACAGGTCGAGGCGTTCCTCGAACTGCCATTCACGATCGCGCAGGAAAAGCAGGCTCCGGATTGGGTGGCGGAGCGGGACGCCGCCGTGCTCGAAGTCTTCTACAGCAGCGGCGTGCGCGTGGCGGAGCTCGCCGCCATGAATGTCGAGGACATCGACCAATACACCGAGACCGCCCGCGTGATCGGCAAGGGGCGCAAAGAGCGCATCGTGCCGCTCGGCTCCCCCGCCCTCGCCGCCGTGCAGAAATATCGCGCCAAAGCGGGCGTGCATCGCGGGGCGCTCTTCTTGAGCAAGCTCCGCCGGCGGATCACCACGCGGGCGATCTCGAACATCCTCAAAAAATACCTGGGCAAATCCGGTCTGCCCATGAACGTCACGCCGCACAAGCTGCGGCATAGCTTTGCCACCCACCTGCTGGAGCGCGGAGCCGACCTGCGCAGCGTCCAGACCTTGCTCGGCCACGCCAGCCTCAGCACGACCCAGATCTACACCCACGTCACGGTGGATCGGATGAAGCGGGTTTACGACGAGGCGCATCCTCGGGCATAGCGCCGCGCCAGGCGATCAGCAGGCAATCTCTCGCAGGTCGCCCTCCAGCATCGCCCGTTCATTCGCATCGGTGATGTCACCCGCGAGGCGCGCTGCGATGAGGCGGTGGGTTTCGGCCCGAGATTTGTCGCCCGCCGCGACGGCCGCGCGGGCGAGCGCCTCGTGCGCGTAGGCGACGTAGAACGGCGGTCCACCAGCCGCGTGGGCGAGGCTCAGCTCGCCAGTGTTTCGGCTTCACTGCCTACCAAGCGTCGCATAGACGCGGAGAGCCATCATCCGACCGACAAATTGCTCGGCGTGCAGTTTCTGTCGCGCCAGTGCGCGAGCGAGGCATGTGCCAGCGGAGACCATCGCTCTGTCTTCCGCCGAGGTCCGCCTTCGCTCTTGTCGAGCAGCGCCCACGTTCGATTGAAACAATCGGCTGCAAAGTGGCGGCTCGCATTGGAAATATCGAAGCTGGAGGTTTTCATGGCGTTCCTTTGGTGGGTGGCAGCGAGAGCAATCTATGCGGAAATTGCCGATCCTACGTGGCAATTTCGAAACATCCAGCGGTTCGGCGGAGGACGGATTTTGCTCCGTTGTTGCCGAGCGCGAGGGCGAATCCTCCGATCGGATATCGGTTTAGCCGGGGCGCAAACGCTAGTCGCCCGCCGCAAACGCGCCCGCGCCTGGGCGGCGCGGGTCGGGCGCGCCGAAGAACCGGTCGCCTTCCCTAGCGACGGACTGGACCGATCCCATCGCGTTGGCAGGCTTGGGCTGATGGCCGAGCGCCCGGAGGGCGGCGAGCGTGTCGGGGCTGAAACCGCGCTCGTGCTCGAGCGCGTCGGGCAGCCACTGGTGGTGGAAGCGCGGCGCGGCGTTGGCCTCGGCGATGTTCATGCCGTGGTCCACGATGTTGACGATGTTTTGGAGGACGGCAGTGATGATGCGGCTGCCGCCCGGCGAGCCGGTCGCGATCCACGCCTTGCCGTCGCGCAGCACGAGCGTCGGCGTCATGCTGCTGAGCATCCGCTTGCCGGGTGCGACCGCATTCGCCTCGCCCTGACCGTTCAGACCGTAGGCGTTGGGCGTGCGCTGGGCCGTTGAGAAGTCGTCCATCCCCATTGTTGAGCAGAAATCCGGTGCCGGGCACCATGTAGCGCGACCCGTGGCTGAAGTTCAGATGCGTAGGTCAGGGCGCACGTTCGCCGGCTGGCGCGTTGAGCGCGTCGTCTCCGGGCCCTCCGGCGCGGGCGGCGCGCCGGGTTTGATCTCGGCGGAAGGCGTGGCGCGCCCGTCGATGCGTTTTGCCAGATCGGCGGCGTATTCCTTAGAGGCAGGCCACGCCTGGGGCACGCGGTAGAGGTTGGCGGTCACGTGCCGAGGTGCTCCGAGCGGCTCCCGGGCGAAAAAGAGCTTCATCGTTTCTACCATCGGGATCGCCTTTGGCGGAGCCGGAGCCGTAGTCGTTGAGCGGGAAGTTCGAGCACGTTGAGCATCTGATGAGGTGGATGCTGCCGGAGCTGGGCGGCGGTCACACGATCGCAGGCAGCCGCGATAGGTGGCGGACCGGCTCGCGCCAGACTGGCGCAGATCCGCGCATGTCTCCGCGCGTGACTGGAACCGGCCGTGGCCGCCATGTCGGCGTTTCAGCGCCTGGCAATAGGACCGCTGTAAACGCGACGGGCTCTCGCCCGGCGATGTGGAGCCGCGCTGTTTGGCGAGATCCGGCTGCCGCAGCGTCTCGCCCACCCGGTAGGCGCTTCCATCCGCTTTGAAAAATGCCGCCATCGCGGCGGGCGATCGGCGAAGTCTTTCCGGTAGGCGCGCAGGCTCGCGGCGAGGTCGCAACTCTCGACCGGGAAGCCGCCCGCCAGCCGGACGTTTGGGCGAGCGACTTTACCAGCGAGCGCGTGCCGAACTTCCAGCGCGGCGTTTCCAGCCTGCACCTCGCTGGGCACGTTGCTACCAGGCGCGTCCAGCGGGCCGGGACAAGGGATCGGGTTCGCCATCCGCACCCAAAAACATATCGCGGCTCGAATTCGCCGGGGCGATCTCGCTGTTCGAGCGCGCCACCGCTTTGCCCTCCGCCGCGAGGAACGCGACGAGGAAGCCGCCGCCGCCCAGGTTTCCGGCGCGCGGCAGCGTCACGGCTTCGGCGAACCCGACCGCCACGGCGGCATCGACGGCATTGCCGCCGCCGCGAAAGGACGTCCGCGCCGATCTGGCGGCGATGGCATCTTGCGCGAGATCCATGCCGCCGCTGCCCTGCGCCGGATGGGTGCAGGATCGCGCCGTAGTCGAGATGGCTGCGCGGCGAGCGTCCGCCCCGGGCGAATACGGCACCGGGATGGCGAGGAGGGTGGGGAAGCGCATCGCCCAATGGATCGGCGCTTGCCGGGGGCGTCAAATCGGGGCGCTCGGATTGCGGCTGATCGGAGAAATGGCGAATTTAATCATCTGCCGACCTTCCTTCTGAAGTGCGCCTCTACTTTGGTCTTGAGTAATTCGATCTCATCACCGGAGACGAGGCGTTCGTCCTCACGTAATCCGGGATATCCCTCTTCCAGCTTGGAAAGGATATCGAGGGCAACCTTTCCGGCATGCCAGGCTTCATCTGTTTCGTCTTCAATGATGTGAATCGCTGTGAACGCCGTGTGGTGCGCAACCTCAACGATTTCTTCGTCAGAAAACTCGATCAAAATCTTCATCATCGTTCTGCAAGTGAAACTCGCCAAGTATGATGCTGATTGCGAGAATGGAAAGCCTTTTCGAAAACAGGAAAGCGCAACCCCGCCCGAAAATCGGGTTGTCAATCTGCTAGGATTTCGGGATAGAATCCCGCGTATGCCCCTCTTTTCCCGCCGCGCGAAACCGAAGCCCAACCGTGCCGACTCGTCGGGGGCGTGGCCGTTGATCATCGAGGATTGGGCGATGGATGAGGCGGCGGATTTCAGGGTGGAGGAAGGCAGCGAGATCACGCTGGTGCTCGATGGCGAATTCGCGCTGGAGGCACCCGGCGCGGCTCCGTTCCCGATGGTGCCGGGCGCGGCGCTGGTCGCCCATCCGGGGTCGAGCTACCGGATTCTGGAGGCGCGGGACGCCCGGCTGGTGCGGCTCCGTTTTTTGCCGGAGTGGCTCGCCGGGAAGTTTGATGCGATCTTGGAAAGCCCGGATGTCCTCGGGCTGTTCTTTGCGCCCGCCTGGTTCGGGTCAAAGGTGGAGGGCGCGACGCCGTTTTTGATGAACGATGGCGAGGGCGACTACGCGCTGGCCGACCTCGCCGCGGTGCGCGAGGAAGTCGCCGCCGGGCGCGGGCGCGGCGCGCTCTGCCGCATCGCCTTCACCAAGCTGCTGCTCCACACCGGGCGCGCTTACGGAGCCTACTTTCGCGGCCGCCGCCAATTCCACCTCCGCCCCGAGATCGTGCGCGTCGCCGTCGGCGTGGAGGGATTGATCCTGCGCGGGCTGCCGCTGCACCTCAAAGAACTGAGCGAGCGGTGCGGGCTGAGCCAAGACCACCTCGGCCGCGTCTTCCGCAAAGAAGTCGGCACCACGATCGTCGATTTCGCCCAGCGCCGCCGCGCCCAGCACGCCGCCCGCCTCATCCTCTCGACCGAAGATTCCGGCGCGGCGATCGCCGAGTCGCTGGGCTACACCGATGCGGCGCACTTCACCAAGAGCTTCATCCGCTACCACGGGATGGCTCCGCAAGCCTACCGCGAGCGCTACGCCGGCACCACAGCGACCCGGCGCCGCCGCCGAAAGCGGTCGCGGCTGTGAGCCGATAAAGGCTGACCATGGCAAGGCGGCGATTTCCCTTTCGCCTCGGGTCGGAGCAGGGGCTCCAACTAGCGCCAAAGTGTGTGTTCGCTTGAGTCGATGGGGCACATCATTGCCAAGAGGGCGGATGCCTCGGCGCAGCGCATGCCGCCGCTATGCCGCCGCCTTCCGTAGCGCCGCGATGCGTTCGAGCATCGGCGGGTGGCTGTAGTTGAGGAAGACATAGAACGGGTGCGGGGTCAGGTTGGCGAGGTTGTCCTTGGAGAGTTTTTTGAGCGCGTCGACCATGCTGCCGGGATCGCCGGTGACCTGCGCGGCGTAGGCGTCGGCCTCGAATTCGTTTTTCCGGCTGAGGGCGGACAAGGCGATGCCGAGGACGAGGCTGACCGGCTTGTAGAGGAGCCCGAAGAAGATGAAGCTGAGATAGACTTTCGGCGGGGCGACGCCGAACGCGGCGGACAGCGATTCGTTTTCCAAAAACAGGCTGAGCAGGTAGAAGAGGACGCCGGCTTGCAGGATGCCGATGACCATGCCTTGGACGATGTGCCGCTTCTTAAAATGCCCGATCTCGTGCGCCAACACGGCGATCAATTCCGGCGCGGTGTGGCGGTCGACCAGCGTGTCGAAGAGCGCGATCTTTTTGTTTTTGCCGAAGCCGGTGAAGAACGCGTTGGACTTCGACGACCGCTTTGAGCCATCCATGACCGAGACCTCGCGGAGCGGGAAGCCGCACTTGTCGGCCATCGCGTGGATGCCGTCTTTGAGTTCGCCGTCGGCGAGCGGCTCGAATTTGTTAAAGAGCGGGAGGATGAGCCGCGGACCGAGGTAGGCGACGACCAGCGAGTAGGCGGCGACGGCGATCCAGCCCCACAGCCAAGCGTTTGGAAATGTTCCAAAGAGCCAGAGGAGCAGCGCGACGATCGGCAGCCCAAACACGGCGGCGAGAAGCAAGCCCTTGACCTGGTCGGCGGCGAAAGTCTTTCGCGTCGTCCGGTTGAAGCCGAACTTTTCTTCGATGACGAACGTGTCGTAAATCGTGAACGGAAGGTGGAGCGCGAAATTGGCAAGGTAGAGGACCGCCATGAAGACGAGCCCCGAGGCGACCGGTCCCCAGCCGAGCTTTCCGACCAATCCGTCGAGCCACGGGAAGCCGCCGAGCAGCCAGAAGCCGAGGAAGAGCGCGAGGCTGAAGGTCGATTCGATCAGCCCGAAGCGCGCGCCCTCGCGGGTGTAGCGCTGGCTCTTGGCGTAGTCGTCCGCGTCGAAGACGCCGGCGAACTCGGCGGGCAATTTCGGGTTGAGCGCGCGGAGGTTGAGCCGCTCGGCGATGAGGTCGAGCAGGTAGGCGCCGAGGACGGCGGCGAGGATGATCCAGAAGAAGGCGTTGGGTTCGATATCCATGGTGTGAGGAACGTTCCGGGGCGGATGCCGGGCGTGAAGTTGCCCCTAGATCGCGCCATGGCAACCCGATGCCGGCCGGCAAAACCGGCGAAATTTCGCGCAAAAATGAGTCGAAAAAACGATTTGCGCCGCCCGTCGAAATGGGTAGTAACCCTGCCCGCCTGCTTTCGGGCACCCCTCGGAGGGCGGCGGGGGAAACACACGAATCGATCTAATGACACTCACCATGCCCCGCCAGGGGTTGCCAATCATGGCGCTGCTGGCGGCTTTTTTGTCCCCGGTTGCCGCCCCGGCATCCCCATCGAAAACGGATATTCTGCCGGCTTCGCCTTCGGGTGAAGACGCCGCGCGACATGTTTTGCGCGTGCGCACCACCGCCTATACGCACACGGAGGACGACCACATCAAATACGGCGCGAAGTCCGCCAGCGGGAAGCCGCTCCGCTACGGCAAGGTCCGCAGCGCCGCAGCCGACTGGTCCCGCTACCCGCTGGGCACCCAATTCCGGATCGACGGCGACGACTGCATCTACGAGGTCGATGACTACGGCAGCGCGCTGGTCGGCACCGGCACCATCGACCTCTACCGCCCGAACAAAGCGGGCATCAACGCCTGGGGCGTGCGCAATGTGAAGATCGAGATCCTCCGCTGGGGATCGCTCTCCGACAGCCTGCGCATCCTCAAGCCGCGCGCCTCCAAGGCATCCCACGTCCGCAAGATGGTCGAGGGCATCCGCCGCAAGCGCGCCAACGAAGGCTGCGCAGTCTTTTAGCGCCAAGTGCGCGTGCGCACCGCCATCGCGCCCGCTCTGTAGCGGCGCCGCTCAGCGCTTGAAAATCGCGAAGAGGATCGGCGGCTCATTCGCGCCCGGCGCGTTGACGAGCCGATACTCGGTGCAGCGAAACTCGCCGCTCGGCAGGTTTTCGATCAGGGCGCGGACGGCGGCGGTTTCCTCGGCGCCGCCCTCGTACCGGATAGGCGACGACCGTGGCGCAGCCGCTGCTTGTCTAAGAGGGCGAGCGCTGCGCGGATCGCCGCCAGCGTGTCGCCGGGGCGGGTGGCGACCGCTTTGTCGGAGCCGGGCAGGTATCCGAGGTTGAACATCGCCGCGCGGAGCGGCGGATCGGCGGGTAGCGCCGCCGCGAGATCGGCGTGGTTTTGCAGGCAAAACGTGACGCGCTCCGCGAGGCCGGCGCCGCCCAGCCGCGCCATCGTCTGGGCGCGCGCCGCCTCCTGCACATCGAAGGCAAACACGCGCCCGCCTTCGCCGACCAAGCCGGCCAGAAACAACGTGTCGTGCCCGTTGCCCGCCGTGGCGTCGAGGGCGATGTCGCCGGGGCGCACGATCTGCGCTTGGATCAGATGGGCGAGTTCGGTCGGTTTCATGGCTCAGAAATTGCGCCGGATATCGACGTCGGCATCGATTGCGCCCGCGCCTTCGAGATGGGCGGCGAACTGCTCGGCGAAATACGGCGCGTTCATCGATCCTTTCGAGCCGAGCCCGTTGAAGATCGCGAGCTGCGGATGCGCGGGATGGCGCCCGATGGCGACCTTGCTGGCGCGGATGATCGGGCGGATGCCGGCGCGCTGGCCGGCGACTTCGTACGGGGCGCGGAACCAGGTCTGGAGCGCGCGCTCGACCTCGGCGCGCCCGGCGTCGGTCGGCGTCGGGTCGGTCGCGCCGAATTCGTAATTCGATCCGGCGCGGAATCCGCCGCGGGCATCGGGCAGCACCCAGCTTCCGCTGCCATTGAGGATGCGGTCGCGGGGAAAGCCGGCGGCGAGGCGCAGGTCGAGGATCTCGCCCTTCGCGCCCTTGAACGGCAGCCAGGAAAAATGCGGGTTTGCCGCGCCGCGATAGCCTTCGCAGAAGACGGCGGCTTTGGCGCGCAAGGCGGTGCCATCGACCGCGACGCCGCCGTCCGGCATCGGTTTGACTGCCGCCGCCGCCACCGTCGCGGTCTGATGCGCTCCCCGGGCGGCGAAGGCGGCGCGGGATGCATCGAGATACGCCGCCGTGTCCAGAAACCCAGAGCCGCGCATGGCAAAGCCGGCGTAGCCGCCCGGCAATCCGCCCGGCGGCGGCGCGGCATCCACCCCGCCGATGAATGGCGCGTAGGCGGGGTCGGCGCGCCGCTTTTCCCACATCGCCGCAGCAGGCGATCCCGCCGGGAAGAATCGGGCGACCGGCAGCCCGTGGGCAAAGCGCGCCCCGGTCTCGCGTTCGATGGCTTGATAGAATCGCCACGCGGCGGGCAGCGTCTCCGCCGCGCGCCACGAGATCGCCAGCCGCCGCCCGGTGATCGGCGTGATCAATCCGGCCGCCACCCGCGAGCAGGTCGACGCCTCGCCGGCATCGAGCACCAGCACGCGGACGCCGCGGCGGAGCAGCGCCCACGCCAGCGTGGTGCCGGCCAGTCCCTGGCCGATGATGAGGTAGTCGATGGGCGGATCGGGCATCCCCGCACCCTTGCGCAGGCTCCGCCGCAGCGCCACCGGCCGGCGGATTTTCTTTCTGGCGGATCCGGCGAGCGCGGCGCATTCTCGATCTGATGAAACCAAACCACTGGCTCCCTGCCGCCCTCCTCGCCCTCGCGATCGCACCCCACTCGCACCCGGCGGAGATCGCGGTCTCGTCGCTTTCGGAATTGGTCGCCGCAGCCGGAAAGGCGAAGCCGGGCGATGCGGTCGTGCTGGCGGCGGGCGACTACGAGACCGGAGGATTCTTGGGCGGCGTCCGCGGGGACAAGGCGGCGCCGATCACGATCCGCAGCGCCGACCCGGAAAACCCCGCTGTCTTTCGCGGCGGAAAGCAGGCGCTCCATCTCAGCGGCTGCCGCTACGTGACCCTCAGCGATCTCCGCATCGTAGGCTGTGCGATCAATGGATTGAACATCGACGATGCGGGCGAAAAGGGATCGCCGGCCGCCGGGATCGTCTTGCAGCGGCTTCATATCTCTGACATCGGACCGCGCGGAAACCACGATGGCATCAAGCTCTCCGGCGTCGACCGCTTCGCCGTGCGCGGCTGCACGATCGAAGGCTGGGGCGGCTCCGGCATCGATATGGTCGGGTGCCACGACGGCGTGATCGAGGCGTGCCGCTTTGCCGGAAAGGCGGGGTTTTCCCAATCGAACGCCGTCCAGATGAAAGGCGGATCGGCGCGGATCGCGGTGTTGGCCAATCGCTTTGAGAACGCCGGTCAGCGCGCCATCAACCTCGGCGGCAGCACGGGGCTGGAGTATTTTCGCCCCAAGGTCGGCGCGTTCGAAGCCTCGGAGATCGAAGTCGCCGGCAACCTATTTATTGGGAGCCTGGCACCGGTGGCGTGGGTGAATGCGGACGGCGGTCACGTCCACCACAATACCATCGTCGATCCCGAGAAGTGGGTCGTCCGCATCCTGCAGGAGAATCAAGGCGACGGGTTTAAGCCGTGCCAAGGCGGCGTCTTCGAGGATAATCTGATCGTCTTCGACCGGCGCGTGAACGTCTTCGCCAACGTCGGCGGCGGGACTGCGCCGGAGACGTTTCGCTTTCGCGGCAACGCGTGGTTCGAGCGCGGGGCGGCGCGCCAGCGGAAACCGGCGCTGCCGGGCGCAGAAGCCGGCGGCGTCTATGGGGTCGATCCGCAGCTCGATGCAGCGGGTGCCGCCAAGTCCGGCGATGCTCGGCTGATGGGCAAAGGCGCGGGCGGCTATCAGAGGGATTCAAATGAGTAGTCCCCGCCGGGCAAGTCCGGGTGTGAATGAAACGGAAGGACAGAACCGCAGCGGGTTCTTGTCTGCGTAACCAGTGCATTCACCGACAAATTGATGTCCAAGAGAAGTCGAGGGAATCGGCGGGGTGAAGCACCCTGTTTCACTCGGGATCAGATGTAGCTGGGCGTCGCGCTGCAAGTCCCCTCCCTGGAGGGGATTTAGGGGTGGGTCGGTGAGGTGTATCTCGTTTTGATTCCAACGGATCGCGAAAAGACTAGCGCTTTGCGGGACCAATCCTGGCGGGTGGTCCGATGATCGCTGGCCCACCCCCGACCCCTCCCAGGAGGGGAGATTTGGCAGCGCAACGCACGGCTGGCGGTGCTCTCTTCCATTGGCGTTGCTCCCCGGTCGGCGGACGCTGCGCGCCACACCCCACCTTCATTCACAACGGGCAAGTCCCCTTGATCGGGATCGGCGGACGCCCTAGGATCGCCCCATGATCCGACCCCTTGCTTCGCTCGCCGCCGCCGCCTTGCTGGCGGTTTCCTCCAGCGCCTCCGCCTCTGCCGCCGACCGCGCGCCCAACTTTGTTTTCATCCTCGTCGATGATCTCGGCTGGGCGGACATCGGCTGCTTCGGGTCTTCGTTTTACGAGACGCCGAACCTCGATGGCTTCGCCAAGACCGCGACGAAGTTCACCAACGCCTACGCCGCGTGCCCGGTCTGCTCGCCGACCCGCGCCAGCATCTTGACCGGCCGCTACCCGACGCGGACCGGCGTGACCGATTACATCGGCGCGGCGCAGCCGGAGCGCTGGAACCGAAAGACGAAGATGCTGCCCGCGCCGTATGCGGTGCAGCTCGCCCACGAGGAAGTCACCATCGCGGAGGCGCTCAAGGCAAGCGGATACGCGACGTTCTTCGCCGGGAAGTGGCATTTGGGCGGCGAGGCATTCTGGCCGGAGTCGCAGGGCTTTGACATCAACAAGGGCGGGATCGACCGCGGCGGCCCCTACGGCGGAAAAAAATACTTTTCGCCCTACGGCAACCCGCGCCTCGATGACGGACCGGCGGGCGAGCACCTGCCCGACCGGCTCGCCTCGGAGACGGCCAAGTATATCGCGGCGAACAAGGACAAGCCGTTCCTCGCCTACCTGTCGTTTTATTCGGTGCACACGCCGCTGATCGCGCGCGAGGATCTGAAGGAAAAATATCAGGCGAAGAAGGCGAAGCTCGGGCTGGAGGCGGAGTGGGGTCAAGAGGGCGAGCGCAAGGTGCGGCTGGTGCAGGAACATGCGGTTTACGCCGGGATGGTCGAGGCGATGGACCTCGCGGTGGGCAAAGTGCTCAAGGCGGTCGACGACGCGGGCGTGGCGGACAACACGGTGATCATCTTCTTTTCCGACAACGGCGGGCTTTCCACCTCCGAAGGGCATCCGACCAGCAACCTTCCGCTCCGCGCCGGCAAGGGCTGGATGTACGAGGGCGGCATCCGCGAGCCGATGCTCGCCCGCTGGCCCGGCGTAACCAAGCCCGGCTCAGTCTGCGACGATTACCTGAGCAGCGTCGACTTTTACCCGACCCTGCTCGAAATCGCCGGCGTCGAGACCCCGGACGGACCGCCGGTCGACGGCCAGAGCCTCGTGCCGCTGCTCAAGGGCGAATCCCGCGAGCGCGGTCCGATCTTCTGGCACTACCCCCACTACGGCAACCAGGGCGGCTCGCCCTCCGCCGCCGTCCGCGACGGCGATTGGAAACTCATCGAGTGGTACGAAGACGGCCGCCTCGAATTGTTCAATCTCGCCGAAGATCCAGGCGAAAAACATGACCTCGCCAAGGAAAAACCCGACCTCCGCAACGCCCTGCACCAAAAGCTCGCCGAGTGGCGCAAGGAAACCGGCGCCAAGCTGCCGACTAAAAAGGGGTAAGGCGCGCGGGGAATGGATGTAGATAGCAGTCCATTGAAAAAAAACTGCGCTCAACCCATTTGCTGCCGATCTTGGATCGTTTCAGGCGGGCATCGATGGCGATATCGCCGGCTACCTGAAAGTGGGTTTAGCTCTCCAGCTTCAGCCAGGATACCTGCTCCACGCCTGCCCGCCGTTTTGTGTGGCCGAGTCAAGGAAGGGCGCGTCTTTGCGACCGGTTCCCGCAGGCGAGTTGATCCTCATTCGTGGAGGCTTCGCGACCCAGATTCGCGATGTGCCAGACGGCGGCAAGATCGTCTTTAAGACCACCAAATACATGGGGGAATCGGGTAGCAAAGTGGATGGACCTGCTCTCGCCACACCACCCGGCGTGTGGGTTTGCGCTTCGCTTTATGCGGTCAGGCTCCGCTTTGGTAAGGCGCTTCGCGCCCGGTCGCCCAGTCGTAGAGCCGCGCCATTCAGCCTCCAGATAGATGCCTTCGTTCGCCTCCGCCGTCGCATTGGCTAAAGATGCTGTTTGATGAAGGGATGATTCGGATTGCGGGAACGGAGATCCGGCGCAATGGAGCCATCTCACCGCCCCCATTTCTATCATGCCGCTCAACCTCGTTTCCTGGAACGTCAACGGAATCCGCTCATGCTTCAGCAAGGGATTTGAGGATGCCGTCTTGTCTCTAAAGCCGCAGATCATCTGCCTGCAAGAGACCAAGGCGACGCCGGAGCAGATCGAGCTGCCGGGGCTTGCCAAGTTCCACGCCTATTGGAACTGCGCGGAGAAAAAGGGCTACTCGGGCACGGCGATCTTTGCCAAAGAAAAGCCGCTCGCCGAGACCTACGGGATCGGGGTTCCGGAGCACGACCGGGAGGGGCGCGTCATCTCGCTGGAGTTCGCCGACTTCTATCTGGTCAACGTCTATACGCCGAACTCGCAGCGCGAGCTCCTCCGGCTGCCGTATCGGCAGGCGTGGGACGCCGCGTTCCTCGCGCATGTGACCGGATTGGAGACGAAGAAGCCGGTCGTCTTCTGCGGCGACCTGAACGTCGCGCACAAGGAAATCGATTTGAAGAACCCGGCGAGCAACCGTCGCAATGCGGGCTTTACCGACGAGGAACGCGCGGGCTTCGACCAGATTTTGGCGGCGGGCTACGTCGATACGTTTCGCGAGTTCGAGCAGGGACCCGAGCATTATTCGTGGTGGACCTACCGGATGAATGCGCGCGCCCGGAATGTCGGGTGGCGCATCGATTACTTCCTCGCCTCCGAGAGATTGCGCCCGCAGCTCAAGGCCGCCAAGATCCATCCGGAGATCATGGGTTCGGATCACTGCCCAGTCTCGCTGACCCTGAAATAGCGGGCGGCGGCACCGCGCCTAGGAAAAGCCCGGAGCGGAGACGATGCCTTCCTTGGCCTCGGCGTGGCGGCGCTCCATGATCCGGTTGGCGATCTCGCCGACCATTTCTTCGAGGAGGAGCCGGAGGTGGCTGCCGGGGCGGTAGTCGGACGGCGCGATGTGCCGGACGCGGTTGGCGTGGGCGGTGAGCTGGTAGCACTTGCGGAAGCTGCGCCGCGATTCGTCGTCCGGGTTGTAAACCGCGATGCAGTAGCCGCCGTATTGGCGCATGACGGTGAAGCACGGCACGTCGGTCGGGCCGTCGCCGAGGTAGATCATGTTGGGGAACGGGATCGGTCGCTGCTCCGGCGGCATGTGGTCGTTCACGTCCTGGTCGGGCGCGAGCAGCCCTTTGCTGATCCGGAAGAGATACTGCGTCTTCTGCGTGTGGCTGATCACCCGCTTGGGAAACGAGATCCGCCCGTTTTCGTCCTCGGCGAACTCGCACCCGAAGATCGCTTTGAAGAACGGCTTGAGCGCGCAGCCGTCGATCAGCGCCTTCATGCCGGACGACACGATGTAGTGCTCGATCTTGATGCCGACCGCTTCGTGGGCGGGCGTGAGCACCTTGTTGATCTCGGTGAACATCTCCGGCAGCCCTTTGTAAAAGTGGAGGTCTTTGCCGAGTTCCTCCAGCTCCTTGTTCGACGGGCGGTCGAGCGAGAGGTAGTCGAGCAGCGCCTTCAGGTAGGCGAGTTCGCCGTCGAATCCCTGGTCGTCCACCAGCTCGCGGCAGCGCTTCCAAAACGAATCCGGATTGATCCCGAAGCGGGGGAAGAGGACCTCGTCCTGCATATACTTCGGGCTGAGCGTCTGGTCGTAGTCGTAAACGATGCCGATGATGTTCTGGGGGACGGGCATGGTGGCGGTGTTAGGGTTGGTCGCGGCGGGCTAGCGCTTCCGGAAGACGCCGCGCCGCTCGAGCACGCTGCGCTCGTCGTCGGTCAGCTCGCGGTCGTCGCCGCCCTTGTCTTTTCTGCCGAAGATGATCGAATTCGGATGTTCTTCAAGATAGGCGGCGAGCGCGCCGACCTTGTCCGCCATCGCGGCGATCTCGTCGAGCGCGTTGTCGAGCTTGCCGCGGAATTGGGAGTCGTCCTTCACCATGCCGTTGAGGTCGGCCAGCGTGTTGTTGAGCGTGGCGAGGCTTTGGTCGGCTCCGTCGAGGATTTCTTTGATGTCCTCGTCGCCGACCTGGTCGTCGATTTTCGAGGCGATGCTGTTGAGCTTTCCGGCGACCACCTTGAACTCGTCGGCGGCATCGGCCAGCGACCCGAGCGTCCGGTCCACGTCCTCGGATTCGAGCCGCGCGCGCAGCGCGGTGGCCGCCTCGCTGATCTCGACGACCGCCTTGTTGAGCTCGGCGATGCCGAGTTCGCCGACCTTGCTGTTGAGTTTTTCGAGCAAGCCGGCGAGCTGCTCGGCGAGTCCTTTGAAGTCGGTGTTCGAGATATTGTTGACGGCGCTGACGATGTCCTTGGTCGCGCGGGCGAGGTCGGACGGCACGGTCGGGATCGTCGGGTAGGCTTCGCCGCCGAGCGTCGAGACGCCGGGGGCGGTCGGCACCTTGCCGTCCTTGAGGTAATCGAGGTTGACGTGCAGGACGCCGGTGATCAGGCTGTCGGCTTCGAGCTTGGCGTGCAGCCCGGCATTGATCTGCTCCGCGAGCACCTCCGGGTCGCCGAAGTTCATTTTGACGCCGAGGTCCTCCGCCAGGCGGCGCTGGTCCAGCTCGATGATGACCGGCACGGTCGGGCCGCTGGTGTCGGACGGATGCTCCGGGTCGGCGACCTGGACCAGGATGCGCTTGACCTGCCCGACCGGCACGCCGCGCAGCCGCACGCTGGACCCGATCTGCAGACCGGTCACGGTCTGGTCGAAAAAGCAGGCGAATTGGGGTTTCGGGCCGCTCAGCCCAAAGCCGCCCCACAGGGCGAGGGCGAAGATGGCGAGCGCGGCGGCTCCGATGACGAATCCGCCGATGGCGGCAGTGTTTGGTTTCTTGCTCATGGGGCGTCTGGTCCTCGGTTCCCGCCGCGGCGCAGGAACTCGTAAACTTTCTCGTTGGATGGGTCGTCCGCAAGCGCCCTCGGCGCTCCGATCGCCCAGGCCGTCCGCGTGTCGGCATCGAGGAAGATCGCGCGGTCGGCGATGGCGAAGATGCTATCGAGCTCGTGGGTCACCACGATGATGGTGGCTCCAAGGCTGTCGCGCAGCTCGAGGATCAGGTCGTCCAGCCGCCGCGAGCTGAGCGGGTCCAGCCCGGCGGACGGCTCGTCGAAAAAGAGGATCTCGGGGTCGAGGGCGAGCGCGCGGGCCAAGCCGGCGCGTTTGCGCATCCCGCCCGAGATCTCGCTCGGGTAGAAGTCCTCGAAGCCGCGCAGCCCGACGAGCGAGAGCTTGAACGAGGCGAGGTCGCGGATCTCGCGGGCGTCCAGGTCGGTGTATTGTTCGAGCGGCAGGGCGATGTTTTCGGCGAGCGTGCGCTCGCCCCACAGCGCGCCGCCCTGGTAGAGGACGCCGACGTTGCGGAGCATCGCCTGACCCTCTGGACCGTAGGCTCCCGGGAACCGGCGTTCGCCGTAATAGATCTCGCCTTCCGCCGGTTCGAGCAACCCGATCAGGTGCTTGAGCAGCGTGCTTTTCCCGCAGCCGCTGCCGCCCATGATGACGAAGACCTCCTCGTCCTTGACCGCGAAATCGAGGTCGCGCATCACGACGAAATCGCCATACGCCATCGTCAGGTGGCGGGCGGAAACCTTGGGCGGCGCTTCGCCGCGGCTGGCGGCGGAATCAGACATCGAGGATATGGCAAAGGACGGCGAAGATGGCGTCGGCGATGACGATCAGGACGATGCCGGCGACGACGGCGGAGGTGGCGGCGCGCCCCACGGCGGCGGCGTTCGACCCGCACCGCATCCCGTAGTAGCAGCCGGAGGCGGCGATCAGCAGCCCGAAGGCGGTCGCTTTGACCACGCCGATGATGACATGCTCCGGATGGAGCGACGACACCGTCTCATTCCAATACTGGATCATCGGCAGGTCGAGCATGCCCCAGGCGATGACGATGCCGCCGAGGATGCCGATGGCGTCGCTATACAGGCAGAGCAGCGGCATCATCAGGGTGAGCGCGATCAGCCGCGGCGTGGCAAGCAGGTCGAAGGGCGAGAACCCGAACGTGGTCAGCGCATCGATTTCCTCCGACACCTTCATCGTGCCGAGGTGCGCGGCGAAAGCGGCACCGCTGCGGCCTGCCATGATGATCGCCGGCATGAGCGCCGCCATCTCCCGCGCCATGGCGATCGCCACCAGATCGGCGACGTAGATCTCCGCGCCGAAGAGCCGGAGCTGGACCGCGCCGACGAAGGCGAGGATCAACCCGGTCAAAAAACTGATCAGCGCGACGATGCCCAGCGCGCTGGCCCCGCATTCTTGGATCAGGGCAAAAAAATCGCGCCACCGCAGCGGCGTGCGGAAGGCGAGAGTCTTCGCCAGGCTGATCGCCGCATTCCCGGTGAAGTCGCAGGCGCTGACCCCGCCGCGCCACGCGCCTTGCGCCGCCGCCCCGATCCGCTCGACGAAATTCGGCTTGCCGCCTTTGTCGCCAGTCGCCCGCTCCGGCACCGCCCGCGCCAGCGCCACCAATTTTGCCACGCCCTCCGGCAGCGACTTCAAATCCGGCTCTAACCCCGCGTCCTCCGCCGACTCGATCGCGCGCACGACCCATGATGGCAGCGAAGAATCCCATTCGCCGACCGCCGACAAATCAAAGGACAGCCCGCACGATCCTCGCAGATCCGGGAGAGGCGGAGCCGCCCCGATCCGCCAATCGCCGCCCAGGACAAGCCGGGGCGGCTTGCCATTTTCAACGGTAAATTCAGCGGTGGCGGCGGGCATTTGCTAGGATAGCAGGAAATTACGGAAATTACAGGCAACATGGATGCGGGAGCGTCATTCCGATATTTTGACGGATTCTCGACTCAATTCCGGGAACCATTTTGGCGGCGCGCCAGGTTCGAAGTAATGGGTTTCCACAAGGGCAAAGCCATTCGTCTGCGTCCGGCTAGAAAGAGTTGAGCGGGAGGATTTTTGGCAAAATGAGGGACTCCATGGAAGGCTCAGCCAGCTGACTCATGCCGTACGGGCGACCTGACGCCGGAATGCGGACCGCTCAAAGTCCGACAGGCTCCTAGCCAAAACGTTTGACGCGTGGCACGGCGGCGAAAAAGCGTCCAGAGCGAAGCGCACTAAAGGCATTGCCCGCCGTTGGCACCACTGTTTTGTGTACGCCCATCGTGGGCGGAACCCCAAAAGGGGTTCAAGTCCCCTGTGTGATGAAATGATGAAACAAAACACTACCAGAAGCCAACTGCCGGAGGGTGACCGACCGTGGGGAGGAAGACTATGGGACTGCCCCGGCGCGAAGCGCACGCAGATGAGCGAAGCCAGACCGCAGAGCCGCGAAGCGGATAAAACTGGCAGGCGATGGATAAAAATCCCATACAGCCGACCGCAGGGAGACAGCCAGCCGCAGGCTGCCCGGAGGGCGGGCGAAGCCCGGCAATGCCGACAAGGGCGGGTGAGCTGGCACAACACAGCGAGACCGCCAATCCGCAAAGATAGCCCGGAGGGTGGACGCGGGGGCACCCAGCAACTCAGCAGGGGTCATCGTAGTCGAGGAAACGAGCCGGAGTGCGAGGAGCACAGCAAAGTTGCCGGAGGCCTCACCCCGACGAAGGGTCGAACCAATCACGGGACCCCGACTCGCGGAACCCATCCACCACGGCGAACCCGCACGGGGGAGTGAGACATTTAGGCGAAGCGAGCAGAGAAAGTGAGAGTCCCGCATCTAACAGAACACTGTGTCGCCATCCGCTATCCCGGCGGTCCGAAAGGCTCCAAAGGATAGCATGGCGGATGGGAACCGCCGGATGCGGAGCCGCATGGCCGGTGGTGTGAGGGAACGGGATCAAACCCCGCTCCTACCCGATTGGCTTGTTGTTGCTTCGTCGTCAGAAATAGGCCCGTATACATCTAGGGCCATCTTGATGCCCCGCGAGCCGAGAACCAAGAGAGAATCAGGGGAGAGCTCCATGCCCTCGTTGAAGCGCTCCATGAAGATCCCGCAAAAGAGGTCCATCTTGTATCGGCTGGCAAAGGACTTCCATACAGCGGGATCATCGGTTAGCTGGTCGAAAATGAAGCGGATCTGCCCATCAAGATCCTCCGGTTCGCAGTTAGATGCCTGCAACCTCCACATGCCAAATCTAGCTATCCGCACATTGCCTGTCTTCTTGCCAACGATCTTGTCGCCCTTCTTCTGGGCATGCGTCGCGGATGCGCCCAGCAACCGGGTGATCTCATCTGGAACGAGGTCGTCTCCGATGATGCGAAAAGTGGCAGCGGATCGGGAGATGCATGCCATGGAATACTTAAAGCAAATTGTGTTCTTGGCGGAATGTAACATCGAGATCGCACTGGGCGATATCTGGGGCGTTAGGGATAGCTAAGCGCACCTAGACTGAATGCCATAGAGACTTGCGCCAATTTTGATACCCGCCATGGCTGGAAAACGACGGGGTGCCGCGCCATCCGGGCGTCGCGAATCCAATCTCCCCTCCTGGGAGGGGTCGGGAGTGGGTCAGCGGGCAGCGGACGACCTCGCTAGGATCGGTTCCGAAAGGTGTCCTGGTTTTTGGTAATTACCTGGGTTTAAGAGATGCGCCTCGTTTTCCGCCCCTAAATCCCCTCCAAGGAGGGGCTTGCGGCGCGATGCCCAGCCTCATCTGAGCCAGAGCAAAACAGCGAGTTTTGGGCTGCCGATTCCCGCAAGTGTTTTTGGCAATGAGTCTACACCCCTGTGGTCAAGGGGAAACGGCGGGATGATACGGGCCCTGGTTCGGCGATCGCGGTATTCTTATGACTTACGAAGGTTCGCTCCGCTTGATTGCCTGATGTTTAATTTTGTCCCATCGGGCAATCAGATTTTCCGAACGATACGGAATGCCCGCAGTATCTGCCCCTCCTTCCCGCGCGCGCGGCGGTTGCGCGGCGCGCGTATCCCGGATACCCAATGGCAAATCTCATTGCCCGCGCCACGATGACCCTCGCCAAACTCGCCCTTCGCTCGCTCGCCCAGTATTGGAAGTGGAACCTGAGCATCCTGCTCGGGGCCGCCTTGACGTGCGCGATCTTGAGCGGCTCGCTGGTGGTCGGCGATTCGGTGCGGGAGACGCTGCGGCGGGCGGCGGCGGAGCGGATTGGCGGGGTGGGGGCGGCGATGATCGGCGGCGACCGGTTTTTCACCGGGGCGTTTGCGGAAAGCCTGCCGGGGGGCGCGCCGGCGATCCTGGTGCAAGGCGCGGTCACCACGGCGGACGGCGGCAGCCGCGCCAATGGCGTTTCGGTCTTCGGCGTGGAGCCGGGGTTCTGGAAGCTCGGCGGTCCGGACGGCGATCCGCTGGTGGCGGAGGGCGGCGGGGTGCCGGCGGCGGTCGGCGAGCCGCTCGCGCACCGGCTGGGGCTGAAAGCCGGCGACGCGATCATCGCGCGGCTCGAAATCCCCGGCGCGATCTCCAAGGACGCGCCGCTCTCCGGATCGACGCGCAACACCGCGCTGGTCCGCGCCACCGTCGCGGCGATCATCCCGTCGGCAAAGCTGGGGCGCTTCAGCCTGCGCGCCGAGCAAGTGCCGGCGCTCGATCTCTTCCTGCCGCTGGCCGAGGCGCAGAAGATCCTCGAAAAGCCGGGGCGCTGCAATGCGGTGTTCTTTCCCGAGGGTGCGGAGGCGGCTGCCATCGATGCCGCCGCCAAAGAAGCCTGGACGCTCGCCGATGCCGAACTGGCGGTGCGAGAACTGAGCGGCAGCGAGGTCGAGGCGCGCGGCAGCGAGATCGAGGTGAGCAGCGACCGGATCTTCATCGATCCGCCGCTCGCCGAGGCAGCCCGCGCCGTCGCGCCCGCCGCGCAGGGCGCGCTCACCTATTTCGCCAACGAATTTGCCGTCGGCGAAAAGCACATTGCCTACTCGATGATCTCGGCGGTCGATGCGTCGCGCGCCTCGCTTTTCCCCGCCGGCATGCCGGACGACGGGATCTTGCTCAATGCGTGGGCGGCGGAGAAACTGGGCGCGGCGGAAGGCGATGCGCTCACGCTTAAATTCAACGTCATCGACGGCACGCGCGGGCTGCGCGAAGAATCCGCCGACTTCACCGTGGCGGGCATCCTGCCGATGGACCACCCGGACATGCGCCGCGATTGGTCGCCGAAATTCCCCGGCGTGACCGACGTCGATAATTGCCGGGACTGGGATCCGGGCTTCGAGATCGACCGCTCGCGGATGACGGATGACGACCAGAAATACTGGGACGAATATCACGCCACGCCCAAGGCATTCATCACGCTCGCCGCCGGGCAGCGGCTTTGGTCAAACCGGTTCGGCAACCTGACCTCGCTGCGCATCCAGGGTGCCGACGCCGCGACTTTCTCCGCCGCGCTGCGCGCCGAACTCAGCCCCGCGACCTCCGGCGTCCACGCCCGCGACCTCTCGGCGGAGGCGGGTGCCTCGGTCGCCAAGTCGATGGATTTCGGCGCGCTCTTCGCCTCGATGAGCTTCTTCCTGATCATTACGGCGCTGATTTTGACCGCGCTGTTGTTCGCCTTCGGCGTGGAGAAGCGGAGCGAGCAGATCGGGTTGCTCATGGCGGTGGGCCTGACCGGGAAGCGGGTGCGCCGCGCGCTGTTGCTGGAGGCGCTCGCGCTTTCCTGCGCCGGGGCGCTGGTCGGATTGCTAGGCGGCTACGCCTACACCAAACTGGCGCTCGCCGGGCTGGGCGGCGATTGGTCTGGCGCGGTCTCCGGAATGGCATTCGCCTACCACGCGAAGCCCGCCACGCTGGGCGGGTCATTTGCCGGCGCGGTGCTCGTCTCGCTGCTCGCTGTCTTCCTCGTGGCGCGACGCGTGGCCAAAGCGCAGCCCAAAGATCTGATCGCGGGCGTCTCGCTGGGCGAGGCGGCGCGCGGCGCGGCGCATGCCGCAGGCGAAATGCCCGCCGCCAAGCGCAAGAGCCTGTGGATCGGCGCGCTTTGCCTGCTCGGCGGAGCCGGCATCGTCGCCGGCTCCGGCGGGCTGGAGGGCGAGAAGCTCGCCTATGCGTTCTTCGGCGGCGGCGCGCTGCTCCTCACCGCCGCGATCTGCCTGTCTGCGTTCGCGCTCGACCGCGTGCGCGCGGCGGGATCGGCGGCGCGCAGCGAGTGGGGCTTGGGGTTGCGCAATGCGACGCGCCGCACCGGGCGCAGCCTCGCGGTCATCGGGATCATGGCGGCCGGCGTCTTCATGGTCGTGGCGGTCAATGCGTTCCGGCTCGGCAGCGAGGGCGACTCGGGCACCGGCGGCTTCCCGCTCATCGGCGAATCGACGCTCCCGGTTTACCAGGACCTCAACAGCCCGGCGGACCGCGACGACCTCGGGCTGGACGAAATCGATCCCGGCGATTTCTTCGCCATCCCGCTCCGCGTCCGGCAGGGCGACGAGGCGAGCTGCCTGAACCTCAACCGCGCCCAGCAGCCCCGCGTGGTCGGCGTCGATCCCCAGATGATGGCGGACCGCAGCCAGTTTGTCTTCCAGCAGGAGGAGCAAAGCGGCTCCGGCTGGGCGGCGCTGGCCGGGCAGGCGGAAGGCGGCGCGATCCCGGCGATCGCCGATGCCAACAGCGCGATGTGGGCGCTCGGCAAGATGCTGGGCGACACGGTAGAATACCGGGACGCGACCGGCCAGGCGCTCCGGTTCCGCCTCGTCGGATTGCTCGCCGGCTCTGTTTTGCAGGGCAACCTGATCGTCTCGGAGGCGAACTTCATCAAAGCGTTCCCCGAGGCGGGCGGCCACCAGATGTTTCTGATCGACATCGCGCCGGGCGAACGCGGGGCGATCGGCGGCGACCTGGTGCGCATGTTAGAGGACCGCGGCTTCGCGTTGATCGATGCGCGCGAGCGGCTCGCCGCCTTCAACGCGGTGCAGAACACCTACATCCAGATCTTCTCGACCCTCGGCGGCTTCGGCGTGCTGCTCGGCACCGCCGGGCTGGGGCTGATCGTCGCCCGCAATGTCCTCGAGCGCCGCGCCGAACTCGGCGTCATGCAGGCCGTCGGGTTCCGCCGCGCCGCGCTGGCGAGGATGGTGCTCGGCGAGCATTGGTTCCTCCACCTCGCCGGGCTGGTCGCCGGGGCGGCGGCGGCAGCCGTCGCCGTGTGCCCAGCCTCAGCCAGCCCGGCAGCGGGATCCCCGCCGGATTCCTCGCCGCGCTGCTCGGCGGCATCCTCGCCGGCGGCATCGCCTTCTGCTGGATCGCCGCCCGCACCGCGCTCCGCGGCAATCTCATCGCCGCGATTCGGTCGGAGTGAGCATGTTGTCAAATGTTGGTTATCGGTAAAAGCTTAGGGGCGCGGGAGATTGCTAGGTTCAGGTTGAATTTTCGCTAAAGCGGCTACTTTCCACAATGAGATTGTATTCGTGGCCACTCTGGGATCGGCTTGAACTTTCATCGAACATTTTAATCGCCGGGGCAGGCGGGGGTTTTGACGTGTTTTCGGGGATTCCGCTGTATCTGGCACTTCGGGAGGCTGGCAAAACGGTGACCCTCGCAAACCTATCGTTCGCGGCGCTCCCGCTAGATCCTGATTGTCGGGCGACTGACTCCTGTGTGCGAGTGACGAGTGACTATCCTTACGACGGTGGGTATTTCCCGGAACTTCAACTGTGCCGCTGGTTGGCGCAGAAGCAGGGGATTGATGCGCCAGTCTATGCCTTTGAGCAGAGGGGGGTGATTCCTTTAAAAGAGGCATACGAATGGATTGCCGAAGAGCACCAAATCGACACGGTTATTCTGGTGGATGGAGGAACCGATAGTTTGATGCGCGGCGATGAGGTCGGCTTGGGGACGCCCGCCGAGGATTTTGCGAGCTTGGCGGCCGCATCTTCACTCCGCGTCCCAAATCAGTTTCTCGTTTGCCTGGGTTTTGGGGTGGACTATTTCCACGGAGTCTGCCATGCCCAGTTTCTGGAGGCGGTTAGTGCTTTGTCGAAGAGGGGCGGCTATCTTGGTCTTTCCGCGCTTCTGCCGGACATGCCTGAGTCGATAGCGTTTCTCGACGCGGTGCGTTTTGCCAACGAACAGACACCATCGCGCCCCAGTATCGTTGCAAATTCAATCGCCTCAGCAATTGAAGGGGAGTTTGGCGACCATCACCGCACGGATCGGACCGCACGGTCAAAGCTTTGGATCAATCCGCTTATGTCCATCTACTGGGCTTTTGAGCTAACGCCTGTTGTGGAGCGCAATCTGTGTCTCTCGGCCATCCTTAAAGCAGGACGATGTTAGAGGTGTCGGCTTCGATCAGCCGGGTTAGGGAAGGTTGAAGGTGCGGGGATGGGATGAAATTCCCGTTTAGCACGTCAAAGCGCTAGAGGTGAGGCAGCGCTACTCTAGCCCTTTGGCCGCCCGCGCCGGAGCATCGCTTTGAGCTGGGCGATCGAGGTGGCCCCCAGCGCGATGGCAGCGGCGAAGTAGATCGCCATGCCGCCGAGGACGAGGGCGGCGGTGGCGGCGGCGCGGGCAATTCGCGGGCGAGGCTGAAGCCGCGCGGCATCTCGCCCTGGAAGAATCCGCCGAGGGCGAACCGGTGCGCCGCCCAGACGGCGACGCCCATGAGCGCGGCGGCGGCGGCGATGCGGGCGATGCGCGACCAGGTCTCGGCGGGGATGTGGAGGAAGCTGCGCAGCCCGCGGGCGAGGAGCAGGACATTGACCCAGGCGGCGACCGAGGTCCCGATCGCCAGCCCGAGGTGGCGCAGTTTTGGGAAGAGCAGGAGGCTGACCACGATGTTGACCGCCACGGTGATGCTTACCTATGACCATGGGTGCCTTGGTGTTTTCGTTCGCGTAGTAGCCGGGCTGCAGGACTTTGATCAAAACGTAGCCGGGCAGCCCGGCGGCAAATCCGGCGAGCGCCAGCGACGTCTGCCGCGTGCTCTCGGCATCGAATTCCGCCCCACGCTGGAAGAGCGCCGCGATGATGGCGTCCGGGATGACGAGCAGGGCAATGGCGGCGGGCATGGTGATGACGAGTGCGATCTCGATGCCCTGCGTGATGCTCCGCTTTGCCCCGATCTCATCGCCGCCGCGCAGCCGCCGCGTGACCTCGGGCAGGAGGACGACGCCCAGGGCGATCCCGATCATGCCGAGCGGCAGTTGGTAAACGCGGTCGGAGTAATAGAGGTAGGAGACCGCGCCCGCCTGGAACGACGCGATGATGCCGCCGACGAGGAGGTTGATCTGCTGCACGCCGGCGCTGGCGATGCCCGGTCCCATCAGCTTGAACAGCTTCTTGATGCGCGGCGACAGGCAGGGGCGGGCGAATTTGACCGGCAGATCTTTACGCCAGGCGGTGAGCCAAAGCGCGCCGAGCTGGATGAAGCCGGCGACGCAGACGCACCACGCCGCGACATGCCCGCAGGCGACCGGGTCCTTCGACACGCCCAGCGCCGGGACGGCGGCGAGCAGCCCGATCAGGAAGACGACGTTGAGAAAAACCGGGGCCGCCGCCGGCATGCCGAAGATCCGGTTTGTGTTGAGCACGCCGCTCAGGTGCGCCGCCAGCGCCATGCAGAGCAGGTAGGAAAACGTGATCGCGGTCAGCGTGGCGGTCAGCGGAAACGTGTCCGGGTGGTTGCGGTAAACGCGGAGCCGCGCGCCGTCGGGGATCGACGCCGCGCCTTTCAAGACGGTGAATTTATGGCCCTTCGGCAGGGCGATCTTGACCGGATCCCCGGCGGCCAGGACCGGCGCGCCGCCCTCCGCTAGCGAGAACAAATCGACCGGCGAGACGGCCTCCGATTCGCCGCCGAGGAAATGCCCGACCGAACCGATGAATCCGGTGGGCTTTTCGGCGCTCAGCGTCGCCTCGGCCGGCGCTGAGCCGGTGCCGTCGAGGACAAAATAGACGGCTTTCGCGCCCTTCACGTTCGCCTCGAAAACAGAGCGCCCGTCCGCCCCCAACGCGGCGTTTTGCGAATCCGCCGACGCCTTGAAGCCCGGCACCACGGCGGACATCAGCCACGGCATGTACCGGGATGGCGGCGAGCGTGCCGATCCCGAGGACGAGGGCGAGGATCGTAAACGTGCGGCTGGCGAAAGCATCGCCTGCCCTTGCCCTCCTCTTCCAGCGTGCGGTAGAAGATCGGGACGAAGGCGGCATTGAACGCTCCCTCGCCAAAGATCCGGCGAAACATATTCGGGAACCGGAACGCCGCGAAAAAGGCGTCGGCGACCATGCCGGTCCCGAGGAACCGGGCGATGACCATATCGCGCAGGAACCCGAGCAGGCGGCTGAGCAGCGTAAAGCCGCCCACGGTGAACATCGATCGGAGCATAGAGCGCGCCCCTATCGCACCGGTCCGCGCGGAAATCCAGTTGCGGTGTCGGGTTGTCGCCCGGCGGTGGTGCGGCGCGCGCCCGGTTCGCGGCTAGACAGCGCGCGGCGCGCGCCTATCGTCCGGCATGAAAGCGTTCGCCTTCGCCCCCGCGTTCCTTTGCCTGCTCGCCGCTGCCTCCGCCGCCCACGGGCAAAAGCTAGATCTGCGAGCGGGCGGCGAGCAGGCGTTTCGCGTCGAGGGCATGGGCGTGGACCTGAAGCTCTACACGCCGGAGGACTTCGATCCGGCGGATGCCGGGCGCAAGTGGCCGGCGATCTTTTGGTATCACGGCACCGGCGGCTCGCCGGAGACCGGCTTGATGCGCAAGTTCACCGGCGGGCGCGGCTTCTTCATCGTCGGCATGACGTATGCCTCGCGCGGGCTGCTGCAATACGAGCAGGAACCCGGCAAAAATCAGTTCTCGGAAGAGATCGCGCTTTTCCAAAAGGTCCGCGACCAGGTGAAGGAACTCGCCCCCATCGATCCGAAGCGCGCCTATGTCGGCGGCTACAGCAAGGGCGGCTGGACCTCCGCGCTGATGATGGAAGAGATTGGCGACGAGTTGGCGGGAGCCTTGCCGATGGGCGGCGGCCTGCTGGAGGGCGCCCACTCGCGCACGCCGAAGCGGCTCGACGGCAAGCCGGTCTATCTGGGCGCGGGCGATGCCGAGACGAATGTGATCTACACCCGCAATGCGGCGAGGGTCTTCCGCGACCTCGGCGCGCGGGTCACGTTGGAGGAATATCGGGGCTTGGGGCATCGCCCGCCGGACGACTCGGAGATCCTGCGCCAGTGGCTCAAAGTCGAGGCGCACAGCAACCGCCTGATCGAATTGAAGGACGAGGCGGAGAAATGGTTCGCGGATTCGATCGCGGCGGCGAAGGCGGAGGAGGATAGGATGGCGCAATACCTGAAGCTGGTGGCGATGGGCGAGTCCCCGTTTCTGCGCCTCGCGGGCAAGGAAAACCGCGACGGTCTGGCGGCGGCGCTCAACACGGTGCGGTCGCGCTCCCCGATCCGCGAGGAGTATCGCGCGGAGCTGGAAGTCAAACGCATCGCCGCCCGCGAAACCCAGCAGCGCACCCTGCCCCACGAGATCCAGCGCTACTACGAATACATCCAGGTCACCCGCGAATACCCGGATTCCTTTTGGGCAAAGCGCGCCGCCCAAGAAGCCGCGCGGGTCCTGGCGAGCATCCGCCGCCGCGAAGACTATTTGAGGAAACTTGGTAAGCCGTTTAAGCCATTCGATCCGGAAGGGTAGGGGGCTTAGGCAAGGCTATTTGGCGGATTGCCGATGCGGGGATTTGTGGATAGGTGGGTCGGTGCCCGCAGGCCATGCCTACGATGAAGATCGCCAACCCCAGATATGATGTCACGCTCAAGGCGCTCTTGAGCGACCCCGACATCGCTCGCGGCATCGCGGAACTCTTTCTCGGCCGGCCGGTGGAGGCGGTCGCGTTTACCTCGCAAGAATCGGTCATCCGCGATCCGAGGACAAAACGCGTGGCGCTCCGCCGGCTCGATTTCTCTGCGGTCGTCACCTTCGCAGAGGGCGACCACCGGCAGGTGATTCTCGAAATCCAAGCGCAAAGGCAGCGCGGCGACACCATGCGCTTTCGCCTCTATCTGGCCTCCCAGCTCACCCGCGAACACGAAATCATGAGCGCAGGCATCCGGCGCAAGATAATGCTCCCGGTCGTCCCAATCTACATCCTCGGATACGAGATCGGGGCAGGGGAAGGTGCCGCGCTGCCAGCGGTAATCCATGTGGAGAGGCGATGCCGCTGCGCGGTGACAGCACAGCCATTCTCCGAGAGACCGGATTTCATCGAAGCGCTCACCCACGATGCCTTTATCATTCAAATCCCGAGGCTGGCGGCAGAGGCTGATGCATTGGAAGGTTCGGCGCTCGGGCGCTTCTCGTTGCTCTTCAACCAACGTAATGCGGACCCCGCCGACCCGCGTTTGCTCGAGGTTGACGAATCGTTAGCGGCAGGCGATCATTTGTTGGACCGGATACTCGGGTACCTGAGCCGCCTAGGTGCCGATCCCGAACACGCCGAAAAGATGACCGAAGAAGAACAAAGCTACCGCCTCTGGGAGGCGAATTTCGGAGATATCCTCCACGAACTCGAACGATCAAAAGCCACCGCCCTCGAGGAGCGGCGGCTGCGCGAGGAGGAGCGGCGGCTGCGCGAGGAGGAGCGGGAGAAGACCCGGCGGGCGGTCGTTGCCTTGCATGAAGCGGGGCATTCGCCAGGGCGGATCGCGGACTTGCTCAAAGTAGCGACAGCAGAGATTGCCGCCATCTTGGGCAACGCAGATGATTGAGCGTGGCGGGCACGTTTTCGGCTTTCGTTTTCGGTGCCGATTTCATAACGTTCGCCGCATGCCCCGCCCCTGATTTCGTTTATTGCCGCCGCAGCCCTCCTGACCGCGCCGCTGGCATTTCCCCAGTCGATCCAGATCCGCAACCCGTCCTTCGAGGATGGAAAGACGACGCTGAATGGCGATGGGGACGCCGCGCCAATCGGATCCGACCCCGGCGATTTTACGCGGGGCGAGATCCCGTCTTGGAACGACCGATTTTTTCCGGTCGGCGCGGGCAACACCGGTCTCTTCCACCCGAACACGCCGGTCGATTTCGCGCCGGACGGCGATCTGGTTTATTTCGTCGATGCGGGCGGCGCGGGCGGGACGCAGGACCTTCGGTTTGCCGGAGGCGGCGACGTGCTCGCGCTGTCGGGCACCCAGATCACGGTGGTGTGCCAGGCGCGGGAGCGCACGGGCGCGGCCTCAGTCTTGCGCGCAGACATCCGGGCGGGCGATTCCGGGCAAAGCGTCGTCGGCGGCGCGGCGAGCATCCCGGTGCCGGCGAATCTCGGCGGCTACGCGGCGATCGCGCACACGTTCACGATCTCGCCTGCGGCGGTGTTGGGCGATCTCGCCGGCCTGCCGGTCTATCTGATCTTTCCCGGCAACGGCGTCAATCAGATCAACATCGACCAGGTGGAAGCCTCCGCCTTGATCCCGCCGCCCTCGGTCAGCCACTTCGCGGCGACGCCCAACCCGCTCCAGCCGGGGCAGGTCGCCACCCTGCGCTGGTCGGCGGAGGCGGCGGAGACGGTGCTGCTCGATGGCGTGCCGGTGCCCGCCAGCGGCGAGCGCCGCATCAATCCCGCCGCGGAAACGACGTTTACGCTTGAGGTCGCGAATGCCCAGGGCAGCGCCAGCGCCCAAGCCACCGTGCAGGTCGCGCCGCCGGGGCTGCGCATCTCCGAGTTTCTCGCCGACAACGCCACCGGCATCCTCGACGGCTTCGGGCAGCGCAGCGATTGGATCGAGGTCGAGAATACCTCCGGCGCGCCGATCGATCTCAGCGGCTACCGCCTGACCGACGACCGCGCCGATCTGGCGAAGTGGCACTTTCCGGAAATCGTGCTCGGCGCGGGCGAGCGGCTCATCGTCTTCGCCAGCGGGCAGGCGGCGGAAGGCGTGCGCGATCCGCAGGGCAACCCGCACGCGAATTTCCGGCTGGATGCGGGCGGCGAATACCTGGCGCTGATCGCCCCGGACGGCCAGGCGATCCTCTCCGAGTTCTGCGGCGGCTGGTCGCTGGCGCCGGATCAAAGCTATGGCTGGGGCGTCGGTTCGGCGCACTATCCGGTTGTTTTGTTAGAGCCGGGCTCGGCGATGCGATACCTCGTCCCCGGATCGGCGGTGGGCGACGGCTGGCGGGGCGGCGCCGTCTTCGACGACAGCGGCTGGGCGGGCGGCGCGTTCGAGGCGGGCTTCGATACGCAGGCCTTCCCGATCGCCAAAGCCTACAGCATCGCGGGCGGGACGGCGGGCAACCAAAACTACGGCGGATCGCTGGGCATGGACTTCGACGCCAGCGCCGCCATCGAAATCACCGAGCTGGGCTGCTTTGATGATGGCTCGAACGGGATCGCTGCCGGGACTTCGATCACGGTGCAGATCTGGGAACGCAGCGGCAACCTCGGGACCGCCATGCTCGCGCAGGAGACGTTCACCTCGGCATCGCCGGGCGCGTTGGAGGGCGGGCAGCGGTTCAAGGCGCTCGCCGCGCCGGTCGCCGTTCCGCCCGGCAACTACACGGTCGTCGCCTATGGTTACGGGAACAGCGAACGCAACGGCAACGGTGCCGGCTTTAGCGCCACCGATGGCAATGGCGGGCTGATCAGCTTCGTCGGCTCCAGCCGATTCGGGACCGCCGGGGCATTTCCCGGGACGCCCGACGGCGGGCCCGCCGCGCGCTACGGGGCGGGGACGTTTAAGTTTCGCGGCGCGGGATCGGCGTTTCCCACCGATCTCGAATCCGAGATGGCCGGCGTCAGCGCGAGCGCGTTCTTCCGGGCGGCGTTTGATTTGGACGAACCGCCCGGGCGATTCGGGCAGCTTGTTTTGAATATCAAAGCCGACGATGGATTCGTGGCGTGGCTCAACGGCGTGGAGGTCGCCCGCCGAAACGCGCCCGCCGCGCTGGCGCATGATTCGGCGGCGACGGCGGCAGCGGATGAATTTTCGGAGTCCATCGACCTCGCCGCATTTTCCGCCGCGCTGGCTGAAGGCGAAAACATCCTCGCCATCCATGGGCTGAACGTCTCGGCGGGCGACAGCGATTTCCGGATCGGCGCATCGCTTTCTGCCGACACGCTGCAGGCGGCGCTCCGCTATTTCACCGCCCCGACGCCCGGCGTGGCGAACACGGCGGGCGGCAGCGAGGCGGGGCACATCGTCATCAGCGAAATCCACTACGACCCGCCGGACTCCAAGTCGCGCGACCTCGAGTTTGTCGAGTTGTTCAACCCGCTCGATGCCGCGGTCGATGTCGGCGGCTGGACGCTCGGCGGCGGCGTCGAGTTCGCCATCCCCGGCGGCACGATCCTCCCGCCCAACGGCTATCTGGTCATCGCCGAGGATGCCGCCGAGATCGCCCTCGAATTCGGCGTCGCGGCGCTCGGCCCGTGGTCGGGCAACCTCGCGAACGAAGGCGAGGAGATCGTCTTGCGCGACGCGCTCGGCAATGCGGTGGACCGCGTCGATTACGAACTCGGCTTTCCTTGGCCGACGGTCGGGGACGAGCCGGCGATGACGATCCAGAAGATCGGCGCGGACCTCGATCCGTCGCTCGGCGGCAGTTGGCGCAGCGCCTTGCCCACGCCCGGCGCGCCCAACGGCGCGGTCGCGCGCGCCTACTTCCCGCCCGCGATCCGCCAGGTCGATCACGCGCCCAAGGCTCCGCGCTCGGGCGAGGACGTCGTCGTGACGGCGAAGATCACCGACTGCGAGGGCGTGGGCGCGGCGACGTTGCTCTACCAGATCGTCGAGCCGGGTGCCTACCTCCGGCAGAGCGACGGCGCCTATGCGGCGAACTGGCTGCCGGTCGCGATGGCGGATGACGGCGTCGCGCCGGATCTCGCGGCGGGCGATGACATTTTCACCGGCGCGATCCCCGGAGCGGTGCAGGCGCATCGCCGCCTGATCCGCTATCGCATTCTCGCGGCAGACGGGCAGGGGACCGAGGTGCGCGTGCCGTATGACGACGATCCGTCGCCGAACTTCGCCTACTTTGTTTACGACGGCGTGCCGGCGTGGACGGCCGCCGTCCAGCCGGGCGTCACCCCGGCGGACACGTTCGATGCGGCGGCGATGGGATCGGTCCGCCCGTGGCATGTGCTCGCCGACGGCGCCGACATCCTGAACTTCCGCTACAACGGCGCGTTCAATGATGGCACCTATCGCTTTGAGGGGACGCTGGTCATCGGCGGTGAAGTTTACGACCACATCCGGTTCCGCCCGAAGGGGCAGAACTCGACCTACAACACCGGCAAGATAAAGTGGAAGATCAAGTTTCCGCGCGGGCACTATCTCGATTTCCCGGACGACTATGGCCAGCCCTACGACGTGCCGGTTCGCACGCTCAACCTGAGCAGCATATCGTCGCCGTGGGCGGCGTGGAACCGCGGCATGGCGGGCTTGGATGAGGCGGTGTCGTATCGGCTCTCCACGCTGGCGGGCGCGCCCGCGCCTTGCACCAGCTATGCCCACCTGCGCGTGGTCGATGCCGCCGAGGAAGATCCCGACCAATTCAACGGCGACCTCTGGGGCTTGTATCTCGCCTTCGGCAACCAGGACAACCAGTTCAAAGAGCAGCACGGATTGCCGGACGGGAACATCTTTCGGATGCAGCGCACCCGCGCGAACCGCTTGCTCGGGCAGGGCGAAGGCGAGCCGGATGACCTCTCGGATCTCAATGCTTTCGTCAGCAATGTGACCGGCTACAACCTCGGCACGGCGGGGAACGTCGCCACGATCCAGCCGGAGCAGTGGTGGCGCGACCACGTCCACCTCGAAGAGTATTTCTCGTGGCGCGCGGTGACCGAGGCGGTCAACAACACCGACCGCCGCGACCAGGAAAACGTCGTCTATTTCCGCGAGCCAGGACCCTCGGGGCGCTGGATGATCTTCCCGTGGGACAACGATCTGCTCTACGAGCAATTCGACCGCTGGGGACCGGAGGGCACGCAGACGGCAGGCGTCACGCCCTATGAGCAGATCGAGCGCTGCCTGCTCCACCCGGCCATCGATCTCGAATTCCGCAACCGCGCGCGCGAGCTGCAGGATTTGTTGCTGAACGACGACCAGGGGTGGACGCTGGTCGACGAATACGCAGCGATCATCACCGGCGGCGGCGCAGGCACGGACGGCACCGGCTTTGCCGAGATCGACCGGCGCCGCTGGGACTACGATCCCGCCAACCCGGTGCCGCCCCGCTCGGCGGGCGCGTTCGGCAACTACTACAAGACGCCCTATCCGATCGGCAACATGACCAATGGCCCGATCGGCTACTCGCGCGTGCTCGATTCGCCCGACTTCGCCGGCATGGTGGCGTGGGTCAAAGACTTCATCGCGGCGGATGCGCACGGCGGCGGGCGCCTCGCCCAGATGGCCGCCGATGCCACCATCCCGGCGACCCCTGCGCTGACCGACGGGTCCGCGCCAGGGCATCCGGCGAACGCGATCGCACTGACCAGCAGCGCATTTGTGCCGGGCGATGCGGGGCGCGCCTTCGCGGCGATGGAATGGAGGATCGGCGAAGTCTATGACCCGTCCGTCGCCGGCTATGAGCAGGGGACGCCGTATCGCTACGAAATCGAACCGGTCTGGGAATCCGGCGAACTCGCGTCGTTCGAGGCATCCATCGCCCCGCCGCCGGTCCTCGTGCCGGGGCGCACGTATCGCGCGCGCGTCCGCCACCAGGACGGCACCGGGCGTTGGAGCCACTGGAGCGCGCCGCTGCAATTCACCGCCAGCGCGCCGGATGTCGCCCCGTATCGCGACGCCATCGCCATCACCGAATTGCACTACCACCCGGCGGATGCGGAGGGCGAGTTCCTCGAGATCGCCAACCTCGGCGCGGCGGCGCTCGACCTCGCGCCGCTCCGGTTCGCCGACGGGATCGACTTCGACTTCTCCGGCGCATCGGTGGCGCAGCTCGGTCCCGGCGAGCGCCTCGTCATCGTCCGCAATCTCGCCGCCTTCCAGGCCGCCTACCCATCGGTGCCCGCCTCCGCCATCGCCGGCGAATACGGCGGAGCCTTGAACGACGGCGGCGAAAACCTCGCGCTGATCTTCGGAGCCGAAACCATCGTCCGCGAATTCGCCTTCGACGATGCCGCGCCCTGGCCCGGCGACTTCGCCGATGGCGGCGGCCGCAGCATCGTCCAGATGTCGCCGCAAGCCGACGACGCCTACCACGCCGACGGCACGCACTGGCGCTACAGCGCGGCGGATGGCGGATCGCCCGGCGAAAGCGATGCCGCACCGCCGCCCGTCGATCACGATGATCTGATCGCCTACGCGTTCGGCGAATCCGGCGGCATCGCCTATTCCGCCGGCGGGGGTGGGATCATCGAAATTCGCCTCACCCAGCGGCTCGACGCGGATGCCATCGTCCTCGCGGAGACATCCGGCAATCTCACCGATTGGGAAGGCGTCGCGATCTTGGGAGAAAGCGAATCAATCGACGGCAACACGCTGACCCGCACCCTAACGGTCGAGGCGCTGCCCGGTCCCACCCGATTTATCCGCGGCAAGGTCGTCATCCCCTAAACAAAGTCAGGACAACGAAGCCGGCCAGGCGCTCTTGCCCGACCGGCTTCGAATCCTATGGATCTCCGCTGCCTAAGAATGCACCCTGAATAGCAGACCGCCTGACCCTGTCCAAGGTGGGCGTGGGCGTATTGGCGGCGTGTTCTCTTGGGCATGGGGTGTCGGTTGGTTGGGGGCTGCCACTCCTTAGCGCGGCGCTGCCTTTGTCCGATGTTGCTTGAAGCATGACAGTTCGGCAGATGGCGGCAACGGATGCTTTTTGCCTTCCGAAACCGATGTGAAGTGAGAAGGCTAAACCATTTCGGGCATCTCCCCCGCTGGAATCAGAAGGCTATGTCGATTCTACTAGGCTGACTGGGTGAAGGGTTGGGGGCGCGCGCTTCACTGCCAATTGGGCGGGGCGAGCGCATCCGGCTTGACGCCGCGCCTTCGCCGATGAAGGAAACGCCTCCCCCCAGAACCTCCGCCGATTTCCATGCAAAGAGCCGTCGTCATCCCCTCCTACAAAGCCGCTGCCACGCTCCCCGGCGTGCTCGACAAACTGCCCGAGCGCTTCTGGGCGGAGGGCGGCAAAGCGATCATCGTGAACGATGCGAGCCCGGACCGGACCGGCGAGGTCGCCGACGAACTCGCCTCGCTGCGCCAAAACGTCGTCGCTGTCCACCACGCCAAAAATCGCGGCTACGGCGGCGCATTGAAAACCGGATTGCGCAAGGGCATCGACCTCGGCTGCGATGTCATGGCGGTGGTCCACTCCGACGGGCAATACGCGCCGTGGATGGTGGTCGATCTGTGCGAGCCGATCGAGAATGGCATGACCGAGATCGTGCAGGGCAGCCGGATGAAGGGCGGCGGCGCCCGCGCGGGCGGCATGCCGATGAGCCGCTATCTGCCGAACAAGCTGCTCACGTTTTTCGAGAATTTGGTCGTCGGCACGCACCTCGCGGAGTTTCATAGCGGCTACATGATCTTCTCGCGCAAGCTGCTGGAGCGGGTGCCGTTCGAGCGATTGCAGAACAATTACAACTTCGACGCCGAGATGATCATCCTCGCCCACCTCTGCGGCATCGAGACGGCGGAGATCCCGATCCCGACGCGCTATGACGACGAGACGTCGAGCCTGAGCCCGATCCCCTACGGGCTGAACGTCCTCAAGATGATGGCGCGCTATACGGCGGGGCATTATCGCCGGCTGCTGGACGAACATGAGGCGGCGATGGCGGCGGCGGGAAAGCCGGTGACACCATGATCGGGCGGCTCCTAGCGGCGGCGAAGGCGAACCCGAAAGCGTGGGCGATCTACTATGGCGGGATCGCGGCGCTCGCGGCGGCGCTCGTCGTCTTTCTCGCCCTGACCGGCGGGAAGGCGGCGGTGAAAAACGAAGCGAAGATGGCGGAGCGCGAGGCGGCGGGCACCTCGGTGCCGGTCGAGCTTTACGCCGCGATCTATCTGCGCAAAGCGGCGTTGCTCAACCTGGCGCTGCTCGGCGGCATGGCGGCGCTCGGCCCGCTCGCCCTGCGCCGGTTCGGCGAGGGCTTCGCGCCTTCCCAGCGCGGCGTCCCGAAGGGCGCGCGGGCGATCTTCTGGCTCGGGGCCGGGCTCGCCACCGCCGGGGCGGCGTTCATGCTCGACCAGCGGCTGGACCAGAGCCTGTGGGGCGACGAGGAATACACGATGCGCAAGGCGGTCGTCGGCGACGCCCTGCGCGATAAGACCACCGGCGTCATCTCGGTCGATCCGGTGCCGTGGTCCGACACGCTGTGGCGCTACCGCAACCCGAACAACCACATTTTGGCGAGCATCCTGGCGCGGCTCAGCCACGGCGGACCGGTCGATTCCTCCGACCCGGCGCAGACCTATTTTAGCGAGCGGCGGCTGCGGCTGCCGGGCATGGTCGTCGCGCTCGCCGCCGTGCCGCTGCTCGGCTATTTCATGGCATCGCTCGGATTTGTCCGCGCCGCGATCCCCGCGATGTTTCTGTTCGCGCTGCACCCGTGGTTCGTGCGTTATGGCGCGGAGGTCCGCGGCTATGCGCTGCTGCTCGCGCTCGTCCCCGCCGCGCTCGCCCTGATGCTGCGCGCCTGCCGCGGCGGAGGGTGGAGGAGCTTTCTCGGCTTCGCCTTCTGCCTGGCCGGGATGCTCTACGCCTTTCCCGGGGCGCTCTATCTCGCGGCGTGCTTCGGCGTGGCGCTCGCTGCCCTGCTCTGGTGGCGCACCGCCGATGGCGCTGCGCGGCTGACGCTCTTCGCCCGGTTTGCCGCCGCGCACCTGCTCGCCGCCGCCGCTTTTCTCCAGCTCTTCCTGCCCTGCGTGCCCCAATTTTTGCTCTATCTGAAACGCGACCGCGCGATGGGCGAGATGGGCGCGGGGTGGCTCGCAGACGCGGTGTCGTCGGTGGGCTTTGGCGTGCCGTGGCATCCGTGGGGCGGCGAGAACCCGGTCGCGTTTTCGCTCGCCGACCTGGCGTCGCAAGCCCCCGCCTCCGTCTGGATCGCCATCGCCCTGGTGGCTGGCGGCTTTCTCTACGGCTGCTGGCGGCTCTTCGCGGCGGCCATCCAGACCCGCGTGATCGTCATCGCCCTCGTCCTGCCGGCCGCGCTCACTTATACCCACAACGCGCTGAGCGGGAATTTCGTCTATCTCTGGTATCTCATGATCCTGCTGCCCGGATTCGCCGCCATCGCCTGCACGGGTATCGATGCGCTCGCCGACTGGGTCAAAGAACCCCGGTTCCGGGGCATCGCCGCGCTCGGGATTGGCGCCGCCTTCGTCGCCGTTTTCGCCGCCGCCACCGCAGCACCTCGCGCCGCCTTGCTTTCCCATCCCGTCGAGCCGCTCCGCGATTCCGTCGCCGAAATGCGCGGCGGCGCAATCAACCCGCTTTTGCCGGGTATCGACGACCACGTCATCACCGCCGGATTCTTTATGCAAGCCCTCGGCTACGACCCGGCACAAGTCACGTTTTCCGATGCCGAAGGTCTGGAGCAAGTCATGCGCGACGCGCTTCGAGAACGTAAAAAGCTGTATGTTCACTTCGCCCTCTATGACTTAGGGAAAAAGTCGTTCCCCGAGATTTTCGCGATTCTAGAGGATCCGGCGAAGTTTACGCCGCGCGAGGAGCCATGGTGGGGGCAGAGCGAATCGAGCACGCGCTACGTCTTTGAGATGGTCGCTTGCGCCTTGATGACCACTTTTTCGAAAAAGTTGCCGAAACCTCGTAACAATCCCAACTAAAACGCATATTAAACTAATAGAATCGGTCGCGTATGCTTTGGGGGAAGAAACGCGCCGGTTTTAGCCCGGTCTCCTTGGGGGAACTGGGCGATGAAAGTGACTGATCTGCTGCCACTTGGGGGTCGGCAGGTTGGTATTGTCCGAAGACGAGCCCCGGTCCGCGATGCGGGACCGGGGTTTAGCTTTTTCGGGGCAGAGCGATCTGGACAGGGGCGTCGCAGTTTGAGAAAGTCGCGAGATGAAATTTCTTCTCACCCAGCCGCTCGCGGTCGCCTTCTTTTCGGTCGCCGCTTCTTCGCTTTCGATTTCGGCGGGCGACTGTATCGCAGTGGACGAGCCGTCAGGTGATGGCATCGCGCCGGGCGAGTCTGCGCCGCTGGAGTGGACGGCGGAGAACCAGCGCTGGCGGACGCCGCTGCCCGCGCCGGGCAATTCGTCGCCGATCGTGGCTGGCGGACGCGTTTTCTTGACCTCTGCCGACGCAAATGGAATGCGGCGGAGCCTGCTTTGCTTCGACCGCGAGGACGGGAAGCTATTGTGGGAAAGCGGCGTCGATTTCCCGGGCAAGGAGGCGACGCACAAAACGAACCCGCATGGCGCGGCGTCGCCCGCGACTGATGGCGAGCGGATCTTCGTGTCATTCGCCTCCGCCGGTGCCGCCGCCTACGACTTCGCAGGCAAGGAATTGTGGCGGCGCGATCTGGGCAAACTGGATCAAATCTGGGGCAGCGCCTCCAGCCCGGTCGTCTGCGGCGATGCTGTCATTTTCCTGTGGGGGCCGGGCACGTCGGTCAAACTCGTCGCCCTGAAGCGCGAGAGTGGCGAGACGCTGTGGGAGACACCGCTCCCGGAGGCGGCGGCGGAGAAGCCGGACCAGTTCAAGGGATCGTGGACCACGCCGCTGCGCTGGCAGAATGGGGCGCGCGCCGAATTGATCTGCCCGCTGCCCGGCAAGATCGCGAGCTTCGACCCGGCGACCGGAAATGAACTGTGGCGCTGCAGCGGGCTGGGAGACCTCTATTACACCAACGCGCTGGTCGGCTCCGGCGTCATCGTCGGCATGTCCGGCTACGGCGGTCCCGCTATCGGGATGAAGGCTCCCGCCCCCGGCGAAACCGGCGACCTGACCGAGACGCACCGGCTTTGGCGGACCGAGAAGAACACCCAGCGCATCGGCTCGGGCATCATCCACGGCGGCTGCGTTTACCTGATCAACGAATCCGGCATCATGCAGTGTCTCGATCTGAAAACCGGCGGCGAAGTCTGGAAAGAACGCGCCGCCCGGCAGACTTGGGGATCGCTCCGCCTCATCGGCGACCGGCTTTTCAGCACCGACCTGCAGGGCACCACCCGGGCGATCAAGCCGTCGCCGGATGGCTTCGAAAAGCTCGCCGAAAGCCCGCTGGAGAAAACAGAGATGACCCGCGCGACGGCGGCGTTCAGCGGCGGGCAGGTTTTTCTCCGAACCTACGAGGCGCTGTATTGCTTCGGCGAGAAGTAACGGCGGCGCAGCCTTGTAGAGACGGCACTCCTGCCGCCCTGGACCTGCGGCATCGCTATCACCTTCGGGGCAAAGCGATCCATGGCGATCGGATCGGTGCCGCCTCCCGCAGTCCGAGGGAGGCTCCGCCCCGCGCCCCATCGGCGCGATCCGCTTGCTCGCGTTTGCGGCTAGCGGCATCGGGGTTCTCTTGACCTTTTGCGGATTCCCCCGATGATGCGCGCCCATGCCTGAATCCACCGACCTTAAACCGAAACTCTACGACACGATGGAGCGGAAGGTGCGCGAACTCGCGCCATCCGACGGCGAGACGTATCGTTTCTACTGCTGCGGTCCGACCGTGTATGGGCCGGCGCACATCGGGAATTTCCGCACCTTCGTGCTGCAGGATGTTTTCCGCCGGATGCTCGAGCTATCGGGATTGAAAACGAAGCACGTGCGCAACGTCACCGATGTGGACGACAAGACGATCCGGGACTCGATCAAGGCGGGGCAATCGCTGAAGGACTTCACCGAATCCTGGAAGGCGCGCTTCCACGCGGACGCCGCCGCGCTCAACCTGCTGGAGCCGCACCTCGAACCGGGCGCGGTCGACCACATCCCGGAGCAGATCGCTTTGATCGAAAAACTGATCGCGGCGGGCTGCGCCTACGCTTCGGCGGACGGGTCGGTTTACTTCCGGATCGCGGCGTTCGACGACTACGGGCGGCTCTCCCGCGTGCGGGAGCGGGAGCTGAAGGCGGGCGCGGGCGAATCTGTCGCGGCGATGGATGCCGACGAATACGACCGCGAGGCGGTCGGCGACTTTGCGCTGTGGAAGGCGCGCAAGCCGGAGGACGGCGACAATTTCTGGCCGAGCCCGTGGGGCGAGGGTCGCCCCGGCTGGCACATGGAATGCAGCGCCATGGCGATGCGGTATCTCGGCGAAACATTCGACCTGCACGGCGGCGGCGTGGACCTGTGCTTCCCGCATCACGAAAACGAGATCGCCCAGAGCGAGGCGGCGACGGGCAAGCCATTTGCGCTGCATTGGTTCCACTCTGCACACCTGATGGTCGATGGCGGCAAGATGTCGAAGAGCGTCGGCAACCTTTACACGCTGGCGGATCTGGAGGCGAAAGGCTACACGCCGGCGGAGGTCCGCTACGTGCTCGCCTCCGGCCACTACCGGCAGCCGCTCAACTTCACGCTCGCCTCCGCCGATGCCGCGCACCAGGCGCTCGGCAAGCTCGCCAAAGCCGCCGCCGCGCTCGCCGCGCGCGCCGGGGATCCCGCGCCGCCGCGCTACGAAGACTTGCCCGCCCTGCGCGGCGCGCTCGGTCCGTTCGCGCCGGCGTGGGAGGCTTTGTGCAACGACCTGAATACGCCGGATGCGCTGGGCAAAACGTTCGGCGCGCTCAAGGGCATCGACGTTGAAAAGATCACGCCGGACGAAGCCGCCGCACATTTCCGCGCGCTCCATTTCGTGCTCGGCGCGCTCGGCATCACGCTGCCGGAAGCCGCGCCCGCCGAGGAGGCTCCGCCCGAAATCCAAGCGCTCGCCCAGCGCCGCTGGGAGGCGAAGCAAGCCAAAGACTGGCCGGCCGCCGATGCGCTGCGCGACGAGATCAAAGCCGCCGGCTGGATCGTGAAAGACGCCAAGGACGGCTTCGAACTCGAGCGCGAATAGCGGCGGCAGCTGGGATTTGCGATCACTTCGCCGCCATCGCCGCCGCGCGCTTCGCTGCTTCGGCGGCGTCGATAAATTTGCCGTAGAGGGCGAAGCCGTGGAGCGTGCCTTGCCAGTCGCGACCGCCTTCGTATTCGTCGCCGAGCAGGAAATGCTGTGGCGTCCAGCCGTCGAAGCCGCCGGTGACTTGGCGGCTGCCGCCGGCAGGCGCGCCGTTGAGGAAGCAGGCGACCTCGCCGCTGCGGTAGCTGACGATGAGATGGAGGGGCTGGCCGGCGGCGGTGAGCTTGCAGAGCTGGACTTCGGGCTGCTGCCCGTTTTCGCCCGCGCTGGGCGTGCGCAGGCGCAGGACTAGCGTGTCGCCTTCCTGCCCGAGCGTGAAATTCCGCGCGTAGGGACCGTCCGAAAAGGTGATGATTCGCGCGGGTCCGTTCTGGGTCAGGTTCTCGGGGGTGAAGGCGGCTTCGATGGCGAATGCGCGGAGCGGTTTGGCGGCGTCGGCCAGCGCGTTGCCCAAGCCGCGCGCATAGATGCCGCCGCCCCCCAGCGCGATGCCGGCGTCGCCGATCTTGGCGGCGCCTAGTTCTTCGATCCGGTAGCGCCCGGCCGCCTTCGCCACGCCGCCGAGCAACGCCTTGCCCGAGCCGGGCTGCCAGCCGAGCAACAGTCTATCCGCCGAGGCGCGAAACTTACCCGGATCGATCGCTCCGGCGGCTTTCGCGCCCGCTGGATCGGGAGCCGGTGCCGCGGGAGCCGCCGCCTTCGCCAGGGCGCGGGCTTGCTTCGACAATGCGAAGCAGACGAGATTGCCGCCGCGGTCCTTCGCGTAGAGGCGGCCGTTGGCGAGCGTGATGTGCGGCCACGCCATGTCGTTGAGCACGCGGGGCACGGCGGCGAGTTCTTGGTAGCGGCTTGGCGAGCGCGCGGCGTTTTCCACCAGCGTCAGGTCGCCGTCGTTCGCCCAGCAGATCAGCCGCCCGTCGCCCGCCAGCAGGATCGAGGCGGCGTCGCCCACCTTGCCGCCGCTCCAGCGTTCTTTCCCGGTTTGGAAATCGAGGCAGTGGAAGCCCCGGTTCGCAAAATAGACCGCGCCGTCGTGGATGATCGGCGTGCAGACGCCAGAGGCGTGCGGCACCTCCCAGACCTTGGTCGCGCCGCCGCGCAGGCTGATGCGCAGCTTGGCCATCGCCATCCGGTTGTATTTCGAGGTCACCAGCACCTCGTTGCCCTCCGCGGCGGGGCAGGGGATGTTGTTGATGAAATCGGTCGCCCACGGGTAGGCGGCGACGGTCTTGCCAGCGTTCGCGCCATCGATCCGGGTGACCGTCAGGTGCAAGGCGGTCAGCACGGCGAGGCACGGCACGCCCTCCACCACCATCGGGACCGGACCGCCGGTGTGCCCGGCTGGATCGCCATTGTCCGAGCGCCACGCCACCTTGCCGGTGCGTTTGTCCAGCGCGATCAAGTTCCCGTCCTTTGCGCCGACCTCGCAGATCACCCAGTCGCGGAACACAAACGGCGATGACGTGTAGCCGTAGTCGCGGTGGCTCCCATTGCGCCCGGTCACCTGCGGGCGCTGCGGCACCTTGAACGCCTCGTAGAAATTCACCGCCCAGACCCGCTTGCCGCCCGCTTTCGCATCCCAGCAGATCAGGTCGCCGTCTGTGCCCAGCGTGTAAAGCCAGCCCGTCGCCGCGTCATACTCCGGCGTGCTGGTCGGTCCCTGGTAAAAGTTCTGGTCGCCGATCGCGAACCGGCCGTAGGCGGGCTGCGCGTATTCCTGCGCCCAGATCTCGCGCCCGGTCGCCGCGTCCAAGCACGCCAGCCGGTCCATCCCGTTCGCCCAGCCCAGCACGAAGAGCTGGTCGCCCGCGACGATCGGCGAGGTCGGTCCGATCCCGGCATTCGCCCGCCAGACCTCCGCCGGCGGCCAGGCTCCGTCCTCCCAGCCCGACGAATCCGCCGAAGATCCGTCCCTCTTTTCGCCGCGCCAGTGCGGCCAGTCGGCAGCCGGCGACGCCGGGATCGCGATGGTGGCGGCGAGCAAGGCGGGGACAAGGAATTTGGTCGGCAGCGGCATTTGAGGGAATACGGGCATTTCGCCGGCGAGTTTCCCGAAAAGACTTGGTTGTCGCGAGCAGGAAAAATTGCGACTGAGAGCGATCATCGGCGGCGGACGGCGCTGCAGATTGTTGGGCGGCACGCGCTGTCCGGCGGCGACCTCTTAAGCCGCTGCCCTCGGCGCGCGTCTGGCAAAGATCCGGCGGCGGAGCCAGTCGGCACCCCAGATGGCGGCGAGCGTTAGGGCGCAGAGGATCGCGTAGAGCGGGCGCTTTTCGGTTTTGGTGCGGACGGCGCTGATCTCAAGCTCGGCGTGGTCCTTTAGTTTGGTGAAGTGATAGGCTTCGCCTTCGACGGGAAAGTTGACGTCGAGCGAGACGCGCCCGGCGGGGCGGAACCGGTTGCCGCCCGCGTAGCCGCCGCCGCCGAAACCGCCGCCGATGCCGCCGTTGCTAAACGCGGTTCCTAGGCTGGCTTCCTGTTGCCTATCCATCCCAGAGAAATCGAAATTCGTCGGCGTCGCGGGCGTGACGGGAAAGCCGTTGCCCCCCTGACCCGCGACGGTCCCGAACTGCTGCGGGATCTCCGGCGAATCAAAGTCCCCTGTCATTTCCGAATGATCTAGGCCAATGCGATCCGCTTCACTCGCCGAGTAAAGCCGGTTTTCCCCCGACATCCGCCCGCCGCTCCGAAACCGCTCGCGCCCTTCGCCGTCGAGCTGGCTTGTCTCGTTTGCGGACTGGCCCGGCGCAAAGCGCTGCTGCATCTGCGGGCGGCGCGCGGGTGGTTCGCCGGGGCGCTGCGGCGCGGCTTGTTGGTCGCCGGGTTGATTGGCGGGCGCATCGGACCCAGCGGGCATCTGCACCTGGTCGCCTAAATCCATCTGCTGCGCCTGCTGCTGGATCTGCAGGTAGTTCGAGATGCCCCGGTTGTTGAGGTTTAGCTTCTGCTGCTCTTGTCTCTCGAGATCCCCGCGGGTTTCCTCCGGTTTCCCATCCTCTTTGTCTGCGGACTGCTTCTTGCCATTCGATTTGGAAGGCGCGGGCATCTTGCGCTGGTCCGCCTCCAGACCTTCGAGCAGTTGCTGCGCCTTCTCGCCAGACGCCGGTTCGTTGAACCGCCGCAGTTGATCGACGCGCTTGAACCGGGTTTCGGTCTCCGCCTTGTCTTTCCCCTCGGCTTCTTTCTTCTCCAGCGCCTTCAGGTCTTCGATCTGCGCCGCCTTGTTAAAATAGACGTTGTCGTTGACCCCGAGCTGCGAGGCGACCCGCTCGAGCTGCTCCTGCTCGACTGCCCGGATCTTGCTGTTGCGCTCGAAGATCTGGGGGTTGGCGGTGTTTTCATACCAGACATTGCCCTGCGGCGGGGCATACTGCAGTTCTCGGATGACTTCGACCTGCTGCTGCAGCATCTGACTTTGACCCTGTAGGTCGCCAAGCTCCTCCTGGATCGCGCGCCCATTTTCGACCGCCAGGTCGCGCTGCGATTGGATTTGCGAGCGCAGTTGCGAGAGCTTGCCGCTCAGTTCGCCGCGCCCGGCGATCTGGCTGATCGATTGGTCGAGCTGGTCGCAGGCGAACATTGCGTTGCCGAATGCTTGCTGGCGCGTGGCATCGTCGAACTTCTCCGAGGCGGCGATGGTGTTGAGGTTCTCGATCATCTGGAGCTCGCCGGCTGCTTTCTCCGCGATGCTCTCGGTGGCGGCGGCCTGCGTCATGTTGCCGTCGAAGTCATCGAGCGCGTCGCCTTCCGGCAGATAGACCTGCCAGATCGTGCGCTCAACGGTCATGCCGACCAACTCGGGATCGTCGAGGGTCGGCGTGATGCTGCGCCCCTCCAGCGGCGCGCCCGCCTTGCGATAGACCAAGGTGACGTCATAGGCGAGTTCGCCCGGCTTCGTCTGGATGAGCGGCACCAGATACGCGCCGCCCGGACCGCTGTCCGCGCGGACAGATTCGCCCGCCACAGAGACGGCGACCAGCTCGGCTTTCGGGTCGAGCTTGACCGGGAGGAACTGGAGCGAGCGGTTTTGCAGGCGATAGACCGCCTTGACCCATTCCTCGCCATTGGCGCGCAGGCTGGTGGTCAGCTCGCCCCACAGGACGATCGCCCGGTTGCCGGCCGTCGTCTGAAGCCGGTCCACCTTGGCGGTGATCGACCAATCTTTGCGCACGCGGTAGAGGTCGCCGCGGCGGAAGTCGGCGGGCAGATACGGGAGCATCTCCGGCGTGGCTTTGTCGGCGTTGGCCGCATCGGTGCGCAGTTCGTCCTGCGAGATGTTTTCGACGATGGCGTAGCCTTCCGCCCGCGCCGCGCCGGGGAGCTGCGGGTCGGGCAGCGCCGCCTCGCCGGCGTGGGGCAGCTCGGATTCGAAGACGAAGCCGGTGAGGTCGATGACATCTTTTGGAACGTCACGGTGTAGGTGCGGCGGGCGCCGCTTAGACCGCACTGGAGACCGCGCGCACGTCGGAGCCGCTGATCCGCGCCTCGGGCACGTTGGCGGGCAGCGAAAATTCGATCCCCTTCACCGCGCCTTGCCCGACCGCGATATCGACGTGCCCGGCCAGCGCGACCCAGCTTTCAAAGACGCGCGCGCGCAGCGTCCAGATCGCGTCGAATTGCGCCGGGATCTCGCGCAGCTTGGCGGCGGTGGCGATGCCCGGCTGCTCGAAGACAAACCCGCGCTTCCGCTCCAGCGGCGGCAGGATCTCGTAGGCGGGCGCGGCTTCCGCCGGGTCGATCTCGTGCGCCACGGCGCGCGGCTGGTTCAGGGTGAGGGTGACTTCGGTCGCCTTGTGGGCGGCGACGGCGGCGGTGCCGCGCACCGATTTGAACCCCGGCAGCCCGAGCGGCGGCAGGGCGATCTCCGCCGGGCGGCCGCCGTCGAATTCCTGGGTCAGGTGGACGAGCAGGGAGGCGCGACCCGCCGCGCCGCTGGCAAAGCGCAGGTGCAGGGCGTCGCCGTTGCGCCACCATTCCTGCACGCTGTCGCCGGTCACCGCCTGCACCGCCATGCCGGGCGGCAGGTCGAGCTGCGCGCTGGGTAGCTCCCCGATCTTCGCCGCCATCTCGACCGCCGCCATGATTTCGAGTTTCGCCTCGCCGATCTGATATAGGTAATCGATGCGCGCCTCGCGACCCGGATCGCGCCGCGCCAGCCGGTAGGGCAGCGCCGGGGCGGTCGCGCCGCTTTGCAGGAAACAGGCGACTTTTTCAAAGCCGGTGTCCTCGCCGGAAAAGGGAGCCTGGCGATAGGCATCCGGCGCGTCCGGCTTCGCGTCCAGGTCATCGGCGGCGAAGATCGCGACCGTCCGCTCGGTGCGCAGCGCCTCCGCCCCGAGCTGCGGGAACGCACGGTCGGCGGGCAGCGCCTCGATCCGCCGCTCGGCGACCAGGCGGACCGAAAGCGAATCCTTCGCCGGCTTGGCGAGCTTGAATTCGAGCCGGCGCATCGCGCCGCCCTCGGCGTCGGCATCGTCAAGCTGCCACGAGGCGAGCCCGGCGATACCGAAGCTGACCGGGGTGAGCGACGCGTCGAAGAGCAGCGCAAAGGTGTCGCGCTCCGCGCCGGGGAACGAATACGCGGCGGTCACCTCCAGCCGCTCCAGCGCCGGCGCGATATAGAGGTCCGCCTTGATCTGGGCGAGCGCCGGCTTCGCCAGCTCGGCGGCGGCGGTCGCGGTCTTGCGCGCGATCGTGATCCGGTTGGTCCGCCCGATCGCGGCGGTGAACGTCCGCGCGCCGCCCGCCGCATCGGCTTTCGCCATCGGCAAGCCGCCGTTGATGACCGGGTCGTAGGCGGACGCGTCGGCGCCGATTTCGACCGCCATGGCGGCGGCGGGCGATGGGGGCACCTCCCAGCTGATCTGGTCCCAGCGCTCCGGCGCGGCGGCGTCGAACTCGACCTCCAGCGCGTAGATGCCGGGAGCCTTCACCATCAGCTCGCCGCCGGTCAAGGCGGCCGGCTGCCCGTCGATCCGCACGGCATGCAGGTTCGCGCCGTTGAATGGGAGCGGGACTTTCGCGAAGCCCTCGCCCCGCGCGGCGATCTCGAACCGCGCCGTGCCCGACGCGCCGCGCTCGCCCAGCGCCACCTTGTAAAGCGCGCCGCCCAGCGCCGCCTCCGCCGGTCCCGGCGGCTCCGGATCGCCCTCGCCCGGCACAAACCCCGGCTTCCGCGCCTCCTTCGCCAATCCCCACAGCCGCGAAAACGTCTCGTAGTCGAGATAGACCCGCGACGGCTCCTGCCCGTCCAGCGGCTTCGCCGGATCAAACGGAATGATCGCCGTGTGCGCCGACGGCAATGGCTTCGGCGGCGGAGGCAGCGGGGCGGGTTCCCCGGCGCGGAGCGATGGGAGGAATGTTAGGAGGGGAAGGAGGGCGCAGAGGAGTCGATTGATGGATTGCTGATTTTTGATGGGTGATTTTTGAGCGCGGGCGGCGGGCAAAGTGGCATCGGCATCCTGCCGATGGGCGGCGCGCATAGTAGCATCGGCATCCTGCCGATGAACCAAACCGGACGGCGAAGTCGCTATTCTCTTTTCCGCTGGCTGCCACGCGGAGGGATGGATTCGTCCGGCTGCGCCGATTTGATGGGATGATCGGCAGGATGCCGATGCTACGTTGAGGGCGCGGCGCTCTGGTGGAGTCTGGAAATTGGAATACATGGGGACCGATCAAGATGGGGTTGCGGCGCTTTTTGCCATCCGCTGCGCGACGCGGTCGCGGAGCGTGAGGAGGAGCCAGAGGGCGAAGCCGATGGACCAGCCGAGGAGGAGGCTGTTGGCGGCGGACATGATGGCTTTGCCGAAGATGTAGGGCGCGTAGGTCAGGGCGGCGGCGGCGAGCAGCGTGGCCAAGACGGGGCGGCGCAGGTAGCGGAGCGCGGCGTAAAAGGCGGCTCCGCCCAGCGCGATCCACAGCCAGGCGAACCGGATCTCGCGCTCCCACGAGACGTAGCGGAACGTGATCGGCTCCGGCGCGTGCAAGCCCCGGAACGCATACGTCCGCCCCGCCTCCGGCACCTCGAAGTCGAGCGGGATCAACCCGGCGACGCCGTGCCGGTTTTCGATCTCCATCGGCGTCACCGTGCCCGTCGCGGGCACCGGCTTGCCGGCGATCAGCCGCTCGCGCGTCGCCAGCGTGACCAGGTTGTTGGCGGACTCATCGCCGGTGTCGATCTGGGGGAGGGTTCCGTTGGCGATGGCGACGCCGCCGGAGACGAAGCCCCCTCTCTCAGGTGATCCAAGCCGAAGCCGGACCGCATGCGATTCCACTTGAACTTGCATGCCTGCTTGGTTGGCCACCGCAGCGATCGCGTCGCCAAAGCTAATATTCTCGGCGGTTAGGTTGATGCGCTTAGACGAATCGGAGCTGTCTGCGACGATGTTGACGCCTTTTGACCCCGGGTCCTCTTCAAACGGATCTAGTTCTTTGGTTTTAAACCTAAGAAAATCGACCGCCTCTTCGACTGTCGCCTCTTTTAGCGAAAGTAGCGGAATGACGATGCCATTCAGTTTGTCCACCCTGCTAGTGATCCCCTCGTCAATAAACCCTCCGGCGCCAAAGCTAAACCCTCCGGCGCCAAAGCCACTTTGACTAATCCCCTTTGGTGGGGGTGGCATTTCCTCAGTTACCGGATCCGCAGAAGGCTCGCCACCGCCCGGCGCGGCGGCAAACGGATCGGCGGCGGCTGGCGGAGCCTCGGTCGCTGCGGCGGCTTCGGCCGCAGCGGCGAGCTTGGGCGCTTCTGGCTCTGCGGTCGGCGTTGGCGGCGGCGTTGCGGCTGGCTCGGATTTGGTAGCTTCGGCGACCTCGGGTTTCGGGGCGTTGGCGTCCCGCTCTTCCCAAGCTTCATCGACCTCGCGGAGCATCTTGGCGCGGGTTTGGTCGCGAGCGCTCGCCCGGTGATCGGTGATCGTTTGGTCGACTTTGGCGATCAAGTCTTTGGCGGCATCATTGTCCGCGTCAAAGAGCAACGCCTCTTCCGCTTCCTCGCGCGCCTTTTTGTAATCGCCGAGGTCGAAGTATCCGCGACCCAGTTCGAGGTTCCGCTTTGCTTCACCGGCGACTTGTGGCTCTTGCTGGCGCCGGGCAATTTCTCTCTCCCGCAATGCCGCTGGGTTGGTTTAGGGGCGAAGCGGTGTCTGGGGCAGGTTCGTTTGTCGTTCTGCGGCTAGCGAACTCGGGCGAATCCGAAGGCATCATCTCCTCCGCGTTTTCCTCGAACGCGTTGTCGGTAAGGTCAAAGCCGTCTCCAAAATATTTCGTCTCTGCTCCCGCTGGCGCGTAAGAATCCGATTGGATCAAATTATAGATCGGAAGCTCAAACTCCGAAATCCGATCGCCAACATGGCCGAGGAGGACGCGGGTGGTTTCCTCGAATTCCTCGTGGAGGTTGCCGTCGAAGCCGCGATAGCTGTAGCCTTCGGGCAGGTGGAGAAACCAGTTCGACTGGAGGACGGGGATCGCATTGGAGACCTGGATCGGCTGGACGGTGATGTCGCCGGATCCGCCCCAGCGGTCGGCGCGGGTCTCGAAGACGAGCTTGATCTGGACGGTCTCGCCGGCGGCGCGGGGCGGCAGGGCGATGCGCAGGTCGCCGCCGCCGCTGGAGCGCACCGGCTTGACCGCGTAGCCGTCCACGGCGACGACGAGGATCTGGGCTTGCTCGGGCAGGGCGACTTCGAGGAATTGGTCGCCGTTGGTGCGCGCGCCGAAGAGCGCGCGGTGGCGGGCGGCGTCGGTGCCGGACAAGACGCTGTCGATCCGCATGCGGTCGATGATGGTGGCGGGCAGCCCGATCGGGCGGTGGCGGACGCCGGAGATGCCGAGCGAGTAGTCGCTGCCGCGGTAGCGGTAGGCGGCGATCACGCGGTGGCGCGGCGCGTAGCCGGGCAGCCCCTGCGCGCTGAGCGCATCGACTTCATCCAAGCCCTCGGCTTCGAACGAAACTTCGGTGTCGGTATTCGCCTCGACCCACCAGGTGCCGCTGATCCGCTTGGCCTCGGCGATGGCGAAGGGCGGCACGTCGGCGCGGAACCGGCGTTCGGCGCTATCGGCGTCGCCTTCCTCCGCTGCCGGGGCGGGATCGGTGCTGCCCTCCGCAAATGGCAGGCTGAGGCGGAAGGGGAGGACCTGGAAGCCTGCGATCTCGTCGTGAAAGGTCAGCGTCCAGGCTCCCGCCGCCTCGTCCAGCGAGCGCTCGGCGATGAGCGGGCTGTCGAAGTGCAGGTGCTCGGCGGCGGCGGCGGGCAGCGCGACGGTGAGTTTTTGGATGCCGGAATAGCGGATGGCGAGGTCGAGCTGGCCTTCGATCTCCAGCGTGTTGACCAGCGGCAGCGCATAGGCGGCGACCGTCGCCTCGATCTCTGCGGCGCGTCGCGACACCTCCAGCGCCAGCGAAAAGTCGGCGAGCCGGAACCAGGCGAGCTGGCCGGCGACCGGCGCGGCGCGCACGTCGCGCACCTCCAGTCCCGCCGCCTCGGCGGTGCGCACGCGGAACGACTCGGCGTAATCGACGGCGACATAGCCGCTGAGCCGCTCGGCTCCCTCGACCGTCGCGCCTTGGAAATCGAGGCGGCGCGGCTCCTCGCCCAAGCCGAACCAATCGGCGGGATCCATGCGGCTGGCGATGGTGAAGACGGCGGACGCGCCGACGCCCAGCCCGCTGCTCAGGCGGATGGCGACCGCGCCATTGGTGCGCGACCACTCTGGCTCGCTGCCGTCCGCATCGCGCACGGACAAGATTTCCTCGCCCGCGGGCAAGCCGGTCTTCAGCGTGAAGAGCTCGCCTTCCTCCGGCACGAGCGTGATCGTGCGGGTCAGATAGACGGCGTCGCGCCGCAGCTCGATCCGGTTGTCGCAGGCGGCGGCGAAGCGCGGCTGCGTGCGCTCGAGCGCGATGGCGGGCGCGTCGCCGGCGGCGGCGAATTCGAAGGCGGCGACGAAGCCGGGGGTCGAGCGGTCGTCGTCGCCGGGCGGCGCATAGGCGGCGTAGGCGCCGGGTTCGATCTCTTTGACGCGGACGCCTTCTTCGGCGGCGAGGACCATCTTGCCGCTGGCGCGCAGCGCGATGTCAGCCTGCGGCAGCGGCAGCTCGGCGCGCGCCTCCGCCTCGGCATCGGCGATGGCGGGCACTTCGGCGAGCAGCCGGATGGCGGCTTGGCGGCGCTTGCCGGGCGCGAACCGGACGACCGCGGCGTCGCCGTCCAGCGTCCAGCCCGAGACCGCCTCGCCTTCCGCCGACAGGACGCGCGCGCCGGCGGGCATCGGGAAGCGCGCTTCGCCCGGCAGGTCGGCGAGCGATGAATTCAAAACGATGGCGAGGTCGGCGAGGATGCGGGTGGCATCGGCGGAGTAAACGACGCGCCCGGTCTGGAAGATCGCGGCACCGGGCAGGTCGGCGGCTCCCGCGCCGGTCCACGAGATGCCGAGGTCGCCGGGCGTCTCGGGCAAGGCGATCGAGGCGTTGGCTCCGGTCTGGGTAAAGGGGGCGGCGCAGCGCAGATCCGCGCCGTCCGGCAGGGCGAGCGCGAGCGACCCGGCGAGGCGCGCCGGGGTTCAGGAAACGTGAACCCGAAGCCGGTGGCGTTGCGCACCATGGCGGCGTGCATCTCGAGGTGGATGCGGTGCTCGCCTTTTCCGCGCAGGAGCAGCGCGTAGGGCTGGGGAGCCTCGGCTTGTTGCTTCGCCTGTTGATCGGGTGCGGCGGGCGCGAGGCGGAGCGTGCCGGTGCCGTCCACGCTGGCGTGGGCAAGGCGTGCGCCGCCCATCGGCAGCGCGACCTCCGACCAGCCGTCAGTCAGCGCCACGACCGTGATCTCGCCGGTGTAGCGCATCAGCAGATCATCGTACCCCGCGCCTTCAAATTTTGCCGCGGTGATCGCGGCGGGGACCGGCGGCGGCTGGTCCGGCTCGGCGGTGGCGTCCAGTTTCCTGGCGTCCCGGATCAGCGCGTCGTATTGTGGCTTTGTTAGGACGATGGCGCAGGGCATCCCATGGAGCGCGGCGTCGAGGTCCTTTTCCGGCACCCAGATCTGCCGGTAGTCGGCAGGCTTGGCGGTCGCTTGCGCCGGAGCTGGGGATGCGCCCGCCGCCATAGCGGCTCCCCTGCGAACAGGGAAGCCGGTGCCGCCGCGATGGCGGCGAGTGCGGCGGCGATGGCGACGGACGCAAAGCGAAAACGGTGACTCGACTGCCGATGGCTGATTGTTGATCTGTGAGGCGGGGCGGCAGGCAATGTAGCATCGGCATCCTGCCGATGGGCGGCACTTTGAAGGTAGCATCGGCGGCAACGCAATCACAGCGTCGCGCCGCAAGTCCCCCTCCTTGGAGGGGATTTAGGAGTGGGTTGGAAGCAGTTAGTCCATTCGACGGCGGCTGCTCTTGCGCGAGATCGTTGCCCGCCAGGTGATCCGCTTCCCGCGGACCCACCCCGGCCCTCCCAGGAGGGGAGGAATGAACTCGCGACGCCCGGTTGAATCTGCGGCAGGCAAAGTACATCGGCATCCTGCCGATGGGAGGCGCGCAAAGTAGCATCGGCGGCAACGCCATCACGGCGTCGCGCCGCAAGTCCCTCCTTGGAGGGGATTTAGGAGTGGGTTGGAAGCTGGTTAGTCCATTTGGTGTAGGCCGCTGCTCTTGCGCGAGATCGTTGCCCGCCAGGTGATCCGCTGCTCGCGGACCCACCCCGGCCCTCCCGGGAGGGGAGAATGAACTCGCGACGCCCGGTTGAATCTGCGGCAGGCAAAGTAGCATCGGCATCCTGCCGATGGGCGGCGCGCAAAGTGGCATCGGCATCCTGCCGATGGGTGGCGCGCAGAAGGTAGCATCGGCAGCAACGCAATCACGGCGTCGCGTCGCAAGTCCCCTCCTTGGAGGGATTTAAGAGTGGGTAGGAAGCGAGTTAGTCCATTTGGTGTCGGCTGCTCTTGCGCGAGATCGTTGCCCGCCAGGGATCCGCTGCTCGCGGACCCACCCCGACCCCTCCCAGGAGGGAGAATGACCTCGCGACGCCCGGTTGAATCTTCGGCAGGCAACGTAGCATCGGCATCCTGCCGATGGGCGGCAGGCAAAGTAGCATCGGCGGCAACGCAATCACGGCGTCGCGCCGCAAGTCCCCTCCTTGGAGGGGATTTAGGGAGTGGGTTGGAAGCAAGTTAGTTCATTTTGGTGTAAAGCTGCTCTTGCGCGAGATCGTTGCCCGCCAGGTGATCCGCTGCCCGCAGACCCACCCCGGCCCCTCAGGAGGGAGAATGGTCTCGCGACGCCCGGATTGAATCTTCGGCAGGCAACGTAGCATCGGCACCCTGCCGATGGGCGGGGCGCAAAGTAGCATCGGCATCCTGCCGATCATCCGAACCGAACGGCGAAGCCGCATTCTCATCCGGATCGCCTGCCGGTGCGGGCAGGACGCCCGCGATCCCGCGACCGCCTGCGCTGCGTTTTGCTGTGGGTGAATTCCTCATGTCAGCGTGAAATCGGAATCCTTAGGTTAGGCGGTGACTTCACCTTGCGGGGCGTCTCCGCCGCCGCCTTGATCGGGTCCGGATCCGCCGTCGCCTTTCGGCGGTTCGCTCGCCTTTTTCTCCGCGCGGCGCTTGGCCGCCTTTTCCGCCATCTCCCGCGCTTTTTTCTCCATGGCGCGGACCGTCGTCCAGGCGAAGCGGGCGAGCCAGACGAGGGCGGCGAGGAAAACGCCGAGGTAGATCGCGGTCCAGAAGTCGAAGCCCGATGATCCGGAGGTCAATGCGCCGGCGATGACGAGCGATCCCAACCCAGCGGCGATGAAGTAAACGAGGCGCCAGAACGCCGGATAGCGCATCAGATAGATGCCGGCGAGGAAGGCGACGAGGATGGCGAAGCCTTGCAGGGTGAAGGCATAGCCGCGCGAGCGATACGAAACATCGACGCCGTCGGGCGCGCCCAGCCGGTAGAGTTCGACCTTTTGCCCTTCCGCCGGGATGCTGAAGTTAAAGCCGGCGCGCTGGGCGTCGGGGACGGCAGGCGGCTCGGACCAGACGATGCCTTCCCCGCGCCCCGGCTCCGGCCCGAAATTCGGGATCAGGTCGTCGAAGCCCTCCCGGAACCCGACCCAGCCGCGGTCTTCGGTCGGCTGGCTCATCGCGCTGTCGAACGCGTAGTAGAAGTCCTGCGGCAGGTGCAGCGTGAGCTTGCTCTGCAGCACCTTCGTCGCGGTGGAGGCACCGCCTTCGCCGCCCTCGGCATCGAGGAGCTGCGCCTGCCCGATGGCGAACGATCCGCGGAATCCCATCTTCTGGCCGGGATCGCGCGAGTCCGAGGTATAGACAAAGCGGATCGGGAAGGCGCGGTTTTTGTCGGCGGATGCCGGGAGCCGGATGAGCAGGTCGTCGCTATCCGCGCGGCGCATCGGCTGCTGCGGCTCGCCATCCACATAGATGTCGGTCGCGATCTTCGCGCCGCCCGGCAGGCTGACGCTCAAGAACTGCTTGTTGTTGTTTTTCACCCAGTAGATCGCCTCGGCGGTCACGCCCAGATCGGCGGCCACGGCGGCGGTGATCGAGGCGTAGGTCACCAGCGCCTGCGGCACGTCGAGGAAGATGTTCTTCGAGGCGCGCAGCGTCAGCTCGAGCGGATGGCGGCGGTATTTGTAGGCGAGCACCGCGCCCTGCTGGCTGGCGAGTTCGCCGCGCAGTTCCTTCGGATCGATCACTTCGAGGTTCTTCTCTTCGGTGTCGATGATTTCGAGGTTGCCGTCTTTGATCACCGCGATCTGGCCGGTCTCCTGGAAGATGCCGTGGACCGAGATGTCCGGCATGCGCACCTGCGTCGCCTTGCCCGCCTCGACATTTTCCATCGGCGTTTCGAGCGTCAGCTTCGTCTGGTGCGTGCCCATCTTCCGGTCGCGGAACGAGAGCTTCCAGTAGCGGGCCAGCCCGTCCGCCTCGGCGGGGTCCAGCTCGGGCTGGAATTCCTTGTCGGTCTCTTTGACGAAGTCGTCGAGGACGCGCAGGTCGTTGCCGATGACGGCGGGGAGCTTGAGCGTGAAGCCGTCGATTTCTGCGTAGAGGATGTTGAAGTTGATCCACCAGGTGTAGCGGATCGCCTGTTCTTTGACCTCGATCAGCGTGTGGACCTCGGCGGTCACCTGCGGGTCCTTGAGCTTGAAGGTCACCGAGGCGGGCGCGATGCCCTCGCCGCGATAGCGGAACCCGAGGCGCAGCACGGTGTTGCCCTCGGCGGCGGGAAGCTGGCCGCGGAGCTGGCCGACATCTTCTTGCCGCATCCCGCCGATGTTCGTGACCGGGTCGAGGCTCGAATGCAGCGCGTAGCCGACCTTGCCCTCGTGGCGCTCGGCTCCCTCCGGCGTGAAGACGGGCGCGGGCAATTCCTCCTCGGGCGTCTCGCGCAGTTGGCGCCCGGTCACGGTGAAGGCGGTGTCGCCCTGCGTCTCGCCCTTGAACCGGACGACTAGCGTCCTCGCGTTATTGTCGCCTTCCTCGGTCTCCTCGACGTCAAAGTCTTCGACCGCGTCGCCCTGCGCCTCGATCGATTCGAATCCGGCGGGCAAGCCGATCCGCGTCGAGAAGATCCCGGCGCGCTTAATCTTGTATTCAAAGCGGACCGCCAGCTTGGCGATGTCCGGCTCGACCGAGGCGATGGCGAACGAATTCACCTCGATCTCCGGCTCGGCTTTCTTTAGCGCGAGCGTGACGCCGAATGGCGCTTTGAGATAGCGGAACTGCCCGAGCAGCGCCGCGTTGCCGTCGCCGTTGGACGATGCCGCCTGCTGGGCGAGTCCCTGCAAGTCTTTGAGCTCCGCCTCCAGTTCGCGGCTGGCGCGCAGGGCGACCGAGCCGCGCTGCCGGGCGGCGTCCCCGATGGCGGGCGAGGGCGCGGCGATCTCGGCGGGCAAGCCTTCGATGCCCGCTTCGAGCTGGACTTTGAGCGAGTATTGCTTCTCCGCCTTGGCGTGCAGCGTGACCTTCAGGTTCTGCGCCTCGCCGCCATCTTCGATCGCCCATTCTTTGATGTTCGCGCCTTCCACGCTGAGCACTTCATGCGGCTTCGGCACCGCGATGGTGAAGACATCGACGCCCGCGCGCAGGATGCGGTAGTTGACGGTCAACGCCGATTGCAGCGCGCCGGGCGCGGCGAGCACTTCGAGGTCGGCGTCGGCGAAGATGAGCGGCGTCAGCTCGGTCTCGCCGCTGCCCTTCTGCCAGCTCAGCTCGACGCGATCCGCCTCGCCGACGAAGAACGAAAGCTCGGTGTTGCCCGCGCCGTCCTTGCGCGCGGTGTAGGCGGCCGCCGGGTTCAGCGTGAAGTCCCAGCCCTCGCCGGGGATGGTGGCGTCAAATTTCGAGACCGCGACGCGCGGCAGCGAGAGCGTGGTGGAGAAGCGGCCGGCGCTCTCGGCGATCCGGGTGTAGAGCTGGAGAGTGATGTCGTAAACACCCTTCTTCGGAAGCAGGAGTTCGTAGCCCTGGTCGGCGCGATTCAGGACCGCGTCGCCGGTCTGGGCTTCGGCGATGCTCAGCCCCGGCTGCGCCAGCGGCACGCGCGCCCAGCCTTCGTCTTTGAACGATTCCGCCTTGAGCTTCGCCGTGATGATGAGCGCCTCGCCCTCGACTTTGGCGCTGTATTCGGCAAAGGCGATCCCGCCATCCGTCGGCGGCTGCATCTTGTCCTTCTCCTTTTCGATCGTGAGCTGGTTCCACAGGTCGAGGAATTCGCGGTAGGGCAGGAAGACGCCGCGCCCGTCGTTCTCGAACACCTTTTTGAGATCGTCGTAGGGCAGGTAGATCGAACGCTCGACCTTCGGCTCGGGGATCTCCGCTTCGCTGCCGCCGGGGTTTTCCGCAGGAGGCTCCGCCTCCGGCGCGGGCGCTGGAGCTGGCTCCGGTCCGGGAGCGATCGGGGCGGGCGCGGGTTCTGCATCACCGGCAGCGGCGGCAGCGGCGGCATCGGTCGGCGGCGGCGCGTCGGGCACATCGGCGGCAGCGGCCGGCGGCGGCGCGGGATCTTGGGCGATGGCTGGCGCGGCGGAGAGCCACGCGGAGGCGATCAGGGCGAGGGCAAGGGCTAGGCGGTGCTTCATAGTCGTGCTGCCACTATGGCAGGCTCACCGCACCGCGTGTCATAGCCCTGCAATTAGATTGTAAAAAAGATGTATGGGGTGGGGGTTGTTTGAGATTGGTGATTGGTGATTCGTGATTGGTTGTGGCGGGCAGAGGAGTTATTGGGCAGAGGGATTTTGGGCAGAGGAATTTCTGAGGCGTTCCTTTGCCTGAACTGACCGGATCGCGACAGCCCGCCTTAGAGCAGTTCGACCAGATACCCGCCTGAGCGCTCGTCGAGTTCGAGTGCGACCAAGCCGCGGTCGCGCGCCTCTTCGAGCAGCTTGTTGAACGACCGGTAGCCGTAGTAGCTTTCGTTGAAGCCGGGGCGGCGGCGCTTGATGGCCTGCTTGATCATCGATCCCCAGACCTTGTCCTCGTCGCCGCGCTCTTCGAGCAACGCATCGCAGGTCGCCACGATCAGGTCGAAGGCTTCATCCTCTTTGGTGCGGCCCGGCTTGTCGGCCGGCTGGCTGTTCCCGTTGCCCGCCGCCTTCTTCTGCGGGGTGCGCGGGCGGCGCGCCGGCTTCGGTGTCTCGCGGACGAGATCGTCGTAAAAGATGAATTCGTCGCAGTTGGAGATAAACAGGTCCGATGTCGAGTTCTTCACCCCGACGCCGATCACCGTCTTGTTGTTCTCGCGCAGCTTGCTGACCAGCGGCGAAAAATCCGAGTCGCCGCTGATGACGACGAAGATGCCGACGTGTTGCTTGGTGTAGCAGAGGTCGAGCGCATCGACCACCATCCGGATGTCCGCCGAGTTCTTGCCCGACTGCCGGACGTGCGGGATCTCGATCAGCTCGAACGATGCCTCGTGCATCGGGCGTTTGAATTGCTTGTAGCGGTCCCAGTCGCAATACGCTTTTTTCACGACGATGTGCCCTTTGACGAGCAGCCGCTCCAGCACCTTGTTGATGTCGAATCGGTCGTATTTCGCGTCGCGCGCGCCGAGGGCGATGTTTTCAAAATCGCAGAATACCGCCATGCTGGGGCTATCGGAAGTTCGGTCGTTATTCACAGGAAAATTGTTAGGGTGAACGTGGGCGCCGCCGTTTTAGGCGCAGGTTATTGGTCGAGGAGGGCGGCGAGTTCGGCGGCGATCGCCGACTTTTCGCCCCAGAGGTTTTTGGATTCCGCCGGGTCGTTGGCCAGATCATAGAGCTGGGCTTTGGGTCCGTCGGGTTTCGGTTTTTCAAGGCGAGGCTGGGTGAAGCCGCCGGAGCCGAGGATCGGGATGAATTTCCAATTTCCCTTGCGGGCGGCGAGCTTGCCGGACGATCCTTGGACGATCAGCGTCTCGCGGACGGATTTTACTTCGCCCAGAAAGACCGCCAATTGGTCAATGCTATCCTCCGCCGCGCCTTCGGGCACGTCTGATCCGGCGGCGGCGGCGAAGGTGCGGACGAGATCGGTCTGGCAGAGCAGCGCCTCGCTCTGCGCGCCTGCCTCGACCTTCCCCGGCCAGCGGACGATAAATGGCATGCGGTGGCCGCCCTCGTGGAGGTCGCCCTTCTGCCCGCGGAATGGCCCGTTGGCGCGGTGCCCATATTGCTTGATCTCATCTTCGATCCAAAACGCGCCGTTGTCGCTGGAGAAAACCAGCAGCGTGTTGTTCTCCAGCCGCAGGGCGTCGAGTTCGTCCAAAAACCGGGCGACTTCGGCGTCCACCTGGCAGACGAAATCACCGTAGTCGCCCGCGCCGCTGCGCCCGCGAAATCCTTCCTCCGGCAGCCACGGCGTATGCGGCGCGGTCAGCGCGAGGTAGAGGAAAAACGGCTTGTCCTTCCGCGCGGCGTCCGCGCGGCGCTGGATGAAGCCGATCCCCTCATCGACGATCGTGCCGAGCGTCTTCTCCATCTCAAAGTCTTCAGCGATCTTGCCGCCGCGCCAAAACTTGCCTGCCGCCCAGCGCGCGCCGGGCGTCTCGCTATCGCCGATCTCGCGGCTGAGCGGCGCGGTCGCCATGCCGTTTTTGACGAAGAGATAGGGCGGGATGTCGAGCGAGGCCGGCTCGAGAAACGTGTAGTCAAATCCGAGGTCGTTGGCGCTTGGCGAGACCGGCTTGGAGAAATCCGCCTCGCCCATCGGGTCGCCCATCCCGAGGTGCCACTTGCCGATCGCCGCGCATGCGTAGCCTTCCTGCGCCAGCACGCTGGCGATGGTCGGGCGGTCCGGCTCGATCATCATCCCGGCGTAGCCGCCGCTGGATTTGCGCTGCACCGTGTTGCGCATCGGATAGCGCCCGGTCACGATCCCGTAGCGGGTCGGCACGCAGACCGCGCCGGGCGAATGCGCGTCGGTGAACCGCATGCCCTGGGCGGCGAGCCTGTCCAAGGCGGGCGTCGGGATCTTCGATTCCGCGTTGTAGCAGCCGAGGTCGCCGTAGCCGAGGTCGTCGGCGAGGATGAAAACGATATTCGGGGCGCCCTCGGCGCGCGCGCTGAGGGCGCCGAGCGCTGCGGTCAGGATGAGCGATAGCTTCTTCATGAGAATGCGGTGGGAATCCGCCAAACTGGCGGCAATCCCCCGAACTACAAGGTTGGGTTTCCGCTACTTGGGCAGCAACGCCTCCGCCGTGCGCCGGGTCGCGCCGCGATGCTTCTCCAGCGTCGCCTTGGCGCGGGCCCCCAGTTCGGCGGCGTCCCCCGCGCGGGTGAAGACGCGGCGCAGCGCGGCGGCGAGCGCCTCGGGATCGGCGGGCGTCTGGATCGCGCCGCCCGCCTTGAGCAAATCGGCGACGAGCGGCGCGAAGTTTTCCATGTGCGGTCCAAAGAGAACCGGCTTGCCGAGCGCGGCGGCTTCGGCGGGATTCTGCCCGCCGTGGGAGAGGAAGCTCTTGCCGACGACGACCGCATCCGCCAGCGCCTGCCAGGCACGGAGCTCGCCGGTCGAGTCGATGACCAGCGTGTCGCAGCCCTCCGGCGCGGCGTCGCCTTGCCCGGCGGCGCTGCGCAGGGCGGGCGTGCATCCGGCGGCGCGCAGCTCACCCATCGCCAAGTGGGCGCGCTCGAAATGCCGCGGCGCGGCGAGGAACTTCAGGCCGGGCACCGACTCGCGCAGAGCGGGCAGCGCCCCGGCGATCCACGCTTCTTCGCCGGCGTGCGTCGAGGCGGCGAGCAGCAGCGGACCGGGAGCCTCGCCCCACAGGCGGCGGATCAGCTCGCGGAATGCCGCCTCTTGCTCCGGCGAGTGGTCGGCTCCCTCCAGGTCGTATTTCACGCTGCCGGCCACCGTGATGAATCGCGGGTCGATGCCGAGCGCCGCGAACCGCGCCACGTCGTCCGCCTCTTGCACAAAGGCGCGGCTCAGCAACCCGAAGATCGGCGCGGTCAGCGCGCGGAACTTCGCGTAGCGCCGCTCCGAGCGCGGCGAGAGGCGCGCGTTGACCAGGCTGACCGGAATGCCGCGCCAGCGGGCGAGCGCGGCGAGGTTCGGCCAGACCTCTGCCTCGACGAGGATGAGTTGGCGCGGGCGGAGGCGGCGCAGCGCGGCGAGCGCGACGGGCGGAAAGTCGAGCGGATTGTAGATCGGATAGACGCCGGATGGCGCGCGTTCGCGGGCCAGCGCCATGCCGGTCGAGGTCGTCGTGCTCAACGCGATGGTGCAGGCGGGATCGATGGCGCGGAGCGCGGCGATGAGCTTGAGGGCGACGTTCATCTCGCCCACGCTGACCGCATGGACCCATAAGTCGCAGGCGCGCGGCAGGTCGGAGCCGTAGAGGGCGAACCGGGTGGCGAAGCCGCGCGCGTAGCCGCCGCGCCGCAGCATTTTGATGACGAAGCCGGGCAGCGAGGCGAGGATGCCGATGGGCAGGAGCAGATTGTAGAGGGCGAGGACGAGCCAGCGCGGCCAGCCCTTCGCTTCGCCCGCTGCAGTGGCACCCGAGGTGCCGGAAGGCGGGGTGGGGGAGCTGTCGGCGGTATCGCCCATCAATGCGCCGCGCGTTCGAAGATCCACATCCGGTTGGTCCCGTAGCGGGTGTCGCTGGCCGCCGCCCAGCCGTGCGCCGCCGCCTCAGCTTCCTTGTCGTCCCCGGCGCGGGTCTCCAGCACAAAGAGACCGCCCGGCGCGAGGATCTCGGCGAGATGCGGCGAGCGGAGCAGCGCCGCGCCCCAGTCTTCGTCGTCCTCCGCATTCTTATACGGCGGGTCCGCGAAGATCAGGTCGAACCGCGCGCCTTCCGCCGCCAGCCGCTTGAGCACGCCGACCGCATCGGCTTTCCGGATCTCGCCGCCGTCGAGCCGCGCCTTGCCGAGGTTCGAGCCGATCGCATCGATCGCCGCGTTGTGCCGCTCCACAAAGGTCGCCCGCGCCGCGCCCCGGCTGAGCGCCTCGATCCCCAGCGCGCCGCAGCCGGCGAAGAGATCGAGCACCGCCGCGCCCGGCACCCGCGCCGCGATCCGGTCAAACAACGACGTGCGGACACGGTCGGTCGTCGGGCGAATGAAGTCGCCCTTCGGCACGCGCAGCGGGATGCCGCCGCTCTGTCCTGCGATGATGCGCATGTGCGATATTTTAAACGCCAGCCGGGCGCGGGAAAGGCGGGATTTCTAGGCAAGCGAACGCGCGATGGCAAGTGGCGATGCTTTTCCGGCTGCGGCACCGCCGCAAAATCAGATTTCAAATCGCCGCCGCCCCGATAGGCTGCGGGATGATCCGAATTCTCCTCTGCTTTTTTGCGTTGGCTGCCGCTGCGGCGGCGGAGCGCCCGAACATCATCGTGCTGTTTGCCGATGATGCGGGCTATGCGGATTTCGGCTTTCAGGAAAAGCCGGATCCGGCGATGGCGAAGCTGACGCCGCACATCGATTCGCTCGCCGCGTCGGGTCTGCGCTTCACCGATGCCTATGTCTCCGGCGCGGTGTGCTCGCCGTCGCGCGCGGGCCTGTTGACCGGGCGCTACCAGCAGCGCTTTGGCCACGAGCTCAATATCCCGCCGGGCTACATGGATGGCGGCATGTCGCTGGATGAGCGGACCATCGCGGACCGGCTGCGCGCCGCCGGCTACGCGACCGGGTTGATCGGGAAGTGGCACCTCGGCTACCCGGAACCGTATCAGCCGAACAAGCGCGGCTTCGATTACTTCTACGGGTTGCTCCAGGGATCGCGCAGCTATTTCCCCTACGACAAGCCGCACGCCCACCGCGTTCTCCAGGAAAATGGCGAGCCGACGCCGGAGACCGGCTACGTGACCGACCGGATCGGCGAGGGGGCGGTCCGCTTTATCCGCGACCACAAGGCGAAGCCGTTCTTCCTCTACGTCGCGTTCACCTCGCCGCACGGTCCGCTGCAGGCCAAGCCGGAAGACCTGAAGGCGTGCGCCGGGATCGCGGACAAGAAGCGGCGCACCTACGCGGCGATGGTCAAGGCGATGGACGACAACATCGGGCGGATCTTGAAGGCGCTCGATGACGCCGGGATCGCGGAGAACACGCTGGTCGTCTTCACCAACGACAACGGCGGGCAGACGCTGACCGGCGCGGTCAACACGCCGCTGCAAGGGCGCAAGGGCCAGCTCTGGGAGGGCGGCATCCGCGTGCCGATGTGCCTGCGCTGGCCGGTGGCGGTCAAAGCCCCGGGCCGGAGCGTCGCCGATCCGGTCATCACGCTCGACTTTCTCCCCACCTTTCTCGCCGCCGCCGGCGCGGAGGTCGATCCCGCGTGGAAGCTCGACGGCACCAGCCTGCTGCCGGTGATCAAAGGCGAGGCGGAGGCGCTGCCGCCGCGCACGATCTATTGGCGCAACCAAGGCTCCGGCGGTCCGGTCGCCGCGCGGCGCGGCCAGTGGAAGCTCGTCAGCCAAGGCGACCCGAAGGGCGCGCGCACGCTCCGCCTCTACGATCTTACCGCCGACATCGGCGAGGCAAACGACCTCGCCGCCGAGCAGCCGGAGGTCGCCAAGTCGCTGGCCGCAGAAATCGCGGCGTGGGAGGGCGAGTTGATCGAGCCGCTGTGGGGTGCGGGCGCAGGCAAAGCGAAGCCGGACGCCGGGTCGAAGCCGAAGAAAAGGAAGAAAGCCGAATAGCGCTCCGATTTCCCGATGCCCAATCCCATGCCGATGCGTCTCCCGCTCGAATCGCTCGCCAAAATCTCGCTCGCCCGCGCGCTGGGCGAGGACGGCGGCAAGGAGGCGGGCGCGAAGGCGCTCGGCGAAATGGGCATCGACGCGAAGGCGCTCGCCGAAGCCAAGCGCGAACCGGAATTTCTCGCCCGGCGCGCGGCGCATTTGATCGCGGACGACGCGCCGTTGCGCGCCGCCTTCCCGCCCCGCTGGATCGGTCCGGCGGTGGCGGCGGTCGGGCTGCTCGCCGGCTTCGGCACCAATGCGCTGGGGGGCGACCGGCTGGTCAACATCATCGCGTTCCCGATCCTCGGCTTGGCGCTCTGGAACCTCGCGGTCTATGCCCTCGTCTTGTGGGGCAAGGTCGCGCCGCGCCGCGCCGCCGATGCGGAACCCGGTCCGCTCCGCAGGCTCGTCGCCAACCTCGCCGCCCGCGCCGCCGGCATCGATCCGGGCAAGCCCGAGTCCGATCCGCGCGCCGCCTTCCTGCGCGGCTGGCTGCGCGATGCCTCGCCATACCTCGCGGCGCGCTCCGCCGCCTGGCTGCACGCCGCCGCGCTCATGTTGGCGGCCGGCGCGGTCGGCGGCATGTATCTCGACGGCTTGGTGCGCGAATACCGCGCGGGGTGGGAGAGCACGTTTTTCACGCCGGACTCGCTCGGCGCGGTGCTGCGGGTGGCGCTCGCGCCCGGCGCGGCGATCTTGCCGCCGAGCGTCGCCGACCTGCCTGCGCTGACCGATCCGGCGCACCTCGCCGCGTTGCGCAATGCGGGCGCGCCGGAGATCGCCGCGCCCTGGATCCATCTCTATGCCGCCACCGCCGCGCTGCTCATCGGCGTCCCGCGCCTCTTGCTCTTCGGGTTCGAGCGCGCCCGCGCCGCGCGGCTCGCCCGCGCCTTCCCCGCGCCGCCGTGGCTCGCCGCGCACGCCGCCTCCGCCCTGCGCGAGCAATCCGGGGCCGGGCGCGTCATCCGCATCGTGCCCTATGCGTTCACGCCGGGATCGCGCAACCGCGATGCCGCCCGCGCGAAGGCGCACGAGATCTGGGGCGGCAATGTGTGGGTCGATTTCGCCAAGCCGGTACCCTACGGCGGCGAGGACGCATTCCTCGCGGAGGGCACCGAGGGCGATCCCGATGCGGTCGTCCCGCTCTTCAACCTCGCCTCCACGCCCGAGGAAGAAGCGCACGGCAAATTGGTCGGCGAACTCGCCAGCCGGTCCGGCGGCGCGCTCGTCGCCCTGCTCGATGTCTCACCGATGCGGGAGAAACTCGCCGGCCTGCGCGAGCTCGATGACCGGCTCAGCCAGCGGACCGCCGTCTGGCAGCGCCTTTTAGAAAAGCGCGGCGCGCGGGGCGAGCGGATCGGCTAGGGTTAAGCATCGCCAATTCCGCCCGCGCCTTCCCGCCGGCCTGCGCGAATTTTGGGGCGCGACCGAGATTATGTAACCGGATCGGCATTCCGGCGTCTTCCCATAATGTCCGGTCATCTAACCTTCCAAAACTGACCGCGACGGCTACCCCAAATGACCCAACTATGAAAACCGCCGCTAAACTCATGATCGCCGCCGCTGCCGCCGCAGTCCTCGCCCCCGCCGGGGCGATGGCCGACCGCAGCGACCTCGGCATCGCCGAACTCCCCGAATTCCTTGTCCCGTTTGATGTGAACGGCGATGGCGTCCTCTCCGAGGAGGAGCGCCAAGCCGCCAAAGAGGCGCGCAAGGCGCGCATCGATGAAATCCGCGACGCCATCGACACCGATGATGATGGCGAAATCTCCGACGAGGAACGCGCGGCGGCCCGCGAAGCCCAGCGCGCCCGCCTCGAAGCCAAGCGCACCGAGCGCTTCAACGCCGCCGACGCCGATGCCGACGGTGGTATCTCCGCCGAGGAATTCGCCGCCATCGAGGCGATCGCCGCCCTGCCTGCCGACGTCGCCGCCCGCATCTTCGACCGCCTTGATGGCGATGATGACGGTGCGATCAGCCTTGAGGAATTCATCCTCCACCTGCGCCATCGCGACTTCCGCCGAGACGATGAAGGCGACCGCGACCACGAAGGTGACGACGACGCGGATGAAGATGATGATGACGACCACGACGGTCCGCGCGGCGGCGGCGATGATGACGACGACGACGCCGACGAAGATGACGACCACGACGGTCCGCGCGGCGGCGGCGATGATGACGACGACGACGCCGACGAAGATGACGACCACGACGGTCCGCGCGACCGCGGCGACCGCGGCGACCGTGGCGGCGATGATGATGATGATGATGACGCGGGCGACGACGCGGGCGACGACGCTGGTGACGACGCGGGCGACGACGCGGGCGACGACGCTGGCGACGACGCGGGCGCGCAAGGCTAGTCGCGACAAGCGCAATTGATTCAAGAAAAGAGCGAAAATCTTGGGCGGGGGCGGTCGAGTCAGACCGCCCCCGTCTTGTTCATAAGCAGCGGACCCCATGAAAACAAAAACCAGCTTTCTCTCAGCCTCCCTCTCACTCATCTCCGGTTTGATCAGCGTCGCCGAAGGCGGCGAGATCTACCGGACCGATTTCGAAACGTTTCCGGTCGGCGACAATCAGTTGGTGGGGACGGAAGGTTGGCTCGGCACCGATGACGGCAGCAACGTGCATGGGATCGATGACAACATCGTGCCCGGCATCGGCAAGAGCGCGTTCCTCGGCGGCGGCGGCACGCCATCCTCCACCTTCGTCTCGGTCTATCAGCCGCTCGATGTCGATCCGCTCGCCCTCGACCGCCCGATCATCGAATTCTACGCCGTGATCGCCTTCGCGGACTCGTCCAACAACCTGCGGGACAACTTCTATTTCTCTATCTACAACACGTCCGGCGAATTGCTCGGCGCGGTCAATTTCGACAATACGCTGACCTCAAACCCGCAAGACCCGCAGAATCCGATCGGGCAAAAGATCCTCTGGTATGACGGCGTCGCGTTCCACGACACGGGGCTGACTTTCCTGCATGATGAATTGCTCGAATTCCGGTTCCAGATCGACCTCCGCGCCAACACATGGACCGCTGTCCTCGGCGAGGCGGTGCTCTTTGCCGATGAGATATTCCACGCCGGCGATCTTGAGGTCGATCTGGGCAGGGTTTCGGCGGACTGGCAGATTTCGTTCGTCAATTCGATCACCCAGCGCCCGCTGCCGGGCAACAATTGGATGCTCTTCGACGACTGGATCGTCACCCTGCGGCCCGCCTTCGAGATCGCCCATTTCTCTGCCCCCGGCCGCGCGCCGCAGATCCGCTGGATCGGCGAGGACGGCTACCGCTATTATGTGGAGCACAATGACGGCGACGGCGCGGGCTGGCTGCGCGATTTGCCGGATTCGCTCTTCGAGCCGCCCGCCGAAGCCGAGATCAGCTTCCAGGACAAATCCGCGATCCTGCCCGAACGCCGCCTCTACCGGGTCGCCCGCGAGTGAGCTGCGCCCCTCGGCGGCGGCAGCGGGGTGGATTCGGCGGTTAGACTCATTGCCAGAAACAATTTCGGGAATCGACAGCCCAAAGCGCGCTGTTTTGCTCTGGTAAAGATGAAACCGGACGTCGCGTTGCAAATCCCCTCCGGGGAAGGGGTTTGCTAGCGCGCAATTTGCTTGCGGCAACGCCTGCCTCTGCGCTTGGATAGCCCCTCACCCTCACGACCTTTTCCCCATGCCCCGCAAACTCAGCACCATCGCCCCGGATTGGTGGGACTACACCACGCTCGACGACGACATCATCCGAGACGCCGCCGCGCTCACCCCGCGCGACCTCGAACAGCTCTCCCGCCCCGGCTTCCGCGTCGTCATGTATGACACGCTGGAGGACTTCTACCTCGCCGAAGCCCTCGAATACATCGACGCCTGGCGCTCCGCCACGCCGGACAACCCGGCCGGCATCTGCGGCCCGATCGGTCCGACCGAGCAACTCCCGCTGGTCGCCCGGCTGGTCAATGCGCTCGGTCTCCGGCTGGGCGACGCGCATTTCTGGGGCATGGACGAATGGTTCGATGCCGCCGCGGGCAAGGAGGTCGCCACCTCGCACCCGCTGTCGTTCGAGCGCGCCGACCGCGAGCTTTGCTTTGGCCGCATCGATCCCGCCCTCGCCATGCCGGAGCAAAACATGCACTTCCCCGCCGCCGACACCGCCCCCTACATCGCGTCGTGGGAGGGCGTGCGCTGCGCCGTCATGCAGGGCGGCCAGGGCGATATCAAACACTGGGCATTCAACGACCCGCCCAAGCGCGCGGGCTCCCACGCCGACGCCCCGCCCGCGCCGGAGGAATACCGCGCCCTCGGCACCCGCGTCGTCGACCTCCACCCGATCACCCTCGCCCAGAATGCCCGCACCTCCGGCGGCGGCAACATCACTCTCGTCCCCGCCAAAGCCATCACCGTCGGACCCCGCGAAACCTGGCGCGCCGATAAAGTCTCGATCTGGCAGGCCGGCTGCCACGACAACCCATTCGGCCAGCGCCTCACCGCCCTCATGATCGCCAAACACCTCCCCGACGCCGCCGTTCCCATGTCCCTCCTCGCCGACCACCCCAACGTCCAGTTCAACTACTACCGCGGCGGCTTAGGCTCCTGCGACGTCGAGATGCATTGAGGGGGACGGCGTTCACTTCCAAAGATATTCGCAAGAGGAAAAGGCGGATGATCGCCTGGCATCGTCCTTCAGAACTGTTCTGTCAGACTTGGGAGTTCGGGGCTCTCTCTTAGCTTGTCAAACTCCGCCTTTGAGAAGGGACCTCGGACGATGTCCTCTGCGTTTTTATGGGGATTATCTTCGGATTTCGGGAAATAGCAGTATTCCTTCATTGGCGGGTCGCCATCTGGGAAACGGGCGGCAACGATCCAATTTTCATCCTCGCCGACCGCAATGACTTGGGGCATCACGCGCCCGATCGAAGTTCCGCGCCCAAGATCGAGACCGGGGGTAAGGGCTTTCGGCTCATCGATGGAGTAAACCGCGTAACTGCCGCTCCTCCATTTGACCCCAGAGTCGCACCTTGCCAAACCTAGCGCGGCGGTCGCGAGAGCAAAAGAGGGACTCTCTTTCATTTTGGTTCGATCATCAATCATCGCCCCGGTTTTGCAACCCATTGAAGCAGCCGAAACCGCCAAACCAGCAGAGACGGAAATCTTGCCGTCTCGAGCCTCCGGCATCGTCTTCACCTTCGGTTAGAAACGATCCGTACCTGACAATTTCGCAGGCGGGCGCTCCTTTGGCCACGCAACCAGACCGCGTTTACCCCCCTCCGGACCTTTACTCCTACGGATTTATCACATGGACCCAGTCCAGCCGCCCTCCGCCTTGAGCAGGTTCTTCGTGTCGAACTCCAGCGCGGGAGTTCGGCTCGGGGTTTAGATAGTATTCGAGGTTCCAGGAAATTTTCCCTCATCCGCTTCCCAATCGAAGAGTAACAGCGGCGGATAGTTCATTTTTCCGTAGAGGCCGCTGACGACTTCCCTTTGTCCACCTTGAGCGCACCTGAAGATCAACCCCCAGTCACCATGACCCCAGCGGAGACCTTCTCCCTCCGCCGCGACCGGGTCCGGCAATCCAGAGGCGATGACCAGTTCGGGCTGGTAGCCGTTTTCCGGGGCAGTTTGCGGCAGCAGCAGCCTGCTGGTGCGTTCTCCTGTCGGATCGACTGGCACCACGACCAGCCCGTCTTTCGGGTTGGAGAACGACAGGCGGACCTTGCTCTTCCAGCCTCGGGAGCCATCCTGCAAGGACGGGATACTCCGTCTCCAATACTTGCCACAGGTCAGCCACCACCCCCGAGCCGTAGGGCGGCAGCCAGTCGCAGGCGGCGAGGTCGAATTCGCACGTTTTGCTTCTCCCGGCAAAATCCAAGAATGCTGCGGGCAGGCATACATCGCCACCGGGTTGATCTTCCTCTTGAGCACCAGCGTCACCTCCCGATTTCCACGGTACAACGCACCCCGTCGGTCTTCCTCCATCAGGACCGAGGGGTGCGTAGCGTGGCGTCGTAGCCATCTTGCGAACATTCACGTCGCACCAAAGATCGTGGTTCAATCGCTCGGCGGTAAAACTACCATCACGCCCGGTCTTTCCGCTCGCTACATTCTCGACCCAAACACCAGCGAGATCGAGGCAGCATCAACAGGGTCTCCACATCATCGACAACGCGCGCGGTTACCTTCATCAGCCTCTCCCCAGTCACACACGAGTAGAGCGGTGGCGGCGACGAGGGAGGCGGCTATCCCCTATGAAGACGCTCTGCGCAATTTTGATGGTTTTTGTCTTCATGGTCATGCGCAGATTCTCGCACCGGGGCGCTCGCGGATCAAGCCCGCTCCGCTGGCGGGTTGGGCGGCAACTACGGATCGACCGCACCCAGCGTCCAGCCGACCCTCCGCCTTGAGCAGGTTCTTTCTGTATCGAACTCCAGCGCGCGGGAGTTCGGCTCGGGGTTGGGGCGGTAGTGGAACTTGATGTAGAGGGAACCGTCCTTCGTTTTGCCGATCCCGGTCCTCGGTTCATCTTTCCGTAGCAGGCGCTGATGATCTTCCCGGATTCATCCACCTCTGTCCGCACGCGGAAGATCAGCCCCCAATCCTCGTCTCCATCCATCTGGCTGACCCGGATTTCAGGGATTCCGGCCTGAGTGGGATACCCGGAAACGATTACTTGTTCCTTTTTCTTGTATCCGTCGGCACGCCCTGCGGGAGCAACAGGCTGCTCTTTTCTTCCCGATCGCTCCACATCGAGGTCGATGATACCATCCTGGGTTGGTGAAGCCGAGGCGCAACTTGGTGCTGCCACGCCAGTCGTCGATTCTGATTGCTTCTTCGACTGTAAACACGCAGGTCGGGCACCGTCCCCTTCCCAAATGGGGCCAGTCGCATTGCACCAGGTCAAACTTTGCGGCGGTGCCGCTGGACGGCTGCGCCCGGCAACATCCAGATATGCGCCTGAGACGCATACATCGGCACCGGGCTGATGATCTTCTGAGCGTGATCTTCACCTCCGGGTTCCACGGCAGCCAGCGGGTCCTGTCCGTCTCCCCTCAAAGTGGAACGTTGAACCAATTCTTCCTGAGTAGCATCCATCTTTCCACGCCGCAATGAAAGACAATACGGGGGTGCCATCGCTTCACTGACGCTTCATCCTTGCCCGTGAATTCTTTCCGAACGATATCTTTATCAAAAGTAAACCATGCTTGCGGCATCCTCCATCTCCGGGTTCCCGCCTTCATCGACCACTTCAGCGGTGACTTTGGCAAGGCGTAGCCCTGTGACGGTGGAGAACGATGGTCGCGCCCCACAGCGCGATCACCCCGACGAGCAGCCATTTAATTTTCTGTTTCATTTTGGTTCGATCATCAATCTCACGCCCGTTTTTCAACCCATTGAAGCAGCCGAAACCTGCCAAAATTCAGAGACGGCACTCCCGCTGTCTTGGGCCGCATGGCACGCCGAAAGCTGCGCAGGCTGGTGCTCCTTTGTGGCTGTAGCCTTGGTACTGTCCGGCGCAGTTGCATCTTTCATGTGACCCAGCTTCAGCCGCCCCTCCGCCTTGAGCAGGTTCTTTCGTGTCGAACTCCAGCGCGCGGGAGTTCGGCTCGGGGTTTAGATAGTATTCGAGGTTCCAGTGAAATCTTCCTCATCCGCTTCCCAATCGAAGAGTAACATGGCGGATAGTTCATTTTTCCGTAGAGGCTGCTGACGACCTCCCCTTTTTCGTCCACCTTTGAGCGCACCTGGAAGATCAACCCCCAGTCACTCATGACCCCAGCGGAGACCTTCTCCCTCCCGCCGCGACCGGTCCGGCAATCCAGAGGCGATGACCAGTTCGGCTGGTAGCCGTTTTCCGGGGCAGTTTGCGGCAGCAGCAGCCTGCTGGTGCGTTCTCCTGTCGGATCGACTGGCACCACGACCAGCCTGTCTTTCGGGTTGGAGAACGACACAGGCGGACCTTGCTCTTCCAGCCTCGGGAGCCATCCCCTGCAAGGACGGATACCTCGTCTCCAATACTTCAAGCACTAGGTCAGCTCACCACCCTCGAGCCGTAGGGCGGCAGCCAGTCGCAGGCGGCGAGGTCGAATTCCGCACGTTTTGCTTCTCCCGCAAAATCCAAGAATGCTGCGGGCAGGCATACATCGCCACTGGGTTGATCTTCTCTTGAGCACCAGCGTCACCTCCGGTTCCACGGTAGCCAACGCACCCCGTCGGTCTTCTCCATCAGGACCGAGGGCTGTAGCGTGGCGTCGTAGTAGCCATCTTTGCGAACATTCACGTCGCACCAAAGATCGTGGTTCAATCGCTCGGCGGTAAAATTACCATCACGCCCGGTCTTTCCGTCACATTCTCGTAGGACCCAAACACCAGCGAGATCGAGGCAGCATCCACAGGGGTTCCGCCATCATCGACAACGCGCGCGGCTACCTTCATCAGCCTCTCCCGGTCACGCATGAGTAGAGCGCGGCGGCGACGAGGGAGGCGGCTATCCCCAAGAAGACGCCTGCGCTTTGATGGTTTTGCCTCATGGTCAGCAGATTCTGCGCCGGGGCGCGCCGCGATCAAGCCCGCTCCGCTGGCGAGTTGGGCACCACGGATCGACCACCCGCACCCATTTCAGCCGACCCTCCGCCTTGAGCAGGTTCTTCGTGTCGAACTCCAGCGCGCGGGAGTTCGGCTCGGGGTTAAAGTGGTAGTGAACTTGATGTAGAGGGAACCGTCCTTCGTTTTGCCGATCCCCGGTCCTCGGTTCATCTTTCCAGCAGGCGCTGATGATCTTCCCGGATCTATCCACCTTCGTCCGCACGCGGAAGATCAGCCCCAATCCTCGTCTCCATCCATCTGGCTGACCCGGATTTCAGGGATTCCGGCTCTGAGTGGATACCCGAAACGATCACTATTTCTTTCTTTATATCCGTCGGCAGGCTTCTTCTGCGGAGCAGCAGGCTGCTCTTTCTTTCCCGATCGGCCCACATCGAGGTCGATGATACCATCCCTGGGGTTGGTGAAGCCGAGGCGCAACTTGGTGCTGCCACGCCAGTCGTCGATTCTGATTGCTTCTTCGACTGTAAACACTAGGTCGGGCAACCTCTTTCCAAATGGGGGCAGCCAGTCGCATTGCACCAGGTCAAACTTTTGCGGCTGTGCCGTTGACTGGCTGCGCCCGGCAACATCCAGGATATGCGCCCTGAGACGTACATCGGCACCGGATTGATGATCTTCTTGAGCGTGATCTTCACCTCCGGGTTCCACGGTGCCAGCGGTCCCGTCCGTCTCTCTCAAAGTGGAACGTTGAACCAATTCTTCCCTGAGTAGCATCCATCTTTCCACGCCAACGAAAGACAATACGGGGGTGCCATCGCTTCACCGACGCCCTCCCATCCTTGCCCGTGAATTCTTTCCGAACGATATCTTTATCAAAAGTAAACCATGTTTGCATCCTCGACCGGGTTCCCGCCTTCATCGACTACTTCAGCGGTGACCTTTGGCAAGGCGCAGCCCTGTGGACGCAGGAGTAAACGATGGTCGCGCCCCACAGCGCGATCACCCCGACGAGCAGCCATTTAATCTTCTGTTTCATTTTAGTTCGATCTGGTTTGGTTTTATAACTACTCATAGAATTTGTAGAGATAAATAGGCAAGCTCCTCATGTCGCTGTGGAACCACGGTTCCTCGTTCCCTCAAGTACCAGAGCGAGGATTGGTTTTGAAGGAGGTGATGTTCACGTTTTTGATTTTATTTGAAGCCCAGTAAAACACCGGAGTTGTCCCGACGGAAGGTCCGCGCGGGAATGCCCTCGGGCGAGGAGTTCTCGTTGCGGTGTTCTTCGCATAGGTTGCGCCGTTGGGCCTGAAGAGCCCCAAGGGTCGTTGCGGAAGAACGGGACGTCCCTGAGGTATTCGGCGCGGGGCGGCCTACCTGCGGCGGGCGCGCTCTACCAATCCCAAAACTCGGAGGGAGTCATCATGCGGTATCCATATATTGAAAGAACCCAAAGGGCGTCGATATCGAGTATTGAACACTGACAGGGGCATCCCGACGCCGCCGGGAGGTTGGTAGGAGATTGAATCCCCAACCAGCCCACTCGCTGCCTGTGCCAAGAACCAATGAGCCGAGGGGGAGCCTCTTATAGCAACCTTAAACTTTTCCCTGCTTAAACCAAGCAGCTCTCCCCGTCAATTGAACCTGCGTGCCACACAAGATTGTCGCCTGCATATTCTTCCAAACCTGATCTTCTGGATTATAGAAGTTGATCATCTCGACTAATCGGGGACATCTTCGAAAACGCCCCCGCCAGGTGAGCAGATGGCGAGGGTCGTCTCCAGGTGGAATTTCTTATACCATTCGGAGGCGAAGAGCAAATTCTGGCGCGCCCCTCTTGGCGCGGGTCCGAGGGTCGAAGTCCAGATTAGTCCTTCCAGGGTGTTAGCGGCGTATCGACTTTGTGAGGTGGAATTGCCAGTCGGTGATACCGCGATTTGCTTTACTGTCCGCCCTTCGCCACCGCCGTCCGGCTGGGTGAAGCGGATGCTTTCCGTATGCAGGCTTCCATCGCCACAGCCCCGTCGACAGGGATGAATTTTTGACCGCATCCCGAAATCCTGGATCGCAATGAGATCGTCATACTTTGACTGTACCGAAGATGACTGCGTCCTCGTGACCTTCCAGCGGTTGACGGCGGAGGCAAGCTCCTCGCCAGAAGCCATGGGAATTGATGGCTGCCCGATGATAGTCGGGTGCCAATGGGACATTCGAGTATTTGGTGAGAGGACTTCCGTCCCAGTTCGCAGGCGAACCTGCCTCGATAGCCGGACTGGTGGACGCGTTTGAAGACTTCTGAATTCCAGCCCTACCTGCTCGGTATTCGCTACGTTGTAGCCGTGGACGAAGATGCTGAGGATTGTCCGGCCCGTCGTCGTACCAGTTGGGCGGCGATTCGACCTGCGTCGGGAAGCCTTTCCCAGAAGCCGACAAGTTGATGTGGCGGAACATGTCCTGGACCGGGAGATCTGGATGGGTATGTCCATCTCGCGGCGCTGTAGGCTGGTGTCTGTCCTGGGTGAGATTACCACTTGACCGCACCGGGCGTCTTTTCAGGGTCCACCGAGAAGTCCCTCCAGCAGGACCTGAAGCCTTGCAGGAGCCAGTTGGAATTGATCGGAGGTCCCCCTACTCTTGCGCTTAACCGCCGCCGCACACTCTGACACCCAAAGGCATCGAACTACTCACGTGCGAAAACTTGACTCGGCTCCGTGAGAGTCCTCAGATGTGCAGGATTAGCCCCGACATCTCGGTATAGACATAGGAGATTGCCGAGCCTTGGATCTGGTAATAATATTTGTCCGAGGTGTAGGTAGATAACAGCGCGTCCCAGTCAAAGAGACAGGCAGGAAATCGACGAGGTCCCGTATCCCATTCACTTCGAATCGGCGAAATCAGGCTCTCCAGACGTTCCGGCGGGGATATCCTGGTCACTCATCGGTGTCCTCGTTGATCCACCAGCGAATCTTGGTTCCTTCGGTGAATGCCTTCGTCCGTCCGGAGGCACGTACAAATGGTCCCCTGACAGTCGGGACGACAGGGGCGGCGAAGACGCCGAAGCTCTGGCAGACGCCGTAGGTGCAGTCGCGGATGAAGTCCTGCTCCGTTCCCTGAAGGGCATGTTGAAAGCATCCACGGTAGGTGACGTTATCGATGGTCACCTTGTAGGAGAAATCGACGTCCGGCTGGGAGATCTCATCCGTGTTACTGTCCTCTTTCGTCCCCGGAAGCACCGACACGCTGAAGCCCGGGAGCCTGGACTCGGACTCCGACACGCGCAGGTCGAAGCGGCGGGTGTATTCGGTGCCGGGGACTTCGTCCCAGCTTTTACCCCAATCGAACCCGGCTGAGCGCGACGGCGGGTTTTGCCTTGTTGTAATCATCCGCGTTGAGTGATCTGATCGTGATGGTCACGGGCAAGAGGCGAGCGGTCGGGTCGGCATTATCGGGGTCCACGTTTACGTCATCGAGCCAGTCCGAGGGGGTGACCGGCAAAGGCGTAGCGGTTTCCTCGACCGAGGTCTCTGGGCTGAGCACCTCATTGATAGCGACGGTGCCGGCGAGACCATCGGGCGGGGCGGCAGCGGCGCTGCCGTCGCCGGCGCTGGTGCTGTCGCTCTGGCGCTGGGGCGTCCAGAGGAAGCCGCCGGTCAGGTAGGGTTGCAGGGCGGTGAGGAAAAATTCGTCGGGTTGGTCTCTGGCGCGGCGGAGGGCGGCGGCGCGGGCGCCAGCCTACGAGGAGGGCGGCTGAGTCGCCGAAGAACCCGCTCCAGCGGCGTACTCGGCGCTCGGTGGCGGGGTCGAGCCTCGGCGGCGGCGGCGAGGCGGGGGCGGAGACCAGCGGCGGGTCGAGCGCGCCGCGCCGGGCGCGGTGAGAGGGCGCCATACCGGCTCTGGACGAGCTGGCGGAACTGGGGGATGACCATCAGGTTGTGGAAGATCGCGCCGATCCTGTTGGACGGGGAAGAGGCGGCGATGGATTGCCACAGGCGGTGCAGCCTGGCGGGCGGGCGGCGTGCCTGGCGCCGGCCCGCGCCAGCAGGCCCACCACAGCCCCTTCATCGCGCGCTCCGCATCCCACGCGTAGATGCGGAACGGCTTTTACCGGGAGGCGAGCGCGCCAGTTGCGCCCGGTACCAGTCCTCGTTGCAGTAGTAGATGTTGACCAGCATGTAATCGACGAATTGCGGCAGGTCGAGCATCGCGCCGACCTGCCATAGAGGACGAGAACCGCCCCGTCATGCGGTAGAATCCGCTTTACCCGCTCGGAATTGCGCTGCCTCCCACGCCAGCATCGCCAGCGCATTCCACCGCGCGCCGTTGCCCGCCTTCAGCTCGCCGCTTACCACCACCTCCGTCTCGTCCCGGTCCGCCTGGGCACCCGGCTCTCCGGTAGTACCGTCCACCTTCTCGCAGAGGTCATAGACGCCCTGGGTAGATACTCGTTGAGGTAGAGGGTGGACCCATGGTGGCGCGGGGCGTCCCCGACGCGCGCGCTGGGTGGCGCACACCACCGGATCGCTACATAGAGCGCCTGCTCCCGCCACGCCCCGAAGCTCTGCGCCTCATTTATCAGCGCCCGCCGGGCGCAGGACCAGCCGCTGATATTCCTCGTTGCTGTCCCCGAAGAGATCGGTCGTCCACTTGGTCGCGCCGTAGCGTCTCTTAAAGCTGAGGTCGAAGCCGTGCTTCGGGGTGATGCCGGGGGAGCGGCTGCTGTCCCCGGCGATCTCCACCCCGCAGGGCACCGACCACGTCGCGTTTTCCGGAGGGGCGCCGACCCCGGAGTTCGAGCGGGAGGAACTGCACGCTGCCAGACCGCTCGTGCGGGACCGCCCTTGACCGAATTGCATAGATCTGCCGGAGGCACCAAAGAGTTCGGCAGGATCGAGCGCGAGGGGTTGATCGAGGGAAGGTTGGCGAGCGCACCCGACACCGCCGTCACTGATCCCGCCGAGGTCGAAGCCATAGCTCCAGTGCATTTTCGAATGCGCGCCGACCTCCGGATAGACCCCATCGATCGGGCGGACCTGCTTCGGCACATCGCCGAGGAAGAGATAGGTCCAGCGCGAGGGCGCGCCCAACGCTTCGCCATCCCGGAACGACTGGGCGGTGAGCACCGTGGTTGTTTCAATGAAAACCAGATCGCCAGGGTTCAGGAGCCTCGCCTGGGCATTGCCGGGCTTCGGGTCGGAGCCGTCCAAGGTGTAGAGCAAATACTGCGCCGGCGGAAAGTAGCTGAGCTGGACGGAAATGGGATCTTCAAAATAGCCGCCCGCGACGGAGGCGATGATCGGCTGGCCCACCAAGCCATCGCTGACTGGCGAGTTTGGCTCCCCCGGCGTGGGATACTGGCAGAATCCCCACCTGGAAAAGTCAGGGGAAAGCCCATAGGATTCATCTGTTTCAAGCGAGGGAAATTTCGGGCGGAGCGCCGACACGACCGCTCCGGTTGGATCGGTCAAGGTGAGTTGCTCGCCCGAGGCGGATAGCTTGAACGGCACATGGATCTGCCGCTGCTCCCCGATCTCTTCGAGGACCGCGTTTTGGTCGGAGGCGAAAATGAGGAAATACTCGCCGGGGGCGACCGATAAGTCCGGAAGGATCTTGCTGTTTCCAGAGTCCGCCACGACCCAGCCAGCAAGGTTGATCGCCGATTTCGTCGGGTTGTGTATTTCGATCCAATCCGAATACTTTGCAAACCCATCGCGGACCGTCGAGCTATTCGACGCCATCAATTCGGTGATGACAAGCGTCTTGGGCGGAACCTGCAATGCCGAGGCGAGAGGGTCGTTGCCAATCGCCCGGGTCTGGTTTTCATAGCCGTCAGACATCCCGTCCCCGTCGGAGTCGGCAGAAAACGGATCGGTCCCGAGGGCGAACTCGGCGTTCGCCGATAGCTGGTCGCCGTCGTGGTCGGAATAGATCGAGGAGCCGAGCGTCGCGCCGAAATGGAACCGCTCCCAGTCGTCGGGCAGGCCGTTGCCGTCGAGGTCGTCGGCGGCTTTGATGCGGTAGAAGGTGTTCTGGCCGTTGTAGGATCCCTGGCCCGCGATGTAGCCGGCGCTGTTGAGGGCGGCGGGGTCGCCGAGCGCCCAGCCGGAGCCGGGGGAGGCGAAGCGGGCGATGGGGGCGGTGAAGCCGGAGCGGGTGAGCAGGCCGCCCTCGGAGCCAGCCCGGAGGATCTCGCCCCGTTCGTTGAAATCGACGTCCCAGTAGTAGCCGGGCGCGCCGTAGAGTTCGGGGGTGGCGTCCTCGTAGGATCCGGTGGCGGCGCGGTAGATGAAGGAGCCTGAGGAATCGCCGTAGTAGGTGCCGAGGACGTCGCCGGCGGAATTCATCCGGTAACCGTAGGTATCTGTTCCGCCAGGGTAGGCGAGCAAGGTTTCGCCGCCGCCCAATTGACCGTTATTCGGGAGGACGGAGTAGAGGTATTCGTAGGTGTCTGTTTGCGGATTGAATCCGTTCTGGCAGAGGAGTGAATCACCTGAGTCGTTGACCGCATAAGCCCAGACCGAATAGCCGGGCGAAGGGTAGATCAAAAGCTTGGTGAGAAGGGGGTCCGAAACGTGGAACGGGTGCGCCTCGCCGTGGGAGAAGTTGGTGTTATAGAGGTTGGCGGCAGCGTTTCCGCCCTCCGATACGCCGACTACGCTCGGGTAACTAAACCCGAAATCGTAGAACTGCGCTGTAGATTCTCCGACCGATGGCGGCCAGATTGCAATTTGCGAAACGCCGAAGAGATTGGTGCCGGTGCCAGCCACCGTCCCGTCCCCAGACACGCCGGCCACGGTCAGGTAGCCGCCAGGGTTGGTCCCGACCAGATCGACCCGCTGATTGGTGACCGCATCCCATTTCCACCCGAAGGCTGCGTAGCCATCCGAATAATCGTAAAGCGTCCCGGCCACATGCCCGGAATCGCTCATGCCGCTGACATAGACATAGTCGCCCTGCACGCCGGTGGCGGCCTCGATCTCGTAGTTGCCGAGCGGGTTGGAGCCGATGCGGTATTCCTGGAGGTTGGTTAGGCGGTCGCCGTCGTAGTCATTGCCGGCGTCGCCGGGGTCTGCGGGGTTGAGGTAGTTGGCGAACTCCCAGTCGTCGGGGATGAGGTCGCCGTCGGTGTCGCGGCGGTCGGGCGAGGTCATGGCGGTGAATTCCTGGGCGTTGGTCAGCGTGTCGCCGTCGCGGTCCAGCCCGCCATCCGCGCCGTCGAGCGGGTTGAGGCCGCAGGCGACCTCGAACGCATCGGGGCAGCCGTCGCCGTCGCCGTCGGGAACGGGGACGAGGAGGCAGGCGCGAGACTGGGAGTGGTGGTAGCCTTGGGCGAGGACCATGCCTGCGGAGTTGGCGGAGCGCACGTAGGTGATCGACCAGTCGCCGGGCTTCGCGGTGCAGTCTTTGAGGGGGCGCATCTCGCCGAACTTCCAGACGAACGGATGGTATCGCCCGCTTTCGTCTGCCGAACTCCCAAAGACTTCGTGGGCACCATCGGATGCGGCGACGGCATTGGCGTAGCTGTAGCCGCCGCCGAGGTCGCCGAGGTTGACCGGGGCATTGCCCTGCCCGGGCCGCCAAAGCGTGGCGTAGGTTTTGTAGTCGGGGGTGCTGGACGATCCGGCGACCGCGCCGTCGGCGGCAACGGCGGAGGGCGACGCATAGGTCCCGCCGAGGGTGAAGAGCGCCTCGGTCGAGCCGGAGCTTCCGTTCGGGGTCCAGCGGAACCCGTAGTTGGTCGATCCGCTCCGGTAGGTCCCGGCGGTGATCCCGGTCGGCGAGGTCGCCCGCCAGTAGCTGTAGGTCGGGGCCAGCGACGACGGGACGAGGAAGCCCGGCGCGCCGGAACCCGGCAGGTAGAAGAAGGCGCTGGTCCCCGAGCGGCCGGAGATCGTCCCGTGGCCGAAGATCGCGCCCGAATCGGAAATCGCGTAGGGATATGGATTCGCTGCGTCCAGCGCCGCGATCCCGGATGAGGCATCGCCCGCAGCGGTGAAGGCGCGGCGGGAAGAATACGATTCCGCGTAGTAGCCTGCCGCCTGCCCGGCGGCATTGACCGAATAACCGTAAGAGTAGGCGGACGCCGCCATCGGCAGGTGGAGCGCCGCCCCATCCCAGAGCATCGCCTTGGTCCTGCCCAGGTCATCAATGTAGGAGCCAGTGGCGACTCCGGAACTGTTGATCGAGGCGATGTTCCCCGAGCGCGCGCCCTCCGGCAGCGGGATGGCGATAAATCCCCCATCTTGCGACCAGACAAACGGGAGAGACACGCCAGACTGGTAATACGATCCGCCCACGTGCCCCGCCTCCGACAGGGCAGCGGGGTAAACCGACCCGCCGCCAGGAATCTCGATCTCGACCAACTCGTAGGTGGGCGGCGAGAGCGGGGTGGTGCCGCGCGCGTATTCATCGAGGTTGGCCGCGCCATCGCGGTCTGGGTCGAGCGCGGCATCCGCCGCGCTGTTCGGGTTTAGCCCGAACTGGATCTCCCAGAAGTCAGGCATCCCGTCGCTATCGGAATCCTGTTCGAGGGCGGCCAATTCGGCACCCGTTTCATAATTGGTGTGGATCGCGGCGACCATCGGCGTCCAAAATTCCGGGTCCGCCCATCGGATTCCACCACAGCGCGGTCGTCCGCCTCGATGTCCCAACTCTTGGTTAGCTCGAAGGCATCCTCGATGCCGCCGCATCGGCGTCCGCGAAGAGCGGGTTACGCGCCGGGCGAGCGCGGCTGTCATCCACATAGACGTCGGCGGCTGAGGAACTGCCAACAAAAGCCACTCCTCCGGCGAGGCGCGCGCTCCTCGTAACCGAGGTCGGCGGTGAAGAGTTTGCCATCGAGTGTAGAGGTCCCGGACCCGGCGGTGTATCCGGCTGCACGGTGATCTGCATCCAGTCCCGCGCGGTGCGCCCATCCGCTCGCAGGGCTGGAACCGGTAGGGTAGCGCCACCCACCCCGCGCCGTCCCCGGCATCGTCCCCGTCCAACGCAAAGACCGTACCTCCAGCTCGCCGTCTCCCTGGCGCGGAGAAAGGCGAGGATCGAGCCGTTGACATGGACTTTATGACATCGGCGCGTCCGCTGCCTCGGCGGCGGGCTTGATGCAAAAGTCGATGGATGCCGCGCCGGAGGCATTGCCGCCGCCATCGGCGATATCTCGCCCAGGTCGCGTTGACTGACCGCCGGGCTTTTGTGACTGCACCCAGGGCGTTGCCCTGGGCTATCTCAGGGTGCCCTTGGGGGCGTGGCGGATGCAGCCGGACGACTCGGCGAGCCACCTCCGCCCCTCTGGCGGCGGCAGCCCTGTAGAGACGGCGTACATTCCTGCCGTCTTGGACCTGCGGCATCGCCTTCTCCTTCGGTCCATGCCCTCAATCTTGCGCACCGTGCCGATGCGAACATCCACGATCCTAGGGGCGAAGCCCTTTGGGTGGCAGCACTTTGCTCCCCGGCGCGCACAGAGTCTGCAAGCCGCCTATGAGCAATTTCCATACGGTTTGGCTCATCTCCTCCGGGATACGGTTCAGCGTATAGAACGCCGCGCTGTGCCATGGCTCCTCGCCTTCTGCCGAGCGAACGCCGGGATAGTGCAGCTCGTGCACGAAGAACGGGCGCAGGGGCGTGCAGCGGAGGCGGACGCGCTTGCCGCCGGGGGAGACCTCCGCCGACTCAATCGCGACGTTTTGCTTTTGGATCTCATCGCCGCCGTAGGCGCGGTGGAGCGGGTAGGTGTAGCTTTCCATCCTGTAGCTGGCGGGGTCGGCGGCGGTGGTCGGGTCGGCGGGGCGGGTGAAGGCGAGTTCGAAGCCGTCGGGCGTGGCGCGCATTTCCGATGCCTCAAATGGGATCTTGCCGCGCCAGCGGATGCGCTGGAGCCCGTAGGCGGCGGAGCCGAGCGACGACCAGCCGCGGTTGCTCATGCCGGCGAACATGGTGCCGTCTTTGCCGATGGCGGTGACCATGACGGCGCTGGGAAAGCCTTCCATGAACGGGAAGCACGCGCCTTGGTATTCGCCGCCGACCTTTTCCAAAAAGACGCGCCCGACTTTGCTCTCGGTGAATTCGCCGACGAAGAGTTGCCCGGCGTAGGGACCGAACTTTCCGCCGGTCGCGTCGAGCGTGATGCCGGTGCGGCTGCGCCCCATCTTCCCGTAGGGGAACCAGACGGCGGGCGGCACGAGCTGCGGCAGCTTGCGCAGCGCTGCGGGGTAGGGATCGCCATCGACCTTGGCGGCGAGCGGCCGGAGCGGCGATCCGGGCATCGCGGCGGGGGCGATGCCCTCCGGGTTTCCGTAAAAGACGCCGCGCCGCAGATGGTGCAGGCTGTTGGTCGGGATCCAGTTGCCCTGCTGGTCGGTGAAAAACAGATCGCCCTCCGCATTCTGGCCCAAGCCGCAGGGCGAGCGCATGCCCGCGCACATCGGCTCGACGGTGCCGTCTGGCTTGGCGATGACGCCCCAGCCGCGCCACGGCGCGTTGTTGTCCGCCTTGTCGCCCATGTCGAGGTTGAGCGTCGCCCACAGGTTGCCCTCCTTGTCCAAGGCGGGGCCGTAGGCGTAGCCGTGGTAGTTGCCGCTGACGTGCCAGCCCTTCGCAACGGTCAGGTATTGGTCGGCGATGCCGTCGCCATCGGTATCCTTCAGCTCCGTGATCTCGCTGCGTTGCGTGAGCAAAAGGCTGTCGCCGCGCCGCAGCAAGCCGAGCGGCTCATCCAATCCGGAGGCGAACCGCGTGTAAGTGATCGCCGCCGGATCGCCATAGACATGATCCAGGATCCAGACCTCGCCCTTGCGGATCGCCACGGCAAGCCGGTCGCCGTCGAGCACCGCCAAGCCGGTGACCTCCAGCGCCAAGCCCGCGCCCGGCTTCCAATTCTCGTCCCGCGAGTTGTTGACCGTCGAGCCGATCAATAGGTCATCGACGCGGTAATACGGATTCTCCTGCGCGGCGGTGAAGGCGGCGGCGCAGAGGGACGCGATAGCGGTGAGGCGATTCATCATCATAGATTACCAGGCGATGGTGGAGGTTTCTGACTGCGGCGCGCCATGGTCGGCGGTGCGGGTGACCTTGCGCGAGAATCCGCCGCCGCTATCCGGCTCGATCCGTTCCGCCACCTGCGCGTCGCCTTCCACATAGAGAAAGGTGGGCACGCCCGCTTTGTCGAGCGTATAGCCGCGAAACCGCCGCTCCGAATCGCCATCGCCGGACCCTAACACTTGCACCGAATCGCCGAGCGGCTCGGCAGTCGGATCCTTGCGGGAAAACCAGGCGTTGTAGCCGTCGATGAAACGCCCGCGCCAGACGGCGGCGACGCGGCAGGCGTTCTGGCATCGAAGGCGAAGTGGACGCCCTGCGGAAAGCCGACGGCGACGGCGTGCGTGCGCCCGCGATTTCCATGAAGCCAGCGCTGCACGACCGGGCGCTCCGCCGGGATGATCTCGAACTCGCCCTGGTCGAAATCCGGGAAGCCCGGCGGCAGTTCGGTGCCCACCGCCAGGTAGCGCCAGATCGCGGCGATCTGGCGGTCGGTATCGCCGTCCAGGATCGTGCGGCTGTTTACCACGCCGTTACCAGAAGCTCGGCATCAGGGTGCCGGGGCGCGCCTCCATCGGCGCGATCAGGTTGTGCTTGAACCAGGCGGGCTGGTAGCGCTGCGCCGCGCCGGTCAGGCTGAGCGCCTCCATGCACAAGCCTTTGCGGTCGCCGATGCCGTGGCATGTGATGCATCCGACCCCGCCTTCGGTGCCGAGTAGTTTCCGCCCCGCCGCCGCGTCGCCAGCCGCAAATGCCTGCGCCGGATCGGCGTCCGGCGCGCCGTCGGCAACGAGCAGGTCGGCGGCGAGAGGCGCGGCGTTGGCATCGCCGAAGATGGGCATCCGCGTGTGCAGGTAGGGGCGCACGCGACCTTTGCCCGCCAGCACCGCTCTGAGCCAATCCGGCTGGAGCTTCTGCCCCACGCCGGTGAGATGCGGCGGGAACCTGCCTTCGTTGCCGAGCGTTTCATTAACAGGAAGGCGTCGCGCACCATCTCAGCCGGACCGCCGATGCTATCGCGCTGGTGGCAGGCGTAGCACCAGGGCGGCGAGCGCGTGCCGGGCGCGCCTTCGCATCGGGTTCCGGCATCGGGCGGCGAGCGCCTTGTCGAGCGCCGCGCGCTGCGGGGCGGAATGCGGATACGCGGCTAGGCGGCAGGCGTTTCGGCTTCCGATCAAGGCGGCGAGCGGCGGCGGTTCCAGCGCGGGCTGCTGGTCCGCGAGCGGGTATAGTCTGTGCAGCCGCGGCTGCCCGGAAGATCGCGGCGCCCGCTGGCCTTTGCTTTGGCGGCATCGGCATTGAATGCGCGGCGGCGCGCGGCTGTCGTTTTCGGCGAGGTCGAGCGTGTCGAGCAACAGGCGGCGATGCCGGCAGCCTCCTTGCGGCAGCAGCGCGAGGAACCCGGCATCCGTCCGCCGGGGCGATGCTGAGCGGCTCTGCAAAAACGGTGCGAGCGCCGGGTAGGAATACTTCGGCACAGGTTTTCGAGCGAGACCAACCCCGCCGCGCGATGCGTTCGGCGATGGCTCCGATTTCAGCGGATCCGCGTGGCATGCCGCGCAGCCAACCCGCTGGAAGAGCGCGCCGCCGGTGTGCGGCGCGCTGTATTTCGCGAGCTTCGGCGGCTTCCACCCCGACTTCTGCGAGGCGAGGAAATGGACGAGCGCCTCGACCGCTGCGGCGCGCTCCGCCTCGCCGAGATCCGCGAGCACATCGGGCATCGTCGTGCCGGGGCGCGCGGCTGGTGGGTTTGTTAGGAATTCGCGGAGCCAATCTGCCTGCAAGCGCGCGCCGACGCCATCGAGGATCGGCGCGCCCTTTGGCGAGCCGCCTTCCGCCGCGTGGCATCGGGTGCAATTTAGCTCGCCGAGCAACAGCCTTCCTGATTCGGCAGTGGGTTCCGCCGCGTGAAAGCGCGCAAAGGCGGGGACGAGCGGCGGCTCCGCCGCGAGGGTGGCGGCGGCGATTGCCAAGGTGGATGCGGCAAGGGCAAATCGGAACATAGGCACCGCCAGCTTAGCGCGCAGGCTCGAAGCGAAAGCGAAAATCTCCGGCGGCGTCGCCCCGTGGGATCGCGGACGTCCGCGCCGCCACGGTCACGCAACCTTGAAAGCCATGGTCCGAAGGCGAAAGCGATCCCGCAAGTCCGAGGCGGCAGGTGCGCCGTCTCTACACTAGGCGGCACGCCATCGCTGCTGACAGGATCTCCGCAATCGCTTGAAAAGCGGGACGCCGCCCGCTAGGGGTCGGGGGAGCCGCCCGGTGGCGGCGTCGTCTTCCAACAAACCCAAACCTCACGACCCCAATCCCAATCATGAGCCGAAAAATTCGCATGGGCATGGTGGGCGGTGGGCAGGGCGCCTTTATCGGGGCCGTGCACCGCATCGCTGCCTCAATCGACCAGCAGATCGAACTCGTCTGCGGAGCCTTCAGCAGCACGCCGGAGAAATCGAAAGCCTCGGGCCGCGACCTGCTGCTGCCGGAGGACCGCTGCTACGGCACGTTCCAAGAGATGATCGACGCCGAAAAGGGGCGGTCCGACGCCATGGATTTCGTGGCGATCGTCACGCCCAACCACATGCACTTTCCGCCCGCCAAAGCGGCGCTCGAAGCAGGGTTCCACGTCTTGAGCGACAAGCCCGCGACCTTCAACCTGCAGGAGGCGAAGGACCTCAAGGCGATCGTCGAGGCGACCGGCAAACTCTATGGGCTGACCCACAACTACACCGGCTACCCGCTGGTCAAGCAGGCGCGCGACATGATCCGCGACGGCAAGCTAGGCAAGATCCGCAAGGTGGTCGCCGAATACCCGCAGGGCTGGCTCGCCACCAACCTCGAAGCCTCCGGCCAGAAACAGGCGGACTGGCGCACCGACCCGAAGCGCTCCGGCGCGGCGGGCTGCATCGGCGACATCGGCACCCACGCCGAGAACCTCGCCGAATACATCACCGGCTTGGAGATCGACGAACTTTGCGCCGATCTGACCACGTTTGTGGAAGGGCGTGCGCTGGACGATGACGGCAATATCCTCGTCCGGTTCAAAGGCGGCGCAAAAGGCATCATCCACGCCAGCCAGATCTCGGTCGGCGAGGAAAACAACCTCAACATCCGCGTCTATGGCGAGAAGGGCGGGCTCGAATGGCACCAGAGGGAGCCAAACACGCTGATCGTGAAATGGCTCGAGGAACCGACCCAGATCTACCGCACCGGCTTGGGCTACCTCGGCGAGAACGCCGCCTACAACACGCGGACTCCTCCAGCCCACCCGGAAGGCTACCTCGAAGCTTTCGCCAACATCTACCGCAACTTCGCCAACCACATCCGCGCGGTCGAAGCCGGCGAAACGCCCGACCCGAAGGTCACCGACTACCCGAAGATCGACGACGGCATCCGCGGCATGGCGTTCATCGAGGCGACCGTCGCCAGCTCCCAGGCGGGCGCGGCGTGGACGAAGATGGATGCGTTCCTCGGCTAACGGATTCCGGCATTCCGGCATCCTTCGCAAAGCGCGACCGGCTCCGGCGGGTCGCGCTTTTTGCTGTAGCCACCTGGAGGCGGGGCATTCCCCATTTCCGCAAATTCTGCGGAATGATCGGCAAATCCCGCATCGATCCGGGCGCGGGAGGCTCGTTTATCTAGTATGAAACAAGCCCTAAAACGATCACTATTCACCGCGCTCCTGTGCGCCCCGCTGGCGGCGAGCGCCAACAACCTGCAAATCTCAAACGTCTCCCTGACCAACGCCTCCGGCGGTCAGGCGGACATCCAGTTCACGATGAGCTGGGACAACTCGTGGCACGAATCGTGGACCGAAACCGGCGGCACGATCTCGATCACCAACTGGGACGCCGTCTGGGTGTTCGCCAAATATCGCCAGAACGGCGGGCTTTGGAAGCATGTGAGGCTGAATGCCACCGGGCACACGCCGGCGGGTGGCACCGCCATCGAAGTCGCGGACGACGGCGGCGGGCAGCGGCTCGGCGCGTTTGTCCACCGGGCAGCCGCCGGGTCCGGCACCGTCACCTGCCCCAACATGCGGCTGCATTGGGATCTCGCCGCGCAAGGCATCGCCTCGCCCGCCGACCTCGACATCTCGGTTTTCGGCGTCGAAATGGTCTATATCCCGGAGGGAGCCTTTTATCTGGGATCTGGCGGGGATGAACCCTATCACTTCTACGCTCCGCCCGACACAACCGCACCGTATCTGGTGGATAGCGAAGCTCCCATCACCATCGGGACCGAAGCCGGCAACCTGCATGCGACTGGGGCGATCACCGCCGGGACGATCCCCGCCGAGTTCCCGAAGGGGTTCCGCGCCTTCTATTGCATGAAATACGAGATCACCGAGGGGCAATACACCGGATTTCTCAACCACCTCGACCCGACCGTCGCCGCGCCGCTCTTTCCCGACAAAGCAGGGGCCGGACGCCACACGATCGCGGCGGCGCCGGGCGGCGGATTCGAGAGCGCCGCGCCAGACCGCGCCTGCAACTACATCGGGATGCCGCGCATCCTCGGCTACCTCGACTGGGCAGGGCTGCGCCCGATGACCGAACTCGAATTCGAAAAAGCCTGCCGCGGGCAGAAGGAACCGTGGATCAACGAGATGGCGTGGGGCAACTCCGCCTACACCAGCCTGACGGGAATCGATGGGACCGATGGCAGCGGAACCGAAACCGCGCTGCCGGCCAATGCCAACGCCTTCATTCAAAACGGAGCCATCGGCGGTCCGGTCCGCGCCGGGATCTTCGCCTCGGGATCGACAACCCGCGAGCAGGCCGGTGCCAGCTACTACGGCGTCATGGAGATGAGCGGCAACGTCCACGAACTCGCCATTAGCGTGAGCCGGACACCGGGCACCGCGTTCGCCGGCAACCACGGCGACGGAAACGAATACACCCTCCCGATCGGCGGGATCTGGCCGGCGGACGGCTTTGCCTACGGCGGGCGCGGAGGTCACTATAACAGCAGCTTTACCTCGTGCCGCACCTCCAGCCGCGACCTATCTGACGCGCGCCCCTACTTCTCGACGCCGGGGGCAGCGACCGGCGGGCGCGGCGCGCGCACGGCTCCGTAGCCAATCCCCACCGCCACCGCCACCGCCATGCGCTCTGCATCTATCCATCGGCTCGCCCTTGCCGCCTCGATTCTCGCGGTCTCCACCGCGCCCGGCGCGGAAGATCGGTTCCGCGGCGGAGCCTTCGACGGCGCGGCGTCCGCCACTTATGAAGGCTATGCCGCACCCGGTCCCGGTGCGTTGCCCCGCTTCGTCGGCGGCGGCTACGATGGCGCGGCCGACGGGCGATTTAGCGGCTACACCCCGCCCGATCCCGGCGCGGCGAAGCGCTTTGTCGGATCGGGATTCGACGGCTACGCCGAGGCGCGGTTCAGCGGTTTTTCCCTGCCCGGCGGCGGCGACCTCGGGCGGTTCCTCGGCGGCGCGGCTGACGGCTATGCCGCCGGCAGCCAATTCAACTACGCGCCGCCCACCGGCGGCGAACTCGGGCGCTTTGTCGGCGGCGGCTATGACGGCTATGCCGACAGCTCCGCCGGCGACCAATCGAACCCGCTGGCGGGCGACGCCGACGGCGATGGCGTCCCGGATTGGTGGGAGGCGGGCTTTTACCTGTCCCTCGCCCCCGATGCCGATGCCGATGCGGACGGCGACGGGCACGGCAGCCTGCGCGAATACCTCGCCGACACCGATCCGACCGACCCAGGGTCGCGGCTCGCCATCACCCGCCTCGGCATCGGGTCCGACATCGAAGTCGATCTCGGCTCGACTTCTCCGAACCGCCTGTATTGGATCGAGGCGTCGGATTCGCTCGGCGGCGGAACCTGGACGCGGATCACCAGCCCGGTCGCGGGCAGAGAAGGCGCGACCGAAATTGCCACGCCCAACCTGTGGGCGGAAGAAGAGCGGCTCTTCTTCCGCGCCGGCGTGGGCTTGCCCTGATCGCCAGACGGCTGATCGCCGGATGGCGCAGATAGCGCGCCCGAAGCAGGCACGGCGGGACACGCGGTTCCGCCGCTACCGCCATCGATCAAGCGGCGCGATCCAGCCGGGGAGGAAGCGGCTACATTTTGCTGAAGCCGAGCGAAGAGGCGGGCATGTCCCAATACTTCTTCAGCTCGTCATCCACCTTAGTCACGCTGATCGAAAAGCCCGCCATCTCCTGGCAGGTCACGATCGGTCCGACCACGGTGGCGTGAACGCCGATACCCTTTTCGGCGAGGATCTTGCGGACTTCTTTGTTGACGATGAGAAGCTCGGTCCAGGTCGTCGCGCCGAAGCTGTTGACGAACAGCACCACATCGTCGCCGGAGTTCAGCTCGAGGTCGTCGTTGAAAATCCCGTCCATCATCTTCGGCACCAGCTCGGCCGCAGTCATCATCTTGGCGCGCTCGACGCCCGCCTCGCCATGGACGCCCATCCCGATTTCGAGCTCGTCGTCAGGAAGCTCGAACGTCGGCTTGCCGGTCGCCGGGATCGATCCCGCCTTCATCGCAACGCCTAGCGAGCGCGTGTTGTCGCGCGCCTTGGTCGCGATGCGCTCCAGCTCGTCTAGCGAATCGACGCACGCCGCCGCCGCGCCCGCGATCTTGACGATCATGAGCAACCCGGCGACACCGCGGCGGTCCTTCTTGCGATCCGGCGGCGCGGACGAGATATCGTCCCAGATCAGGACGGTGCGGACGTCGATGCCCTCGTCTTGCAGGTCCTCCTGCGCCATGTCGAAGTTCATCACATCGCCGGCGTAATTGCCGTAGAGGAAGAGCACCCCCTTGCCTTTGTGGACCGCTTTGGCGCAATCCATGATGATGTCGGGCGAAGGCGCCGCGAAAATATCGCCGGCCGCCGCGCCGTCTCCCATGTTCTTGCCGACCAACCCGTGGTAAATCGGCTCGTGCCCGGAGCCGCCGCCGATGAGCAGCGCGATTCTTGCTCTCCGGCAGGTCACCCATCGATCGAGCGCTTCCCGACTCAGCCGCGCCTTCTCCATCATAGGAGGCGATCAGCCCTTCAAACATGTCGTTGGCTACATTGTTCGGATCATTGAGGATTTTCTTCGGTGCGCTCATGGGATCTAGGTGGGATTTTTTTGTTGGAGGAAAAGGCGAAGCCGCCCAGCGGCAGGGTGATTAAAGAGCCGGGGCGGCGCACGCTGTCAAATCGGGAAATCCCCCAAAATCGACTCGCCCGACCGAAAAAAAACCTTGCCGATACCGCGCGGCTGAATACTGTTCTTTTTAACACTTTTGCCCGATGCCCCAGACCCCCCACCACCGCCAGACTGGACCCGCCAAAGGTCGCGGCGCGGCGGTGTCGCCGCCAAATCGATTCGAGCGGACGCATGTGGCGGTGGATTGGGATTTGTTGGCGGATGCGGTGGCGGCGGATCCGGATTTCGTTCCGCCTTCGCCGAAGACCGAGTTTTTGCACGACGACACGCAGTCGATCATCTCGCGCAACGACAGCCCGGACCTCGGATTCGACGCCAGCCTGAATCCGTATCGGGGCTGCGAGCACGGCTGCGCGTATTGCTACGCCCGCCCCTACCACGAATTTCTCGGCTTCAATTGTACTCGACTTCGAGACCAAGATCATGGTCAAACCGCGGCGCTCCAGAGCTGCTGGAACGCGAGCTGCGCGCGCCGTCGGGAAATGCCGCAGGTGCTCGCCTGTAGCGGCGTGACCGATGCGTATCGTCGCATGGAGCGCGCCAGAAATCACGCGGCGCTGCCTCGCGGTGCTCGCCCGTTTCCGCAACCCGGTCGGGATCGCACGAAGAACGCGCTGGTCGCCCGCGACATCGATTTGCTCAAAGAACTCGCCGCCCACCAGGCGGCGGCGGTCAGCCTCTCGATCACCACGCTCGACGCCGGGCTGGCGCGGCTGCTGGAGCCGCGCGCCTCCAGCCCGAATGCGCGGCTCCGCGCGATCCGGATGCTCGCGGAAGCCGGCATCCCAGTCGGCGTCTCCGCCGCGCCGATCATCCCGGGTCTCAACGACCACGAGATCCCGCAGATCCTGAAAGCGGCGGCGCTCCACGGCGCGCGGCACGCATTCTACACCGTGGTGCGCCTTCCCTACGCGGTGAAAGAAGTGTTCGCCGGCTGGCTGGGCGAGCACTTTCCCGACCGCAAAGACAAAGTCCTCCGCCGGATCGAAGACCTGCGCGGCGGCAGGCTCAACAGCGCAAAATTCGGCTCCCGGATGACCGGGGAAGGACCGGCGGCGGCGGAGATCAAACGGCTCTTCTCCGTCGCCGCCCGCCACGCCGGACTCAACTGCGAAACACTCTGGCTCTCCACCGCTGCCTTCCGCGTCCCCGGCAGAGGCGAGCAGTTGAGCTTTGGGTTTAGGAGGCATTCACCCCTGAACCTCCCGTCCAACTACAAATCAACTTTCTCCCAGATCGATCACGAAGTAAGATCTGCCCATGAGCACTGCGCTCCTCAACCCAATCGAACTACGCTCGACCGAAGCGTCCGAAGTCCGCTGAGATTCCGGAGGGAGTTTCGGGCGGCGATCCGCCGCTGGGGGAGACTCGCATCCCGCTGCGTGGCCCTTTACATGGGAGGAATTCATCACGCTCCAGAATCTGGTCGAAGAACGCGGGGCTCGGGTGACTTTTTTAGACGGCCTCGTAGAGATCATGAGCGTTTCCCAAAACCACGAAATCCTAAAGTCGATCGTCGGGCATCTCCTTGAGACCTATTTCATCGAAAAGGATATCGACTTCACACCGGTCGGAAATGCAACGCTCGCTTCAAAGATCAAGGAGGCGAGCGCCGAACCCGACGAGTCGTATTGTTTTGGGGAACTCCGCCCGGTCCCCGATCTCGCCATCGAGATCGCCCTGAACAGCGGCGGCTTGAAAAAGCTGGAAGTCTATCGGCGGCTCGGTGTCAAGGAAGTGTGGACCTGGACCCGTGGGCGGCTGATCGTCAATGTGCTGCAAGAGGACGGCCAATATGAACTAGCGGAAAAAAGCTTCCATTTCCCCGATTTCGATTTCGCCTTACTGGCCGAGTGTTTGGCAAAGCCAAGCCTGCGGGAAGCGAGGCGCGCGTTTCTCGCCGGGCTGGATTAGACTGAATGCCAAAATTTGCGCCTATCGCAAAAACCCCGGACGGCTGGATAAAGCGATTAGAAGGAATCCGCCGCGTAGCGGCACCCGACTTGTAACCCGGTCCTTCAGGGCCGGGTCCCTCCCCGGCACCGTGCCGCCCCGTCGCGTCGCGACGATTGATCCGGGCGCTGGCGATCCTGGAGACCGCTTTCAACCGCCGCTACGCGGCGAGGCGCAGCCTTGCCTTGCGCAATCGAGTTGGCCGATCGCTCAAACTCACGCAGGCGGCGGCGTTCTGCTGGAGGTGGAAGTCGCAGCGCTGCCACGGGCAGTGGGGGGAAGGCGGCCAGGGCGGCGCGCAGGCCCTCGTGGGCGTCGCTGACGGCGATGCCGGTGGGGTTGAGGCCGCGCGCCTTGAGCGAGGAGAGGAACTCGCGCCAGTGGACCTCCGCCTCCGGAGAGGTCCACCGAGACGCCGAGGATGCTGCCGCCGTCCTCGCGCACGGCGGCGTAGCGGCGGCACCCGCGCGCTGCGAGGTCGTCGTAGCAGGCGCGCGCCCAGGTGCTTTTGATGATCGAGATGCTGACCCATTCCATGAAGGTCTGGTGCTCGAAGCGAGGGAAGGATCGGCGGCGATGGACGACGTGGGTGCGCTCTCCGATTGTTTGGTGACGGGCGCCAGCCCGAAGGAACATTACCCGCGCGCGTCGGCGAAGCGGTCGCGGTCGGTCCCGGAGGCGCCAGCAGCCTGGACCCCAACACGATTCCGGCGCCCGGGCAGGCGGGCGAAAAGTTCATGCTCCGGGTGGGAGGCGTAGAGGGCTTCGATCTGGTTCTCGAAGGCGTCGATCTGGCGGCGCATACCGTCTAGCCGGGAGGCCAGCGCCTTGACCATCAGGGCAGGTGGCGATGACGGCGTGGTCCGCGTCGCGACGGCGTTTGCGATCAGCCTCGAGGCTTCGCCGATGCAGATGAAGGCGGCGAAGGCACCGGGTGGCGGAGTTCATGTCAAAAAGTGCGAGGCTGCTAGGTTTTGCGTTGATGGCGGGGGCGTCAGAGGACTTGAAACGGCGATGCCATAAAAGAGGAGCGGAAGGTTAGGCGACGAATCTTGGAGCGCTCCTGACGGGTGGTGACCGTCGATTTCGAGCGAGATCGATATGGATCGCGGATTGACGCGGCGCGGATTGGGGTTCGCTGGCGTCATGCCCGCCCCCCAAATCCCGCCGTTATTGGCTGATGAAATCCGAGTCGGATGTCTTTCGTTCGCCGATCTGAAGGCGAAGGGAAGCGAGGTGGTGGGACGGTGTGCGGAACTACTGTGCGCGGAATTTTATGCGCGATGAAATGAAGGCGGGCGACCTGATCCCTCTTCTACCATTCGAGCTGTCCGAGCCTGGCGGCGGGCATCGCGGCGGTGGCGGAGGAGGCGGTGGCGGATCCGTCGCAGTTTGAGGAAAAGTCGGATTACTACGATGGGAAGGCGACGCGGGAGGCACTGCGTTGGTTTTGCGTGCGGGTCGGCTATGCGGCGGACCTGCCACGCTTGTGCCGCTGGCGGCGATGAAAGAGGACGCGGCGCTGGCGGAGATGCTGGTGCTGCGGCGCGGCAACCGGCTTTCCATCACGCCGGTCGCGCCGGATGAATTCAAGCGCTGCTGCGCGCTGGGCGGGCTGAAGAAGCTCCCGGCTAACGCTTTTCCTGACCGATGGAATCGCTGCCGCCGCGCCCCGACGAGGAAAATGCCGCCCTGCTCGGCGGTCCGCCTGTCGTTTGCCGCTTGCTGTCGTGCTGCTGGGCATCGCGGTCGTCGCCGCATGGTGGAGCGGGTCGGCGGCCTCAGCGATGCGGCGGAGTCGGTCGCCCACGTCATCGCGGTCGGCTTCGCCTGGTTCAGCCTGCGGCTTTCGCTCAAGCCGGCGGACGAGACGCATCCGTATGGCCACGCCAAGATCGCGTATTTTTCCTCGGCGTTTGAAGGCGGCATCATCCTCGCGGCGGCGCTGTGGGTGATCTACCAGGCGTCCGCCGATCTGGTCGGCGAACCGAGCCTGAGCCGGCCGGACATCGGGGCTGTGGTTTACCGCCCTGGTGACCGCCTTTGAATGGCGCGCTGGGCTGGCACCTGCTGCGCCTGGGCAAGCGGCGGAATTCAATCGTGCTGGAAGCCAATGGCCACCATGTCCTGACCGACTGCTACACCAGCTTCGGCGTCGCCGCCGGGCTGGTCCTCGCCTGGCTGACCGGCTGGAAGAAGTGGGACGCGATCTGCGCCATCGCGGTGGCCGGCAACATGATCTGGGCGGCGCGCAGCCTGCTTTCGCGCTCGATCCACGGGCTGATGGACCACGCCGATCCCGCGTTGCGCAGCCGGCTGGAGGAAATTTTGGCAAGGTCATGCGGCGCGCGCGGCGTCGCCTTTCACGCGCTGCGTTTCCGCAGCCTGGGCGATGCGCTCTGGGCGGATGTCCACCTGACGCTGCCCGGCAAGACGCTGCTCCGCGACGCGGCACGCCAAGGCGACCGAGATCGAGCGCGAGGTCAACGAGGCATTCGGCCTGTCGGTTTACCTGACGACCCATCCTCGAGTCCGCCGAGGACCACGAGGAAATCCACGGCGAAGAAGTGCCGTGAGCCGCCGCCGCTGGCGGGGACCGCAGACGATTAGATGTTCTCGATCACGCCGGTGCTGTCGCCGATGCGCTCGGCTTGGACACCGGCGCGCTCCAGCATGGCGAGATAGAGATTGGTCACCGGCGTGTGGCTGCGGAACTCGACATGGCGGTCGGGCTTGAGCTGACCGCCGCCGCCGCCCGCCAGAATCATCGGCAGGTCGTGGTTGTGGCGGCCTGGGTCCGACATACCGGCGCCGAAGACGATCATCGAGTTGTCGAGCACCGACTTGCCGTCCGGTCTTTGGCGCTGTCCAGCTTGCAAAAATACGCCCATTCCTCCGAGTAGAAGCGGTCGATCTGGCGATGCCTACCAGCTTTTCCTCGTTGCTCTGGTGGTGTGAGATTTCGTGGTGCCCGGAGCGGACGCCGAAATCGGGGAACGACCGGTTGCTGCCGTCGTGCGCCATGAGGAAGGTCGAAATCCGGGTGGTATCGGTTTGGAAGGCGAGCGCCATCAGGTCGAACATGAGCCGGATATGCTCGCGGTAGGTGTCGGGAATCCCCTCCGGGATCTTGGCGTCGGGCATCGATTTGGCGAACTTCTCCGCGTTTTCGACCCGGCGCTCGACCTCGCGGACCGAGTTGAGGAATTCGTCCATCTTGCGCCGGTCGGTCGCGCCGAGGCGGCGTTGCAGCGACTTGGCGTCGGCGAGGGCGAAGTCGAGGATGCTCTTTTCGTAGCGGAGCCGGCGGGTGCGGGCTTCGGCGGATTCTTTGCGGTCGCCGCCGCCGAACAGGCGCTCGAAGACGAGGCGCGGGTTGACCTCCGGAGCCATCGGCGTGTTTTCCGTCCGCCACGACAGGTTGAACTGGTAGGCGCAGCCAGCCAGAATCGCAACTGCCCGAGCCGCGCGCCGCATCGCAGCTCAGTTCGAGCGACGAGAGTTTGGTCTGCGTGCCATAGATATCGGCGGCGATCTGATCCACCGATTTGCCCGCCCGGATGTCCGCACCGGCGGTCTTCTTCGCCTGGCAGCCGGTCAAAAACGTGGCGTTGGCGCGGGCGTGGTCGCCGCCGCCGTCGCCGTTGGCTTCCGCCTTGTCGTGGTCCAGCCCGGCGAGCACCTGTTGCCTTGTAAGCCGCGAGCGGCTCTAGGGTGGGGGACAGCTCGAACTTGCTGCCTTCGCCGAACATCGACGCTACCGCCACAGCTTCATGTTCTGCCGTTGGGCGTGTAGATGAATGCCATGCGGAGCGGCTTACCGGAGGCGGTCAACGCGCTGGTGTGGCGCGCCCGGCTTTCAGTACCGCAGCGGCGGAGGCGGGCAGCATCGATTCGAGCGCCGGGATGGCGATGGCGGTTCCGAGTCCGCGCAGAAATTGGCGTCTGTTAAATGGGGCAAGCAGTCATGGCTTTACGCAAAGGCTGATTCTAGGCGGAACAACGTCACGCGACCTTGTTTTGGATGCAACGGCTTTGCCCGCCCATGGTTTCGTTCGGAAATACGAAAAATCCGGCGCGCCTCAGGTTCAGGGAAGGAGCGTCCATGCCGCGTGCGGCGTTGGATCTGGCTGATCGGCGGGACGCTGAGGCTCCGCTACAACGCTGCCGCCTGCCGGAAGATGCCCCGCAGTTGCCCCAGCCGCCCCAGCCGCCCCAACCGCGCCAGCCGCGCCAGCCGCGCCAGCCGCGATCCTTGGCGCTTCGCCTCCGCCGCCGCTTCCGCCGCGAGCGCATGGTCGTGGCAGGCGTCGATGGCGTTGGCGAATAAGGCGGCATCGGCTCCGCTGGCGCATTCGTGCCGCCACGATTCGAGCCGCCGGGCGGCGGAGAGCGGAGCACGGCCGGGCTGCGCTCGATGCTCAGGATCGCGCAGGGCGGAAACATAACGCATGGCGAGGCCGAGCCGCTTAGCCTCCGGTTCGGCGGCGCGCAATTCCTCCAGCCGTGCCAAGATGCGCCGGAGCAGGCTCTTCGAAATATACTCGACCGCCGCCCGGTCCCGCTCCGTTCGAATATTCACCAGCGCCGCCGGAATCTACCGCCAATCCCGCGCAGGATCCTGCCCCACGATCCGCCGGACAGCTCCGCTTTGAGAAAATAGCCGCGTCAGTGGGGTGGGTGGGGGGAAAGATCGGTCATCGTCCCAAAAATCGCCAGCCCCTCCTTCTGTCAAGTGTATAAGCAAATTCGCCGTAAATACTAAAAGTTTTGTAAATCAGGTTCGACTGGTGAAGATTTTTTTCGATTTCGTGGTTAATGAGTGTGGGTTACCGGTTTTCGAAAAAGTCCGCCGCAGATCATGGCGCTAAAATGCCATGGACCGATGGGGATGGCGATGCCGCAGGTCCAAGACGGCAGGAGTGCCGCTTCTACTGGGCGTGCCGCCGACTGAGGCAGGACGGCTCTCCGAGCCGTCCGGCGTCTGGCGGTCCGCTTTCGCGAGATCGGTGCGAGCAAGGGATGCGCCGATGCACGCCCTGCCGGACCTTCGGGTGAAAGGGTCCCCGCCTTGGCGCCCGACGCTTGCTTGGAGAACGGCGATCACTCCCGGGCAAGGCGTTCTCGCCTGTTCGAAAGCGGCAGCAGGCTGCCGCTTAAGTCCAAGGGCTTTCTGCCGCCTCCGGGATCGTTCCCTGGTTGCCGCGCTGATTCGATGCGGGGAACGCATTGGAGCGATGGGGATGGCGATGCCGCGTTCGAAGACGGCAGGAGTGCCGTTCCCAGGCGTGCCGCCGAGGCAGGACGGCTCGAGCCGTCCGGCGTCTGGCGGTCCGGCTGCGAGATCGGTGCGAGCAAGGGCGCCGATGCATCGCCCCGTCGGACCTTCGGTGAAAGGGTCCCTGCCTTTGGCGTCCGGCGTTTGCTTGGAAAAAACGGCTGATCACCCGGGCGGCATACCGCCTGCGCCGAAAGCGGCAGCAGGCTGCCGCAGCCTCAAGGGCTTCGCCGCCTCCGGGATCGTTCCTGGTTGCCGCGCCGATTCTGGATGCCGGGGAACGCATTGGAGCGATGGGAGATGGCGATGTCAGCGTGTTCGAAGACGGCGGAGTGCCGTCTCTGCATGGGCGTGCCGCCGAGGCAGGGACGCTCGAGCCGTCCGGCGTCTGGCGGTCCGCTTTCGCGAGATCGGTGCGAGCAAGGGATGCGCCGATGCATCGCCTTGCCGGACCTTTCGGTGAAAGGGTCCCTGCCTTTGGCGTCCGACGCTTGCTTGGAGAACGGCAGATCGTTCGGCGGCAGGCTCGCCCGCCTGAAAGCGGCAGCAGGTTGCCGCAGTCCGTGGGCTTCGCCGCCGGGATTGCTCTCGGTTGCTGCGCCGATTCGGTCGTTGGGGAACGCATTGGAGCGATGGGAGATGGCGATATCGCTGTGGTTCGAAGACGGCAGGAGTGCCGTCTCTACGGGGCTGGTGCGGTCCAAGGATCGCCGCCCTTTTGATCGCGGGCGTCTTGGTTCGTGTTTTCGGATCTTGGTTTCGTGGGGCGCTTGGTCCGGCGCGAATTTTTCCCTTTCGCGGCGGGTTTTCCCCCGTATCGCAGGCGGCATGAAACTAATCCGCTTTGGCAACCCCGGCGAAGAACAACCCGGCGTCCTCCTGCCCTCTGGGCGCATGATCGACGCGACCGAATTCGCGTTCGAATACGACGAAGATTTCTTTGCCGAGGACGGACTCGACCGGCTGACGGCGTGGGTGGAAAGTATGGGCACTCCGCGCCGGAGGTCATACTGGACGCGGCTTCGCATTGCCGGTCGCCCGACCGAGCAAGATCATCTGCGTCGGCTTGAACTACCGGAAGCATGCGGAGGAAACCGGCGCGGACATCCCGACCGAGCCGGTGCTCTTCATGAAGGCGAGTTCGGCGCTGTGCGGCCCGTTTGACCGCCGTGATCCCGCGCGGGTCGGAGCAGACCGACTGGGAGGTGGAGCTGGCGGTGGTGATCGGCGATTACGCCAGCTACGTGACCGAGGAGGACGCGCTCAATCACGTACGCCACGCCTTGCACAACGACTACAGCGAGCGCGCGTTTCAGAAGGATCGCGGCAACAGGTGAAGGGCAAGAGCTGCGACACGTTCGCGCCGCTCGGTCCGTGGCTGGTGACCAAAGACGTAGATCCTGAACCCGCAGAACCTGCGTCTCTGGCTGAAGGTCAACGGCGAAAAGGTCCAGGACTCGAACACCTCGACATGATTTTCTCGGTCGCCGAGGTCGTCAGCTACATCAGCCAGTTCATGACGCTGCTCCCGGCGACGTCATCTCGACCGGCACGCCCTCGGGCGTCGGATTTCTCGTTTCTGCCGCCCCGCTTTCTCAAGGCGGGCGACACCGTCGAACTCGGCATCGATGGTTTCTGGCGAATCCAAGCAGACCGCGATCCGCTGGGAGGACACGCTGGAGGAGAAGAAGATGACGAGGGCGAGGAGGAGTAGATCGCCCGGTCGGTGAGCGGAGGGAATCGCCCAGCTAGACCGATCCCGCCAAGAGCTGCACCGTGTGCACGATAGGCGGCGCGCCGGGGATTTCGCTGAGGCAAGTGCAGTTGGGTCAGGCATCCGATGTTGCCGGTCGCGGCGACGTCGGCTCCGGAGCCGGTCGATGAGCCGCGCTTTGGCATTGGCGCCCGGCGGCGAGTTCTGGCTGGTCGATGTTGTAGGTGCCCGCCGAGCCGCAGCAGATGTTGGCGTCGGGCAGGATCGATGAGTTCGGCTCCGGGGATGGCGGCGAGCAACCGGCGGGGCGCGGCGTGGACGCCCTGGGCGTGCCGCAGGTGGCAGGCGTCTTGGTAGGCGATGCGCAGCGGCTTTTTGCGGGCGGGCAGCGGATCGCGCAGCCCGAGTTGGTCGAGGAACGCGCAGACATCGAGGACGGTGGCGGCGAAGGCGCGCGCGGCGGGTTCCTCTGGCTCGCCGGCGAGGATGAGCGGGTATTCGTGCAGGCCGGAGCCGCAGCCGGCGGCGTTGGTGATGATGGCGTCGATGTTTTCGGGGAAGGCGCGCAGGTTTTGGCGGGCGTGTTTCGCGGCGCGGCGGGCATCGCCCACGTGCCAGGCGAGCGCGCCGCAGCAGCCCTGGTCGGGCGGGACGACGACCTCGACGCCCTGGCGGGTGAGCAGCGCGATGGTCGCCCGGTTGATCTCCGGCGCGAGGACCTGTTGCGCGCAGCCGGCGAGGAGGGCGACCCGCGCCCGGCGCTCGCCCTGCGGCGAGCTCACCACCGGCAGCCGCTCGCTCGGCGGCACCGCCTTGGGCGAAAGCGATAGCATCGGGCGGAGCGAGGCGGGCAGCTTCGGCGCGAGCGGTTTGAAGAACGCCGCCGCGTGCGCCGCCGGGCGGAACCGCCGGGGATACGGCAGCGTCATCAAGAGCATGAGCCGCCGCAGCCGCTCGGCCAGCGGGCGTTTGCGCGCCGGCTCCGCCTTTGCCCGAAACGGGCTGATCAGGTCGCGGTAGTGGACGCCGGACGGGCATGCGGTCTCGCAGGCGAGGCAGCCGAGGCAGCGGTCGAGGTGCGGCAGCGCGTCGCCCATCGGCACGTCGCCCTCCAGCACGCCCTTCATGAGCAAGATGCGGCCGCGCGGCGAATCCATCTCCTGGCCGAGCTCCCGGTAGGTCGGGCAATCCGGCAGGCAGAACCCGCAGTGGACGCACGCCTGCACGGCGGCCGCCATGGGCGCGCCGGCGGGACCGAGGGACTGCGGGTCGAGGGAGTGTTTCATGCGCGGGACATTAGCGCGCCAGCAGCGTTTCGTCATCCAAGACCACGCGCGCCACCATGCCGTCGAGCGACCGGTTGAAGAACGGCGTGTTCGTGCTCTTCGATTTCGTGAACTCCCGGTCGAACGTCGTCTGCCGCGCCGGGTCGAAGAGGATGAAATTCGCCCGCGCGCCCGCTTTGATCTCCGCCGGCGGCACGCCGATGATTTTGCGCGGCTCCACGCAGTAGCGCCTGACGACCAGGTCCCAGCCAAAGACGCCCGGTTTGATAAAATGGTGGTAGAGCGAGGGCAGCGCCGTCTCCAGCCCGGTGATCCCGAACGGCGCGCTGGCGAAATCGTTCGCTTTCTCCAGCTCGCTATGCGGCGCGTGGTCGGTCGCGATGATATCGAAGTCGCCGTCGATGAGCGCCTGGAGCAGCCCCTCGTTGTCCGCCTTGGTCCGCAGCGGCGGGTTCATCTTGTAGTTCGCGTCGTAGCCGGTGATGTCTTCTTCGTTGAAGATCAGGTGGTGCGGCGAGACCTCGCAGGTCACCGCGCAGCCGTCTTCTTTGGCGCGCTTGATGATGAGCAGCCCGCGGTAGGTCGTGACGTGCTGGATGTGGAGGCGCGCGCCGGCCAGCCGCGCGATCCGGATATCCCGGTCGATGCAGATTTCCTCGCTCTCCGGCGGGATGCCCGGGATGCCCAGCTTGTAGGAGATGCGCCCCTCGTTCATCGCCCCGTTCCCGCTTAGCTCCATCGTCTCGGCGTGGGAGGCGAACGGCAGGTCGAAGCCGCGCGCGTATTCCATGGCGCGGCGCAGGACGCGCGGGTTGCCGACCGGCGACCCGTCGTCGGTCAGCAGCACGACGCCCGCGTCCTTCATCCCGGCGATGCCGGCGAGTTCCTTGCCCTCGCGCCCTTGGTGATGCAGCCGCTGGTGTAGAAGTCGATGCGGCACGAGCGTTCGGCGCTCTCCAGCACCGTCTTGACCATGCCGCCGGTGTCGATGCTAGGCGCGGTGTTCGGCATCGCGACCACGCCGGTCACGCCGCCGTTGATCGCCGCCTCCGATCCCGTCTTGATGTTTTCCTTATGCTCCTGCCCCGGCTCGCGGAAGTGGACGTGCGGGTCGAACAGCCCCGGCAGCAAAATCAGCCCCGCGCAATCGATCACCTCCGCGCCCTCCGGCGCAGCCAGCGAATCGCCGACGGCGGCGATCTTCCCGCCCTCCACTAGCACATCGCCGGACTTCGGCGCGGCGTTTTCTGAGGCGATCTGGGCGGAGCGATAGAGGGTGGCAGGCATAGCCCGGATGTATCAGCAGCCGCGCCGCTGTCCAGTGATTGGTGTTGTCTGGTGTTTTTGCGGTTGAGGCGATGCATTCCGCCGAGGCCGATCGGCGTCCTCAGCAGATGCCTCCCTCAAAAAGGGGCCGTCTCCATGGCGATTTGCAAACCAACGTTGCCTGTAGAATCGCCGTGAACCGTCTGCAGCTTATGGGTGATGATTCCTGCTTAGGCGGCTGCTAGACGAAGGGCGGTCAGCCCCACGGTGACGATTACCGCGAGCAACAAGCTCGTGCCGCATCCCTGGCGTGCCGTCCCCGAAACCGATTCGACTCGCTCTTTGGCTTCTTTCAAGCCCATGCCGGTCGCCTCGCGCAGGCGCTTGATCGCCTCGATCTTCTTGCCCTGCCTCAAGAGCGCTTCCACCTCCGGGGGCAGAGCCTCCGCCTCGGGATTCTCGGGCGAGACCATCCCCGAGTCGAGCGCGGCCTGCAGACGCTCGACCTCTTCTTTCGCCCGCTGTAGGTCGAGGCCGGTCGTTTCGCGGAGCAGCTTGATGGCTTCGATTTTTTTCCCTTGGCGGATGAGCTGGGCGATCTGTTCGGCGGAGTCGGGCATGATCGGAACCTTACGCGATCAGCGGCGGCCTGCAGCCCATTTGACCGGCGGCATCAGGGCTGCGCGGATTGGTCGGGCATTGCCTCGAGTTGCTCGTGGAGCCGGACGTCTTCGGCCGTCATCTGAATTAACGAATTTCGCCAGCCGTCCTCCGTTTTGATGAACGAGAGAATGACGCACTTGCCGCCGAGCGCCTCCGGTCCGGTGCAACGCACGGCGCCGGTCTCGCCTTTGTTCGCCGATTCGGTCGGGCGCAGGTCGAAGGCGTCGTCACCGGCGAGCTGTTGATAGTTCTCGCGGAGGACGAGGGCGAGGTGGGGCATGGCGTCCACCCAATCGCGGAGGTGGCTGGCGCCCAGCGACCGCAGCCTGTCGTCGTCGTTCTCGCGGATGGCGGCGATCACCTGCCGCGCCTGATCTTCGAGCTGGTCGAGATCCGCGTCTGGCGGCGGCGTTTCCCCAGTCTTGGCGAAGGCGACCCGGACGCCCTCGCGGGCGTCGACCGCGCCCGTCAACGTTTCGCCATCGGGCGAGAGCGTGGCAACCATCGGCTCGCCCGCGAAGGCGAGCGCCAGCTTGCCATCGGCGACGGTCCACTTCGCCCGGCTGCGGAAGCGCCCGCCCAACCCCGCGTCCCCGCCTTGCAGGATGGCTGAACCGTCGCCGGAGATGGTCAGCCACACCCGGTCGCCGGTCCCGTCTTCATCCCACACCCAGCGCCCGGCGAACGCGGCGGCGCCCGATGGATCGCGCCCGGCGATGCGGCGCGGCGGCGCGGCGCTGATCCGGTGGAAGGTCGTCTCCTTCCCTCCGCCCCCTTCCTCCACTTGTTTCAAGACGAGGCGTTCGGGGGAGGCTTCGACGATGTGGAACGCCTCCGTTTTGCCGATCTCCCCGCTGTTGGAGGATGCCTCTTTAAGCATCGTCAGCCGCTCTCCATCGAGCGTCCACGAGCCGCTGCTCTGGTAGGTTTTTCCGAAAAGCGTGACCGATGATTCCCAGCGGCCGTCCACCCAGATGTGCACCGCGGTATCGACCATCCGGTCATCGACCTTGCCGGGCAACTCGGGCTTCCACGAGCCGGTCAGGCGCTGGCGGAAAGGATCGGGGGCAACCCACGCCCACTTGCGCGTATCGAAGGTTCCCAGTTCGATCCCCGCTATGGCGAATGAAACGGATCGATCATCCGGCGACCAGCGGATGCCCGCTTCGCCCAGCGCGGCGTCCTCCAGCTTGAGCGTATGCCCCGCCACCTGCCTAGCGTAGGCGATCTCTGACCACGGGATGTCCACCCGCCGCTGAGAGACCCGGCTATCCACGCCCCTCGTTTGCACGTTGAGCTGATAGAACCCGTCCTCTTTCCCAAAGAGGCTACCCTTCTTCCACACTTGGGCGAACGCCCGGAGTTGGGCATCATCCGATTCTTTGGCGTCAACGTTGTAGAGCGTGGGCCGCATCAGAGAAACGATAAGGATGACCGCGCTGGCGATCCCCAACAAAGCGGCGGCGAGTTTTCGCCGCGACGTCCATCGCCCGCCTCTCGGCTTCGCCGCCGCGCTCTTGGCAGAGGGAGAATTTGTGGGAGGGCGCCCCGAAGCGACCGTCTGCAAAACGGTGCGCAGCTCGCTCGCCGTCTGGTAGCGGCGCTCGGGTTCCTTCTCCAGCGCGCGCAGCACCATCTCGTCGATCCGCACATCGACCTCGACTTTTTTGGACGGGGCAACGACCTCGCCCCTGCCGGGTCGTTCGCCGGTGAGCATCTCGTAGAGCACGACGCCGAGCGCGTAGATGTCGGCGCGGCGGTCCGCCGTGCCGCGCGATTGCTCGGGTGCCATGTAGGGCGGCGTGCCCGAGATCTCGCTGGTCCGGCCGACCAGCGCCGCGATCCCGAAGTCCGCGATCTTGACCCGGCCGTCGCGGTCCAGCAGCAGGTTCTCCGGCTTGATGTCGCGGTGGATGACGCCCTTGCCGTGCGCGAAGTCGAGCGCCTCGCAGATCGGCGGCACGATGGCGAGCAGGCCTGCTCGGGGTACTCATCTTGCCATCGCGCAGCAGGTCGCGCAGGTTCACCCCATCGACGTATTCCATCACGATGTAGAAGAGCCCGCCGGTTTCGCCGTGGTCGAAAACGGTCACGATGCTCGGGTGGTTCAGTTTGGCGAGCACCTGCGCTTCCCGGGCGAACCGCTCGGCAAGCGCTCCTCGCCCCGCCGGTCGGGCGCGAGGATCTTGATCGCCACCCAGCGGTCGAGCGACTTCTGCCGCGCTTTGTAAACAACGCCCATCCCGCCGCGCCCCAGGCATTCGACGATCTCGAACTGCGGGAAGCTGTCCGCGATTTCATCGGGGAAGGCGGCGGCGCCGCAGCGGGCGCGGCTTTTTCTGAATCCAGCGTTTTGGTCGCCATCGCCTGCTTCATCAGGCAGGCGGGCACAAGCCGTGGCGGTCTGCCTCGGGCAGAGGCTACCGCATTCGGGGCATTGGGATTTGGGGTCTTCCTTCATCGTAGCGTTTGGGTTGTTCTATCCCGCCCTTACCCGTCTGTACTCGACCGCGTTAGCCACCCAAGGCAAAAAATCTGATTTAACTAAGTCGCCCCGCCTTCGGTGAGGGCGGCGAACAGGGCGCGCATTTCCTCATCGACCATCGATTCGTCCGCCAGGGTTCGCGCGATCTCTTGGCGGATGCGCTGCCGGTAGCGCTTGCGCAGACGGTGCACCGCCACCCGCGCCGCGCCCTCCGCCAGCCTTACCCCCGCCGCAGCATCGGCGTAGGAAACGCTCCCGCCCGAGAGGCTGAGGACCGGCTTCCAGCAGGCAAAGTCCGGCTCCTCGGCGGCGAGGTCGTCCAACACCCGGTCGAGCAAGGCGAGCGCCCACTCGCGGTCAAACAGGCGATCGGGAGCCTCCCGATCATCGGCCCGGATGGCCAATCCTGTCTCGGCACCCGCCCGGTCGACCGACAGATGCGCCGCGAATCCGCCGCGCTTCTGCCGGTGCGCGTCCCGCCATTCATTTGCCATGTAGTGCTTGAGCGCGCCGAGCAGGAAGGCGCGGAAGCGCCCGCGCTCCGGATCCGCGAGGCGCAGCCCATTGCCTTCGAGCAAGTTGGCGAAAAATCCTTGCAGCAAGTCCTCGGCATCCTCCGGCGCATGCCCCTGCCGCCGGATGAAGCGATACAGCGGCGTCCAGTAGGTCTCGAACAGGCTGCCCAATGCCGCCTGCGCCGAATGCCCGTCGTTCGCGGCTTCGGCGACGAAGGTCCAACGCGTGGTGGCAAAGGCGGTGCTCGGCGGGTCGGGGGAAGGCATGGGTCCCATCCCTTACCCGAGAATGTGCTGCCGTTACACGGGATTCGTCGTTTTAAGGTCGGGTTCGAGGACGGGCGACCTCAATGAGATCGTTCGCGAGGCGGGGGAGGCATCAGAATCTCTCCTGCCCTAGAGCTATGGCGTTTCCTCGGTCCTTCGCCTTCGCGCCTCGGAACGCCTGCCGCCAATCCGGTCAGCCGCCCTGCGCGGGCCGCTCCAGCGCGACCTCCGCACGGAGCACGGCGACGCGGACGGGATCGCCGTAGCCGATGCCGCCGATGCGCGGCATGAGGGCTTCGATCATGTCGTCGCGCTGTTCGTGGCAGGGCTTGGTCTCGGGATGCGGATAGTAGATCCAGCCGGCGTGCCAGGTGCCTCGGAAGGCGAGGCGGAGCGGCGAGAACGAAAAGTCTTCCGGCGGGATCAGGTCGGTCCAGCGCACCGCGCGAAAGGTGTGCGCCGGGGCGAGCATCGTCACCCGGAGCGGCGCGACGCAGACGTTCAGC
>JAWLBD010000009.1:0-150850 GCA_041395145.1 Verrucomicrobiales bacterium | reverse complement strand
GTGAATGGGTGGCGAGCACGCTCCCGTCGCGAGAATCGCCGTGCAGGACAAGCTCGCCTTGGACCAGCCGAACCGACCAACACAAGGAGCCGGCGAAAAACCCGACCGATGCGGAAAGGACCGCCGTTTTGCGAGAGGTGAACTCCCGGAGCAGTCGGTTTCCAGCATCGGTTTGCGCCCAGACTTCGCCCTGAGAATTCGCGCCCAAAGCGACCTCCATGCCCGATGGCCGATCGACATGAGCCAAGACAAACCCGCCTTCCCACTCATCGCGCCGCGCGAGAAGCCCGCGAGGCGAGGTGCCAAAATAGATGACCCCGCGCGACCAGCCGAGGGCAGAGGTCCACCGCCCCGGCGGGTCGGAGGTAGGCAGGGGCGATTCGCCGACCAGCTCGAGCTTGCTGGTGGAGGCGGGCGGTGCGGCGCGGCGGGCGCCTCCTGTTTTGACCTTAGCGACCGGCGGACCGCCTCGCAGTGCCCGTTGGATTTCGGCAAAGCGGCGCGTGTCGCGGTTAAGCAAGAGGTCGTGCGGCTCCGCCTTGCGCAGCGCCTCCAGCACCGCCGATCGGCGCACCGGGTTCAAGCCGTCGAGAAACCTCCCGGCGACGACCCGCGCCGCGTCGCGCGCCCGGTCCCGCGTCCCCGGATGAAAATAGCCCAGCGACAGTTCGCTGAACAACGCCACCGCCTCAGCGGCATCCGCCTCGCCCGCCGCCGCCGCGATCTCCGGGATGCGGGCGTAGGCGGCGTCCGGGCGGGCAAGGCGGTCGAGCAGGGCAAATTCCTCGCGCACGCAATCGGGCGCGAGGCGGAGCGCCGAGCGGTCGCGGAGCAAGGCGAGCGCCTCATCCGGGGCGGCAAGTTTGGTTTCGATAAGGCGGGCGGCCGGCACGGATTCGAGCCGCGCCACGAGCCGGGCGACCTCGCGCCGGTAGGCGGCAGCCGCGTCGGCATCACGCCCCAGCTCGCGGTAGAGATCGCCCAGCATCTCGAACTTCTCCGAGCCTTCCAACATCGCGGCAGCCTCGTCGATCATGCCCGCGCGGCGGAAGCAAGTTGCCGCGTCTAGCGGGCGATTGAGGTGGTCGCGGTAGATCAGGGCCGCCTCACGGAAGAACCTGCCTTGCTCCAGCGCGCTGGCGGCGGAGGGCAGATCGTTGAGCAGTTGGGCGAAGACGTAGGCGGCACGCCGAAAGCGCCCGAGCCGCAGCTCGCGGTTGGCGGCGGCGCGGTATTGGTCGCGGAGTTTCTGCTGGTATCCCCAGTCGATCGCCCACGGGCTGCTGACCTGACCGCCGCGCAGCGAGCCCAGATCGAACCGGGTGTCGCGCCGCGAGAGCTGCGATCCCGGCGGCACCGCCCCGCGTTCCCCACCGGAGCTGAACGGGATGGCAAAGCGAAGCCCCTCGTCGGGATTCGTCTCCAGCAGGTGGAGCAGCCGCTCGATTTCCTTTTGCTGCTCGGGCATGAGATCGATCGACGCGAGCTGCCGCCGCACCCAATCTTCGAGCGCATTGACCCAGGTCGGATGCGAAGCGGTCGCGGGGAAAAGCCGGGCGATTCCCTGCACCGACTTGAGCGCGCCCTTGCGAAGACCCGCCGCGATCTTTCCGCCCGCCGTTCCGATCAGACCGCCCGCCTTTCCGGTCCGGCCGCCGGGGCGGCGCTTCTTCTTCTCGCCGGGATGCGGCGGCAGATCGCGGACCGGATCTGTGCCAATGTCGTCCCGCCCTTGCGCGATCAGGTCGTCGAGCGATTCGGGAGCCTCCAGCGCGATCGACGTCAGCTTCGGGACCTCCGCGTTCCCCGGCTGCGCGTGGTTCCAGTCGGCGGGCTGTTCGGCGGGCGGCGCGATGAGATCCCCGAGCGACCGGACCTCGCCTTCCCCGTGGGCGGACAAGCCGCAGGCCGGGTGGAGAAAATAAAGCGCGTCGCCGAGCAGCCGGTCGATCTCGCTTTCCGCGACCGGCGGGTCAAGGTCGGCGTCCCACGGCACGATCAGCTTTGCCCCAAAGAACCGGCAGGCAACCGCCGCCGGCGCTGCGGCGGCGGCGCGCCAGGCAACCGGCTCGCGAGCCACGATCACCACGCCGGCCGGAGCGTTGTCGCGCAGGCTGCGCGGCACCGGCAAGAACCGGAGGCTGGCGGGAGGCGAGCCGATGGCGAGCGCCGCCCGCACCCAAGTCGCCGCATCGGCCTGGGGACGAACCACGCCTTGGCTACCGCCGGGGGTTGATCCCGGCTCCCGTCGATGCGGAGCTGGAGGGCGAAATTCTTCATGGTGATTGGCGCTCGGCGGCGTGGGCGGACGCGGACGCGCGCGCTCATCGTTTCAAGGGAGGTCCAGACGGGAGCCGCATCTTCGGGTTCGGCGGGATCGACATAGAACGGCTGACCAAAAACTGCCCTCGCTCGTCCAGCCGGAGAGCAGTACTGCGCAAAGCGAGCGTGACCTCGGGCAGATCGCGCGTCGCCGGGACGAGGTGAAGGAAACCGCGCGCATCGAGATAGGCGCGCGCCCCACCGGGCAGCTCCGCCTTGCCCAGCCCGAAGCGCGCGCCGCCCGGCGGCTGGACCGGATCGAAGCCTACCACCATCCAAGACCCGCCATCGCCATCGCCATCGCCGCCAGCTTTTCGCAACACGATGCCCGGTCCCGAGCGATCCCATAGGATCCGGTAAAGGTCGCCCCGCTTCGACCGCAGGAAAAAGTGACCCGCCGGGGAGCAGCCCACCGCGCTGAAGTGGATCAGGGGCTTGGGTTGCCGCCCGCGATTTCATGCTTCTCGGGATTCAACGCTTTGTCGAGAAGACCCGAATACCACGCCGTCGGCTGGCGCGTCTCGAAATCAAAGAGCGTGCCGCCGCGATTCTTCGGAACGAAAAGCCGCTTCTACCATCGTCGCTCAATTGCCACTTCCTCGAACTAATTTCCGGAACTCTGAAATATCTCTTGGGACCGTCACCATCCAATCGGAACGTCCGTCACAAGCAAGGGCAATCGGGGCAGGTTGAAATGGGGTCTCGAAGATCGCGTCCAGTGATGATTGCGGAAGATCTCAGGGTCGCCATCCAGTTCCACAATCTAGGTCCGGCATCGCCTGCCAGCGCGAGCCAAATCCCTCTTCTCCATGGAAAAAGCGTCCATGCCATTCCGGCAAATAATTCCGAATTCAATTTCACCCCGACCTTCCCATCCGCGAGCGAGTGCATGGTAATCGCTCGCTCGCCGCAAATGAATAGGTTCCCTCCATGATGCACAAAGTGGGGGCGCGCTCCGGAATTGCAGGACCCCAAATCGACCCGCCGCGAGGCGCCGGACGATAGGTGGACCGAGAACAGCGTGATGGTGCCGCCCGGCGCGACGACCACGAAATGGGCGTGTTCGGTCTCGGCGCAGAGGTGCATCCAGAAGACTCCGCCGAGGGGTAATTCGCTGCTGATGAGCCGCGCGCCGCGCCTCGCCTTGTCCCAGAGAAAGACGCGGCCGTCTCGCGCATAGGAGAGGACGCCAGTACCCGGCGCGTAGCGCGACCGGTCGGCATCCAACTGATAGGGGACGCGCAGCGGGAACTGAGGCATCGAGAGGATGGCCGGCAGATTCGGGTCGGCCGCCGCGATCTTCAGCCCGCCCGCAGTGCGCCGGTCGCGCGCCGCGCCCTCGGCAATCTGCGCCAGGTCGATGGCGGCTTCTTGCAGCAGCCGGCGGCCGGCCGCCGCGTAAGAATGCAACGCGTAGCGGCCTTCGCCATCGACCGCCGCCACGAACAAAGGGCCGCCCGCCACCGCGCCCTCCACCGCGCGCTGGAACTCCGGGTCGGCGAGGCAATTCGCGTGGGTGATGACGACCAGGTCGGCGGCGTCGCGTTCGTCCGCCCAGCGGTCGGCGAATTCGGCGAGGACGCCGCCGGGATGGGGCGCGGTATCGAGGGCAGCGAGATGGGCGACCAACCCGTCGCGCGTCGCCAGGTCCGACGGGACGAGCCGGCCGCGCTCCGGGCGGCAGGCATCGACCCGGTCGCGCCGGTCGGCGGTGGCTCCGAGCGCGAGCGCGACGCTGGCGGCAAAGGCGCGGGGCAGCCCCCACAGCCTGATCCCGCAATCGACGAGCAGGACGCGGCGGCGCGACGGCGTTTTGGGCGGAGCCTCGCGGCGCAGGTAGAGCGCCTCGTTGAGGGCGACGCGGATCGACAGTGTTTCGTCGTCGTTGGCCAGCTCGGTGAGCAGGAGCCGGTCGAGCTGCCCGCGGTTGGAGATGTCCGACACGCCGCCCAGCGGCATGTCCTCGGGATCGGCGACCGCTTTGGGCAGATGGACCGCCGCCATGAGATCCTGCGCGGCGCGTGCGATGCCGGAAAATTCTGCGCCGGAGCGGGCGAGGTCGGCGACGAGGCGGCGGATCTTATCGGCATCGGGAAACTCGGCGTCCTCCGCCAGATCGGCGGCAGCGGCGGGGACCTCGGCAAATCCGGTCTCGGTCAGCAGTTCGATGCGCCGCCCGTCCCCGCTAAGTTTGGTCGCGATGATCTGCCGCACCGCCCCGGCGAACGCGGCGGTCTTTTCGCGCTGCCCCACCTGCCGCGTGTTGCCCGAGACGAGCTCCGGCGGCAAGCCGAGCTTAATCTCGGCGAGGAGATCGCGAGCGGCTATTGCCCCGGCGGGCGTCGGGATCTCGGCTTGGAAGAATTGCTCGATGATCGTGACCTTCTTGGCCAGGCTGCGCTTTCCGCTGCCGGCGAGGTGGTGAACGCGGTCGAGCGTCGCCATCAGGCGCTGCTGCCAGCCGGGGGGCAGCGCCTCGGCGAGTTGCCGTTGGTCCAGCGATCCGGCGTAGCCGATCAGGATGTCGAGGCGGCTGGATTCGAGCCAGTTCATCTGGGTGGCGGCCAGCAGGATGACGACGGTCTGAAACGGGGGGAGGCGGAAGGCGGAGACGCGGTCGAGGGCGGCGTGGACCTCGTCGTAAAACGCGATCGTGCCGCCGCCGGTCCATTCGAGGGCCTCCATCTTCCAGTCCCACCGCCAGAAATCGTCTTGGCACGGGGAGAGATATTCGGCAGCGCTACTCAGCCTCTGGTCCACCATCGGGATCGAACGTTGGGGTTTCACCATGCCAGGCGGTGAGGCGGGCGGCGGACCGCGAGGCGACGACAAATTGCTCTGCCGCGATCCGCTCGCAGGTGCCGTCCGGCGAAATCAGGGCGATGTCGCCGCGGCGCAGACCGAGCCTTTCCGCCAACAACGCGCAGGGGATCGCCGGCTCGAGCTGCCAGCCCGCCGGCAGGGCGACGCGGTCTTCCACCACGAAGTAATCGCCCCGCACCGCCGGCAGCGGCATGCCGACGACCAACGCGCGACCGGTGCAGTCCGCCGCAAACCGGAGCCGATCGAGCCGGTGCGCCGGGCAGCCTGCCGCGAACCGCGCCCAAGCGGACGCGCCGAGGAGGACCGCTCCGGCGGGGCGCTCCGCCTGAGCCGGCGCAAGGCGGATCGCCACGGCTGGCGGCGGCTCGGCGCTGAGCGCGGCGGGTTGTACGCGCGGCTGCCACCAATCGCCGAAATTCGCCCACTGCGGCGAGTGAAGGTCCGGCACCGAACACTCCGGCACCGCGCACCCGAACGGCGTGGCCAGCCCGTCCGGCGCGACGCGATAGCGCGCGAGCGCCGGGAAGCGCCGGAGCATCGCCTCCGCGCTTTCACCCTCCGCCGGATCGTCGCCGCGCAGCCAGTAGCTGCGGGGCTCCTCCGCGTCCGCAGGCCAGAGGCGCACGTCGGCGCGGAGCCGGAGCGGCGCGAGGCGGGGCAGGTCGCCGGGCTGGATGCGGATCGCCCACATGGCGGCTTAGGCGGCGGACGGGGGTTCGGCTTTTTCCCAGAGGGCGGCGAGCTTTCCCTCCAGGAACCGGCGCTGCTCAGGGTTTTCGATCCACTGGATGCGGCTGCCGATGGCGGCGAGTTGGTCGCGATGCGCCAGCCGCGCCGCTTCGTCCTCGCCGCCGCCGCTTCCAGTTTGTTCGATGGCTGCGGCGAGCGTATCGAGATCGCGCGCGAGGCGTTCCGGGTCGGGCAAGGCGGCGCCGGTCGCCTGCGGGTGCGCCTCCACCGAGCCGGATTCGGCGGCGGCGGAGTGTTCCTCGATCGCTTCGTCGACGATGTGGCGCAGGATCTCGCGTTGTTCCTCGACATCCCAGATGTGGCGCATCACCCAGAGGTCGGTCGCGTGGGCGGAGAGCCGCTGGCAGAGCAGCGCGCTCGCCGCGACCAGCCGCTGCAATTTGACCGCCCGGCGGTCGGACACTGCGATGCCCGCCTGCCGCAACCGCCGGACCAATCCGGCGAACGCCTCGGCGGCGGGGGCAAGTTCCACCGTGTGGAGCAGCGCGTTGAGCCGCCGGATATCGTCGGCGCTGACCGGGCAGTCCGGCGCCGCGCGTTGGTCCAGCCGCCAGCCGGCGGCGAGGACGCGCTCGAGGTCGTCGTCCGGGACATTCAGGCTGACCGCCCGCATCAAAAACCGGTCGAACAGCGCGCGGAGCGCCTCTTCCTCCGGCAGTTGGTTGCTCGCGCCGACGACCATGAGCAGCGGCAGCCGCCGGACCTCCCGCCCGCGGCGCAGGACCCGCTCGTTGAGCACGGTCAGGATGCTGTTGAGGATGGCGCTGTTGGCGTTGAGCAATTCGTCGAGGAAGACGAAGGACGCCTCCGCAGCATGCCTTCGGAGTTTGTTTCGAGGATGCCTCGCGGAGCTTGCGATGCCGAACGGACCGAACAGTTCGTTAGGTTCGGTGAATCGGGTGAGCAGATACTCGAACGTCTGCCCGTGGATGCGACGCCCCAGCTCGTGGACCAGCGCGCTTTTCAGGTGCCCGGCGGACCGAGGATAAAGAGGTTCTCCCCGCCCGCGAGGCAGACGCCCATCAGGTCGATGATCTCGTCTTTGCCGACGAAGAGTTCTTTCATCGGGCGAGCACGCCGCCCGTCAGCCGCTTGCCGATTTCCAGTGCTTGGTGGTCACTTGTCATGATGCCTGTCGTCTTCGGTTGATGCTTGCGCCGCCAGCGCGGCGGCGATCTCTGGACAAAGATCCGGGTAAGCGCCCAGCGCGCCCCGGACCAATCCGGCGACCCACCGGTCGCCCAGCCGCGAGGTATCTTTCTTCGCGATGATCCGATCCGCGTAGGATAGGCGCAGCGATGCCGAGGCGGCGATCGCCTACGGTCGAGGTCCGCGCCCCCGAGCTTCATCCCGACGGAGGAAAATCTACCAGCGCCTTCCCCACCTGAGCAAGACCTGCCCGAGCGGATCGGCTTCCGACGCCTGCGAAACCAGTGCCGCTAGGTCCGGCGGGAACCGGAAGCTCAGGTCCACCGAGTAGGCTGCTCTCCGGCGTCGGCTCTGGTCCGTCCTCGCCGCAGGCGATCGCCTCGATTCGATCTCGCGGTTCGCCATCAGGTAGCACGCTTTGAAAGCGACCGCGCCGCCCAAAGCGCCGCATCGAGATCGAGCGCCGGGCATTCCCCGGCATGTCGATGCGGGCGTGCCGGTCGAGATCGATGAGCGCCGCGCGCGCGCCGCCATCCTCCTCGCAATCCTTCGGGACCATGGGGAGGACCAGCCGCTTGCCTCGGTAAAGGTCGATTAAAAAAGGCGCGATCATAGCCTGCGTGGCGGCGACTATTCCCGAAGGCAGTCACCGATGCCACCGGCAAATTTACGCCCGGTTCCGGCCACCGAAGTTTTTGAATGGGAGGTTGGAAATCCCGGTGATTTTTCGTAAAATATGCGAATCAGCCCCATACTACCGGACCATGAATATACCTCCCTTGCGCATCGCGCCCCTCCTCTCCCTCGCGCTGGCGGTCGCCAGTTCCTCCTTTGCCGAATCCGCCGCCCGGATCTGGAACGAGCAAAACTTGGCGGCGATCCGGATCGATTTTCCGAATCCGCCGGTCCATGCGCGGAATGTTCCACACATCGGTGGCGATGTATGATGCGTGGGCGCAATCTACGACCCGGCGGCGGTCGGCTACGTCCACAACGAGATGGCGACGGCTGGCGATGTGGAGGCGGAGCGGCATGAGGCGGTCAGCTACCGGCCTACCGGGTTTTGTATTCGCGCTACGGTCGCTCGGTCAGCGCCTCGACCAGCCGGGCGCCTTCAACCTGCAGATGGCGGCGCTCGGCTACAACATCAACAACACGTCGCTGATCGGCGGCTCCCCGGCGGCGGTCGGCAACCGCGTGGCGGCGGCGGTGCCGAGTTCGGCGCGTCCGACAACTCGCGGGAGACTTTTCAACTACAACGACCCGAGCTATTCGCCGGTCAACCAATCCGCTCATCCTGCTCAACGACGGCACCACCATGCTCGACCCGAACCGGTGGCAGCCGCTCGCCTTCGACGTCGCCTTCACCCAGAACGGGCTGGTCGCCGACAAGGTCCAGATCTTCGTCGCCTCCCACTGGAACAGCGTGCGCCCGTTCGCGCTCAAGCACGCGCCGGGCACGCCGATCTACCACGACCCTGGGTCCGCTGCCCTACCTCGGCGGCGTGGGCGACGCGAGTTTAAGGCGGGCAGCAACGAAGTCATCTACCGCAGCAGCCTGCTCGATCCCGACAGCGGGGACATGATCGACATCTCGCCGGGCAACTGGGGCAACATCCCGCTGGATGAGATCCCGGACCTGTCAACGACGGAGCATACTTACCACCCGGTCAACCCGGCGACCGGGCTGCCCTACGAGCCGAACATCGTGGCGCATGGCGACTTCGGGCGGGTCCTCGCCGAGTTCTGGGCGGACGACCGCATTCGGAGACGCCGCCGGGGCACTGGAACGTCCTGACCAACGAGATCACCGAGCACCCGGATTTTGAAAGGCGCTTCGGCGGTGCCGGACCGGAGGTCTCCGAGCTGGAGTGGGATGTGAAAGTTTACTTCGCGCTGAATGGCGCGGTCCACGACGTGGCGGTCGCCGAGTGGGGCTGCAAGCGCTACTACGACTACGTGCGCCCGATCAGCAGCATCCGCTACATGGCGGGGCGCGGGCAGAGCACCGACCCCGGCGGTCCGTCCTACGACCCGATGGGCATCGCGCTGGTCCCCGGCTTGGTCGAGGTCATCACCGCCGAGTCGTCCGCGCCCGGCGAGCGGCACGCGCACCTGAGCGCCAACGTCGGCGACATCGCGATCCGGACGTGGATCGGCGAGCCCCGCCGATCCGGACACGCAATACCCGGAGTCGGCTGGATCTTGGCGGAGACGTGGTTCCCTACCAGCGGGACACATTCGTCACGCCGGCTCTTCGCGGGTTACGTCTCCGACCACAGCGGGTTTAGCCGGGCGGCGGCGGAGGTCCTCACCCTTACCACCGGCAGCCCGTTCTTCCCCGGCGGCATGGGCACCTTCACCGCGCCGCAAAACGAATACCTCCATCCGAACTCGGTCCCTCGACCGACATCGTCCTCCAGTGGGGCACGTATTACACGCCGCCGACCAGGCTTCTAAGATCTCCCGCCTCTACGGCGGCATCCACGTCCCTACCGACGACGTCCCTACCGCCGCATCGGGCATACTTGCGGCAAGGAATCGTGGGCGCTCGCCTCCAAGTATTTCGACGGCAGCATCCTGGAGGAACCGTTTTCCGCCAAGGCGGAGCTGCTCGCCAACGGCGACCTGAAGCTCACCTGGGACCAGATCCACTACCAGTATTACCAAGTCCAGACCACCGGCGACCTCGTCGACTTCGACAACGAGATCTGGCGCGTCCAGGCGCTCACCCCCAACGGCGAATTCATCATCCCGGACGCCCGCTCCCGCCCCGAATTTCCACGCCCGCGTACCGGACGCCGACGCCGTAGAATGCAAAGATGCGACCGGTATTCTTAACAGTGACCTGCCTCGCTCTCGCTGGTTGCCTCGCGTTTCTCGGAAATGCAGAAGCCGAACCGAACGCCGACTTCGGCAAGGCGACCATCCGCGAGCTCGTCCTCGAAATCGCACCGACCGAGGAGGCCGAGGCAATCGACGAGTCCGGAGTTCGGCTCAAGGCAGAACTCGCCAAGCACGACCACCGAACGGTTCTCGATGAACTTTTGCCTCTCCTCCGGCACGAAAAGAAAGGCGTGCGGTTGCTCGCGAGTTTTCTCTTGCTCGGGTGTCGCGATGCCTTGCGCGCAGAGGATCTCCCGGCGTTGAAAACGTGCTTATGAAAGCGGGGCGGCATGGCTTCCCGCAGCCATCGCCTCACTGAAAAGCCAAGAAGCCGTCGAGTTCCTAGTCGCAGAGTTTCGAAAGAAGCCTGAGACCGGCACGCAAATCGCGTTTGCCTTGCGCGACCTTGGCAAACTCTCCGTGCCCCACTTGGTTTCCGTGTTTGAAGGTGGCGATCCCGAGGATTATCGCCTTTTCGAATCCACGATCACTCTGCTGGGAGATTTGGGCGATGGCGCCAGATCAGCGGCACCTCATCTGCTGGAAATCGCCGAGATCCCGGTTTTGAAATCGCTCGCCGAAAGTGGGCGATCCTCGCCCTTGGGCAAATCGCCTCGATCGATGAAAAGGTTCTCCTCGGCTTCGCGCGTTGGCAATTGCCAGTCCAGATGCCTTAGCGGAGATGTTGCCTACGCGATCATCATTTCCAAGACACCGGCGCAGCAGAGGCAATCGCAAAAATGGTCGATGAGGGAAAGCGCTACGAGCTGATCGAAGAATTTGCGCAGCTTGGGGAATTGGCAATCGCCGATGACTCTCGGGCGATGCGATGGCTAGACGCGCCAGACTGGGACGCGCGCGTCATGGCTGCCCGAGCGCTTGGGACCATCGGCTACGCGGAAGCCCGCCCGCATTTAGAGGAGCTTTTGAAATCGCAGAGGGACTGGCGACTTGCCTACGCGGCGACTCTTTCCTTGGCCGATCTGGATGATGAACGGTCAATCCCCGCCCCTCGAAAGTGCAGCAACCTACCACTGGATGCCGGTCGTCCGGGAAAATGCCGCGCGGCGCTCGCATCTATCAGCGCGAATATCCCGTTCCAGCGCTCGCGCCGGGTGTTGGGAGACCAGGTCGATTGGCAGCGATTTGCCGTCCGCCTGTGCGAAAGATCAGTGCTCGGTGAGCGAAAACAATCCAATGTTCGGAAGCAAGCGTTTGCCGCGTTCGAGAAGCAGAATCCAGAAGCCGCCGCCAAGTTCCTGAGGGTCAGAGACCGGGCGGGTGCAGCGATGGTTTCGCCGATCAGTTCCCTCCGGGTTGCCAGCGGACTGCTCCTTGGTGCGCAGGCGGGCGAATGGGTCGGCGGACTTCAGTTTCACCCGGATTCCGGCGAAGCTGTCGAGATCCTCCCTTGGGATGTCACCGCGATCGAGATTTGGCGCGGGACAATTTTGGTCGCCGCCAATGGACCGAGTTGGAACATGAATCGAGGCATGGGTTTTGAGGTCTCGCTGACCTCGGATGGGGCGTCTATCCAGCCGTGGTTTGTCCTCCCAGGCGATGCCTTAGACCTCTGGCAGTCGAAACAAGGCGCGTTGGTCATCGAGTGCGTTGGAGGTGTGCTTGTTTTTTCCGATGACGACGAATTCAGATTCCTTTTCGAGCCTGCGCGGGAACAGGAGCGCTAAGCTAGCCATGCTTTCGCGCACCAACGAGTTTGCGAGGAGAGGTTGATGCAACCGCGCTTTTGCGCCAAGACATTCCATTCTGCCCATCCGCCCATGAAAGCCGCCTACATCGAAGATACCGGCCCTGCCTCCAACCTCCGCTACGGCGACCTGCCAGACCTTCCACCGCCGAGCGGGCGGCAGGTCTTGGTCAAGGTCGGCGCGGCGGCGTTGAATCCCGTCGATACATTCGTGCGCTCGGGTGCGATTGAGATGCCGCTGCCGAAGCCGTTCATCGTGGGGTGCGATCTCGCGGGCGAAGTCGTGGCGGCCGGACCGGAGGCGGTGCGGTTCAAGCCCGGCGACCGCGTGTGGGGTAGCAACCAGGGGCTCCTCGGGCGGCAGGGCACGTTCGCGGAGTTTGTCTGCTCCGACGAAGATTGGCTCTACCCGACGCCCGACGATGTATCCGACGCAGACGCCGCCGCCATGGCGCTGGTCGGCATCACCGCGCACCTCGGCGTGGTCCAGCGCGGCCGCCTTGCCCCCGGCGAAACCGCCCTCGTCATCGGCGGGACCGGCGGCGTCGGCTCGGCGGTCGTCGGCATGGCAAAAGCGATCGGCGCGCGGGTCATCGCCACGGCGGGCGGCGCGGAAAAGGCGGCGCTCGCCCGCCGGCTCGGAGCCGACGAGGTGATCGATTACACGGCGGAAGACATCGCGGCGCGGGTCAAGGAACTCGCCCCCCACGGCGTCGATCTCTTCTGGGAGACGCGGCTCCAGCCGGACTTCGACCTCGCCGTCGACCTGCTCGCCCGCCGCGGGCGCATGATCCTGATGGCGGGGCGCAAGGCGCGCGCCGAATTCCCGGTCGGTCCGTTCTACGTCAAAGGCGCGGAGTTGCACGGCTTCGTCATGTTCCTCGAACCCGCCGATGCCCAGCGCGCGGCGGCGGGCGACATCAACCGATGGATGGCGGAAGGCAAGCTGCGCGCCAACATCGACCGGACGCTGCCGCTCGCCGCCGCCGCCGAGGCACATCGCCTCCAAGAGGAAAGCACCGCCGGCGGCAAAAACGCCCTGCACGGCAAGATTGTCGTCGTGCCGTAGCGGCAGCGGTCTCGACGGCAGGCGGGTGTGCGTTCCGAGGCAGGGACGGCTCTCCGAGCCGTCCGGCGGGAGGCGCTGCGCTTTGCCAAGGCGGTGCATTAGCAGGTGCGACGCTGCCTCGCACCGGCGGACCTTTCGGAGAAGGTCCCTGCCTTGCCATCCGGTGCTTGCCCGGAAAACGGCGCGCCTCCCGGCGGCAGACTGCGGTCCGGCAGGGCGATTCCTAGCGGATCTCGACTTTCGCGCCGGGGCGGATGAGGGCGCTGAGGCGGACCGCGTCCCAGTTGGCGAGGCGGATGCAGCCGGCGCTCTGCGATCGCCCGATCGTGTGGGGGCTGTTGGTGCCGTGCAGCCCGATGCCGGACTTGCTGGTTCCCGCCCAGAAGATGCCGACCGGGCTGTTTGGTCCGGGCGGGAGTTGGAACGCTTCCTCGCCGCGCTTGCCCTGCTCGAGCATCTGCTTGTCCCAGCGGAATTCCGGCGTGGTGACCATCGATTTGATCTCCCACATCCCGCGGTGGATAAACTTCTCTTTGCCCGGCGTGATCGGGAAGGCGGCGACAATCTTCTCGCCCTCCCAGATCGCCGCCCATTTTTCCCGCGTATCGACAATCACGCTGCGCGCGCTCAAGGCGTCGTCGGACTTGAACATCTCATGCTTTTTGACGTCTTCGATGCGGAAGGGCGTGACGTTCGGCACCGTCACGGTGTCGCCCGGCTTCAATCCGTAGAGGCTTTTTCCGCCGTTGATCGAGACGAGAAACGGCTCGTCGGTGTGGAACCGCTCGGAGATAAATTCGCGAAGGCTGCGGTAACCGAGATAATCTCGCCCCTCTTGGTCGTCCGGCTTGGCGGGCAAATCGGAGCGCACATAGGCGAGATCGCGCTTCTCGATCGTGTAGGTGGTAAAGATGTTCGGGACCGCCTCCTTCGCGCGCTCGAGCAGGAAATACCAATTCCCCGGCTCGGCACCGATCGAGGCGTTGTAGTGAGCCGCCGCCTTGTTGGTGAATTCGCCCATCCGGCCGTCGATCCGCCCGGGACCGAACAGCGATTGGTCGAGGAAGATCTGGACCTGCACGATCGTGTCGCGGTCGTCCTCCGCCGGCGGACCGGCTTCCTTCTTCTTGAAGAGGCTGAATTTGAAGCTGCAGCCGAGGGCGATGGATCCGGCGGCGAGGGCGATCAAGGCGGGGCGAGACAGGTTCATGGGGAGGTCAATCGGGTTGGGGCGATGGTCCGATAGCGCGAATGGCATTGAGGGCAATGCCAAGATAGCGCATTCTGGTCATCGTGCCCGCTTTGATCGCAGATTTCGCGCCCGCCGCCGCCGAAAATTTCACGCGCCTCAGCCGCCCGCAATGGGAGGCGCGCCCGCCGCGCACCGGCGGCGGCTCGGCTGCGTGGTGCGGGATGTGCGGGTGCGGAAGGCGCGGCGGGAGCGGCATCCGGCGTGGGATTTCCTCTTCACCTATTACAGTTGCCCGCCGGGGCGGCTGCTCCACTGGTCGCCCGGCGCAGGTGCCGTGCTGGAAGGCGCTGCTCCCGGCGACCCGCGCCTGCGGGGCGGCGGTGCCTGGCGCGCGGCGGAGGGCGGCGGCATCGTCCTCGATCCCATGCGCGCCGATCCAGCGGAGATCCGGCGCCTCGGCTGGATCCGCGATCTCCTCCGCGCGACCGCCGCGCGGACCGGGCAATTCCGCTGCTTCGGGCTGCACGAATGGGCGATGGTCTATCGGCTCGAACCCGACGACATCCGGCATGCGGGCGTCCCGCTCCGCCTTCCCCCAACGCAGATCGCCGCCGCTGTCGAGTCCGGCCGACTCTGCTGCTCGCACTACGATGCCTTCCGGTTTTTCACCGCCGACGCCCGCCCGCTCAACCCGACCCAGCCGACCTATGACGGCCGGATCGCCAACGAACAGCCCGGCTGCCTGCACACCAACATGGACCTCTACAAGTGGGCCTACAAACTCGGTCCCTGGTGCCACGCCGAATTGCTCGCCGACGCCTTCTTCTTCGCGCTCGAATGCCGCGCCATCGACATGCGCGCCAGCCCCTATGACATGCGCGCCTACGGCCTAGATCCCATCGCTATCGAAACCCCAGACGGCCGCCGCGAATACGAGGACGCCCAGCGCGCCCTCGCCGCCCAAGCCGCCGAGCTGCGCGCACGCCTCATCGCCGTGATCGATGCGATTTTCCACGCCGTGGAACGGAAAAACGATCCGCAAACCTAAAATTTCTGCAAAAATCGACCGTTAGAATCAAAAAAGTGTCTCAAATGTGAAAAAAATCTGGATTTCTTGAGCAATGCTGTCTAGAAAGGCGGAGGAAACACAAAAACCATGAACCTCAGGGAACAACTCAAAGACCTCCTTCCGAAAATTCTGCCGACCAACCCCGCCAATGCGGTCAAAGGGACCGAATTGATCAAGGGCGTGAAGCAGTATTTGAAGCAAGACTACAGCGACGCCACGCTGCGCTACCACTTTTCGATCATGTGCTGCGACCCGTCGTCGCCGATCGCGAAAGTCGAGCACGGGCAAGGCTATTACCTGCGCCCGGCGACGCTGCCATCGATCTCGAATTCGCAGCCGTTCCTGCTCGGCAGCGACGACCAGCCGAACCGGGCGCGGGATGTGGCGAATGCGCGGGCGGCGAAATTCCGGGCGCTGTTCAATTTGTTCCACACGCAGGAGGGTCGTTTCCCGGCGCTGTTCGAGCGGAGCGCGTCGTCCTCGCTCGAGGGGATCTGGACGTATCCGGATGCCACTGTGCTCGAATGGGAAGTCGGCGTGCTGGCCGACGATGGCGTGGAACTGAGCCGGCCGCTCCTCGACATGCGGCGCAGCCTCGGGGGCGACCCGTATCGGCTGACCGCCTACAAGATGCGCCTAGAATCGACCCTCGATTCGTATCGGCAGGATTTCTTCCAATGCCTGAGCAATTCGTCATGGGCGCATTGCGCGGAAGTCGCCATCGCCGCGCCGATCGCCGACGACCAGTTGATCGAAGGCTATCGCCGCCTCGGAGCCGAATACGGCGTCGGCGTCGCCACCTACGGGCTGGACATCGCCACGCTCGACGACCTGCCCTCGGCGGAAAGCATCGAAAAATCGACCACCCCGCAGGAGATCGAGGCATTGCTCAACAAAGTGCGCATCCAGCGGATCTGCTCGCCCAAACGCCGCGCTCACCTCGACTGGGACCACTTGACGCCCGCCCTGACCAAAAGCGACCACCTCCACCGCGTCCTCGATTGGATCTCCCGCAGTGTCACCGAATGCCACGCCTTCCGGTTCACCGAACTCGAAGACCTCGACCGCGTCCTCGATGCGGTCGAAGTCGCGGGCGTTTAGGTCGGCAAAGCGCCCATCTAATCCGGGTCCGGTAGAGACAACTCGCCGGAGGCGTCCGCCGCCAACGATCCCGAGATTCGATTCGTGCGGCTTCGCCGGTTGGGTTTGGATGATCGGCAGGATGCCGATGCTACCTTGGGCATCGCTCGCCGTCCGCCGTGTGCAGGACCTGTCCCAATATTCCTCTGCCCAGAAATTCCTTTGCCCAATCTGATGGCAAACAGCGACCCTATGGCGGGCAAATGATTATGGGTGGCACAGGATTGAGTTCCGCCCGCCCTCTTCTTTTAGTCAGCGGCTTCGCCGGTTGGCATTGATGATCGGCAGGATGCCGATGCTACCTTGGGCATCGCTCGCCGACCGTCTGAATTTTCACAAATTCAGGTACGGGAGAGTCGCTGCCCCTTAACCCAATTCCTTGGATCGCTCGGCGGCGCGCGAACGGCTTGGATCAGGGCGGCGCGCATGCATGGATTCGGCGGCTTCTAGCCCGGCGATGGTGGTGCCGCCTGGGCTGGTCACCATATCGCGCAATTTGGCGGGATGCTCGCCGGTCTGGAGGACCATTTCGGCGGCTCCGGAGACGGTCTGGGCGGCGAGTTGCAAGGCGGCGTCGCGCGGCAGTCCCATGAGGACGCCGCCGTCGGCGAGCGCTTCGATCACGGTGTAGATGAAGGCGGGACCACTGCCGCTCAGCCCGGTGACCGCATCGAGCAATTTCTCCGGCACGCGCTTGACGATGCCGACCGCGCCGAGGATCCGCTCGGCCAGCGCGGCGTCGTCCTCGGTCGCGTGATTGCCGAGCGCGAAGGCGGTCGCGCCTTTGCCGACCAGCGCCGGCGTGTTGGGCATCGCCCGGATGAGGCGCGGCGACTCGGGCGAAAAGCACGCCTCCATCGCATCGAGCGTCACCCCGGCGGCGACCGAGAGGAACAGCGCGCCTTCGCCACCCGCGCCACCCGCGCCGAGATCGCGGAGCATCGGGCAGACGTCGGGCGGCTTGACGCAGAGCAAGATCAAGCCGCACTCGGCGGCGATCTGGGCGTTGGAATCGGCGACGCGCGCGCCGGGCAGGTCCGCGGCGAGCGACTCCGCCGCCGCCAGATAGGCGTCGCCGAGCAGGCAGTCCTCCACCTTGATCGCGCCAGCGGCGACCGCGCCCTTGAGGAGGGCGGATCCCATTTTTCCGCATCCGATGAGTCCTGTCTTCATGGTGAGAGTCTGTGAAAAAGTGAGTTTGTCGCGTTTCGATACCGCAGGAGCAGGGCGAGCGGAACCCGAAATCGCGGCGGGTCCCACGGCGGGCATCCATCGACGCAATCGATCCCCGCCGCAATCTTTTCGAAATGGCGGGATCGGTGCCGGGGGCTAAACTGGCAGCCGAATGTCCGATCCCAATACCACCCCGACCGCCGATCACCACGCCCCAGGCGAAATCGAATCGCCCGACTGGAAATCGACGTGGTGCGTCCTGGTCGTGCAGGCGCAGAACGCGTTCAACGACAAATTTGCGCAGTTCGCGCTGCTCGGACTGGCCGGCGTGCTGCTGCCGAACCTGAAGGAAGTTTACCCGCACATCGTGTCGATGCTGCTGGTCATCCCGTTTGTCGCGCTCGCCCCGGTGGCGGGCTGGACCTCGGACCGTTTTTCGAAGCGCGCGGTGATCTTCGCCTGCCTGATCGCCCAGATCGCGATCCTCGCCGGCATCGCGGTTTCGGTCTGGGCGGGCAGCCTGTATGTGGCGACGGCGTGGTTCTTCCTGCTGGCGGTGCAGAGCACGTTTTTTTCGCCGGCGAAGATGGGCATTCTGAAAGAACTCGTCGGCTCCAAGAAGCTGGCGGAGGTTTCCGGCTGGATGCAGATGCTCACGATCATCGCGATCATCCTCGGCACCGTGGCGGGCGGCCAGGCATTCGACCGGCTGGCGGGCAATCAAACCGAGGTCGCGGCAGCGGTTCCGCCCGCGCTCGAACATTCCGCCGCCGATCCATCGGCGACCAGCGCAGGCGGCGCCGGCGAGGCGGCGACGCTGCCGCCGCCCAGCCCGGAGAAGGCGGAGCGATCATCGAAGGCCGCCGCGATCTCCGTCGGCGGGATTTTGTTTTTCGCCTTCATCGCGCTGGCGGTGGTGCGCCCGGTCAAGCGCACCGAGCCGCACCCGACCGAGAAATTCACCGCCAGGCTGCTGGGTCGGCATTTCGTCCACCTGCGGGAAGTGTGGCGCGACGCGCCGCTGCAGCGATGCGCGGCGGGCATCACATTCTTCTGGTTCTCCGGCGTGACCATCGCCTTGATCCTGATCGAGGCGGGCAAGATCGTGGCCGGCGGCGAGGCGGGATCGACCTCCGCCAGCGGCATCATGCTGGCGTGCTCCGGCGGCGGCGTGGCGCTGGGCAGCCTGCTCACCTCGTGGATCTCGCGCAATTCGATCGAACTCGGCATCGTCCCGATCGGCGGGGCCGGGATGGCGCTCGGATTGCTCGCCGCCGTCTTCGCCGCGCCTACCGACCCGTCGTCGCCCGCCGCCTTCTACGTCGCGCTGACGCTGATCGGGATCTTCAGCGCGATGTTTCTGGTGCCGCTGTATGCCTATGTCCAAGACCGCTCCGACCCGGCGCGGCGCGGCCGCATCCTCTCGGCCATCAATTTGCTCGACACGCTGGGCGGCGTCATCGCGGTGGGCGCGCAGCTATTGATGATGAAGCTGAAAATGCCGATCGCCTACCAGTTCGCGTTTCTCTTCGCGCTGGCGCTGTTCGCCTCGATCTATGTGTTCCGGCTGCTGCCGCAGAATGCGGTCCGCTTTGCCCTGCTGCTCGTCTTCCGCGTGATCTATCGGGTGAGCGCGCGCGGCACCGGGAACCTGCCGGCGCAGGGCGGCGCGCTGCTCATCGCCAACCACGTGTCGTTCGTCGATGCGTTCGCGATCTCCGCCGCCAGCGACCGCCCGATCCGGTTCGTCATCTTCGACACCTATTACCAGAACCCGATCTTCCGCCCGTTCCTCCGCCTCTTCGGCGCGGTGCCGATCTCCCCCACCCGCGCCAAAGATGCGATCAATGCGACGGCGGACGCGGTCAAGGCGGGCGATCTGGTCTGCATCTTTCCCGAGGGGCAACTGACCCGCACCGGCTGCGTCAACGAGATCCGCCGCGGCTTCGAGCTGATCGCCCGCGCCGCCGGCCATCCGGTCATCCCGGTTTACATGGATGGGCTGTGGGGATCGGTCTTTTCGTTCGAGCGCGGGCGCTATTTTTGGAAAGTCCCGCGCGGTATCCCGTATCGGGTCAGCGTCGCCTTCGGCGCGCCGATGGCCGCCCGGGAGGCGACCGCCGCGAAGGCGCGCGAGGCGATCGAATGGCTCGGAGCCGATCTCTTCGCCGGCCGCCCCGCCTTCCAAAAGCCGCTCGCCCGCGCGCTGGTCGAATCGCTTTCCCGCCGCACCTGGAAGGCGTGCGCGATCGACCTCGGCTCGAAGTCGGGCATCGCCCGCGGCTGGGGCGCGGCGCGACGCTGACCGCCGCCTCGCTGCTCGCCGACCGCTGGCGGCGGGAAGGTGATCCCGGCGAGCGCATCGGCATCATCCTGCCGCCGGGCACGACGTGCTTTTTCGCGTCGCTGGCGCTGGTGCTCGCCGGGAAGGTGCCGGTCTTTCTCCCGGTCGGCGGTCCCGCGCTGACCGCCGATGGCTTGAAGCTGCACGGCATCCGGCGGCTGCTCACCGCGCGCCCGATCGCCGAGATGTTGCCGAATTTCCCGGAAGGCTTCGCGCACACTTACGTCGAGGAGGAACTCGGAAAGCTCGGGCCGGGTCCGATCCTGCGCCGCCGCGCGCTCATCGCGTTTTGCCCGACCGCGCTGCTCCGCCGGCTCTTGCGCGCCCCCCGCGCCGACGCCGAAAACGGGGCGTGGGGATTCGCCGGGGCGACGGGCGAATTCCGGTTCATGTCCGGCGCGGCGACCCTGGCGAATGCGGCGCAGATCGCGGAGTTTGCGTTGTTTGCGCCCGGCGACCGGCTGCTCCCGCTGGTGCGCCCGGACCTGCCCGGCGGGGCGATGCTCGGCATCTGGTTCCCGCTCCTCCACGGCGTGAACACCGCCCTGCCGCCTGCCTTGATCGACGCCGATGTCGTCCGCCGCATGCTCGCCGCCTGCGACCCGACCGTCGTGGCCGGCGATGCGACCGGCGCGCGCCTGCTCGCCTGCGCCGAGGGCGTCGGCTCACCCCGCGCGTTCCTCGCCTTCGGCGACCTCGGCGGCGCCGATGCCGAGCGGGAGCTGCGCGATTCGCTCGGCGAGATCGGCTGCGCGCTAGCCCCCGCCTTCCCCGATCCCGAGACCGGCGCGCTCCTCGCGCTGTCGATGCCGCATCCGGTCACGCCGACCGGCGCAGACCCGCAGATTGGCTGGCGCGAAGGCGCGCGCGGCCGGCTGCTCCCCGGGTTCGCCTTCCGCCAAAGCGACGGCGGCACCGCAGGGTTCTACGGTGCTCCCTTGGGCGATGATTGGGTCCGCGTCGGCGACCTGGGCGGGCGGGACGCCGATGGTTTTGTCACGCCAAGCGCGCCCGCCGATTAATTTCCGCCTTTACCCGCCGCCGCCGCCCGCTTTGCTGCGCGCCATGGCATCCAAATACCCTGACGAAAATGTCCTCGTGATCCGCCGCGCGCTGTTCGATGAACTCGGCGCGTTCCATGGCATCCAGCTCGAGGTGGACCGCTATCTGCCGCAGATGCTGGACCCGGCGAACAATTTCTTTCTCGCCCGCGACCTGGCGGAGGACGACCCCGGGCACAAGCAGATCATCCCCTATGCCATCTTCCACTGCGCCGGGCGATTTTTGCACTACGTGCGCGGCAAGAAGAGCGGCGAACAGCGGCTCGCCGCGAAAGGCTCGATCGGCATCGGCGGGCACATCAACTCGGACGACTATGCGGCCGCTTCGCTGGAGCGCGACACCTACATGACCGGCGTGGATCGCGAGATCGAGGAAGAACTCGTCCTGCCGGGCAGCCACACCCAGCGGATCGTCGCCCTGCTCAACGACGACACCAATGAGGTCGGCCAGGTCCACCTCGGCGTCGTCCACCTGTTCGAGCTCGACCGCCCGGAGGCCGCGCCCAACGAAGCGAACATCGTGGATGTCGAATTCCTTACTGCCGACGAACTGCGCGCGCGCCACGACCGGCTCGAAACGTGGTCGCAACTCTGCGTCGACCGGCTCGGCGAACTGGTCGCCGCAGGGCGGGATTAAACTGATTGCGAAAGACAATTGCGGGAATCGACCGCCAAAAAACCCTGTTTGGTCCTGGTTCGGATTTGGATTGGCGTCGCGCCGCAAGTCCCCTTCTTGGAGGGGATTTAGGGGTGGGTAGATGACCCATTTTCTCCTTGAAGCCAACGGATCGCAAAAAGACTAGCGCTTTGCGCAACCGATCCTGGCAGGCAGTCCGCTATTCCTTGCCTTTGAAAAAATCCGCCTCGGCCGCCGACGGTTTCGACTTTGGCGTGATGCGGATGTTCCGGACGCGCCCGGTATCATCGAAGCTGCCGAACCCGACGAATCCTTCGGCGAACGTCTTGTCTTCGGCGACCATCATCGGCTTGTCCATGTCATTGACAAAGACCTCGATCTTTCCGCTCTCCGCATCGCGGACCAGCCGGACCTTCTGCCAGGCGTCGCGCCCCCAATCAAATCCATCGGTCGTTTTCGTCGAGATCTTGGTGCGCGGCTGGTCGTTGACGATAAAGATATTGTGGGCGTGATCGTCGGTCTTCGTCGCGATATGCGTGTAATAAAAGTGGCTCGGGTCCTGGAAGCCGAAGAAGACGCACATGTCGCGGTGGCCGTAGTCTTTGCCGGTCTGGAGCAACTCTGCCTCCAGCGTAAAGCTCCCGAATTTCTGCCCGCTGAGCAGCGCGATGTTGAAGGGCGAACGCACCTTCGTCTTGTATTTGCTCTGCTGGTGCAATTCGAGGAAGCCCTTGCCATCATCGCCCTTGCCATGCCGCCAGGCATTCGGATCGGAGAAGACGAACGCTTTGAGCGAATCGGGCGCATCGCAGCTCTGCTCGACTGGATCGAGATCGCCGGCCAGTGCGGCGGCGGCGAAGAAGGCGGCAGAAGCGAGCAAGGTTGGGGAGCGAAAGCGGGACGGTTTCATGCGGCGACGCTAGCGCCCGCGCCGCCACCGGGCAAGTTCGCCGTCGCGCGGCACGAATTCCGCTTTTCCTCGCTCTGGGCGACCCTACGCTGAAACCCGATGATCGACCCCGAAGAACTCGCCCAGACGCTTGCCGAAATTGGCGGGACGCACATGCCGTTCGGGCGCTACGGTCCGGAGAAATTTCCGCCGCGCGGCACGCCGCTTTACGACCTGCCCTTCGAATACTTGCTCTGGTTTTCGCGGCAGGGATTTCCCAAATCGCGCCTCGGCGAACTCATGGAGATCGTCTTCCACCTAAAGGCGGATGGCTGCGACGAAGTCTTCGGTTCGATGCGCGCCGCCGGCGAGCGGACGCTCCGACCTGCGCATGAAGCGCCGCCGCCCGAACCCGCCGCCGGGGCGCTGACGGACGCCAGGGCGGGACCGCCGCGCTTTCCCCAAGGCGACAAGAGTGTCGCCTCTACATGGCAGCCGCCGCGCCACAACGTAGAGACAGCACTCCTGCCGCCTTAAGTCGAACTAATCGTCTGCCTTGGCGGCGTCCTTGATGACAAAGCGGGCGCGCAGGCGGGCGACTTGCGTCGCCAACTCGGCGGCTTCTACCGAGCGCAGGACTTCGTTGAAGTCTTTGTAGGCATCCGGAGCCTCATCGCGCGGGTAGTTGCGGCAGTTGGTCAGGACGTCGGCGTCATCCAATCCGGTATCGACTTGCTTTTGGTCGAGTTCGCGGAAGGCGGCCTTGCGCCCGAGCCGGCGTCCCGCGCCGTGGTTCACGCTAAAGCAAGACTTCGCCGCGCCCGGCAGGGCAACCATGACGGCGGAGCCGTCGCGCGGGTTGCCTGGGAGCAAGATCGGATGCCCGGTCCCGGCGAAGCGCGTCCCGTTCAGCTCGTGGTGCCCGGCCGGGAAGGCGCGGGTCGCCCCTTTGCGGTGGACCCACTGCAGCCGATTCTCGACAACCTCTTGGCGCGCGATGTTGTGGCTGATGAAATACACCAGCCGCCCTGCCGTTCCCGGAAGGATCTCCTGGAAGGCTTCGAGGACCAACGCATTGATGAGCAAATGGTTCACGGTCGCAAAGTTCGCGCCGAGCGCCATGTCATCGAGGTAGGCGTCCGCCTCGCGGGTTCCGAGCGGCGCATAGACGAGCTGGCGGTCGCCGCCCGGCAGCGGAGTTCCCCACGCCTCAAAATGCGCCTGCAATGCCTTGAACTGACCGCTCGCCAAGTCGTGCCCAAGCCCGCGCGATCCGCAGTGGCTCAAGAACGCGACCGATCCGTCAACCAGCCCGAAATGCTCGGCGACTCGGCGGGCGTGCGGGTCGTCTTTCACCTCGACCGCCTCGCACTCGCCGAAGTGGTTTCCCCCGCCGTAGGACCCGAGCTGGGCGACCTTTGCGCCAAAGCGCTGGTCGTAACCCGCATCGAGGAAGCGCTGGAGCCGGTCGCGCAGCGCATCGGCGGTTCCGTCGTGCCCGAGGTGCGCGCTATCTTCGCACGCCTCCGCCCACTCCGGCGGGATCCCGAGGTCGCGGCAAACCGGGGCGCTCGCACCCTCCGTCGCCACGCGGAACCCGAGTGACACATCGACGTGGCGCGCCTTGGCGGCGTGGCGCTGCCCGCGCCCTGCGCCGGTCGGCGTGCGTTCGGCGATCGCATTGATCAAGGCGCGGCGGGTGCGCTTGTCGGCGATCGCCTCGTCCGGAAGATCGAGCTGGAGCAGGCTCATCGAGCACTTGATGTCCACGCCGACCGGTCCCGGATAGATGTGGGAAGGCGACGCCATCACGCAACCCACCGGCGCGCCGTATCCGGCATGCGCATCCGGACTTCAAACCAGTTCGCTCACGCCCGGCGCCGAACGCGCATTGAGCGCCTGCCGCAGGCAGATGTCGTCGAAGGTATCGCGGATCGCCTCGGTCCCGATCACCGTGATCGGCTTCCCCTTGCTATCCGCCGCTGGCAAAAGGCAGTCGCCTCGCCCGTCGCATGGATCTGCGGGCGAATGAATGCTGCATTGGTGGAGTTGGTGTTCTCGTTGCTCATAGTGCTCATTGGGTTTTTGAAGACCATTCTTTTTCGCATCCCGCGTGCCAACTTTCTCACTCCATTTGCAAGCGACTCCGAAATGAACAAGAAACACATAATAAAGGCTGGTTTCGAATTTTTCATCACGATTCGGCATTATCGGATCCAGATAGAAACCTAGACAAATTTCTAGAATGATCGCCGAAGCCTTGCTGCCTTGGAACTCTTTGCCGCAAAATGGAAAAGAAGGATTGGTCTCCCAAACGCAAGCCTCTCCCACCCAACCTATTTTCCTCCTTCCACCTCTTGGCGGCAAAACTCATTCGCGGGGCATGGGGACTTTGAATCGCGCGATTCGCGGCAGCTAGCTACGGATCGATCTCGGAGGCGACCAGCCTTTTGAAGGCGGCGCGGAGCCGCCTGGTAGTCTCGCCCGGCGCTCCCGGCAATTTGCGGCCAGATCGATGGAGCCGATGGGCTGCACCTCGCGGGTGGTGGAGGTCAGGAAGGCTTCGCCGACCGCTGACAGGTCGCCGATGGGCAGATGGCGTTCTTCGCAGGGGGATGCCCTCGGCTCGGCAGAGTTCGAGAACCAGCGCGCGGTCACGCCGCCGAGGCAGCCGGAAGAAAGCGGGGGCGTAATGGTAGCCATGCCATCCTTGACCAGGAAAATGTTCGAGCCAGTTCCCTCACAAAGTTGCCCCTGCGTATTGGAGAATATACTCGTGAGTGCCGCGGGCGCGGGCAAAGGCGAGGGCGACCACGTTTTCGCCATAGGAAGTTGTCTTTAACCCGGCGAGCGCACTCTTTTCGTTGCGCGAATAGGGACGGTCACCACGCTGGCGGTCCCCTGTACCAGTCTGGTTTCTCCGTGGCGGCGACGATGGCGGTGGGAACCGCGTTTCCTTTTTCACTGCCGAGCGGCGCTCGCCGCCGGTGACGGTGATGCGGATGCGCTCATCGCCCAGGCTGTTGGCAGCGAGAACTGACGAGATGGCCGCCCGCAGGGTGGATTCGCCGGGGATGTCGATTCCCAGCGCGCCGGACGAGCGCTGGAGCCGCTGGTAGTGGCGCTGGAACGCGAATGCCCTGCCGCCATAGAAACAAGCGTCTTCTGAAGGCACCATCCCCGGTCAATCCATGATCGAACGGCGAAATCGATGCTTCCCTAGCGTCGCAAAGGCGACCATTGATCCAAATCGTCGGCATTTTTAGGCAAGCGGGTTTTAGTTGGGAATGCGCGGGACAGCCTATTCGCCGAGTCGGTTTCTTAGCCTAGCGGGCGAGACCGGAACAAAAAAGGCGCGCCATCAGGCGCGCCCTTTTCGAAAGTGGTGAGAAATCGACCTTTAGCGTCGGCGGCGCAGGAGAAGCGCGCCGAGACCGAAAACGAGGAAGATCGCGCGGCTCGGCTCCGGAACGGCGCGGAGTTCTTTGATGTCGATCACGCCGTTGATGCCTGCTCCGATCGTTGAAGCTTGGGCGACGGAAACATTGATCGAATCCACGTTAGTCATGTCAACGCCGGGGAACGCATTCTTCGCAAAGAAGTAAATACCAGGGGTGGAGGCATTTTGGACGAAGGATTCCGTGTTTGTCCCGTCGCTGACCTGCACCGTGATGTCGAAGGTGCCAAAGCCGATGTCGGACACTTCGACTTCGAAAGCGCCCAATCCGGGAGACTCAAAGTCGTAGGCGAGACCCGGACCGTAGCTGATGTCGGTCTGACCAGCGGTGATCGTGACGCTATCATCAAACAACGTAATGTTGTGGACCGCAGCACCGGAAATCACATCGACCGTGCGAACTCCCGCCTAGGGCGGAGGGAGCGGTCAGCGTCATGGTCGCTGGTGCCAGCGTATTTCCAAAACCAGCCTCCTCAAAATTGTCGATGAGAATGTGGTTATGGAAAGCGACCGCCGCGTTAGCGGACGGGGCGGCGAACATGCCAGCAGCGGCAAGGAGAGGAAGGAACGAGAGTTTCTTCATAGGATTGGGTATTTTTAGCAGGGGAATCGACTATCGGCCAAGCACTTTTTCAGGATTTCTTACCGATTTTTTCGGTTAGGGCGGCGGTTTCCTAAACAGAGCTTAATTTTCGGCGGATTTGAACTAATTTTTGATCTGGGTTCTCAGCGCCGGGCTTGGACGAAAGCGGCGGCGAGGTAGGCGAGTTTCCGGAGTTTGGAGACGCGATAGCGGTGATTGAGGACACGGAAACCGCCGGCGCGCATTTTTTCGAGGAGGCGCCGATAGGTCTTTCCCATCATTTGGGCGGCTGCCATCGAGCGGCGGTCCTCGGGCGGCAGTTCGGCAGCGGCTTTCTCAAAATAGTCGGTCGCCCGCCGGTATTGGCGCTCCATGATCAGGGCAAACGCTTCGTTTTCAACGCCCTGCGCAAGATCTTCCTCCGTGTAACCAAACTCCCGAAAATCCTGATGAGGGAGGTAGATGCGGCGGTCTTCGCGGAAGTCATGCCCGACATCGCGCATGATGTTCGTGATTTGGAGGGCGTAGCCTAGATCGACGGCGTAGGCGCGGCAGCGGTCGTTTTGATAGCCGAAGATTTCGATGCTAACCAAGCCGACGGCGGAGGCGACCTTGTAGCAGTAGGCGAGCAAGTCGTCGAACGTCTCGTAGCGCCGCGCTTCCAGGTCCATGCTCACGCCTTCGATGATCGCCTGCGGCAGGGCGGGGTCGATACCGTATTTCTGGAAAACGGCGAGAACTTCGGCTTCGAGCGGCGTAGGCGCGGCGATTTCGCCCCGGACGACCTCCGACCAGCGGGCGAGGCGCGCGCGCTTATCCCCGGCGGGGGCGGCGGGGTCGTCGGCGATGTCATCGGCGTCCCGGCAGAAGGCGTAGAAGGCGACCATATCGTCGCGCCGCTCGCGGGGCAGGCAGTGCAGCGCGATGGCGAGGTTCGAGCCGCTGCGTTTGGTGATTTCCGCCGCGGGGCTGGGCGTGTCCGCCGCCATGCCGATCAATCGATCCCGCCGAAGTGCGGCGCGAATGGGTAATAGACGACGAGCGCCGGGCCGACGAGGTTTTGCTCCGGGACCGGACCCCAGCCACGGCTGTCGAAGCTGTTGTCGCTGTTGTCGCCAAAGTCCAGGTATTCATTTTCCATGATCTCGCCCTCGATGGCATCCCCCGTAAAGCGGAATCGCCTGAAAACCTGCCCCTGCGCCAAGGTGTAGCCATTGTAGCCATCCTCGCACTTCATGACTTTCTTCGACCCGGATGTCTCGGCGAGCTCTCCGTCGATATAGAGGTTCGGCGGAACGACGCGGAAGGTCTTGTTTTCCTCGGTGGCGATCAGGCGTTTGATGTAGTGGATCGAATCGAGGTTCCGATCCATCGTCGCTTCGATGCCTTCGATACCTGCCGTCGAGAAGACGAAAACTTCGCCGGCTTTGGGACGGCGGAAGTGGTAGGAGACCTTGTCGACGAGAACCTGGTCCCCGGTATCGACGTAGCCCGATGCGAGCACCTGCCCTTTGGTCACCTCGGGCAAATCGATCCTGCATTGAGTATCGCTGATGAGTTCTGCGCCGATGGTGCTGTCGGTCCCCAACCCGTCGTCCGGCTCCCTAGAAGTACCGATCAACTGCTTGATCGGGGTCCAAACCCGGTCGGATTTGGTCGAGCCGTCGTTGAGGCGGAACGTCACTTCGGTGAAGGTGAAAAATTTGAGGAGCGACTTTTCCTCCATCTTGACCACCTCGCCATCGCCGGGGGCTTCGAGGTGGATGTAGCTTCTGCCGCGGAGAAGGAGGTCCGCCGCCTGTTTGAAGAATCCGGGACTCGGGTCCACGAAGTTGCCCAATTCGTCGGTATCCGCCCGCGTTTCCACGATCCCGTTTAAGGTCGGCTGCATCGAGCCGGTCGGGATTTTGAACGGCTGGAGAAAATAGGCGCGGATGCCGACGGCGATGACGATGGCGACGAGGAGGACTTCGACGTTCTCCCGGATCGCGTGGTTCCCTTTATCCGGCACCGCCTTTTTGCAGACCTTGGTGAGCTGCTTCTCGACTTCTTTCATCTTCTCCTCGTCCTTCTCCTCCAGCGCCGCCTCGTAGTCCGCCCGCAGCTTCCCGATTTCCTCCATCCGCTCCGGCGCGATTTCGTCGGAGTGGTAGCGCAGGAATTTTTTGAGCCCCTTGAGGAGCAGCTTGCCGTGCTTGATGTATTTCGGGGCGAACATGGGTCGGGGTCGGGAAATTCGTTATCGGAGGAGGGAAATCGGTGCGGCGGCTAGGGTCGGTTCACAAGCGACAATTGACAATCGGCTAATCCCCCGTCTTCAAAACCTGGATGAACGCCTCCTGCGGGATGTTGACCTTGCCGATCGCCTTCATCTTTTTCTTCCCCTCCTTCTGCTTTTCGAGGAGTTTGCGCTTCCGGGTGATGTCGCCGCCGTAGCATTTGGCGGTCACGTTTTTGCGCATCGGCTTGATCGATTCCCGCGCGATGATCTTGCCGCCGATGGCGGCTTGGATGGCGACTTGGAAGAGCTGGCGGGGGATGACGTCCTTGAGGCGCGCGGCGAGGCTGCGCCCGCGGCTCTCCGCCTTGTCCCGGTGGACGATGGTGGAGAACGCATCGACCGGCTCGCCGTTGATGAGCATGTCCATCTTGACCAGCTTGGCCGGCTGGTAGCCCGCGTATTCGTAGTCCATCGAGCCGTAGCCGCGGGTGATGCTCTTGAGCTTGTCGTTGAAGTCCACGAGGATCTCGTTGAGCGGGAGCTTGCAGGTCAGCATGACGCGGTGGTCGTCCAGGGTCTCCGTATTTTCGATCTCGCCGCGCTTTTCCATCATGAGCTGCATCAGCTCGCCGATGTAGTCGTTGGGCGTGAGGACGAACGAGCGGACCATCGGCTCGCGGATCTCATCGATGCTGGGCGGGTCGGGCAGGTGGATCGGGTTGTCCACCACGATCTCGGTGCCGTCGGACTTGGTGACCTCGTAGATGACGCCGGGGTAGGTCGAGATCACATCCATGCCATACTCGCGGCGCAGGCGCTCCTGGATGATCTCCATGTGGAGCAGCCCGAGGAAGCCGCAGCGGAAGCCGAAGCCGAGCGCGGCGGACGACTCTGCCTGGTAGCTGAAGGCGGCGTCGTTGATCTGGAGCTTGCCCATCGCCAGCTTGAGCGCCTCGAAGTCATCGGTGCTGACCGGATAGATGCCGCTGAAGACCATGGGGCGGATCTCCTTGAAGCCCGGCAGCGGCTTGGCGGACGGATTCTTCGCGTCGGTGAAGGTGTCGCCGATCTTGACTTCGGCGGACGATTTCATATTCGCGATCAGGTAGCCGACATCGCCCGGCCCCAGCGTGTCGCGCTTCACCATCTTCGGGGTGAAGACGCCGACCTCTTTGACCTCGTAGTTCTTGCCGGTGCTCATCATCTTGATCGCCGTGCCCCGCTGCATCGAGCCAGAGACGACCCTGACATACGAGATCACGCCGCGGAACGCATCGTAAACCGAGTCAAAGACGAGGGCGCGCAAGATGTCGTCGCCCGGCTTGGGCGGCGGCGGCACCCGCGCGACGATCGCCTCCAATATGTCCTCGATCCCGATCCCCATCTTCGCGCTGGCCGGGATGGCTTCCTCCCCGGGGATCATCAGGATGTCTTCGAGCTGACGCTTGGCGTTCGGGATGTCGGCGGCCGGCAGGTCGATCTTGTTAATGACGGGGACGAGGACGAGGTCCTGGCCGTTGGCGAGGTGGGCGTTGGCGACCGTCTGCGCCTCCACGCCTTGCGCCGCATCGACGATGATGATGGCGCCCTCGCAGGCGGCCAGCGAGCGGGAGACCTCGTAGGAGAAATCGACGTGCCCCGGCGTGTCGAGCAGGTTGAGCTTGTAGGACTTCCCGTCCTTCGCCGGGTATTGCATGGTGACCGGGTGGCTCTTGATCGTGATCCCGCGCTCGCGCTCCAGATCCATCGCGTCGAGAAGCTGGTCTTGCTTCTCGCGCTCGGAAATAGTCTGCGTCGCCTCCAGCAGCCGGTCGGAAAGCGTGGTCTTTCCGTGGTCGATGTGGGCGATGATCGAAAAATTGCGGGTGAGCTCGATAGACATGCGGGATCCCAAGGGAAAAAAGGGGCGGGATAGTAACGGGTCGGCTGCGGCTTAGCAAGGGGTATAGCTAGGGCATCGAAGTTCTGGGCTGGAGGGATTCGGCGAACCGACGGCGGAACCGATCGCATCCTTCACCCCCTCCTAGTGGGTGCGCCGGTTACCGCCGGCTGCGAATGGGAAGAAAAATGTGACCCGCGAGAGATTTCCCGCCTCTAACCAATCGGACCGAACCCCAACCCCGAACAAACATTCAATATGGTCCCCCTCTCGAAAAAACTCGCCGCCGAATTCATCGGCACCCTCTGGCTCGTCCTCGGCGGATGCGGCAGCGCGGTGCTCGCCGCCGCCTTTTTGGCAGACCTTGGTCCGGAGCAAACGGCTTTCCATCTCGGCATCGGATTGGTCGGTGTCTCGCTCGCTTTCGGGCTGACCGTCCTGACCGCCGCCTATGCGATTGGTCACATCTCGGGCTGCCACCTGAATCCCGCCGTCTCGGTCGGGCTGGTGGCAGGCGGTCGCTTTCCGGCGCGGGAACTTGGTCCCTACATTGCCGCGCAGGTCCTCGGCGGTCTCGCGGGGGCCGGCATCCTTTTCGCGATCGCCTCGGGAAAGGCGGGCTTTGATGCCGCCGGAGGGTTCGCCTCGAACGGATATGGCGATCTCTCGCCAGACAAATTCAACCTCGGAGCGGTCCTCGTCGCAGAGATCGCGCTGACCGCGATGTTCCTGTTCGTCATCCTTGGCGCGACAGATGGGCGCGCCCCGGCAGGCTTCGCGCCGATCCCAATCGGGTTTTGCCTCACCCTGATCCACCTGATCAGCATCCCGGTCTCCAACACATCGGTCAACCCAGCGCGCAGCCTCGCGACGGCGGTCTTCGCCGGCGGCGGCTATCTTGGCCAGGTTTGGCTGTTTTGGGTCGCCCCCATTGCGGGCGCGGTGATCGGCGCGGTCGCGTATCGATTCGTGGGCGGGCGCAGCCATTAGGTGCGAGCTGCCAGCCGCCACCGGTGGGACTGGGCGGCGAGGTTACGGACGCCTATTTCTCCAGCACTCCTTTGAGCCGCTCTTCCTTTTCCTTGTCGGTCATGCGGTTGACCTCCTCCTGCGACTTCTGGATTTCGTAGAGGAGGTTGACCGCCTGCTGGAAACTTTCGTTTTCGACGAGCTGGGAGGCGGCGCGGCGCATCGCGTCGATGGCGGCGGCCTGCGCGTTGGCGGCGTCGGCGAAATCGCGGTCGCGCTCACTCGGGTCGGCGCTGCGCCTGGCGGCGTCGAGCGCGAGGGCGGCGGCGGGCAGCGCGATGTCGAGCGCCTCGGCGAGCGGGGCGAGGACTTTTTCGCGGAGGCGCTCGCTCTGGATCGCGGGCACGCCCTCCTCCAGCCGGTTGTTGGCGATTTCTTCGAGGAGGCGGACGATGCGTTCGGCGACCGGGGCGACATCGGCGGCGAGGAGTTTTTGGTTTTTCTGGAGCGTCGCCACCTCGGTGCGGGCGTCGCGCGGCAGGTCGCCGGGGGCGTCCCGGGTGCCCGCGCGGACCGCCTGGCAGTCGGTGAGCAGGAGGTCTTGGCGCTTGATGAGTTCCTCGAGGAGCAGGCGCTGCTCGCGCTCGCGGCGCAGCAGGTCGGCGCGCAGCTCGGACTCCGGCACGATCCGGAAGATCATCTGCGAGGACTCGCCCTCGCCCGGTCCGGAGATGTCATTGTTATCCGCCGCGTGGAATTGAAACTGGAGCCGCATTCCCTCGCCCGCGCCGAGCGACTCGACATCCGCCTTGCCCGCGACCGCCACCTCGCGCCCCGGCAGCGCGCCTTCCGCCAGCGCCAGCGGCACCTCGCCCTCGCCAGCCTCCGGCGCATCCGCTCCCGCCCCGCCAGGCGCATCGGCTCCGCCGTCGGGATCCGCGATCGCATCGATGGCGACCGCAGCGGCCGCCGCGTCGCGCCGCCATTCGTATTTCAGCGCCACCGAGGCCACGCCGTAGTCGTCCTCGATCGACGCCGAATACGGAAGCAGCGCGCGCGGTCCGATCATCGAGCCGACGCCGGCGAATTCCGCTTTGATCTTCGGGCGTTTGTCCTCGCGCAGGCGGATCGCAAAGCGGGCCGGCTCGCGCGGCGAGAGTCCCTCCGCATCGACTAGCTCCAATGTGTAGTGCCCGGCGGCGACCGCCTCCGGCGCGATCTCGCCCGTGAACCGGCCGCCCTCGATGCCCAGCGGGAAGCGCCTTTCGCCCGCCACCAGATCGGCGGAGGCCAGCGGCTTCGAGGCTTCGCCCGAGACACCCAGCGCCGTGCCGGCGAGCAGATAATACGCGCCGCCGCCCGCGCCGAGCGGCGACTGGGCTTCCCCGGTGTATTCCGGCGGCGTGCCGGTCAGCTCGATGCCGACCAATTCGGGGCGCTCGGCGAGATTGACCTGCACCCACTCGCCCCGGTAGCGGTCGGAGGTGAGGCGGACCTCGAACGGCTGCCCGACGGCGAAAAGCGGGAGGCGGAATTCGCGCTGGCCGTCGCCCGCGTCCATCGATTCCTCGCGGCCGCCCTCCTCCGAGCGGATCTCGGCGCTGACGGATTCTGGCAGCGCGCGGAAGCCGTCGCGCACGCGGGCGACGAGCGTGTAGTCATCGCCGCGCGGGATGGTGAGGCGGCCGTCGCGCGCGCCTTCGATGTCGAGAAAGAACGGCTGCGGCCATTCGGCGCGCCCGAGCAGGAGGTTGCGGTTCAGCCAGGTGCCGCCCGCCTTCGTCGCGGCGCAAAAGACGACCGCGCCAACGCCGAGCAGCCCGAGGACCGCGAGCAGCACCGCATTCTGCCGAAAGAGATCCGCGCGCAGCAGCACGGAAAAATCCGCCTTCTCCCCCGCCCGGCCGCCGGCCTCGATCGCCTCTGCCACCATGCCGGGGGAGGCGCCGGATTCGTCGCCGGGGCGCTTCTTGGAGAACTCCAGCGCCGCGAGCATCTGTTCGGCCGCCTCCGGGTCGTGCTTGGCGTATTCGTGGCAGATGCCCTCATCGGTCAGCCGGCGGCGCATCGGCTTGAGCAAAAACCGCCAGAGCGCGTAGCCGAAGGCCGCCAGCATGAGCACCAGCATGATCGCCCGCTGCGAGAGGTCGAGGTGAAAGCGCCAGTCCAGCAGCAGGCTGAGCGCCGCCACCGCCAAGGCGGCCGCGATCACGCGCCACGCGCCCGCCACCGCGATCCAGCGCGCCAAGGCACCGCGCGCCGCCCGCAGTTGGCGGGCGATGGACGTCGGGGCATCGCGGGAGGTAGGATCGGTGAGCACGGCGCACCAGACCCGAAAATCCGCGATCCGAAACTGAAAATGCGAGGCGGACCAGCAACGGTCCGGAGATCAAAACGCGCTTCGCTTTGCCGAGGCAACGCACCGATGCGAAAAAGCCCGGACCCTCGCGGGTCCGGGCTTCGGGATTCCTCCCCCGCACGTCGCAGCGGGGGGAAGTAAGGTTCAGCTTCAATCGACGAGAGTTGCCTCCCAGCGATAGAACGCTCTTCCAGAATCGGAATCCCCCGAATCGCGAATCACGCCATCGTCGAACTCTACCAGTGTCGCCGTAAACGTCAGCGATCCATCCTCCCATCGGGCGAGAACACCCCAATCATCTAGGTCCTCGCTAACCGACCAGCGGAGGATGACCCCGGGCGGCACGGTTTCGGGAGCAGTCGAACTTTGCGATCCATCGAGCATCGGGGACGTTCCAGCAAAGGCGTAATGCACCCCGTTTGGGACTCCATCGCCGTTCGCGTCGCCGGTAAAGCTGCGGTCGCTGCCAGCCGGGAGGTTTTCCTCTGCCCAGGCGGCGTAAAGGGCTGCCCCGCCTGAGGCTGGCTTCCAAAAACCGCCGGTCAGGGAGAAGCTTCCGCCAATCGCCGGCGAGGATGCGTCGGGCTGCCCGACCGTCCCGCTCAGCGTGAATCCGCCGGCGCTGCTCGTCCCGCCTCCCCATCGATCGTGTGGGAGGTGATGGCGAACTGCGCGCGCGCGGATCCTGCCGCCGCGAGCAAGGCGACGCCGAACGCGGAAGCGCGCCCTCATTTCGCACCCCTTCCTTAGTCGCGGCGGCGGATTGGAAGGAAACGACATCGCCCTGGGCTTCGAGCATCTTCTCGATCGCCGCCAGCTTCGCGTCCCGCGCCCTATCCTTCGCCTCCAGCTCGGCGACCCGTTTTTCGAGGTCGGAGATCGTTTTCTCCTTCGCCTGCAACTGGCGGTAGATTTCCTGCGTCGCGGAGACGTTGAGCATGGCGATCGCGTCGTAGTCGACAGTGCGGAAATCATCGACCTCGCGACCATACACGAAAACCTTGTCGCCCAGCGGCTTGAACTCGGTCCGGAAAGCACCGTCGCGAACCTCGAGGACATCAAAGCTGCTTTCCTTTTCCTCGGCGATCAATCTGACGCGCTCCCCGACCTTCAGATCGGTCTCAAGCTCAACCCATCCGCCGGACGTTTTCGCCATTTTGTAGATGTCCGGAACACGCCCTTTGGACTTTCCGACGGCATTGGGAAAGACCTTCTCCACCTGTTGGGCGATTACCTTCTTTTGCGGGACATCTCCTTGACCAATCTTATCGATATGGGTGTAATCGGTGATTCTGATCTTGTTCAATATGTCCAGATCAAGGGCTGAATCCGACGCACCGATGACATTTTTGATCCGCGCGTCCGAGTGGGCGACGAGGTGGGACCCGGCGATCGCGTTGCTCGCCCAGATCCCCATCGTATAGGTAAAGCTCGGGAATTCGGTCCCGTAATTCGTCCGCTCGTAAAAACCAAAGTTGGTAACGGTCCTGCTTGCGCCTCCGGTCACCTCCAATTTCCCATAGGTTGGGATGTCTTCGTTGATTCCCACGTTGCCTCCGGCAGATTGTAAAATCAAATCTTCGGCGGTTCCTGACGCGTAGTTATATGCGTAGATTTGCCCGCCACCTTGGCTGTCCTCAAAGAATACCCTAACGACTTTTCCAAAAGATGAGGGAGGCGCTCCTGAATCTTCTCCAAAAAAGCCGCTCGAAGTAAATTGGGCGCGGCCGTCAAATTTTGAACTCCCAATGACGTGTAGTCTTGAATCAGGCTCTTTCGTCCCGATTCCCACATTACCATCCGCGAGCGTCAGGTTGTGCCGGTTGCCGGTGCCGGGTCGGCTGGAGCCACCGGAAGCAGAGCTGCTATTGGTGTAGAAGTCGATGGCGTTGTTAGTGCTCCCGGAATTGTGGCGGGAGACGATCCAGTGTTTGTATCCTCCGTTTGAAGCATATCCTAAAGCCATCTGCGCTATTGGATTGGCGGTGGCGGGATCTTGGTCCGCGCCATTGCGGAACTCAGCGGTAGACCACGTGCTAAGACCGGACGCCCATGGGGTAGCCCCGATCCGCTGGCGGGGCGACAGCGTCGTGTAGGCGCCGCCGCCATTGGGTCTAACTTCGATTTCGAGGTAGCGCTCGCTCCCGTCGAAGGCGCGGTCGCCAAAGTCGAGATCTTGGGTGAATACTCCACTGGTTACACCGTGGTTAATCACCGTGCGGGCAGAGCCGATCGTCGATCCGCCCGTGGCGGCAGATTTAAGGGTGAAACGAAAATCGAAATTCCCGTCTGCGGGAGCGCTCCCGCTTTCGAGGTAGCCCTGGTAGGTGAAGGCGGTGCCTTGGGCGAGCGATTGGGCGATCCCCACGAGGAAGACGGCTGCAGCGGCGAGGCACGCCCGCGCGAGATGGAAGGATGAAGGTTTTGCGACGTTTTTGTTCATGATCTTGGCTGTTTGTTTTGTTGTAGGGACAGCCGCCCGCCGCACCGGCTCGCGCCGGCATCGAGAGAGGCTGTCCTTACCCCTGCCAGCGCGGTTTCCGGCGCCGCGTTACACCCGCCGGGATTTTTTTGGTACCCTGCGGCTCGCCGCTCTGCCAAAGGCAGGGACCGCTGTCCCAGCGGTCCGGCCGGCGCGGCAACGATTCAGATCGTCCGCCTGCTTCCAGGATTCCGGCAGGGTGACGCGCAAGCGAGTCCGGGCGACATCCCGCCATCGGCGTCGATCCGCCGGACGGCTCGGAGAGCCGTCCTTGCCTTGTCTTGCGGCGCCCGGGATCTGTCTTAGCGCTCCCCTTCGCCTTCGCCGGTGATCTGGAGCCTCGGGTCATCGAGCGCGCCTCGATGAAATCCGCGAACCGGTCGAGCCAGAGGGTGGCGGCGGGGATGCCGGAAAGCCCGCCTTCGATGAGGCGCGCGCCGGCGGCGAGTTCGTCGAATTCCGGGTCGCGATTGTCATCGCCGCCGAAGACTTTTTGCAGATCGACGAAGTGCGTCATCGAGTTGCCGCCGCTGAAGGCGAGGGTGCGACCATCCGGGCTGATCCGGCAGCGGGGCGTAAACCAAAGATAGGCTTGCGTCCTCCGTACCAGATGACCGGGGCGGCGACGGGCAGCCCGGAGCGGCTATCGAAAAAACGCGCGCCATTCAGCCCGCAGACGGCGACCCACGGCGTGCCGGGGATCGGCAGCGTGCGGTGGACCCAGCGCTCATCGCGGAAGCCGTGGACGAGATCCGGCAGCGCGGCTCCCCGGTGCGCCAATCCAACACGCGGGCGGCGGCGGTGCGGGCGGAGGTGAGGACGGTGCCGGGGTCGTTGCCGAAAGCAGACTGGTGTCGCCGATCCTCTGGTCGAGCGGCGAGGCGAGGTGCTCACCGGTGGCGAGGTCGCGAAAGAGGGTCGGCGCATTCGGCGTGATGAAGACGCCGCCATTCACATCGACGAACTTCGGGAAGCCGTGACGCCAACGGGGAACGGGGAGAACCGGAAGCCGCCCGCCCCGACGTCCCACACATAGGTCTGGCTAGATCCGGACGATCCGCTGCGGGCGGCGATGAGCGCCGCGCCGCCTTCCGTAAAGGTAAGCGAATCGAGCGGCAGGGCGGGATCGGCATTGAAAAGCAACTCGGGATCCCCCACCCCGCGGGCGAGGCGATAGACCTGCCCGCCCTGGCAGGCGACCGCGACCCAGCCGCCGCCCGGATGGTAGCGCAAGGCGAGCGGCTGGGCGGGCAGCGCGACCGGATCGCCGAGGCGCTCGCCCGATCGCCAATCCCAGAATTCGACGCGCCCGGGAACGGGCATTTCGTCTCGGTCGTTGTCATTCTCGATCAACTCATGGATGCCGATGGCGATCACCGCCCCGTCGTCAGGCGAGAAATCCGCGCAGCGGGCGACGTCGGATTCTGGCAGGGTGAAGGCGGTGCCCGCCTCGGCTCGCGCCGCCAGATCGAAGACGCGAATCTCGCGCTGCGCCTTGCCGGCGGCGGCGGCGAAGCGCCCGTCCGCGCTGAAGACCGGGGCGGATTTGCCCGCGCAAGGCACCGTCCAGAGCCGGCCCTCCGGCGGCAGGCACCAGAGCCGGAACAGGTGGTCTTCCCGCGTCACCGCCAGCGCGCCGCGAGAGCCGCCGCCGTTGAGAAACCCGACCGGCATCCCGATGAAGTGGGGCAGCGCGGAGCGGAACCCATCCTCTAGATTGGTGACCTCCTTGGTCAGGCGGGTGATCGCGGACTGCCCACCCGGCATCCGCAGTTCCGAAGCCGTGAGGTCATAGCGATGCTCCGGCGTTTCGCGCAGCGCGCGCTTGAGCGGCTGCGGCCATGCTGTTGGTCCGATCCACTGCCGCCACTTCCCCGGAGCCGGAATCACGCCTTTGATGTAGCCGCCGCAGCGCCCGCTTTCGACTTCGTGATAAAAAACAAACCCGCCCGAGTGATTGAGCAGATACTGATCGCCGACGAACTCGGGAAGCTCCTCACCAGAGGTGCGCGGCGGCTGGTCCGCTACGTCTTCGAGCGGGACCTCGGTGGCCGCGCGGTTCTCCGCATCGATGCGAAAGAGCCTCGTCCCCGAGCCGCCGAACCTGCCCGCCATCACCAGGAAGGCTCCGTCTCCCCGAAAACGCGCGCGGACGAGATCGCCGCAATCCGCGAGGCGCGCCGGCCAGAGCGACTTCGTCTCAAGGTCGTAGATATACCCGTCGCCGGACGCGATGAACACCAATGCCCCGTCCGGGCTGACGGCGAGCTGGTCGATCGCGCCGATCCCGCCACCGCTGAGGTCGATGGAATCGAGGATCTCGCCCTCGGGCAAGCCGCGCCACTCGATCCTCCCGTCAGATGGCGAGGCGGCGAACGCCGGCTTCAGCGGGTCGAACGCCAAGGCGGAGAACGACCCGAGAAATCCATCCGACTTTCCGACGAAGCGGCAGCGGTCGGCATCGAAAACCCAGCGCGCCTTCTCGGCGCGCCCGTGGGTGATGAAATAGGGCAGCGACGGATGCGCCTCGTGGAAGCTCCACACCTGCACCTCCATCATGGCCGCGCGGAGTGGCCTCGCCGCCAGCGCGCCGAACGACCGCGCGCGGAGCCGGCTCGCCTCGGCGCGCTCCGGATCGCCCGCCGCCAGCTCCGCCGCCGCGTCGTTCCAGAGCTTGGCGCGGGCGTATTCCCACCGCTCCGCCTCCTGCAAGCCGAGGCCGTGTAGGAATCCGCCAGCGTAATCTGGGTCGCCTTCAGAGCCGCCTCTTCATTTTTCAAGGCGGCGGTCACCTCGCGCTTGGCAAACGTCTGGACAGCGGCGAGCGCGGCGAGGGTGACGACGGCGGCGGCGGCGGCGGCGGCGGTCGCCTTGTTGCGCAGCACCCATTTTTTAAACTCGGCGAGCGCGCCGGTCTGGTGGGCGCGCACCACGCGCCCGTCGAGGAACGCCTGCAGGTCCTCGGCGAGATCGATGGCCGAGCCGTAGCGTTCTTCGCGGATGCGGCTCATCGCCTTCTCGCAAATCGCCGCGAGCTCGGGCGGCGCATCGGCGCGCAGGTCGCGCACCCGCGTCGGCGGACCGTTCGAGATCGAGGTGAGGATCTCTGAAGCCCGCGTCTTGCCCCGGCTATCGTGGTAGGGCGGCGTCTCCGAGCATCTGTAGAGGACCGCGCCGAGCGCGTAGATGTCGGAGAGGTGGTCGATTTGATCGACGATACCGTACCGCCTGCTCCGGCGGCATGTAAGCGGGCGTCCCGATCACCGCGCCATCCATCGTCATGAGCGGCGCATCGAGGCTGGAGCCGCCCTCCGCGCCGCCCCGGTGCGTGACGATCGTCTCCATGCCGCTGCGGGCGAGCCGGTCGCCGAGCTGGAGCCGGATGTCGTGGACGTCCTCGCGCCCGAGCTGCTTCGCCAAGCCCCAGTCCATGACATAGACCTCGCCGAGGTCCCCGACCATGATGTTGGCGGGCTTCAGGTCGCGGTGGATGACGCCCTTGCCGTGCGCGTAGGCGACCGCCTGGCAGGCGCGCACTAACACACCCACCAGGCGCGGCAGGTTCCACCCGTCCTCGCCCTTGCGCGCCGCCTTGATGACCTCGCCCAGCTCGCGGCCGCGCACCATTTTCATCGTGGCCCACGCGCAGCCGTCCGCGTCGGTCCCGAGGTCATAGACCGGCACGATGCCGGGGTGGTCGAGCTGCGCGGTGACGTGCGCCTCCTCCATGAAGCGGGAGAACCGGTCGATCTCAGCCGCGCCGCCGTCGAGGTCCGGCGCCGCCATCATCCGCTTCATGGCGAGCGTGCGGTCGAGGTCGCAATCGCGGACCTTGTAGATGATGCCCATGCCGCCGCGGGCGATCTCGCCCTGCGGCTCGTAGCGGGAGGATTCGTGGTCGGGCATGGGATGGCAACCGGGACCGGGAATCGCCGGAGATCAACGGGCAATCGCGCCTTCTCACCGCCGGGCGTGAATGAATGAGTGTGTCATGCGGCGTCGGCAAACCGGGGCGCAGCGCCAATGGAAGGGGGCAACGCCAGCCGGGCGTCGCGCTGGCGAATCCCCCCTCCTGTGAGGGGTCGGGGGTGGGTCAGCGAGCATCGAACCACCCGCCAGGTTCGGACCCGCAAAGCGCGATTCTTCCTGCAATCCGCTGGCTTCAAGCGAGATAAACCTAACCTACCCACCCCAAAATACCCTCCATGGAGGGTATTTGCGGCGCGACGCCCCGTTTCATCTGATCCAGACCCGAACACCGCGTTTTTGGCAGTCGATTCCCGCCATCGCTTTTGGCAATGAGTCTAGGCAGTTTGCCTCTAACGATGGAGGCCGCCTACCTTACTCCGCTCATTCTCACCACGGTCCAACCGACGGCGGCAATTCGATCCCTTGACTGGCCAGCACTAATCTGATCTCCTCCCACTGCATGTCGGAGAGATGATATGCCCGCAGCTCCTCGGTTACGAGCAGCCCAGAGACGACCTCAAATTCCACACCCATCTCTGGCTTGAACGTCGCGATTTCCTTGGCGTTCAACCTCCCTCCGATCGTGATCATTCCCTCAACAAATGGCGCCCGGCGGAGCGACTTTCGCTCGAAGGCTCCTCGAACCTGCGCAGAATCATCAAGGCGGAAATTCCCGAGGGCGGCACCGGAACGTTCCACAGCGATCTTGCCTTCTCCGATTTGCGCAATCTGAACGATGCTTTTGGAGCGACAGCCGCAACAGGCACCCATCAAAACAATGGCTATAACTCTCGCGAGCACCAATTTGGCAGGTCCTACAGGGGAAGTCTTCGGGTGCATTTGATGAAAGGTTGTTGCGATGGGAGAGCTTGGAATCGAATTTTGCCCGAACTCAAACTTGTGGGTCGCTGATTAGAATCGGGTCGAAGTGAGAGCGAGCGCAATGGGGCAGTTTTTGCCCCAAAGAAGCGGATCGGTTCGACACACCCCAGAAAACCTCCCCCGCACAGCGGGCCGCGCTTTACAATGGCGGGAGCCGCCCCTAGCGTCCCCGCCCTTTTTCAACACTACCTTCAGACACCCACCACCATGAGCCAAAGTGACTTCGGATTGATCGGTCTCGCCGTTATGGGCCAGAACCTCGTCCTCAACGTCGAGAGCCGCGGGTTCCGCGTCTCCGTCTATAACCGCACGGCGGAGACGACCGAGCAATTCCTCGCCGGCGAAGCCGCCGGGCGCAACATCGCCGGGTTTTCCGATCTGAAGGAATTCGTCCAGAGCCTGGCGCGCCCGCGCAAGGTCATGATCATGGTCAAGGCGGGCGGTCCCGTCGATGCGGTCATCGATCAGCTCATCCCGCTGCTGGAGGAAGGCGACGTGATCATCGACGGCGGAAACTCTCACTACCCGGACACGCAGCGCCGCGAGCGCGAGCTGCGCGAGAAGAACCTGCTCTTCGTCGGCACCGGCGTCTCCGGCGGCGAGGAAGGCGCGCTCAAGGGACCTTCGATCATGCCCGGCGGCGCGCCCGAGGCGTGGGAGATCGTCAAGCCGATCTTCACCAAGATCGCGGCGGTCGTCGATGGCGACGCGTGCTGCCGCCACATGGGACCGGACGGGGCCGGGCACTACGTCAAGATGGTGCACAACGGGATCGAATACGGCGACATGCAGCTCATCTGCGAAGCCTATAATATCCTCAAAGAATTCCCCGGCATCGGCGCGCCGGAGCTGGCGGAGATCTTTGGCGAGTGGAACCGCGGCGACCTGGAGAGCTATCTCATCCAGATCACGGCGAACATTTTTACCATCAATGACGAGGCGTCCGGCAAACCGATCATCGACGTCATCATGGATCGCGCCGGGCAAAAGGGCACCGGCAAATGGACCGTGCTCTCCGCCACGGAACTCGCCGCCGTCATCTCGACGATCAATGCGGCGGTCGAAGCCCGCATCCTGTCGTCCCAGAAGGAGGCTCGCGTCGCCGCGTCGGCGCAACTGACCGGGCCAACGTCCGTCGACTTCGGCGGGTTAACGAAAGACGAGGTCGTCGCCGCCGTCCACGACGCGCTCTTCGCCAGCAAGATCATCTCCTACGCCCAAGGCATGGACCTGCTCGCCCTCGCCGGCAAAGAACACGGCTGGCCGCTCAACTTCGGCGACATCGCCACCATCTGGCGCGGCGGCTGCATCATCCGCGCCCAATTCCTCAACCGGATCAAGGAAGCCTACGAGCGCGACGCCTCGCTCCCGAACCTGATGCTCGACCCGTATTTCAAAGACGTGCTCAGCAAATCCGAGGCCAACTGGCGCAAGGTCGTCTCGCTCGCCGTCCTCAACGGCATCCCCGCCCCCGCCTTCAGCGCCTCCCTCGCCTACTACGACAGCTACCGCCAAGAACGCCTCCCCGCCAACCTCCTCCAAGCCCAGCGCGACTATTTCGGCGCCCACACCTACGAGCGCCTCGACAAGCCCGCCGGCGAGTGGTTCCACACCGAGTGGCCTGAGGTGATCGAGTAGCAAGGTGCGCCGCGATGGCTTGGGCAATGGGCAATCATCCTCGACGCCTGTATCGACGGGGTTGCCCATCTAATGCTGACTAACCGCAGGGGCGGTTGTTCTGAATCTCTATATTAAGCTTCGGGCGTCTTTAGACTGATTGCCAAAAAGATTTACGCCTATTTATTTAGAATCCCGCCATATCTTGCGAGCCACAGGGTGCCGCGCAATCCGGGCGTCGCGAATCCAATCTCCCCTCCTGGGAGGGGTCGGGGGTGGGTCAGCGAGCAGCGGACGACTGCGGCGGGATCGGCCCGCCAAGCGCTGACCTTGTTGCAATCCGTTAAAATCAAGGGCTATACACCTCATCTACCCACTCCTAAATCCTCCAAGGGAGGGACTTGCGGCGCGACGCTCAGCCTCATCTGAGCCAGAGCAGAACAGCGCGCTTTGGGCCGCTTTCTCGATTCCCACAATTGTTTTTGGCAATGAGTCTAGGAGGCTCACTTGGCAGACTGCCCCTTCGCCAGCTCGCGGCTCAGCTCCTGCTCCCATCTCCCGACGTCTTCAGGGCGTTTCCACAGCCCGTCTCGCTTGATGAATTCGACGACCGCCTCGCCGTTGCCGAATTCGACTTCGGTGGCGATCAGGCGGATGGCGTCTTTGGCGTGGCGCGAATTGAATTCGGCGCGCCCGCGTTGGTCGAGAGACAGCAACACGCCGGAGCCGATGATTAGACAAGGTGCCCCGATGAGCAGCGGGCGCAGCCGTCGTCGGCGTCCGGCATCGCGCCATTCGCGGATGACCCAGCTGAGGGTGACGATGGCCCCGACCAGGGCGGCGGCGAAGGCGATGGCTGCAAGGTAGGGAAACACCTTGTACAGGTCGCCCTAGAATTGCCGAATTTCCACCTGAGTCGCCTTTTGCGAATTCCGGCTTGCCGCCTAGAATTAGGCTCGTTCGTTCCCCTTCTCCCCATGCATACTTCATCTCTACCCGCGCGCGGGTTTCGCCGCGCTGCTCACCGCCTTGCCCTGCCACGCCGCGATCAATGTCTCCGGCGTGTCGGACGAATCCGCCAACGCCGCCGGGTCGAGCGCGACAGTCACAGTCGCGGCAGAGGCGGGCTTTTCCACTGAAGCGCTGCACAATGACGCGCTGTTCCCGGTCGGCGAAGCCGTCGTGATCTCGTCGCCGGGCTACCACGAGATCGTCGAGACGAAGACGCCGGATGGCGGCGGCGCGCCGGTCGTTTCGACGTTCCAATTCATCATCCGTTCGCCGGGGCGCGCCTCGACCGAGGATGGCGTGCCGACCTTCACGCCGTATCCGGTGGTCAACGACGCGCCGTCGGCGTTTGCCGGGCTGGAGGCGCAACCGTCGCCCCGGCTTCGTTTCCGCAGGACATGCCGATCCCGGTGGCGGCAAAGCTGCGCAACCCGGCGGATGGCGAGGTCGCCTGGCTGAGCGGCGATGGAGCGTCCGCGAATTTCCCGGCTCGCCGATGAGCTCCGCTGCGCGGCTGGGATCACCATGCTGCCGCCCGCCGAGGCACCAGGCGACACCAGCTATGACTTAACGATCATCCGGGCTCGCCGCCCTCCGCGCCCATCGAGCTTGTCGAAGAATCCACGGCATGACCGAAAAAGCGGGCGCGGTCGGCGCAGACGAAACCTTACCGCCGGACAGCCGGATCGGGACGTGACCGCCACGCTGCAGATCGAGGCGGAGCCGAGCTGACCATCGAGGCGGGATCGGTGCTGCGCCGCGCGCGGCGCGGGCATCGTCGTCGCCCCGGCGGCGTTTTGACGATCACCGGCACGACCGGAGGATCCGGTCGTCTTCGGCCCTGCATCGCTCGACCGCCCGTGGGGCGGCATCTGCTGGAGGAAGGCGACGCGGCATTTGTGCGGCGGGCGCCGACCTCGCCAGCTACGGCTACCAATACAATTGGTTCAGCACGCACCGGGCTTCGGCTCCCACCGCGACGAAGAAGCCTGCATCCTCGCCGCCGACGGCACCACGCTGGAGCTGAACGACTGCTATCTGATCGACGGGCGCACGGCAGGCGTTCCACGTGGGGACGGCGGTGACATCACGTCGCGGCGCTGTTCGATCCAGCGCGCCACCACGGCGGGCGAGATCACGCGGGGGCAGCTCCTGTTCGACCGCTGCGCGTTCCTCAACTTCCTCGACCGCCCCAACGGCGCGAGCAACGTTTTCCTCAACGACGCGCCGGGCTTCGTGGACGGCGACAACGACGGCCTCTACCTGCAGCCGAGGACCGGCTTCACCCACGAGCTGGTCAAAACCGTGATCGGCTGGACGATCGACGACGGGATCGACACCGGCGGCAGCGGCGGCGGCACCACCATCGTGCGGGACTGCTGGATCGAGGCGAACTACCACGAGGGCATGTCGCATTCGGGCGACGGGCGGCGCCCGGAGAGCTACGGCACGGTCTTTTTCGCCAACGGCCAAGCGTTCGAATGCGGCTACGACGGACCGGATTCGTATATGGAGGGCAGCCTCGTCATCGGCAACATGGTGGGCGCGCGCTTCGGCGACAATTACGACTGGAGCTACCCCGGCACGCTGGAGGTAAAGAATTCGCTGCTGCTATACAATAGCTTCCACGACGTCTGGGGCTACGACTGGGCATCGTGGAACTATAACTTCGGCAAGATGGATATCGGCGGGAACAAGATGACCAACGCGGCGGACCTCGGGCGGCACCCCGGCGCGAGCGGCGAGGAAAATGCGCTCTGGGACCCGGCGGCGGACGGAGCCTTGCTCGCGCCGTTCATGCCGGTGCCGGATTCCGACGTCGGCGCGGCGCTGCTGATCGAGAAACGCAGCGACGCGATGGCGAACTTCCCGGCGGACGGCAAGTTCACCGTGCGGCTGAGCACGTTTAGCTCGCGGCAGGTCCAGATCGGCTGGTCGCTGGCGGGCAAAGCGGACGCCGGATCGGATTCCGAAAGCGTGCTCGGATCGGGGTCGCTCGTCTTCGAGCCGGGCGAGACGGTCAAAGAATTCGCCGCGCCCCAGCCAGATGGCTTCGCCCTCGCCCGCCTCGCCTTAACCGATCCGGTCGCCGCGCAGATCACCGGGACCGACGCGTGGTTCATCGAGCGCGGCACCGCGCCGCCCGACGAAATCCTCATCCCGCTGTCCGGCGATGGCTGGAGCTACTCGGCGATCCGGGCGGAGCCGAGCGGCGGCTGGCGCGGGCTGGGCTATACCGAGGACGCCGGCGAATGGCAGACCGGCAACACGGCGCCGGTCGGGTTCGGCAACATCAGTTCGTCAGGCGGCAACGTCTCGATCGCCACCACGCTGAGCGCCGCCGAAGCCGGCGCGACCGACGACCGCACCAAGGCGATCTACCTGCGCCGCGAATTCGAGGTCGCCAACCCCGCCCAGGTCCGCAGCCTCGCCATCCGCCTCATGCGCGACGACTCCGCCGTGCTCTACCTCAATGGCATCGAGATCGCCCGCAGCAACATCGACAGCGGCGCGACGCCCGGCGGCGCGATCACCTACGACACCTGGTCGAGCAGCACGGTGACCGGCAACGCCGAGGGTGCCATCAACGACATCGCCGTGCCCAGCACCGCGCTCGCCGCCCTCGTCCCCGGCACCAACGTCCTCGCCGCCGAAGTCCACCAAGCCGACGCCGGCAGCAGCGACCTCATCTTCGACCTAGAGCTGGCGGTCAGCTTCAACCCGCCCGGCGGCGACCGGCTCGTGATCTCCGAATTCGCCAGCGGCCCCTATCTCTTCTGGGACGACGCCACCTACCTCCTCGAAGAATCCGGCGACCTGGCAGACTGGCAAGACAGCGAGAGCCAGTCCAGCCCGCTCCTGCTGCCACTGGAGGAAGGCGCGATGTTCTACCGCGGGCGGAAGCGGTAAAGAAGCGCGCCTGGCCAAGATCATGCTTGATCTTCGGCACCGAAATGTGGGAGGCTCTGCGTCCGATGAAACGCTGGATCTTTCGCCTAACCCTTTTTGCTGTCTGCGCGGTGGCCGGCGTCCTGCTGCGCTGGGGCAGCGGTTCGGGCTTGGGCTGGGAGGACGCTCCCTCTCCCGCCGCAGATCAAGGCGGAGCGGCGCCGGAATCGCGCCGACCGCTCGGGTATGGCGGCGGCGCTTCGGGCGTGCTGCGCGGCTCGGCGGGCGATCAGGTCGAGCAGATGCTCCGCTTCTTGCCGTCTGCCTCGTCGGAGGATTGCCGGCGGGAACCTGGCAGGCTGAGGTATGGATCTGGGACAACGATTTTCAGGCGACCGGCGAGATGTTCGTCGGACACCGCGTCAACAGCGCCGAGACGATCGCGGAGCTTCGCCATGCCGAACCCGACCGATCCGGCGGCGACGTTCATGTTCGAGAGCGATGGGATCGCCCGCTACGACATCTTTGTGCGGGAGAACAACGACACGAGCAACCGGTCCCGGATCAATGCCGTGCGCCTATCGATGATCCCCGAGCCGGGTTCCGCCGCTGGCGCTGAAGCCGGGATCGCCGCGCTGACCAGGCGGAGGCGGCGGTCGCAGGGGCAGAAGCAGAGGTGCTTGGATTAGGGGACTTGAGATTGCGCCGGGAGGCTCGCCCCTTGTCAGGAGTGCTGCCAAGCGCTTTGGGGTCAGATCAAAATCAATGACGCGCCGACAATGAGATCATCCACCGAATCAAAATTGGGACCGCGCCAAACCGACGCCCGGACAAAGCCGCTTTCAATTCCCGAGGTTGTGAATCCATATGCGCCGCCCGAGGCAGCGCTCCTCAGCCCGTCAAACCCAGAGAGCGGTTCGATGTCCGGAATTGTGAGGGATGGCGGATTACTCGTGATACCGCGCGGCTGCGAGGGGCACCTGCTATCTGAAACGTGCTTCAAATGCGGGCAGCCATCGGTCAAATTGCTCCGCCGCAAGCTGGCTTGGCATTCACCGTGGATCTACCTTACGATCCTCGTTCACATGTTCATTTATATCATCGTGGCCTTGGCCGTGCGAAAGCAGATGAACCTAACCGTGGGACTCTGCCGCGATCATGCCCGCAAACGGATGCGGATGATCCTCGCCGCCTGGGGCGTCTTCTCGGCGGCTGTCGCCCTGTTCGTCGCGCTCCCGTTCGTCGAACAAGGTTTAGACGACACCTGGGGCATCGTATGGATCATCACCGCCATGTTGCTGGCCCTCAGCTCGGGCATCCTCGGAGTGATTGCTGGCGGATCAGTCATAAAGGCAAAGCGTATTGGTATTTATCGCGGCGTATTCAAGGGGGCTGGCGATGGCTTTTTGCAGAATTTTTCTTCGCTGCCGGGCGCAGGAGGGTAAGCGGGTTCTGGGGATGCGCCCGCGCTGACGCGGGCGATCCGGCGCTCCACCGTTTGACCGCCGGGCCTTCCCGCCGAATCCTGCGGCGTGCCCCGCATCCCCGAAGAGACGATCCAAGAAATCCTCGCCGCGATTGACATCGTGGACGTGGTGGGCGGGTATATCCCGCTGAAGCGGGCGGGCACCGCCTACAAAGCGCTGTGCCCGTTCCACACCGAGAAGACGCCGTCTTTCACCGTGAACCCGGCGCGCAATACGTTCCACTGCTTCGGCTGCGGGGCGGGCGGCACGGCGATCCGGTTCGTCATGGACTATGAAAACTTGCCGTTCGGCGAAGCGGTGCGCAAGCTGGCCGACCGCGCCGGGGTCACGATCCGGGAGGAGGAATACAGCGCGGAGGAAGAATCGAAACGCGCGCTGCGCAGCCGCTTGATCCAGGCGCACCAGGCGGCGGCGGAGTGGTTCCACGACCTGCTCCTCAATTCCCCGGCCGCCAAGGGCGCGCGCGACTACCTGCGCGGGCGCGGCATCGGCGGCGAGATCGCCCGGCGCTGGATGATCGGCTACGCGCCGGACGACACGGACCTGTATCGCGAGTGGGCGGAGTCGAACGGCTATTCGCCCAAGCTGCTCGTCGCCGGCGGGCTGCTCGCCTTGCGCGACGAAAACAACCCGTCCCGCGGCACCTACCCGAAGTTCCGCGACCGCGTCATGTTCCCGGTCAAAAACGACTACGGCGACTACATCGCATTCAGCGGCCGCGCGCTGCGCCCCGACGTCCCGGCGAAATACATGAACTCGCCCGAGTCCCCGATCTTCAACAAAAGCAAGACGTTCTTCGGGCTGGACCGGACCAAGCGCGCGATCCTCAAGGCGCGCTGCGCGATCATCTGCGAGGGTCAGATCGACCTCGTCATGTGCGTGGAGGCGGGCGTCGAAAACATGGTCGCGCCGCTGGGCACCGCCTTCACGCCCGACCACGCGTACAGCATGAAGCGGCACACCGACGAGGTCGTGCTCTGCTACGACTCCGACACGGCGGGGCAGGCGGCGGTGGAGAAGGCGTATGCGCTGTTGGCCAAGGCGGGCATCAGCGTGCGGGTCGCGGAGATCCCGGAGGGCGAGGACCCCGATTCGTTTTTGCGCGCGCACGGCGCCGAGGCGTTCCGCGCGCTGGTCGAGAACGCGCGGGAATTTTTCGACTACCTGATCGCCGCCGGGGCTCGGAAGGCGGACCTGACCTCGATCGCGGCGAAGACCCAGTTTTCGCAAAAGCTGGTAAGACACGCGCGGTGATCGGCGATAAGATCGCCCAGGATGCGGTCGTCAACCAGGTCGCCGTGCGCCTCGCTATCTCGCCGGAGGAATTCCTGCCGCCGGATGGCGAGGCGGCGCGGCAAGAGAGGTTCCGCGATCAGCGCGCCAGGCAGCGCAGGCGAAGGAAATGCGGCGGGACGGGCGGCAACGGCGCCGCCGCCGATCAGATCCGGGACGAGGCGGTGCTGGTCCTGTCGCCGCTCTGCTGGTCGATGCACCGATGCCCGGCGCGGATCGTGCCGCGCGGCGACCGGGATCTGCTCCGCGACGTGCCGGAGGAGCGCGCTCCTCGCCAAGCTATGGGACGCCGACTTCGATCCCGGCCAGCCGGTTTCGCTCAACAGCTACCTCGCCAGCCTGCCGCCCGCCGAAGAATCATTCCTCAGCGATCTGGCGAACCGCCGAAAGCCGGGCGAGGGGGCCCGCGACGCCGAGCGCGCGCTCTTCCGCCTCGATGTCCGCCGCGCGGAAAACCAATTGCGCGCGACGGAGGCGCAACTGCGGGACCCGAGCCTGTCCTCCGCCGCCCGGCTCGAACTGCTCCAAAACGCCATGCTGCGGCGCAAAGAACTGCTTGACCGCCAAAACCAGCTAAAAAATATTGAGAGGACCTGAACTAGGGTCTTCCGAGATCACCCCCTCGACGAAACGCTCCCGTATGGCATCCCACCGGAAAACCCCGGCTCCTAGCCGCCCGCCGAAGAAATCGGCCACTCGAAAGGCGGCAGGCACCAAGGCCAGGGCGGCAAAATCAGCGGCTAAATTAGCGAAGCCCGCCGCAAAAAAGAGAGCCGCAGCGGGAGCAAAAAAGGCGGCTAACAAAACCGCCCAAGGCAAGGACGCCGCCGCCCAGAAGCGCCGCGTTGCCACCGCTGGAAAGCGAGCCTCTACCCCTCAGAAAAAAGCCCAAGCGATCAAAAAGTCCGCGGTCAAGAATCCGGCGGCCAAGAAAAGGAAAAGTGCCAAGGCGCCGCCCGAAGCGGGACGCCAGGGCAAGGCGGCGGCGGACAATGCGATGCCCACGCCCACGCCCAAGCCCAAACCGGCAGCAAAGCGGCAGGGATCGAAAAAGCAGACCGAGCCGGTCGCGAAGGTGCGGGGGGCGGAAAAAACCAAGAGGACCAAAAACAAACCTATGCAGAACAAGGCGGCAATTCTCCATCACGAGACAGCGGAAGGTCCGGTTGCGGTCGGCTCAGGCGGCGGCAGCGGATTTCCGGCGAACCCAGATCCCCACGATCTGCACCCGGTCGATACGCCCGCCATGCAGGCGAAGCTCCGGTCGCTGGTCAAGCTCGCCAAGGAGCAGGACTACCTGACCTACGACGACATCAACGAGATCCTGCCGCCCGACCTGACCGATCCAGACATCATCGAGGAGATCCTCATCCGGCTCCGCAATATGGAGTTCGACATCATCGACCCGTCGCAGGTGGACCGCTACAAGGACCGCAGCCGCCCGGCGGAGGTGGAGACCGACAAAGGCTACGACACCCGGCTCGACGTGCTCGACGACCCGGTCCGCATGTACCTCAAGCAGATGGGCCAGGTGCCGCTCCTCAACCGCGAGCAAGAGGTCGCCATCTCGAAGCGGATCGAGCGCGCGGAGCGCCACATGCAGCGGCTGCTCGACCGCTGCGGCTTCATCGCCGACGCCTATATCGAACTCGCGCAAAAGCTCGCCGACGGCCAGGAGCGATTCGACCGCCTGATCCTCGATAAAAAGGTCAAGAACCGGGACCGCTACGTGCGCGGGCTGCCCAAGCTCTGCGATCAGATCCGCGCCGCCCATGCCGAGGTCGCCAAACAATACGAAAAAATCCACGGCGCCAACGGATCAAAACCAACCGCCGCCCTCAAGCGATTCGAGACCGCCATCGGCGATCTCCGCAAGCTCTACAGCCGGCTTTATTTCAAGCAGGGCGTCGTCGAGGAATTCGTCGCCCACGCCGACGAGGCGCTCCGCGAGCTGAACGACGCCGCCTCCGCCAGCCGGGAAAACCGCCGCAGCAAGCGGCTCGCCGAAGAGCTGGGCGCGATCGAACGCCGGATCTGGTCACGCCACGAAGAATTCAAGGCAGTCCACGACGAAGTCCGCGACTGGGCGCAGGAGGCGATCGACGCGAAGACCCAGATGGTCGAGGCCAACCTCCGCCTCGTCATCTCGATCGCCAAAAAATATACCAACCGAGGGCTGTCGTTCCTCGATCTCATCCAGGAGGGCAACATGGGGCTGATGAAGGCGGTCGAAAAATTCGAGTATCGGCGCGGTTACAAATTCTCGACTTACGCGACGTCGTGGATCCGGCAGGCGATCACCCGGTCGATCGCCGACCAGGCGCGGACGATCCGCATCCCGGTCCACATGATCGAGACGATCAACAAGCTGATGCGCGTGCAAAAGCAGCTCGTCCAAGAACTCGGCCGCGAACCCAGCGCCGAGGAGATCGCCGACGAGATCCACCTGCCGGTCGTCCGCGTCCGCGCCGTCTTGAAAATGGCGCAGCAGCCGATCTCGCTACAAGCCCCGGTCGGCGAGGGCGAGGAAACCAACTTCGGCGATTTCATCGAGGACAAGGGCGCGGAAAACCCGTCCGAGATCACCGGCTTCAGCATCCTGAAGGAAAAGCTCAAAGACGTGCTCGACACCCTGTCGGAGCGCGAGCGCGCGGTGCTCGAACAGCGGTTCGGGCTGCGCGACGGCTTCAGCCGCACGCTGGAGGAAGTCGGCCGCCAGTTCCAGGTGACCCGCGAGCGCATCCGGCAGATCGAGGCGAAGGCGCTGCGCAAAATGCGGCACCCGACCCGCATCCGGCACCTTGAGGGATTCTTGGAGGCACCGAAGGTCTAGCCGGCGGTTGCGAGCTGGTTCACCGCACGGTCGCTGACCGCCCGATTTCGCTGGCGATCTTGGATCGCCACTCAATCCGGCACGGCAAGTTCTTGCAACGGGCGCGACGTAGCGTCTATGGCGAGAGCCGCCCTCCCGAATCGCCCTCCCGCAACACCGCCCGATGTCAGATCCCCTGAAGCACGAATGCGGAATCGCATTTATCCGGCTGCTCAAGCCGATGCAGCACTACGTGCAGGCGCACAAGACAGTGCTCCACGGCTTTAATAAACTGTTCCTGCTCATGGAGAAACAGCACAACCGGGGGCAGGACGGCATCGGCATCGGCTGCACGAAGCTCAAGGCGGGGCTGGGCAACCCCTACATGTTTCGCGCCCGCTCGACCAAGCGCGAGGCGCTCTCCCGCATCTTCGGCCGCGAGCGCAAGCAATTCGACCGGCTCGTCCGCAAGGAGCTGATCGACAAAAAAAAGGCATCGACCGCCAAGAAGCACTTTGAGTTCGCCGGCGAGATCCTCATGGGGCATCTGCGCTACGGCACGTCCGGCAGCTTTTCGGTCAATTCCTGCCAGCCCTACATCCGCCGCAGCAACTGGCCGACGCGCTCCCTCATGCTGCTGGGCAACTTCAACATGGCCAACGACGGCGCGCTCAACGACAAGCTCATCGAGCGCGGCCAGCACCCGGTCTTCGACACCGACACCCAGACCGTGCTCGAAGAAATCGGGTTCCACCTCGACGAGGCGCACACCGACCTCTACCGTGAGCTGCGCGGCACGATGGATGGCGACCAGATCCCGAATGTCATCAGCGAGCGGCTCGACGTCGCCCAGATCATCCGCGCCTCCGCCGAGAACTGGGACGGCGGCTATGTCTTCGTCGGCGCGGTCGGCAACGGCGATTCGTTCATCGCCCGCGACCCCCACGGCATCCGCCCGTGCTTTTACTACAAGAGCGAGGAGCTGATCGCCTTCGCCTCCGAGCGCGTGCCGCTCATGACGGTTTTCGACGCGGAGGAGCACGAGGTCCACGAGCTGCCCGCCGGGCATGTCGCCACGGTCAAGAATTCCGGCGAATTCAAGGTCGAGGAATTCACCACGCCGCTCAAGCCCGCGCCCTGCTCGTTCGAGCGCATCTATTTTTCCCGCGGAAACGACCCGGCGATCTACCAGGAGCGCAAGCGCCTCGGCGCCGCCCTCGTCCCCCAGATCCTCGATGCCATCGACGGCGACCTGAAAAATACGGTGTTCAGCTACGTGCCGAACACGGCGGAGGTCGGCTACTTCGGCATGATGGATGAGCTGCGCATGCACCGGCGGCGGGAGGTGCGCGAGGAAATCATGAAGATGATCGCGGCGGGTGGCGTCGATCCCGACCGGGTGGACGAGCTCATCATGGACAACTGGCCGCGCGCCGAAAAGGTGGCGCACAAGGACATCAAGATGCGGACCTTCATCTCGCAGGAGAACAGCCGCGACCATCTGGCCTCCCACGTTTACGACATCTCCTACGGCGTGGTCAACCCGGGCGTCGATAACCTCGTCGTCATCGACGACTCGATCGTGCGCGGCACCACGCTGCGCAAATCGGTGCTCCGCATCCTCTCGCGCACCAACCCGAAAAAGATCGTCATCGCCTCGACCGCCCCGCAGATCCGCTACCCGGACTGCTACGGCATCGACATGGCCGAACTCGCCAAATTCATCGCCTTCGAGGCGGCCATCGACCTGCTCAAGATCACCGGCCAGCAATCGATCATCGAGCAGACCTACCGCCGCTGCAAAGAGGAGCTGGAGAAGGACGTCGCCGACATGGAAAACTGCGTCAAAGCGATCTACGCCCCGTTTTCCGCCGATGAGATATCGAACCGGATCAGCGCCAAGGTGTATCCGCAGCAGACCGAGTGGCGCGGCAAGGTCGAGGTCATCTTCCAGACCATCGGCAACCTGCACGAGGCGATCTCGACCGAGTGCGGCGACTGGTATTTCACCGGCGACTACCCCACCCCGGCAGGCCTGGCGATGGTCAACCGCTCGTTCGTCAATTTTTGCGAAGACAAAGGCGGGCGCGCCTACGCCCTGCTCTAGCCCAAACTCCCCACCAGAATTATGAAGATCCTCGTCGTCGGTAAAGGCGGTCGCGAACACGCCCTCATCACCGCCCTCTGCGAATCCCCCTCCGCGCCGGACGTCTATTGCTTCCCCGGCAGCGATGCGATTTTTGAGCTGGCCAAACCGGTGCCCGCCGACGGGCTGGAATCGCTGGTCGCCTGGATGAAGGCCAACGCCATCGACCTCTGCGTGGCGGGCGAGGAAAGCTATCTCGTCAAAGGCGAGGGCCTGGCCAACCTATGCGAGCGCGAGGGCATCCCCTGCTGGGGCCCGAAGAAGCAGGCGGCGCAGCTCGAAGCCAGCAAGGAATTCGCCAAAGAATTCATGATCCGCCACCGCATCCCGACCGGGGGCTATGCGGCGGCCGGCGACATCGGCGCGGCGCGCGAGGCGATCGCCGGGTTTCCCACCGTCTTGAAATTCGACGGCCTGGCGGCGGGCAAAGGCGTGGCGATCTGCCCCGACGACGCCTCGGCGGAGGAATTCCTCCATGAAGTCTTTACCGAAAGACGCTTCGGCGACGGTCGCGTTTTGATCGAAGAATTCCTCGAAGGTCCGGAAGTCTCCGTCTTCTGCTCGGTCTCCGGCTCCAACTACCAGATCCTCACGCCCGCCCGCGACTACAAGCGGATCGGCGACAACGACGAGGGTCCAAACACCGGCGGCATGGGCGCGGTCGCCTCCCGCGAATTGATCGACGCCGCGCTGCTCGATCAGATCGACCGCGAGATCGTCAAGCCGACCGTCGATGGCTTGGAGAAAGACGGCCTCGGCTACCGCGGCTTCCTTTACTTCGGCATCATGCTGACCGCCGCCGGACCGAAGATCCTCGAATACAACTGCCGGTTCGGCGACCCCGAGGCACAGGCCGTCATGCCGATGATCTCCGGCGACTTCGCCAACTATGTGCTCAGCGCCGCGCAGGGCGAACTCCAGCCAGACCTGATCGAATTCGGCGGAGGCTGGAGCGTCTGCCTCATCCTCGCCTCCGCCGGATACCCGGCGTCCAGCCGCAGCGGCGATCCGATCAGCGGGCTGGGCGATACCAACGGCGTCCGCCTCTACCACGCCGGCACCCGCCGCAACCAATCCGGCACCTACGAAACCGCCGGCGGCCGCGTCCTCGCCATCGTCGGCGGAGCCCCCACCCGCGAAGCCGCCGTGGAAAAAGCCTACGCCGAAGCCGCCAAGGTCGATTTCCCCGGCTCCCAACGCCGGGGCGACATCGGCAGGCTTCACTTTTCGTAGCAGAGATTCCGGAGCCTCATTCCACCAAGGCGAAGTGATCGAGGGCATCGACCTCGCCCCAGCGGTGAAATCCGGCCACCGCAGCGGTCACGTAGCGTTTGGCACCGGCGACTGCCTCCCGGAGGGACTCGCCCTTGGCGAGGTGCGCGGCGATCGCCGCCGAATAGGTGCAGCCGGTGCCGTGGGTCGAGACACCGGGGACAAACGCGGCGCGGAATTCGGCTTCGCCGGCGGCGTCGGCGAGCACATCGACCGCCTGTTCGCCGCGCAGGTGCCCGCCTTTCAGGAGAACCGCGCAGCCGTAGCGGTCGCGCAGCGCCTTGGCCGCATCGGCAAGCTCCCGCTCGGCGCGGATCGGATATCCGAGCAGATGGGCGGCTTCGTCGAGGTTCGGCGTGATGACGGCGGCCATCGGAAAGATCAGGCGTTCGTAGGCGCTGGCGGCTCCGTCTTCCAATAGCGGATCGCCGCTCGTCGCCACCATGACGGGATCGACCACCAGCGGTGCCGCGACCGGGGAAAGCGCCGCCGCCGCCGCCTCGATATGCGGGATCGAAAAAAGCATCCCGGTTTTCGCCGCCGCGACCGGGAATGCCGAGGCGAGCAGCGAGATCTGGTCGGCGACCAGGTCCGGCGGGCATGGCAAGATCGACTGCACCTTGCCCGGCACCTCCGAAACGACGCACGTCACGCGCGGTCAGCCCGTAACAACCCGCCGCCGAGATCGCTTTGAGATCGCCTGCAATCCCGCCCCGACGAAATCGGAAGTTAGAAGTACCGTCAGCACGCAGGGCGTTGCGGCAGCCGGCTCCGGATGGGTGACCTCGACCAGCTGGATGCCGCCGCGCGCCGGGAACTCGCCCCCGCACGACCAGCCGCTGCGGCGCGCACGCGCGAGCAAATCGTCGGCGATCCGGTTGACCACATCTTCGTTGAACGCCCGCGTGTTGCGGGAATGACGCGAGGTAGAGGCACCGAGCGACTTCGTCTCGACGCAGCGCGCCGACGGCACATAGCGGATCTGGATGCGCGCGAAATCCGGCTGCCCGGTGACCGGGCAAAGCGAGGAAAAGTCGTGCGTGTCGAGCGTGATCCAATACGCGCGCTGCGGGCTGCGGTTGGCAAACGTCTCGAGCACCGCCTCGTCCGGCGAAGCAGGGAATGATGCGCCGGAGTGGCCGAGGAGCGTCAGGTCCTCGGTGCCGGGCGTTCTGGGGGATCGGGTTTGGGGTCAGGCATTGGTGGAAAGGCGGGAGAGCCGGCGGAAATACCGGAAGCAATTGGATGGTAGCTTGCCTTTGATCGCGGCGGAAGCAGCCGCGGCGCCACACCCGCTGCCACTCTTGCTCCGGACACACCGAGGCTGTCCCCCGCCCCAACAAATCGGTCGAATCGATCCCCCACATCCGATTTTCCTTGCCAAGCAAGGACGGATTTCGCACTCTAGCCGCTAACAAGCTTCCCATGAATCCCTCCAAAGACCGAGCCTTCGAATTCGCCCGCCGCCGCGCCTGCCGGAGCCGCGCGCGAAATCCCTGTGGGAAGAGGATCGGGTGATCACGTTGGAGGAAGCGGCGGTGTATCTACAATCACACTGGCAGCAAACAAGCGGACCGACCACGGGGCGTTGGTGAGATTGCTGAAAAGCGGATCCATCGTAGCGGCTGCGGTAGATACGAACACCACCGAATTCGATTCCCGGTCAGCCCTCGTTAATCTCATGCAGGCGGGGGTCAAGGCGTTGGACAAAGAAGAAAACGTGGTTCTCCGCTTCGACTTTGCTCCCCACGGTCCGGGAGATTGGGATGGCGTCGATGCAGGGGATCAGATATTCTACAAAGCGGGACGGGCTTTATGTCAGGGAGGTGAGCCGTGAATTGGGCAGCAGAGGCACCCCTTTTGCAGAAGGCGAACCCAACGAATCCCGCCAACTTCCCGACAATCGACCGCTTCTTTGAAAAAGGCGACCTCTGAACGCCTAAAGCTGGCCGAAAGATTAGGTTCGACGCGCTGACCGCCCCGGCGGACGGGACGGTCGAAGAGACTTATCTCCTCTTTCACCATAAAGGTGAATGCCGCCATCCGTCAGGGCGAACACCCCTGATCTAGACCTCCCCGATCTCTCTCAAAATCCCCGGCTGGCAGGAGGGATCCGTGACATTTCGATCGGAAAGGTGGCGAATCTGCCCGCCACCAACTATTTATGAGAATGGCGTGGGCGATCGTCGCGGCAAGCTATTTTCAGGAAGGTGTGGCCCCCTCGACCAAATGGATTTCCCGGCGGTCACAACATCGCTCCGTCCTCCGGGGGACCCGATGATGAGATACTCGGGTGGGGCATCAACACCCGCAACGCCCATTCGGCTACGGTGAAGTCAACTTGATCCAAAACTACCACAAGCGGGAAGAGGGGTGCCGAAATACCCGCCGACTCGATTCTCTATTCGACACTCGAGCCGTGCTATATGTGCGCGGGGATGTTCGCCGCCTCGGGGAAAAACCTCAGAGTGCTTCTATGGGCAGAAGATCTGGGCATCACGAACAACGCTCTAAAATTGGGGGCTTTCGGCAGCTCGAATTTTGCAACCCGCCTCTCAGGATATCTCGAATTCAAGTGCCCAGGAGTCTCGAGACGCCAGTCAGGCTCGAGCTTCCTTGCACCCGGATGAACTGCGCGTGCGGTTGAAGTCGGTGATCGTGATCTTCAGGGATAATAGCGCCGGGAACTCACCATCCAGATATTCGACGACGGCGGGCAAGAGATTTCCACGACCGAAAGCGAGATCGACCGTCAAAATCGAAGCAGAGGAATGCGCTTGTTAGCGTGCTCAAGGGTTCCCGTCTGAAAGGTTCAGCCTCACAGATGGGAAGAGGAAGCAAATATTGGAGAACGTATCAACGATCGCGAATCTGCGCTCGTCCAATCACAGACTTTCTCGCCAACGACCTTTATAAGGGATTTATCACGGCGGGGCTGGCGCTCTATTTCGGGCGGCGACCGCCCCGCTCCCGCAGCCGGATGACACGGGCGGACCGCCATCGCCCCCATGCGTCCCGAATCGTGAGATCTGGCTAGCCGGGTTCCGCATCGCTTCAGCATATCAACAAGGCGGGGTGGACAAGCACGGGGCAGATCACCCGAACAACCTAAAAATCGATTAGGGAACCAGATGGCAATCGAACTCAAAAGCGCCCTTGCAGTAATTGCGATGCTCGCGGCGCATCGGCTCTTGCTCGGCGGGAAGGAGGGCGCTTCGCTAGGCGCTGCTTTTGACGATCTCCTCGCGAACCATTTCAGTGGAGCATCTTTGGTCATCAGCGGAATCTCCGGCATTCCCGACCCGGTAGCCGTGCTCGATCAGATCGCCGGATCCGTCGCCTCCGAATCGGTGAAAAAACCTGAGGGCGACCTTGCTTCCGCCGGGCGACACTTTGCAGATCGTGTACCGGTTCGCCCCAACCTCATCCGGCGACGACGTAGAGGAGGCGAGGCTGCAGATCCAATTGGCGGCGAGTTAGGAAGTTCTCGCAGAGCCCGACCTTGCCATATTTGATTCGGTCACCTTGGTCTCCGCCTCGCTCACCCTATCGACCGGCGGCGAATTGCGATTTTCGGCAAAGGCGAAAGTCGGCGGCGCGGTGAACGGTTTCTGCAGTGCTAGGGGGCAACGCGGTAGAGATTGCGGGAGCCATCCGTTTTGAAAGTGGGGTTCCTCTGATGGCGCTTTCCGGGGCGATTCCCAATCGGCTGAGCCTCGGAAACGCTGACCGAAATGCCTCTCTCCCTGGCATTGATCAGCGACGAATTCGATGGAGCCGATCGGATACTTCCAGTGCGGGCGATCGCGAAGTTGGATCTCGGCAGCGGGTGATCGAGGTTCCGGTGCTGTCCGAATTCCAGCAGGCGGCAGGCTTCGTCTCATTCGACGCCGACTTTTCCGCCATCGACGGCGGCGTGTCTGGAGGCAGGGCTTGCATCGATGGGCAGGCTTCTCGGGGAGGCGATGGGGATGTGTCCGAAGTCATTGCCCGAGTCCATTCGCAGGCGGTCCGGCGGCGCTGCCGTTCGTCCTGAGTTCCTTTTCTGTTGGCGTAACGCTTTCGCCGCTTTCCGTGGCGTCGATTTCGGCGCGGTTTTCATCCTCGCGGTAGCTCGACCTTTTCGGCGGCGTCTCGGTCGAGTCATTCGCCAGCTGGCGCGATGGCGGAATGCTCGACGACGAAGCTAACCGGGCGATCAGCGCCTTCGCGGGCGGAACCATCTCGGTCTCCGGCGGCGATCCCGCCGAGATCCGCGCGCCTCGAAGGTTGGCACGACGATTCCCGACTTGGCTTCAATGCGCGCCTTCCGGACGGCAGCACCATCGGACTCAAGGCGCTGCTCGATCACTTCGCGCCGGAGGAGCCGCGCTGCCGGATGGATTCCCGGAGATCACGGTGACGGGGTTGGCGCTTTCGGTGAATGCGGCGGAGCGGCGGCTGTTCTTCTCGATCGTGGCGGCGGGCGATTGGGAGATCATCCCAGGGGCGTTGACGCTGGAGCGGGTGAGCGCGGCGCTGGATGTCGCGCGACCGAAAGGCGGACCGAACTCGGTGGCGGGATCGATCGGCGGGACGTTTTTGATCGGCGATGTCGAAGCGGCGCTGGCGGCATCGTTTGCGAGTGGAGAAGGCTTGACGCTGTCCGGCGAGATCCCGGCGATCCCGCTCTCGGCGCTGGTCGAGGACTTGCTCGGCGAAGCGGGGCTGCCCGCCAGCCTGCCGGTCATCGAGTTGCGCGATCTGGCGGCGACCATCGCGCCGGCGCAGCGCACGTTTTCGTTCCAAGGCGATGCGGTCATCGCGGCGCAGGCGTTTGAGATGTTCGGGGTCAAGATCGCGCTGGCCGGCGAGATCGCGTTCCGTTTTGCTCTCGCGCGCGGAGCCGATGGCAAGACCGAGCTGGAATTGATCGCCTCGATCCCCGGGGGAGCGAGCCTGGCGCTGTCGAGCCGGCTGGCGTGGACGCGCGAGATCGGCGAGACGTTCCGCGAGTTGCAGAACGACGAAGAGGCAGAGGACGAAGACCCGGTCAGCCTCACGCTTTCTGCGCCGCCGGAAGGAGCCGAGATCCTCCTGCTCAAAACGACGCTGGGCGGCGGGGCGGCGGCCACCTTTCTCCGCGATGCCAGCGATCCGGCGAAGAGCTTTGACATGCGCGGCTGGACGCTCGCCTTCCGGTTCCTCGGCAACGAACTGAGCTTTGAGATGCCGGCATTGCCCGGCGGCAAACCGCCCGCGCCAAAAAACAAATTATCCGCTCCGGCGAACCAGAAGCCGCTCACGCTCCCGTTCCTCAAACATAAAGGGGACGAACCCGCTGCGGCGGCGGCGGCAGATGGCGGCGGCAGCGGCTCTGGCAAGAAAGGCGCGCTGGGCAAGCTCGCGCAATCGATCGTGGTCAAGCCGCCGAGCCCCGACAGCATCGCGTTCGAGGGCAGCACGCTGAGCGTCGCCTTGCCCGCCACGCTGAAAATCGGACCGCTGGAGCTGGACACGGAGCTGCCGATGAGCTTCGACCTCGAGCGGTTCGCGTTTTCGATCAAGCACCCGGAGGGCGTCAAGATCATGTCGCCGGATAGAGAACTCAAACTCAAGAAGAACGAACTCTTCGGGCTGAAGTGGGATTTCATTGGTGCCGAGCAAGAGGACGGGCGCTTCCACCACCTCACGCTGGTGACCAAGTCCATGGACTACCAGGTGCAGCAGGCTCCCGGCGCGCGTATCGAAATCGCCTACACCAAGGCGAGCAAAGACCCGATCGTCTTCGGCGTCAGCGACTTTGCCATCACGTCCAAAGGTCTGTCGGTGACCGCCGAGGTGCTCGACCGCCCGGCGCGGCTCAACGGGCTCGATGCAAAATACACGTTCGCGGGCAGCAAGCTGCGCATCGTGGAAAACGTGGTGCAGGGCTTCACGCTGGCGGGATCCGGACCGCTGCCGCCCAAGCTGGTCGGCGACGCGACCGCCAACATCGCGCTCCAATTCGAGAACGAAGACGGGAACCTCAAGCTCGCGGCGGGCAGCGCGGAGATCAAAGGCGACAAGCTGCTCGACTGCAAAGCGACCCGCTTCCAGTTCCAGATCGACGCACTCGGGCTGAAGTTCGTCAACGACGGCGGCTTCCACCTTTACTTCACGCTGACCGGCAGCGCCCGCTTTGTGCTAGCCAAGGGCGACAGCAAAGGCGGCGCTCTCTCGCTGCTGCCGACGATCCAGGTGGACCTGAACGAATGCCCGCTGACCGGCGACGCCTCGACCATCGCCAAGCACGTCTCGTTCCTCATCGAGCTGCCCAAGCCGATCTCGTTCCCGCTGCTGGGCGCTTACGAATACGAGCTGCGCGCCATCGGCTTCCTGCCGAACTTCGAGGTCTTCGACGACGTGGCGATGCTCCTGAGCGGCCAGATCAAATTCGCCCAGGGCAAGGGCGATGTCGCCGACAGCCGCCCGGATTACCACAAGCTCTACATCGGGCTGCCGGAGAAGGGCAAAGTCTTCCCCCGGATCTACATGGACAAGATCCCGCTCGCCCTGAGCATGGGCGATGCGTTCAAGCTCGACGGCGTCGTCGAATTTTCCGACAACAAGCTGGAGAGCGGGTTCAGCGGCGAAGGCGTCTTGGCGATCAAGGGGCTTCCGCCGATCGCGGCGAGCTTCGGGTTTTTCCGCGTGCGCGAGACCGAGGAACAGCCGTGGCGGCGCGCCTGGTTCATCTTTATCGAGGCGCGCCAGCTCAGCTTCAAGCTGCCGGTCGTCGAGATCTTCCTGCGCGAGGTCGGGCTCGGCTTCGGCTACCGCTATACGCTGACGGCGATCAAAGAATCCGACAAAGAGGGCGACATCAAAAAGCTCATCGCCACGCTCGGCGAACTGTCCAAGACGCAGGGCGATCTCGCCAAGCGCTCCGCCTGGGCGCGCGATCTCGAGCCGCTCGGCGCGCCGGTGCCGTGGACGATTGTCTTTCGCGCGATGTTTGCGCAGACCTCTGCGGCACCCACGCCGCTGACGTGGAACCAGATCGCCGAGGAAAAGCTGGCGTGCGCGTTCCTGTTCGATGCGGTGGTCGCCTTCCGCAGCGACCTGACGTTTTTCATGAACGTGCGGGCGTGGATCAACACGAACTACGGATACTTCGTCGCCCAGCGCGAGGCGGGCAACCAGCTCCAGCCGCTGCTCTCCGGCTTCGTGCTCCTTTCCGTCCGCAAAAAGCGGCTGCTCGCCCACGTCCGGTCCAACCCGAACGGATTCCTCGGCAACCGCCCGATCTTGCCGGACCTCGTGCAGGAGGCGATCCGCGGCAGCCAATTCTCCGCCACCCTGCTGGTCGAACCCGGGCTGCTTCACTTTGAGCTAGGCTGGCCGAACATGCTGCGCTGGGGCGCCAAGTTCGGGCCGCTCGAAGTCGAGCAGCGCGGCGGCTTCATCTTCCGCGTCACCGAGGAGGATCCGTCGTCGGGATCAGCTACCAGGCGCGCGGCAAGCTGGAGATCGAGGCGAATGTGAACCTCGGCTTGGTCGGCGCATCGCTCACCGCGCGGGCGAGCGTCGCCTTCGGCGCGCGGCTGATCGCGGCGGTCAACTTCGCGACCAAGCACCCGGTCGTCCACGGCGCGATCGGGCTGGACCTACGCATCGCGGTGGCGATCTCGCTTTGGATCAAAATCCCGCTGCTCTTCACCACGCTCAAACTCAGCTTCCGCTTCAACTTCGAACTCGGCTTCTCCGCCGCGCTGGAGATCGGGATCGACGGGACGAGCGCCGGCATCCGCGGCTCCGGCAGCGTTTCGGTCAAACTCATGGGCCACCGGCTGGCGTTCAGCGTCCGCGTCGCCTCGAACGAAGGTGCCATCGACACCGCGCGGGCCAAGACGGAAGGCTATCTGAATCTCGGCTTGGAGGCGACCGAGGTCGATACCTCGCTACCAGGCGTCGACGCGCCGCAGCCTGCGCCCAGCCCGGCGCGGTCGCTCGCCGCAGCACCGGCACCGGCAGCACCGGCACCGGCAGCGCAACGCTCGGTGCAAGCAGAGCCACCGGGTGTCGCGCCCGTTTCAGCGCAACCGGCAGGAGGCGGCGCGCCGGATCGGCTGGTGGCGGCAGACGCGCCGTTGCTGGCACCAGAGCCGAAGCCGGAGCCGATCCCGGCGGAGCGCGTCCCGCTGCCGCAGGGATTTGCTGCGCCGAACTATGCCGCCTTCGCCATCCGCGAGGCGGGCGACGGGTTTTGCTATTTCACGCTGGTGCCCGCCGCAGAGGATGCGGGCGGCAACCCCGAGACCGGATTCCTGCCGCCGCCGCCCAATCCGGGCGTGAATCCCGCTGCCGACTTCGCCCTCGATTTCCAAGGCGCTCCGGCAGATGGGATCGAGCGGTTCCAGCCTGGCGAAGGATGGAAAGCCGTCAGCCCGACCGAACGATGGGCAGCGCATTGGGATGCCGCGCTCAAATCGCCGGTCGAAAAGCACGCGGACCCCGGAAGGGAAGCGGCGGCGCAAGAGGGACTAACATTGCGACAATACCTGCGCCAAGCGTTCCGGATGGAAGCGGTGGAAGACGCCGCCGCCCGATCGGCAAAGGGCACGCCCGCCCTCGATCTTTTCGTCCCAATCGGCGATCCCGCGCCCGCCTTCGCCCGCGAGGTGACGCTCGAAGATCAGCGCGTGCAAAACCCCGGCGATGCCGCCTTCGAAGCCGCCGTCCGCGGCGCGACCGAGCAGTTCGCCGGCTCGCCCTACTTCAAGCTCGATCCGAAGCTGGAATACGACCGGACCCTGCAGGCGGCGTTTCAAGCGGAGGAATCTGACTCGGAAACCGAGAGCAGCAGCAGCGACATCAAAAGCGAGGCGCTCCAGGTGCGCGGCTTGGTCGTCAACGACTTCGTCGAAGACCTGCAGGCGTTTGTCGCGGGCGGCGGCGATCTTGCTTCGGTCGGAGATTCAATCCCGTTCCAGCTCGGGCTCGTCTTCCGCGTCCCGGCGGACAAAGCCCCGGAGTGGCTCCGCGACCGCTCCGCCGCTGCGCCGACGATCAGGCAGCGGACCTCGCTAGATGGGTCGCCCGACGAATCGCCGCCGCGGGAGATCCGCACGTTCAACACGGCGGACACCGACTTTTTCGAAGTCCCGCCGCAGTTCGAGAACGTGCGGCACTACACCGATGCCGGCACGATCGCCATCGCCTGGAAGCTCGCGTGGGACGGCGGCGCGGCGGCATCGGCGACCGGTGCGCGGCGCGATCCCGAGCACCACCTCCGCTGCTATGAAGTCCGCCGCCGAGAGCTGGGCGGGCGCGGTCCGGAGATTGTCTTCGAGTTCAAGAACGCCGACGTCATCAAGGGCGAGGGCGACGTGCTCCGCAGCCTGCGGCCGCGCTTCCAGCTCGTCGATCACTTTGCCGACGAAACCGACGCCGATCTGGCGCGGCTGCCGACCAACGGCCGCAGCTACCTTTATTCGATCACGCCGGTCGATCTGGCCGGCCGGCGCGGCCGCCCGCTCTCGCTGGTCGCCACGCGCTTCCCCAGCGAGCCGCCGCGCGTCCCGGTCGATGCGCGGATGACCGCCGAGTATCGGCTGGCGGCGGCGGATCTGCGCGTCGGCGACGGGCACAACGTCCCCGATGTCATCCAGCCGGAGGCGGTGGCCGTCGAGTTTAGCGACCCGCAGGAAAAGCCGGGCGCGCCGCGCGTTGCCATCGACGATTATTGCCTGATCTTCCGCCGCGAGGAAACGCTGCCGGTCGGCAGCTACGGGCTGGACAGCGCGACGCAGCGCCCCGCCAACAAACAATTGCCGGTCAGCAACGCCCGCGCCTTGCCCAGCGATATCCGGATCGTGCTCGACCGAGACAAAGACCAGCGCTTTACCCAAGCGAAGGTCGATGGCGAAGACGCCGTGCCGCTGGCCGAGGCGCTGCGCCGCGCCGGCTGTCATCCCGGCAGGCGAGTGGCGGCCGGAGTCGTGGCGCGTCTTCCTCCAATCCGTCTCTGCCAACGGCGTGCCGTCCGCCCTCGCGCCCGTCGAACTGGCGATCCGCGCCACCGCCGACGGCGCGACCGGCGTCGAGGAACGGCAGCCCGCCGAATTGGAATGGCTGCCCCAGCCGATCAACCTCGGGATGCTGCCCGCCGAGGACCAGCGCGCGACCACCGGCGTCGCCCACGTCCCGATGCCCGCTAGCGGATCGTTCGCTGGCAGCCTGGAGAACATCAGGTTCCGCAGGCATCCGCGCGAGCTGCAGTGCCTCCGCTTCCGCTGGAATCAAGGTCCCTCGCACTTGCCGGAGTATCCGCTGCCGCTCACCGCCGGCTATGACTTGCTGGAGCTCGATGTCGATGCCTTCACCGCCGAGACGTTCGCCGATCCGCAGAAGCTCGCCGCCGCGCTGCGCCCGATCCAAGACATCCAGATGCTGCCCGCCGACGATCTTCTGCACAGCCCGTCGGACACGATGGCAACCGCCGGCTGGGAGGCATGGTATCCAAGCGCGATCGAACGTCTCCAATCTGCGCCGAAGAATTCGGTCCCGGGATCGGAGGCCGTGGTGGGACCGTGGTTCTCGTGGCGCGAATCGATCCTCGTGTGGCCGCCGCCGGACGGGATGATCGCGGGCGGCGCGCGCGTGAAGGCGATCCATCCGATCCTCGAATCGACCGTCGCCGCGTTTAGGGAGAAGTATCGCGCCAAGCACGGGGGCAACTGCTTGCTCGACCTGCAGACCAGCCCGCCGATGCAGCCGGGGAACCTTTCCGCCTTCTTCACCGCGACCGCACCCGACGCCGACCCGTATGGCTGGAGCGTGCTCCAGCGGTTCGGGCTGTCCGTCGCATTCTGCGCGCGAGACGAATCCAACGGCGAAGCGATCGCGGCAGATGAGGTGTTGGCGCTCCTGCATGAGGCGATCGGCAATAGCCCCTCGCCGCATCTATTTGTCGAGATTCTTTTTCAGCCGGGGCGGAGCATCGACCTTGCCGAAGTCGCCGCCGAGCCGAGCGCGCTGCTCGCCCGCGTGCAGCTCAGCCTCCGCCCGCTGAACGTGCGCCTGCTCACCTACGGCCGCTTTACGCTGGCGGGCGCGGCGGGCGACCAGGCAACCGTCACGCTGGATGGGCTGCGCTCCGCCTCGATGATCGACCTGGGCGATCCGGGCGCCGGCCAGACGGAATTCAGCGGGCCGACCGCCCAATTCACCGTGCGGCTGCCGGCCAGCGGCGAAATGACGTTCCTGCTCCGCGGAGAAAATGCCGCCGGCATTTCGGTCAAAGTCTCCGTGCCGGAGAGCCAGGATCCGGTCTCCGCTTCGGCGCTACAGGCGTTCGATCCGACCGACGCGACGAACGGGCACCTCAGCCAATACTTCGCGCAGTCGGCGGAAAACCTCGCCACACTTTTCACCCGGAACAAGCAGGCGATCGAAGCGTTCCAAGATTTTCGCGCCTATGCCGAGGCGCTGAGCAGCAATGACCCCGAGGTGCCAGCCGCGCAGCGCATCGCGGTGCCCGCGTCCGGTCCGGACCTCGGGAAGGCGCTCGCCGAATTCGCGCCGTGGTCGCAGCGGTTTTTCGATGCCGCGCCGGGATCGGCGGGAGCCGCGCCCTGGGTGGCGACCGCCTACCCGCACGCGCAGACGCCGGCGCACGCCTCGCCGGATGAAGGCGGGCGCTTGACCTATCACCATCTGATCCGCGACCGGTGGGCGCACAACCTGCGCTACTACGTCCGCCCATACGACCGCTACGCGCAGCTCTGGGATGGCTTGCTCCGCTCGTCCCGGCTCTTCGGCGACCGCGCCGGAATCGCCCGCGCCGACGAGATGGCAGCCGCCGCGCCGGACCCGGCGGCAGGCGCGCTGGATGTGGTGATCGACCGGACGCAACCGATCGACCCGCCGCTCATCCTCAGCTCGGCGCGGCTCGATGCGCCGGCTCCGCCGGGATCGCCGGCCGCCCCCGGGACGACCTGGGAGGTCATCCTCGCCCAGCACCGCGAGCAGTCGCTCTCGGAGAAAAACCAGACCATCGTGCGGCGGCTTTCGTTCCGGCAGATCGCATTCACGCTGCTCCGGCGGTTCCCGCTCCACGAATGGGCGGACCTCATCAACCGCGCGTCGGTCAAGGAATCGGCAGAGATCTTCGCCGAAGAAATGCGCGACCGCTTTCCCGATGGATTGCCCGGCCCCTACCGGGAGGAGCCGGATCACCTCGACCTCGCCAAGCCGCTCGCCGCGCACGAGGCGCTGAGCCTCGACCTGCCGCTGCGGGTGGCGAACTTCCAGCAGGGCGTGATGGCGCTGCAGTGGGAGGGGCTGCCGTTCTACTATGAACATCGTTTGATCGCCATCGCCCAGTCGGCGAGCACCGTGTCGCCGCCCAACAGCGTGGTGCAAAAAGACTTCGAATACATCACGCCGGCGGTCGCCGCGTTCGCCGAAGGCCGCCCCGACCAGCGCCGCGAAATCACCATCCCGCTGCGCCGGCTGTGGGACGCGCTCCCGCCCGCCGCGCAAGAGCGTTGGCCCGATGAGGCTCCGGATTCGATCAGCAGGGAAGGCGGCGTAAAGCCGGGGGCGCTGCCGGATCTGGAGGTCGTCTATCAGCTCGTCGCGGTGGAGGACGGCAACATCGAGGTGCAGGCGGAGATCTTCTTCGACTTCTCCCTCAACACCTACGCCGTGCGCCAGCCCGGCAAACGCTTCGTCGTCCAAGGCGCGGTCACGGTCGAGCGGACGAACGACCCGCTCGTCACCCACCAACTGCGCTTTGCCGTGTCCGAGTTCACCACGATCCCATTCCCGTTCAAGACGCCCGATCGAGCGGGACCGGCGACGTTTGACCGGGAGGCGCGCACGATGACGCTCGACGGCGCCCTGACGCGCCCCGACTTGGCGCTGCTCGAACGAGCGCGAGAGGGAGAGACCGGGCCGTCCGAGCAATTGCGCGCCCTCTTCCGCTCGTGGACCAATGTGCAAGACATCGCGCCGCTCGCATCGCTGCCCAAGGAATCGCTCGCCGATGTCGCGCGCTACGAGCTTGCCTGGTCGGGCGGATCCCTCACGCCAGAGGCGGAGGCGGCGCTGTCCGCCTTGGAAGGCGACGCCGAATTCCGCGCCGCCGCCGCCAAGCTGATCGCCCGGATCCGCGCCCTCGGCGAGAACGCGGCGGGCGGCGAGATCGCCGTCCGCGCCGCCGCGCCGCCGGTCGATAACGCCGACCTGCCTGCCGAGTTGCCGGACGGCTTGAGCCTGCGGATCACCGCCGTGCGCTACCACGGGATCATGTCGGCGGCGGAAGCGCGGGTCATTGCCGGTGAAATCGGCGACGATGCCGCGCGCGAGCTTTACGCAAAATCGGTGGCCGGCCGCCCCGGCTCCAGCCTCCAGCTTTCCGCGCGGCGCGGCAGCGCGGCACCCCGCCCGATGATCCCGCTCACCCCGCTGCCGATGTCTGGAAAGGAGGATCAACCATGAGCCGCACCGCCACCGTCACCGGTCCGTTTTGGGAAGCCGCGATCGACATCCTCGAACTCGGCAACCCGGCGAAGCACGCCGCGTTGCGCACGATCTTCGACGAGCGCTCGGCGGGCGGCGCGCGGCAGCCCAACACGCTGCTGCTGCTCGGCTCCGCCAAATCCCTATCCCTTACTTTGCCCGCCCGCGAGCCGTTCACCTGGTCGCGGCAAGGCGCACCGCCGGATGCGGCGTCGTATGCGGCGATCAAATCGGCGCTGGCGGACGGATCGCTCGTCCTTCTCGCCGTCGCCGCCGACGCCACCACCGGCGCGGCACCGGACCGCTTTCGCTGCATCGGCGGCGAGATCCCGCTCGATCCGCCGCGTGCGCCCGATGCGCTGCGCGCCAGTTCCGGCCACGTCGCGCGGCTCCGCAAAGCGATGGCGCTTCCCGAGGCGGAATTCGGGACGCGGCGCAAAGCGATCACCATGCGCGATGCTGACTTCGACATCCTCCGCGAGGTCTTGGGCATCCGCGATCCCGGTCCGGAGCCGCTGGGTGATGCCATCGCCCGGTTGGGCGCGGCAGACATCGACGCCCTCCGCCAGATCCCGCCGCTCGCCGGGTTCGACCTCGACGCTGCCATCGCCGCGCTTTCGCTCGAGCCAAAAGAGCGGGCCGCCAATCTACTCGCCAAGATCTCCGCCCACGGCAGCGGCCTGTCGATCTTCGGCTCCAGCCATCTGCCGTGGCAGGCGGAAGGCGATGCCGCCCTCGGCGTCTTCATGCTCACGCAGCGGGACGACCGGTTCCGGCTGGCCGTCGATCCCGAAAAGCTCACCGGGGAAGAGCGGGAGTCGATCGCCGGGGAGCTGGGGAAATTGTTCGCGGCGATCAACCCGTCGGGAGAAGGCGCGCCGAGCTGGGTATCGCTGGAAGCCGCCGGCGCGCTAGCCTCCGCATCGATCTTTTGGGAATTCGACGCCAACTTCCGCTCCCCCACCCTCAAGTTCGGGTCCGGCGAAGGATCGTTGCTGAACTTGCTGATCACCGACCAGCCGCTGCGGCGCGACTCAGTTCGCCCGAAGTTCCTCGCGCGCCTGTCGCTCGATAGCGTGGCGATCACCGGGGGGGATGGCGGCGAGCTGACCGTGGCGATTGCGGCGGGCGACCCGCCGGAGCCTGGCCGCCCCGCGTTGTCCTATTCGTTTGGGGAAGGCGGCGCCGAATCCTTCGTCGCGTCCGACCTTGAGGTCGCGTTCGACTCGCTCCAGACGCCCGAGTTCCTGCGCCAACACCAGGGCATTCCCCAGCCTGAAGCGACGGACCCCGTCACGCCTGCCGAGCCGCCGATGCTGTGGGCATCGCTGCCGCTCGCCGACGGCTGGGCGCAGATCCCGGTGCCCAACCTGACCGAGCAGATCTATCTGAATGCGGAGCTGGAGGGCGACATCAACACCGGCAGCGGCGAGGCGGACGCGTTGCTCAAAGGCGTTGTCTCGTTCGGGAGCGACGATCCGCCACCCTGCGCGCCGCGCGCAGCGACCAGCCGTGGCGCGTGACCGTGACGAACCTCCGCTGGCGTGGTAAGCTTGGTGGAAGCTGCATCGGAATGGCGGCGCGCTCCATCTCAGATGGTCGCCTTTCGCGCGGCGGAGCCAGACCTCGCCATCAACGACGCCCACTCTGGTTCAGTACCGGTCGCGCCACCGCCGCCGATGCGCTGCCCGCGCTCGACGACTGGGCGGGCGGGCTGGAGGCGATCCCGCTGCGCACGGCATCCACCCTAACATTGTTCCCGCCGATGTTCGCCTTCGCGCTCGGCGCGCTGCGCATCAGCCGCGCGGGGTCAGAAGCGGTGCTCGGCGACTGGTCGGCGGACTATCGCCCGGCGGAGACGCTCGCCGCAGCGGTCGAGCGCAACGTCTTTGCCGCCGATGCCGCCGGGGCGCACCAGCCGTGGATCTGGCGGCACCATCCCGCCGCGCCCGTCGTGCAGGCGCTGCCGCTGACCCAGAACCAGACGCCGCCGAACCATCCGTCCCCGAGCCGGCAGCTCGCGCCGTTCGAGGTCGGGTTCGGCAGGTTCCAGATCGGCGTGGCGGGCGAGCGCGGCAGCGGCGAATGAAGCGCGTTTTCTCGGCAATAAGCGCGCAGATCAGCGGCGCTTTCGGCGCATCGCGACTTGCCGTTCGCCGCGCTGTCCGTCCCCGGCATCGAATTTGACCCGCGCCAACCATCGGCGGCGGGCGGGCTATCGCTCGGCTGGCGCTACCGCTTTGACCTGCCCTACACGGACGAGGTCAACGCCCTCGCCCAACTGCCGAATCCCGAGGACGCCGCCGAGGCATCCGCCGCCGTCCGCTGCGGCGTTCGCGGCACTGGCAATCGCTCGCCAATCGCGCGAGCCTCGCCGCCGGGGCGGCGGTCGAGGCGGTGGTAGGGGCGGCGAATCGCCAACCTGAAGTCGAGCCGCATCGCTTTGCCGCCCGAAAGCCGGCGCTCGATCTCGATGCCTATCCAGGATCGATCCGGATCTTCGAAGAAGCGCTGGAGAGCGAACGCGCTCTGCGCGGGATCTCCGGTGAGTTCGGGGCAAACGGCGAGAGGTTCGCGATCACCGCCGGGGCGATGACGGCGGCGAGCGGCGGGGGTGCCCGCCGCGACCAGCGCGGGCTTATCCGCGCGGCGAGACGCGAGCCGCCGACCTCTTGCTAACCGATGTCGCGTTCGAAGCCAAGCCCGGGAGCCATGGCGGCTTTCAGCTCGCCTCGCTCCAGCAGCCGGTCACGCTATCGGTGCCCGGCGCGATCATCGGCTGGAGCTTTTGGATGCGCGACCTCCCGCTGGAGGATGGATCATTCGACCGCGCCTCGGTCCGCTCGGCGGCAGCCACCGACGTGAACGACCCGGACGCCAGAGCGGCGGACCGCGACTATCCTGAACGGCTACGAATGGCGGCTGGGCGAGATCACGGAAGGCGGGGCGATGCCGCCGCCCTGCTCCTTTGCGGGCTTTGGTTTCCGCTCCAGCTCGAAAGCGCGAGCGCCGCCGATGGCAGGCTCGATGCGATGGCGGTGATCAGGCGCCTGCAGCTCCCGCTCGACCGCTCGGAGATCGAGGACGCGCCGAATTCGGTCCGGCTGCGCTTTGCCCGCTCCGGCGCGCGGCTCGCGCTGAAAGCGGTCGAGATGGTCGATACCGGCGAAGCCAAGCAGTGGCCGCTGGCGCTGCGCTCTGGCGAACAATCCGGCGCGCCGCGCCTGCGCTGAACGGTCAATCGATTCGCGCCGACCACCGGGACGCTCCGCCTCGATGCGCGGCTTGAGTTCGTGCAATTCGGCGTCGCCTGGTCGTTGCCGCTCGGCGAACTCGCCCTGAAAACGAGACACGGCGAGCATCGGGATCGCTTGGGAGAACGCAGAGAGCGAGGAAGCCGTCGCGCCGATCAACGCCTCCCGGTGTCGCTCGATCTGCTGACCGGGACCCACGCCGCCGCCCTCTCCGTGGGCGTGCGGATCGGCTCCACCTGGGATGGGATGCCTTCGCCGCCTCGGTCACCTATCCGCTGCTCGGCGGCGGCGCGCCGCACCTGCCCGGCGACCAGCGGCCGGAGATCTTTCCGGGCAGCCGAGGATCTTTCGACATCGGCGCGTCGCTGATCGCCCGCGGCGCATCGCTCCAGCTTTCGTGGGACGAGCGCGTGGATAGCGACGGTGCCGCCGCCGCTGGGGAGGACGCGATGCTGCTTCCCGGGATCGCGCTCGACCGGGTGCGGCCGTCGCCCGGCTATGCGGCGCTGACATTTTCGGCGAAGGCGGAGGATTCCGGCATCCCGGCGCTGGAACTAAAGTCGGCGTTTCTCGAGACGATCTTGTTCTGCAAATGGGGCGAGCTTTGGGCAGCGAAGCGGCCGGTAGAGGCATGGGTTCGTCGCTAAACGTCCTGGTATCGGCTACACCGGCAGGTTGGAGTCGGGCGAATGGCGGGCGCGGTGGACGCTCGACGGCATCATGGAGATCGCCAACCTGATCGTGGTAAACCTCGGCGACGCAGCCCGGCGGCGATCCGGCGGCGGTTGCCGTTCCGGATGCGGCGGGCGGCGGCGGCGCGCAGACCGCGTCATTCGCTGAGCCTCGTATTTCACCAACACGATTTTCCCGCCGACCTTTTCGAAGCCGGCGGCGAGGTTCCGCGCTGTTTTCGATCACCCCGGAGAAGCCGTGAGATTTCTCGCCGTCGCCGAGTAGATTTGCGACCGGTTGCCGTGGCAGAGCGATCCGGTTCGAAACGATCAACGTGAGGCGGTGGACCGGCATCCAGCACATCCGCATCCGGCATCCGCGCGGCGAAAGCGGCATCGCCGAGGAGCCGGTCGCGGCATTGTTCAACGACGCGGTAGGGCGGGCTGGCGAGCTGCTGGTCGTGGAAGCCGATGCCGCACACTGGATCGCCAAATCGCCGTTGCCCAGCGCGCCCGCCGCCGCGCTGCAGCAGCTGCCCAATGGCGTGCAGCAAGCGGTCCTCAGCCGGCCCGGCGATCTGGCCGCGACCGACCCGGCGGACCCCGGCTGGGCGCTGCTCGCCATGCCGTTCATCGGCAGGCTGCAAGACATCCGCCGCGACCGCGAGGAATCAGCCGGCATCCCGGTCATCGACCCCGCGCTCACCATGCTCCGCGGCGCTGCCGCCGATGACCCGCTGTGCCTCGCCTTGACCAACCGCCACGGCGGCAGCGGCGATCTGATCCTCGACCTGTCCGCGCTCGACTCCGATGCCGGCCGCAGCCTCGCCCGGCTCGACCCGCTCTCGCTAGAAGAATCGTGGCTGCGCCTCCAATCGCCCGCCCGCCCGGCAGGCGGCGACGGGCTCGGCGGCGTCTTGGAAAGCGCGGCGGATGGACCTGCGCGGCTGGCTGGCGAGGCGGCGCTGCGCCACGCGATCCAGTCATTGCCCGATGCGTCCGCCGATCCCGCCCGACCCACGTTTGAGGCGCTCGCCTTGCCGCAGGGCGAATCCGGCGGCGAGCGTGAAGGCGCCAACCGAATGCCGGCGCTTCGGCTGCCTCTTCCGGCGGGTGACAACATCGAGATCGATCTCGGCGAGAACGATCAGGGTGTCGATGCGATCCCCGGATGGAGCTTTGCCGCAGACAAGAAGATGAAGCTGGAGATCCGCCAGACGGCGGCGACATTGCAGATCAAGAGGCTGCGAACGCCATCGCTTTCACGGGCGTCTGCCACCCTCACGATTTCCCGGCGCGAAAACCTGCCGCCCGGCAAATGGCGATTCAAGATCGAGGCGGGCGCCTCCGAGGGCACCGGCAACGACTTTTCATTCGAGATCTTCGCCGGCCGCGCCATCGACTTTGAGGAGGGATCTCAGTTTAGCGGCGTTTTCCGAACGCTCTCCCTAACCTTCGTGACCGCCGGGAGCGACCCGGTGGCGCTGGGCGTCCGGATCCACGGCCCCGCCGATGGCTCCGCATGGGCGATCGCCAACCTAAGCCTCGTCGAAGTGATCGACGAACGCCCCGCGCCGCCGCCCGGCTGGCATCACATCGCCGCGCAGATCCGGGCGCTGGCTCCGGCGGGCAACGGCGGCGCGCGGATCCATGCGGCGGCCACCGCGCTGCCAGCGGGCGATGGCCGCGCCTCCCTCGCGGTCAGCCCGTTCTTCGGCGTCGGCTTTCAGGCGTTCTCCGCAGATTCCAGCGACGGCATCAACGCGCGCCCGACCCTTCTTGCCTCATCGGAATTGCTCTGCCAAGACGCGGCCGGCGCGCTGCGGGCGGTCGCCTCCCACGTGTGGGAATCGCCCGGCTATGCGGAACTCGGCACCGCATGGGCGGCGGAGATGCACCGGCAGCTCTCGCCCGAATCCCCCATCGCCATCGTCCGGTTCCGCGTGATCGAAGGCAGCGCCGCAGAGGGCGTGCGCGTCCGCTACGAATTCGCCGCCGCGCCGATCATGGTTCCCGAGCCGCTCGCCCGGCGCGTATTCCGGCTTCGCGCCGGCTTTGCCCAACTCCGATTTTGCGAGGGCCAGTATGGCGGCGCGGCGATGCCCGCGCCGCTCCATGGCTCCTTCGAGCTCGCGCCGCCGATGATCGATGGCCTGCAGCCGCTCTACCTGACCGAGCGGCCGGCGGCGGTCGCCTTGGGCGAGGCGCGCGAGTGGCCGTGGGGATTGAGCGGATGGCGGGCGAGCGCGCAGCTCACGCCGGGGCGCGCCGGGGTCATCGGCAGCCGGGCTGGATCGCTGTGGTGGCAAGCCCCGCAGCTATCGATGCAGTATCGCCCCGCCGCCGAATCCGCCGCCGCCGGATTGCCGGCGACGTTCCGCGCCCGCCGGATCAAGAGCCTGCTGCCGGTCTTGCCCGATCCGCCGATGCCGCCGACCGGCGGCTTGGCGATCGACGATGAGACCGGATCGTGGCAGCCGGTCCTGCCCGGCGGCCTGCGTTATTTGATCACCGGATCGCGCGCCGGGGCGATGTTCGCGCTCCGCCACCACCTCATCACCCAATCTCTCTCCACCGACCCATCGGCGTCGGCGGCGTTCGTCTCCGGCGGCATCCCGGCGCAACACCGCATGCCGCGACCGGTCCCGCTGCCCGCCAATCGGATCGGAAAAAACGGCATCGCCCTGCAAACTTGGGCGGGCCATCACGATCCGCTCGCCTCGCTCTACGTCCGGCACGAACCGGCGGACTCCGCCTTCTTCGCCGCCGACGATCCGGGTCAAGACGGGAGCCCAATCATCGCCGAGCTATTGGAACCAGCGCGCGGCGAGATCGATCACGCCTGGGACGGACGGCTCGTCTTTGACCGCAATCTGATCAACGAAGGCGCGCTCGCCTCGATGAAGGTCACGATCGGCGACGATGAGCAGAGCTTCCCGATCGAGGCTAGCGAAAAGAACCCTGTCGAATTCGATGCCGGGGATCCCTTCTTCGCCTATCTCAAGTCAAAGCCGCCCGGGAGCCGGTTCGCGGTCACCGCGCGGTTCCGCCACGGCGATCTCGAACAGGCGCTGACGCTGCCCTTGCTCCTCATCGATTCCGCCCGCCCGCCGGTGCCGCTGAAGCCGCATTTCATTTTCTTCGAGGATCCGGAATACAACCGCGCGCTCGCCTCGACCCCGGCGAAGGCGGAAACCCAAGTCGCGATCACGCACAAGGAACAACCGACCGAATTGACGCCGGTCCGGCTTTTCGCCGACCGGACCGACTACAACCCGGATGATCCGATCGCGATCCTGCTCGACTGGCCAGCGTGGCCGGACGGCTCCGATCCGGTCCTTAGCTTCGAGAGGATTGATGCGGCGGGCAATGCGCTGCCGCTCACCTTTGGCGGCGAGCCGGGGAAAAACGCGGCGAGACCCGAAGCCGGCACGTCTGCGTTCTTCCCATTCGCTGCCGATGGATTCGGGGCGGGATCCGCCGGGCGCATCCGCCTCAATCCCGGCGAGGTGCTCGCGGTCAAAGCCACCTTCAGCCCGGGCGGCTCCTCGCGCGTCGCCGAACAAAAATCGCTCGTCCTGCGGCTCAACATCGTCGCCGAGCCGCTGACGCCCGCGCCCGATGCCGCCTACGCCTTGCTGCGCCAACGCGGGGCGGCGGTCGACTGCCCGCGTTTTGCCTGGGGTCCGCTGCCCGCGCGCGTCGATCTCGTCAACCCCAACGACCTGAAGCGCGAAGTGGTCCGCCGCCGCGCGGTCTTCCGCTGGCTCGATGTGACCCGCGAGGCGGAGGAGCCGCGATACGCGATCCAAAAGATCGCCAAGAACGGCGCGACCCATTTTCCGGAGCGATTCGAATCGCCGGAACGCCCCGTCGTTGCCTAATAACTAAACGACCGGCGCTTTGGCAGACGGCGGCGGCGCGAACATTGCTCCCGCCGACCGATTGCGCGATCTTCGATCCCGTGTTACGAGCAGCCCCTTTTTAAATCCCTGAACCCATGGACATTTTTCACGAACTTCAGTGGCGCGGGCTGCTCGCCGATTACACCGGGCGGGTCGGTACCGATGCCGATGCCGATGCTGACGCCGTGCCCAAGCGGCTGCGCTCGGGCCCGATGGCGCTTTACTGCGGCTTTGACCCGACGGCGGACAGCCTGCATGTCGGCAGCCTGGTGCCGCTGCTCGCGCTGCGCCGCTTTCAGATGGCGGGGCATCACCCGATCGCGGTGGCGGGCGGCGCGACCGGATCGATCGGCGACCCGAGCGGCAAGACGCAGGAGCGCCAGTTGCTGACCAAGGACCAGATCGCGGCGAACGTCGCGGCGATCCGCCCGCAGCTCTCGCGCCTGCTGGACTTCGATGCGGCGTCGAACCCGGCGCGGCTGGTGGACAATGCGGATTGGCTCGGCGCGGTCAGCTTCCTCGATTTCCTCCGCGATGTGGGCAAGCATTTCACCGTGAATCAGATGGTGGCAAAGGAAAGCGTGCGCGCGCGGATGGACGACCGGGAGGTCGGCATCAGCTACACCGAGTTCAGCTACATGCTGCTCCAAGCCTACGACTTTTACCACCTGGCGCGGCAGTTTAACTGCGAACTCCAGATCGGCGGCAGCGACCAGTGGGGCAACATCACGGCGGGCATCGACCTGATCCGCAAGCTGCTGGGCAAAAAAGCCTACGGCGTCACCCTGCCGCTCATCCAAAAGGCGGACGGCACGAAGTTCGGCAAGACGGAGGCCGGCACGGTCTGGCTCGATGAAAAGCGGACCAGCGTCTATCAATTCTACCAATTCTGGATCAACACCGACGACCGCGACGTGGTCCGCTACCTCCGGTTCTTCACCCTGCTCGGCGAAGGCGAGATCAACGACTTGGCCGAGGCGCACAAGGAGGCTCCGGGCAAGCGCGAGGCGCACGCCACGCTGGCCAAGGAGATCACCGCCCTGATCCACGGCGAGGACGCCTGCGCCGAGGCGGAGCGCGCCAGCGGCATCCTTTTCGGCGGATCGGTCGAGGGCATCACGCCGGCGACGCTCGAAGTCCTGCGGCGCGAGGTGCCCGGCGCGGCGGCTGCCTTCACGGAACCCGTCCCGCTGCCCGAGGCGCTGGTCGCGGCGGGGCTCTGCCAGAGCAAAGGCCAGGCGCGCAAAGACATCGCCGGCGGCGGCATCTACGTGAATGGCGAGCGCTGCGCCGACGCCAACGCCTCGGTCTCCGCCGAGGACCTGCTCCACGGCACCGGCGTTCTGCTGCGCAAGGGCAAGCGCTCCTACGCGCTGCTTTTCCGCGACTAGCCGGCGGCGGCGATCCTGGCTCAGCCCTCCGGCGGCTTGATCCACTCGATCCCCGATTTTTCGAGGATGCCGGCCGCTTCTGGCGAGACCGCCATGCCGAGCAGCATCAGCCAGAGAAAGACGATGCCGACGGCGAGAAACGCGCGGTCCGCGCCGACCGGGCCGTGGCGCACCACGGTGCCGAGCCGGTCGTCCCACCAGGCGACGCGCCGGGTTTTCAGCGCCATGTAGCCGATGATGTGGCCGAGCACGAGGACCGGCAGCATCAGCATCCCCATCCCAAACGCGACGGCGAAGAGCGAGCGCTGCGCCGCGCGGACAAAGTTGAGCGGCTCGCCGCTGGCCTCGCGCACGTCCACGCGGAACAGCGCCTTGCCCGGCGTGGTGCCGAAGAGTTTGAAACTCGCCGCCTCCCACAGCGCGACCGAAACCATCAGCGCCAGATTCGCGACCAAGGCGATGGTGCTATCCTCTGGCGTGCCGGGCCAGCCGCCGGGTTGGACCTTGGTCAGAAAGACGATGCCGGGGCTGGCAAAGAGCAGCGCATCCACATAGCGGGCGCCCAGCCGCACCCACGGGCGCGGCCGCTGCATCGCCGCGTCCTCCTCCTCCTCGCGCTGCCGCTCGGCGGCATCCGCATAGACGCTCGGCTCCGGCGATTCCTCGAAGCGCGCCGCCTCGTCCCGCCGGGCTTCGGCGTCCAGCAGCCTCCGGAATTCGTCGCACTCGCCCAGCTTTTTCCAGCCGTCCAAGCCGGAGTGCCAGACCAGCCGCTCGGCGGTCAGATCCCCCATCGCGATCTTCGCCTCGATCTGGTCCTTCGTGAAGGGACCGAGCTTGCGCCCCCGATCGCCGATAAAATAATGCATCACGGAAGCTTTAGGTTCTGGGGAAATGGGTTCGCATAGGGCGGGGATCGCCGCGCCGGGTTCAGGCGAGCGCCGCCAGCATTTCGTCGGCGGTCGATGCCTCGTCTAGCCGGGCGCGGATATTCGATTCATTAAACGCCCTCGCGATGGCCGCCAGCGTTTTCAAATGCGATGCCGACTGGCTCTTCGGCACCAAAAACAACACCACGTAGCGGACCAGGCAGTTGTCGATCGACTCAAAATCGATCCCCGCCTCCGACCGCCCCAGCGCCACCGCCACCTCCGCGATCGCCTCCGAATACGCGTGCGGGATCGCCACGCCGCATCCGATGCCGGTGCTCGTCTGCTCCTCGCGCTGCCGCAGCGCCGCCAGCACATCGCCCTTCGCCTCGCGCGGCAGCGTCCCGGTGCTCGCCAGCACCTCGACCAATTCCTCGATCACCGGCCAGCGCTCGCCGCTCTCCACAGAGGGCACGATGCGTTCGGGGGCTAGGAGTGAGCTTAAGGTCATAACGGGGGAAGATCGGCACCCATACCGATGCCGGGCGGAGATCGTAACGCGCCTGCGGGGCGCGGCAAGCCGATTCGGAAGGGCGGGGATGGCGCCGCCCCCAAGCGCTACGACCGCCCCAGAAACAGATCCCGCCCCTTGACCAGCGCCTCGATCTTGCGGTCGGCGATCGAGCGCTTGAGCATCCAGAACCCGCAGTCTGGATGCGCCCAGCCGATCCGATCCGATCCCAGCGCCTTGGCGGCTTGGGCGAGGCGGCCGGCGACTTCGTCGGGCGTTTCGATGTGGTTGACTTTGATGTCGATGACGCCGACGCCGATCTTGATCTTCGGGTCGATGTCTTTGAGCGCTTCGAGGTCGGCGTCCGGGCGGTGGGCGAGTTCGAGGACGAGGTGGTCGGCGTGGAGGGCGTCGAGGAAATCGGTGAGCGCCTTCCACGAGCCGCGCTGGATCGTCTGGCCGCCGTAGTTGCCAAAGCAGAAGTGGACGGCGCGCTCGCAGGTGGCGCGGTCGAGGATGCGGTTGATGGCGGCGGCGGCGACCGGGGCGTTCTCCGGGCTGCCGGGGATGTTCGCCTCATCGACCTGCAGGCAGGCGCAAGGCAGGCCCGCGACCTGGGCGGCCATGGCGTCGGCGATGGCGAGGGTCAGCGCCTCGAAGTCGCCGTAGTGGTCGTCGAGCAGCGTGCGGGCGAGCATGTAGGGGCTGGTCAGGGTGAACTTGAGCGGGCCGCCGGCGACCGACGCGGAGGCGGCGCAGGCTTCCCCCAGATCGAGCCAGCCCTCGGTGATCGGACCGCGCACCACGCCGGCGGGTTTGCGCCGAAATGCCATCTCATGCTTCTCCCGGAAGCGGCGCGCATCGCTGATCCCGACTTTCCGATCCACGCCGCCGAGCCGCCCGATGAAGTATTCGATCATCCCGTTGGTATCCGGGTGGTTCACGTCGAAGCGATACAGCTCGCCGTCGGTGGGAAGATCGATGCCCGCCCGGCGCTGGGTCGCGATGACCACGGCGGCGGCATCGAGCATCGCCTGCTCGCTCGGCAGCGCGGCGAGCCAATCGATCGGCGAATACGAGCCGACCGTGGTGGTCAGGATTTCGGGGGATTTGGGGAGGGCGGCAGCGGCGTTGTCCATGCGGCATTCTGTCGGCAGGCGCGCCCGGCGGGCAACCCGAAAATTGCTTTTCACCGAGACTCGCATCCCGCACCGCTCACAGCGGGATCTCCGGTCCGAGCGCGCCGAGCGCGAGGGAAAGCGCGGCGCGACCCTCTGGCGGCGGGTTGCCGAAATCGCCGGGGGCGAAGGCGCTGGAGGCACGCGCTTCGGTGATCAATCCCATGCGGAGGTAGGCTTCGGCGACAAGTTCGCTACAGAAGAGGCTGGCGAGGTCTTTCTTCTTCCAGCGATAGAGAAATTGGAACGGGACCGACGCGAGCGAGAAAAAGTCTTTCTCGTAGGGGCGGTTGCGGACTTCCTCGCGCAGTTCGCGGAGCTTGGGCACGAAGCCGCTGCGGACATCGTCCGACACGTCGAGGTGGCGGAAGGCGATGGTGCCGTCGTATTCGCGGAGCACCTCGCTGAGGACGAGCAACTGGACGCCGCACTTGCCGATGCCATCGGAGACATCGGAGAATTTGTTCGAGGTATTCGACTCCCACAGCAGGGTGACATCCCATTCGCTGATGTGGACGACCATGCCGACATGCGACCAGCGGCTGCCGGTCGCCCACCGGATGACCTTGCTGAAGAACGAGGTCCGGCTAGAAAACAGCGCGATGTCGCCGGTCCGCAGTTGCGGGCGAATCTCCCGGTAGCGCGCGAGGCGCCGCGCCTTTTCTTGCTCGCTGACCATCGGCGGGCGGCGCTATTTCTTCTCCAGCGGCGAGATTTTGATGTTACGAAATGCGACCGGTCCGTGGTCCCCTTGAAACATGATCGGGCCTTCGGCGGCTTCCTTGCCAGTCACGCCCGATGGGGTCGGCCCCTGCATCTCGACGTTTTCGTGCAGCGCCTTGCCATTGAGTTCGACTTTGAGAAACTTGGCGTTGGCGGTCTTCTTCCCGGTGTCGTCAAAGCGGGGTGCCTGGAATTCGATGACGTATTTTTGCCATTCGCCGGGCGGTTTGCAGGCGTTGACGGCGGGCGGCTGCGCGCCGTAGATCGCGCCCATGTCGCCGCCGCCGAGCTGTTCTTTGCCGTAGCTGTCGAGCACCTGGACTTCGTATTCGCCCATCACGTAGATGCCGGAGTTGGCACCCTTCGGCACCATGACCTCGACCTCGATCTTGCAGTCGCCCCACTTTGCCTCGGAGTAAATGTCGCGGCTCTGCCCGTGCCCGGAAACGACGTTGACCAAAGCACCCTCGGAGCCTTCCACCTTGAGCTGCTTGTTGTCGTCGCCGTCGAGCGCAGGCTTGCCCACCACCCACTTGGACTCTGCGCTATGCTCTTTGAACTTCCAGCCATCGAGGCTTTTTCCATTGAACGGCTCGTCGGCGAAACTCGATCCTGCGGCGAGGCAGGCGATAGCGGCGAGGGGGAGAAACAGGGTGGATCTGGCTTTCATCTTCTGGGGCTGGTGGGTGTTCGAAAAGGTCCGCGAGTAATGCCTAACATTACGCGGCCTTCAACCGGCGTCTTGCGCCGCAGGGCGCTAAAATTCAACGTGCCGCGCGGATCGCCGCGACAAATTGGGCGACATTCTCGCGGATCGCCGCCCAGTCGCCCGCCGCCAGCGCCGCCTTCGGGATCAGGCTGCCGCCCGCCGCGACCGCCGCGCAGCCCGCCGCCATGAAGCTGCCGCACGTCTCTGGCGTGACGCCGCCGGTCGGGATGACCTCGAGCTGCGGCAGCGGGGCGAGCAGGTTTTTGATATACGCGGGACCGAGGCCGTCGGCGGGGAAGATCTTCACGAAATCGGCGCCCGCCTCGTAGGCGGCGAGCGCCTCGGTCGGCGTGTAGGCACCGCAGATCACCGGCTTGCCATAGCGGCGGCAGAGGCGCACGACATCCTCGCGCATCACCGGGGTGACCACGAATTCCGCGCCGGCGAGCATCGCCATCCGCGCAGTCACATCGTCCAAGACGCTGCCCACCCCCATGACGATGCGGTCGCCCAGCGCGGCGGTCACCGCGCGGATCGCGCCGAGCGCATCCGGCGTCGTCATCGTGATCTCCATCGCCGCCACGCCGCCATCCGCCAGCGCCTCGGCAACGCGCTGCAACTGCGCCGAATCATCCGCGCGGATGACGGCGATGATCCCGGGGTCGAGGAGGCGGGCGATGATCTGGCTTTTTCTCATGCCGATACCTGAGCGAAGGCGCAGCGGCTTGTCGAATCAAAACGCCCGCCGCTCGGCACCCGCTTGATTATCTTACATCATCCATACGTTATCGGGCTTCCACCTTTATGAGCGAAACTCTCGGGCAGCCGCCAGCGGTCGCCCTCACCCAACATCCCTGCCTCGGCTGCGGCGCGTGTTGCACGCGCTACCGCGTCTCATTTTATTGGGGCGAAACCGATGCCGCTCCAGGAGGGACCGTGCCTGCCGATCTGACCGAGCCGTTGACCCCGTTTCGCGCCATGATGAAAGGGACCGGCGATCCAAAATGCCGCCGCTGCATCGCTTTGGTCGGCGAGGTCGGGTCCTCCGCCCTCTGCGGCATCCACCCGCTGCGACCCTCCGTCTGCCGCGAATTCTCCGTCTCATGGGAAAATGGCGAGCGCCACGAGCGGTGCGACGAATGCCGGATCGCCGCCGGGCTAGAGCCGCTGCAGCCGTGGATATTGGTTCCCGAGGGCGCGCCGGACGACGACAGCCCGCCGCCGCCTATCATTCCGTTTCCGCCCAACCGCGCGACCGAAGCGCCGCAGGCGGGCGCCTGGACGCCGCGCTCCTATCGGCGCCGCCGCGCCACAGCCGCCGCCATCCCGATGGCAAGCAGCAGCGCGCGGCTCGGCTCCGGAATGACTGGGACAATCGACGCGGCAAGCTGGAGCGGCTCGATCCCGGCGTGGTCACGGAGCCGTGCAGGGCACCGGTGACGTTGGTGGTATCGACGAGGGCAAACGGGATCGCCGCGCCCTGCGCCGGGATGTTCACGCTGGTGCTGAAGAGACCATGCTCCGAGACGTTGTTGAAGTTTGCCGCGACGGCAGAGTCGTCGGTCGTGTCAAATGCCCAGAGCACGATCGGCCGATTGTCGTAGAGCGAATCGGAGGTGATCGCCGAATCCGCAAAGTTTCCGGAGTCCGGCGGGTTGGCGCCGATCTGGGCGAAGCTAGTCATCCCGAGCAGGACAAAGACCGCGTTGACATCCTGCACATTCGCCGGGTCGGCGGGAGCGGCAGTCAGATAGCCGATCCGGACCTCGTTGCCATCGACGACCGGCGTCGCCCCCGAGGTGATGACGTTGGGCTGCCCCGGATAGGCGCCGTAGTCGACGGTGACCGCCGCGTCCGATGACTGCCCGGCAATAGCTAGGGCGATGCCGGCGGCGAGCGTGAGTTTCGTAAGTTTGGCTCGGTTCATGAATAGAAAGCGTGGAGGTCAGAGGGTTCGCGCCAGCTACTGAGCAGAGCCGGGAACCGTCCAGTTGAAGGGCGGGCGCGGCGATTGGCGGATGACGTAGAAGGCGGCTCCGGGCGGGATGACGACGGCGCTTGCGTCGAGGAAGCGCGAGTCGCGCCAAGTTGTTCCATCGTGGAAGTAGCGGGAGGTTGTCCCATTCGGATTGACCACCACGATGTTATCGGCCGCCGACGGGTTGATGCCGTCTGCCAAGCCGGTCCCGGCCGTGCCGTCGCCGCGCAGCCCGAGTTGGTCGAGCGTGAGCCCGCCGCTGGACTGGATCGCGCCGAGCAGGTTGAAGCCGGTCGTCACCGTGACCTGGACCGGACCATAGCGGGGCTCTCCCTTGGTATAGATGCGGAGCGCCGCCGTGCCTAGACGCCGGACGAGGATGCCCTCGCCGGGGAAGATGCGGCTTTCCCCGGCATTCGGGGTCGCCGCATTGTCCTCCCACTGGCTGGTGCCGCTGGAGAAAAAGAGGGTCTGGTTCGGGTTCCCGCCAGTCCCCAAAAGGACGAGATTGTCCGCCGCAGTGGAGTTGGGACCCGCGAGCAATCCCGCCTCGTTGCTGGGACCAAAGACGCCATCGACCGTCGAATGGGGGCGGATCACATATTGGTCGCCGACCGACAGCGTGGCCGATAAATCCGGCGCCAGCGTGAGGCGCTTCGTCCCGCCATCGCTCGCCGTGATATCCGAGACCGCCCCTTCGGCGGCAGGGTTCGTCGCGTTCAAGATCTGCACGAAGTAATCGCCATTTTGAAACATCCCGGTCGTCCAAAAGGCGTTGGAATCCTGTAGGTATGATGGCCCGACCCCCGTGACGGTGCCCCGCACGACGCCCGGCTCAAACGACTGGAGGGACAGCGCGGTGATCTCGATCGGCACCGAGGCGCTCGCCGGCTTGATGTCGGTCGCGAAAATCCCGCGCACCACCGCGCGACTATCGACCTGCACGCCAAAGAAGCGCGGGCTGCCTGGCGCGACTGGGGTCGGATCTTCCAGCACCATGGTGGTCAGACCAGCCGACGGGGTATCCGCCGTCGCGGAGATCTGGGTCAGCGGCTCGGCGAATGGATTGTCCTTGGTCGGCCCGCAGCCCGTCGCCACGGTCACCCCGCTTGTGTCCGTCACCCGCACAAACGTCCAGCGCACCTTGCCGGAAACGACCTCGCACTTGATCGGATCCGCTAGGTCGATCACTTTCGGATCTTGGTTGAAGAGAAAGTCGAGCCCGTTCGTGAAGGCATCGCCTTCGAAATTCTGCACGGATCCCGAGATCGCCGCATTGCCTTGCTCGGCGGGGGTGAAATTCGCCTGCACGAAAGCGGTATAAGCATCCACCGCGCCCGCCTTGTTCGCCGGGGTTGTCGTCGGATCAAAGACGCCTCCCGCATCGGGGTCGTCAGATTGGGCAACGGATCCGCCGCTGTGCGCCACCGATCCCTGGGTCGAAAGCGTCGAGTCCCCTGCCGGGATCGTATTGTCAACGGTCACCGAGTAGCTGATGACGACCCGTTTGCCTGGCGGCAAGTCGCCGAGGTTGACGGTCACCGTTTCGCCCGACGCCATGAGCGTGGCCGGCGCGAAGACAAACGCCAGCGCACCGAAGCACGATGCTAACAGTCTCGCGTTGTTCGAATTTAGGGAAAATCTCATAGTCGGTCGGGTATCGGATCGTTTCAGAATTTGGCGGATGGCTCAGTTGAAGATCGCTTCGAGTTCGCAGTGCCCTTGGCCGCCGCTAATCGGGGAAAGAAAACAGGCCATTGTCGCGAGATCGGGATGCTCGATCTCGTAGATGCCTTGCGGAAGGCACGCCTCATCGCATTTGAAAAGCAGCGCGAATGGCACCCTGCGCTCCACCCCTGAGTGGTCGGGCAGGTCTTCGACTGCAGCCAACTTCGCCCTAACCGATCCGCCCTCTGGCGATGAAAACGTGAACTCGCCACCCACGCAGGGGCGAAAATGGTCGCCCGTCAAGATGGCGAGGTCGGGCGGATGGGTGGCGGCGGAACTCAAGGGCTTCGGGTAGATGGAGTTTAAAGGGCGCTTGCGCGGGCGGCGTAATCGCCGGGCAGGACATGCTCGATCCGGTATTCGCGCCCGTTGTGGCTGAACTCGAGAATATTCCCGCTCGCTTTGATCCCGTCATAGGGCAGCGCCTTCTCCCGAACTTCGAGGTCGGAAAAGGCGGCAAGATCATCTATGGAAGCTAGGATATGGGTCGTGCCGCCATCGAGTGCTTTAGGGAGGACCCGGCGGCTGTAACGGGAGAGACGTGAGGCGACATCCGGGATACCCACCGCCATGGCGGCTGGCGCGGCGACTGTTCCCGCCCCGGCAAGGGCAGCGATCTTAACAATTTGGCGGCGATTCATAGTAGCTTTGAGCGATTCGGTTGTTGTGAATTAGCAAAGGATTAGGCGGCAGCCCGGCTCGGCGGCACCGCCTCCATCAGATAATAGACGCCCTGTTCCTCGATCATTTTGAATCCGAGGCGGCGATAGAGGCGCATCGCTGGGTTGTTTTGTTCGACATGGATGCGGACGGTTTTCTCTGAGGCAAATGCCTTATCCAATATGTCGGCCATAATCCGACCGCCGATCCCCCGACCCCTCGCGTCTGGGAGCAAGGCGATATCGATCACGCGGATTTCGTCCTCCCGCTCGTCGAGATAGAGCCGACCGATCGGCTCGCCTGCCGCATCCAAGATAATATCAAACTGGGCGCTAGAGAATTGGTCCTGATAAAACCTGTGCTGCGCCTCGAACTGCTGGCGCAAAAATGCCTCGATCTGATACGCCGGCCACCCGGTCATCGCCATCTCTTCCCTCCGCGTGCTCGCGTAGAGCGCAGCCAAAAACGGCAGGTCGGAACCACCCTCTGCGAGGGAGATCGGGCGGAACGAATAGGTTTCTGATGTCAGTTCTGGCATTGCGGAGAGCCGAGCGCGGCTCGGCTGTTAGCTGCGGGAGGGATAGAGTCCCTGTAAGGCGATGATATAATTGAGGGTCAAATAAGGTTGCATGTTGTTGTGCGCTTGGCTGCCGCCGAAAGCCGGAAGCGTAGCCGGGGCGAGGTCGCCGTTGACCGGATTCCCAGACTGAGGGAGATACACTTTTGAGGCTGCCGTAGACCCAGGTCCGATGTAAGAATCAACGGTCGGATCGTCGCTTGCTCCCGGCGTCAGCGTTACGTTCGCCGAGTGCGTATGCTGCGGCATTTGCGACTCCGTAAGCGTCACAGTCTCAACGCCTCCCTTTTCTCCGAGCCTTCGCTCCGTGAGACCGGGTCCCCTCCCAGGGTGCATCGGTGCCCTCCCCCTGTAAATTTGGGAGTGCGGTCGTCGTCTGCCCATCGCCTGTAGGTCGTTCCAACAGGGAGAAGAGCGCGGTGTTCTGGGCGATCGCAAAAGCTGACCGTCGCAAAACGCCCAGCTCGGGGCGAAATACCGGGCGAAACCCTGATTTCGGGCAATAAATGGTTCTGACATAACGTGAACAGGTTGAGATTGGTATCAAATTGATTCTCTGCCTAATGCCGGGGAAGGATAGATCCCAACGAGAGCGACGGGATAAAATAGATGCAGAGAAACGGCTGAAGATTGGTGTGATTCTGGCTTCCGCCGACTTGTGCCACGCTGGATGGATGGAGACCCCGAATCGACGCGGCGACCGGAGCACGCGAATACATGGTGATCGGAGCCTGGCTCGGCTGGTTCCCGCCCGGATTCCCATCTGATCCAGCAGCGGCAAGCCCTGTCATCCGGTGGGAGTGATTGGGGATTTGGTTGGCGGTAAGGGTTACATGCTCGGAGCCCGCTCTCTTTGATCCCAGGCGGCGGTCGCTGAGCCCAGGTCCGTGCCCGGCATGGATGGGAACCCTGCCCCTCGGATCCTGCGGTGACCGGGGCGCCGTGCGCCCGTCCCCGCCATATAGATGGTTCCAAAGAGGCTGCGAGCGCGTCATTTTGGGAGACTGCGAGCAATTGCCCATCGCAGAACGCCCAGCCGCGGGGGGCGAAGTTCCCCGCGAACATGCGAATTTCACTGACAAATGGTTCAGACATGATATCAGTAAGGTGTAGATTTTGTCCTAGTTCCGGGACGGGAAGAGCCCTTGGAGGGCGATGCAATAGTTCAAGGTAAGATAGGGCATCATGTTGTCATGCGCCTGACCGCCCCCAACCGAAGAAACTGCTCCAGGGTCCATCGGTGCCGTGTCCCTCCGGGTGCGTGATACATGTCAACATTGGAATTGCCTAAAACCGAATCGGTGGATCCAGGCGCGTATCGCCCGCTGGTCGGTCGCTGCATTGGTCGAATACCGAAAAGCATGCGTGTGCTGGGGAGTTTCGGCAGCAGAGAGCGTGTGGTCTCTTCACCGCTCTTCTTGGCCGAGCTGGTGGTTGGAATCCCTATGGATCGGGGTCCTGTTCTCAAGTCGGGGAGCGCAAAGGTCGTCCGCCCATCCCCGCCATAGGTCGTCCCTAGCAGCGAGTAGAGCGATTGATTCTGGTTGATCGGCAGAATCTGCCCATCGCAAAACGCCCATCCGCGCGGGGCAAAATTGAAGCCGACAATTCGGATCTCAGCTAAAAATGGTTCTGACATGGCTTTGTAGTTGGCTTGTTATTTTAGAGATATTTATGAAAAACTAGGGAAGCGTCGGGAGTGTCGGGGTTGTGGCGTTTCCGGCGGTGTTTACACTGGCGGGAACTGCGGACCCATTGCCGATCGTATTAAGACCATCAAGGAAGGCGGCAGCCCCGCCCGTCAGGTTTTCAATCCTCGTTTCAGACGCGTCAAATTCCTGGATCGAAAGTCCGTTTGCACCCGATGAATCCGGTGCTCCTACCAATGTATTGCCCCGAATATCGATGTGATTGTGGTGGACACCTACCCCCTGGGAAAGGATGCGCATCCCTGGAATAAACGAGAAGATTCCTTCGTCCGTCGCCTGTATGTTATTGTTAACCATTGTGATACTCACGTCTGGAGACGCCCCGTCAGCAATTCCTTCCGTAGAAATTAGATCAGCCCCAATATTTTCGGACCCCACCAAGTTGGTGCAGCCCTCAACATGAAGGAAACTCGTTCCGTTGGCGGGTCCACCGCTTCCGGTGTCGTCATGGTTGTGATTAATTAGCTGGACTTTCGGCGCGTTGACCGTGGTGAGAGTGGCGTGGCTCACCCCGCTGCTGTCATTTTTAGCGATCACTCCGAATGGCCCGAAGGTCGCGTCGGTTAGCGTGCAGTTGTGGACGCGCAGCCAGGCATCGCCAGCGTTATCGGGGTTGCTAATGATGAGCGCATCGCCTGCATTGGACTCTAAGAAGCTGCTATCCAGGATTGTCATGTGTAGGTCGGAGCTTGCCCCTTCGGAAATCCCCTGAACACCTTGGCTTGAAAGCTGGTCGAAGACGCAGTTGCTATTAACGAGGACAAATATTTGCGCGGTTCCCTGCGCCGTAACTAGAATCGCCTCTTCACCGAAATTTCCAACCGTTGCCTTGTTATCTTGGAAGGTCGTTCCCGAAACTGTCAGGTCAACCGTTCCGCTCGCGTTCGTCAGCTCAATCCCCGTCTCATTAAAGGCGTCGAAAAGTGAGCCCGTGACAAAGTTTTCACCGCGCTGTTCATCGAGGTTCAGTCCGTGTTCTTCATTGCCATTTCCAGCATTCAAGATCAGGCATCCGTTAATCGTCAGGTTCGACAATCCGGCGGCGTTCACGCCGTGATCGCCAGTTTCCGCGATCGTTACATAGTTCAAGGTCAGTCCGTTGCAGTTAGACGTCGCCTGGATACCATCTCCCGTGATGTTGGCGTTCGAATTTGGGGCATGCGCGGGCGCCGCGGCGGTTGATCCAATCGTCATATTGTTGAGGGTGACGTTGGTGGCGTTGACTAGGACGATCCCATCGCCGGAGGTGTTGGAGATGATGCCACCGCTGTCATTTCCGCCCTGGGTCATCGATCCATCGCCTTGCACAGTAAAGAAACCCGTTGTGTTGGTTATTTCGATCCCGCTGGGGACGCCGCTCGAGAAATGCTATTAAACGCAACCGACAGGTTGCCACCCGTCAGATCTTACGCCTTGCCCGAGCGCTTCCGGAGACGGCGACCTCAGCAGCTTCAGAGAGGCGCCCACACTTGATCCAAGACGCCCGAACCAGCGGTGTTGCCGACATCCAGACCGCGGACGGCGCTCCGCTCGCTAGGGTAATCCCATGCCCCCGCATTGGTCACCGATGGTCAGGTGCCTGCGGTCAGCGGCAGGGCGGTGGAGGACGGCGGAACAGTCAGGCTACAAAACGCGGCGATGCTCTGGGTCGAACCTGACCGATCAGCCGCTGATTGTTGAGCAGGCAACCCCTCCGGTGTAGCTGCCCGTATGAACGAATGCAGTGCCCTGCCGCAGGCTTGCCGCGCCGCCACCATTGGCGGCGTTGAACAGGCGGCAGAATTGAACGGGTCCGCCAAAGGTGCCGGTGTTGTCTCCAGCAGCCCCAGATTGGACAAACCAAATCACGCCCGCAACAGAAATCTCCACTGATGTAGGAGTGGCGCTCGCATCGCCCAGCCCATGCGCGTCGGTAACCGTATAGGTAAACCCATCGTTTCCAGTAAAGCCGGCAGGAGGCTCGTAGGTGAACGATCCGTCCGCCGCCAAGTTGTAAAAGCCGCCTTGGGATGTCGCACCAGAGGCGACTACCGCAGTCAGGTCGGCCAGCGGGTTGCCGGTGCCATCGGGATCAAAGTCGTTGCTAAGCACCCCGTTAGCTGCAAGAACGGTCAACCCAACATTGCCGATGCAATCGTATGGATCATTCAACGTGACCGGCGTTGCCCTCACCGAGCCAGGGACGAGGGTGGTAGTCGCGTCGATCGTATTCGAAAACACGGCCCCAGTCGCCGTGGAGATCCCGTCGCTTTCCACGGTCGCCTCGTAGTCGATAGTTTCTCCCGGATTCGCCTTCCCATCCATGTTCGTGTCGTTGAGCGAATCCGTCAGCGAGACCGAGATGTGCGGGGGAAGGGCAATGCCTGCGTAGACCATCAGTCCCGCGAGGAGGGAGCTGCCACCCATAATTCCCGCTAGCCGGAGAGATCTGTTTACTTTATTCATATGTAATTGAGGAAGGGAATAGGTGAGAAAAACGGACTGCCAATACTACCCTCAACGATATCTATCGAAATTTATGCAAAATTGTTCTGAAAAACTTTTCGCTGACATTCGGGTCGACTAAATTAGATCCGGTTGGGCAGAAATCGTGCGCCCCAGAAACCACAAGCGCCAACATCGGTTGGGAAAGCCCTGTCAATCATTGGAGAGACAAGCACTCGGCTTTCCGCTGTTAGTCGGTTGAAGATCTATATTTGTAACGCGACCCAGCCGACAAAGACAAGCAAAAAATTGGCGGCGTGGCAAATTATCCTCACACTCGACAAATCCCCCCTACATAACAAAACATATAAATATTCAGCCCCCAACAGATTCATCTGCGGCGAGTGATGCGATGGTTGCGGCGCTCCTCTGCGTGCCTTAATCTTCGCAGATGAATCAACGCATACATTTGATCGGAAGCCTCGCCGGCGTGTTTCTCGCCTCCCCAGTCCTAGCCGAGGTAACGGTCAACTATCTCGCTCAGCCGGGGATGCGAAGGGTGGAGGGCGCGTCCGGCGACCTGTTGTCAGGCGGCCATGAGGTGCGGATCGGGCATTTTCCGGCGGGATTCGATGTGGCAACGAATGCGGGAGACGCGGCAGCGTTGGGCGAGGCGTGGCTGCCTTACGATTCGACCGAGATCGGGGTGGTATTCGGGGAGGCGAGCCGCTTTACGGCGGCGGTGGCCGCGCATGATGACGCGACATTCGCGGGGAAGAAGATCTACCTGTGGATCCTCCGCACCTCGGATGGCGCGCCGCCTTCCGCGAATTTCATCAACGTGAGGGAATATGGAATCTTCTCCTCGGCGGCAGACAACTGGCGGTTTCCGTCTTCGTCCGGCATCCCCGGCCTAGACGATATCTCGGTGGCGAGTTCGGAGGCGACCGAGACTTTTGGAGGATTTGGCTCGCTGACGCCGGAGGCTCTGCGCCTCACCATTGCGCCGCAAATCCTTTTGAGCTACGCAGAATGGGCGGCCGCCGCCTTTCCCGAAGACACCCCGGCGGACGACCGGCTGCCCCAAGCCGATCCAGAAGGCGACCGGCTTTCCAATGCTGAGGAGTATCTCGGGAATCTGAGACCTCTGATCGCCGACCCCTTGCCCTATTCGATTGAAATCGCCGCAGGCGATGCGGCGATCATCTACCGCCGGGCGAAGTATGTGCCCCCGGGGATCGGCAAGCCACAAGGATCTACCGATCTGAGCGATTGGTCCGAAGGCGGATTTACCGAAAGCCCGCTCGGCGATGAATCCGGGGTCGAGATAATTCGGGCTGTGGTGGATTATGGGGATGCCGATGCATTCTATTTGCGGTTCGCGATTGATGTAGATTAGCGGTTCGGGGCGCCAACAAAATCCGATGCCCGGACAGCAGACCCAAACCCAATCGCCTGATCCGCCCGCCGTATTCTTCGATGCGGTCGGCACCCTGGTCCATGTTTCCGAGGCGGTCGGCGAGACCTATGCGAGGATCGGGGCGGACTTCGGATTTCTGCTCGACCCGGATGAAGCCGATGCCGCCTTCCGGCGTGCCTTTGCCGAAATGCCCGATGCGCACGCGGCAGGAGCGGCGGCGACAGAGCGCGGGGAGGACCGCGAGCGGCGATGGTGGCGAGATTTGGTTTGGCGCGTTTATTCGACCACCGGCATCCCTTCGAAAGGTGACTTTGAAGCGTGTTTTGAGACGCTGTTTGCGCATTATTCCGATGCCTCGGCGTGGCTCTTGTTTCCTGACGTGCGGCCGGCATTGGAGCGGCTGCGTGCGGCGGGGATGGCGGTGGGCATCTTGTCGAATTTCGACCGCCGGCTCGCCGCCGCGCTCGGCGGCCTGGGCATCGCGGATTGCTTCTGCCAGGTGGTGATCTCTGCGGAGGTCGGGGCGTCGAAGCCGGACCCGGCGATCTTTGCGGCGGCGGCGCGGGCGATGGGGCGCCCCGCCTCCGCATGCCTCCACATCGGCGACGATGCGGATCGGGACTATCGCGGCGCGCTCGATGCCGGATTCGGCGGCGCGTTTCTGGTCGACCGCCGGAATGGTCGCGATTTGGGCGCGGCAGCGGATTGGGCGATGGCGCAAGGCGGGCGGCGGTAGGTCGCGAGCCACGCTGTCACCGGCGGCACCCTAGATGGCGCGGAAACTGGGCAAAAAAAAAGCGCCGCCCCGGGTTGGGGCGGCGCTCGCGAGAGGGTGGCTGCGTTGACCCTAGCTGGCTTATCGGCCGCGACCGCCGGGTCCGCGACCGCGACCGCCGCCGTCCCCGCCGCCGAAGTTCGGCGGGCCGCCGCGACCGAAATCGCGCTGGGGCGCCTCGGTGACCTGCTTCTGCTGCTCGGCGGTCAAGTTCGAGGCGGCCCAGGCTTGGGCGGCCTGCTGGTCTTGGCGATACCATGACTGCGCGGCGCGGACGAGCGATTCGCCGCGCTGCTGCTCGTCCTGGATCGTGGCGGCCCACTGCACGGCGGCCTCGGGTTCCTCGCGGGAGATCGTCATCGCCAGATTGCTGACGGCGGCGTCGCGCCCCGGACCGGCTTCCATGGTGGTCAGGTATTCGCTGGCGGCCGTCGGGTCCTCGCGGGTCCACTGGCGGAAGATCTCGCCGTAGGCTTCTTTCTGGGCGTCTCCGGCCGGGAGCTTCGCCGCCCAGGCGACGGCGGCTCCCGCGTCGCGCTCGGCGAGTTCTGGCGTGCACTTCGCCGACCGCATCGGAGCCGTAGCCGCGCTCGGCGAGCTGCGCCGCCCAGGTGGCGGCGGCGTCGAGGTCTTTGCGCGAGTAATTGCGGGCGACCTGGTTGAGCGCGCCGTCGCGCAGGTCGGCGTCGGCGATGTTCTCCGCCCAGTTGGCGGCGGAATCGACGCCGAGGCGGAGCTGCTCTTCGATGATCGGGTCGATCAAGCCGCGGCGCTGATCCTCTTCGAGAGATTGCACGTATTTGAGCGCCTCGTTCGGGTCGGTGCGGGCGAGGCCGCTGACCAGGCCACGGGTCATCATGCCGCGCTGCCAGCCGCCGCCTTCCTCGCCGAGATCGGCGCTGGCGAGCCACGCTTTGGCGGCATCGGGGTCGGCGGATGCCCAGCCGGAAAGGGCGAGCATGGAACCGAAGCCGCGGGCGCGGCCGTCTTCCTGCGCCATGGTGTGCTCGATGGCGGCGGCGCCGTCTTTGGATGCCCAGGCGAAGGTGACGAGGGCGATGCGGCCGAAGCCCTCTGGTCCGTTGGCGGATTCGCGGACGGCGTCGAAGGCGTCCTTCGCGTTGTCGGCGTCGAGGAATTGGAGCAGGTGGGTGAACATGAGGTTCGCCTTCACCGGATCGCTTTCTTTGGCGATCTCCATGATTGCGGAGCGCATGTCTTCGGCGCGCATCGGGCCGGACTTCGGCAGGTAGGCGGCGATCGCTTTGAGCGACTCATCGGTTGCGGCGGTGGTCGCAGCGGCCGAGGTGTTGGCACCGGCATTGGAGCCGGACCCGGAGTTGATGGAGGGGGTGTTGAGCGTCGGGCCGGCAGCGGCTTGCCCGGCGGAGTCGCCCGCTTTGCCCGGCTGCGACATTTTCATCCCGAGGGCAAAGGTGCCCCCGGCGATGGCGAGCCAGACGATGTGGGTTAGGATTTTCGGTTTCATAGTAGGGTGATGGATGGAGGATAACTAGGGGATATACAACCTACCCAGCCCGTGGGAGTTGCGGACAATTTTCTCCGCCTAGCGCGCCGGGAGCGCCACCGTCGAGATGTCGAAAAGAAGGTCGCTGCTGGTGGGAGAGTTTTGGTGGATCTCCGCCGCAATGACGTTTCGCCCGTTCCGGAGCAAATCGCTTGGAATGATGAAGGCAAAGGATTCGCGGTTATCTCTGGCGGCTTCTTTGGCGAGGGTTTCGTAGGTGAGGTGCGTCCTGGCGTCCGGCATGTTGTGGCGTTCGATCTCCTCACCGTTGACATAGATCACGGCACCGTCGTCGAAGCCGCCTTCCACGATCACGCCCTCCACGCCGCCAAGATCCAGATCGAATTCGCAGCGGAAGTAGCAGGCGAGGCATCCGACCCGGTGTTCGATCACGCTGGCGATCCCCTCGTTGCCGTTTCCATTCCAGCCGAGCGGCGCCTTGCCCGATGCCCAAGCAGAGGCGTCAAAATCGAGGCCCGACCATCCGGCGGGCGGCGGCCCCTCCAAAAAGCGGATATCCCCCGGCAATGCGAGATCGCGGTCCGGGAAGATCTCGGTCAGAAAGCGGCGGGATTCCTCTAGCCCAAACTGGCGCTTCAGCTCTTGGAAGATCCGCCCCGGCATCGCCGCCGGGGTCTTGCCGGGGTTCCATGATTCGAGCGCAGAGAGGAGATCGTGCTCGCGGAACCCAAAGCCGGCATCGCCCGCCGCCTGGATTCCGGCGACGATGTCCATCGTTGAGATCTGACCGCGTTTTAGACCCGCTTCTTTCCGGATGTGGAGCAGCGCCGTGCCTGCGGGCGCGAAGGCGGTGAAATACGTTTCTTCCCCGGCGAGCGGGAGCAGCCTGAGCGCCGAATTGCCTGCCCAGATCGACGCCTTCCCATCCACGACCACGGCGAGACGCCTGCCGTCGGCAGAGAAATCGTAGTGTTCGGGCTGACCGCCCACCCCATTCAATACGATGTCGTCCCCCATGAGGTTCCTGATCTTCACCACGCCGGTTTCGACCTCCTCGACAAAAGCCCCGGTCCGCTCATCGAAGAACCGCTTCATCTCGCCGAACCGGTCGCCGCGGCACCTGGCAAATCCCCGCAGCGCCTCTTTGCCGCCCTCGCTGGCAATCGACCAGACCTCGGCGTGGTCATCCCAGCCCGTGACGAGAAAACGTTCGCCCGACGGATCGACGAATGCGTTTTCGTGGCTGGAGCGGGCGGCTCCCATCGACCACAGCCGCGCGTCGTCTCGGCATCCCACCATTCGTAGTGCGCCCCGTTGCCTTTGGCGTCCTTCTTTTTGACATCGTGTGGATACATCCCACATTGCCGCGAGCCTCCGCCCGCTTCAGCTCGCCATCCACCTTGAATGACCGGAGTTCCTCCGCCTTGGCGACATCCCATACGCGGACCGGTACGTCCGCACACGCGGTGACCGCAATCTCGGGCAGTTCGCGGTCGAAGCCGACGGACTTGATCTCAGCCGGATGCGGGAGGCGCACGGGTTTCAATTCCCTATGCGCCGGGCGCGCCGAGCGTGGTGACCACTGCGGCGAAGTGACCGCCCTTGGAATTATCGGCGGCGATCACCATTCTATCCTCGGAGTTAGGCGATGCCAGAGAACTGATAGCTGCGATGGGGATTGGTGTGCCCCGGCAGGCGATGGGCGACCGTGCCAGTCCCGGCATCGCGGATCTCTACAGCGCCTCCGACATCCTTACCCAGTCATGCGTCGCCGTCGCCAGATAGCGACCGCTGCGGCTCATCTCCGCCATCAGCTCGACCTGGTCGCTTACCCGTCGAATTCGTAGAGCTTCCAGCCGGAGCGGGGTTTCGCCGTCCTCCGCCGGGAGTATTTTGAATGCGGCAGCCCCCGGTTTCGCGCCGGGGAGACCAAGGTCGTGGCTGGTCAGCATGGCGGCGAGGACATTGGAGCCGTCAGCCGCCTTGCCAAATAGAAGGCGCGCCGGATTCAATTCCTCAAAGGCGACGCTCGTACCGGGCGCTCCCAATTGTCCGAATCCCAGACGGCGAGGCGCTTATCCCTGGTGGAAGCGGCGAAATAGCGGCCGTCCAGCGAGAAGGCGCAGCCGCCCCCCATCCCTTCGCTGCCAAAATCGGTGAAGTTGAGCCGCCGGATGTCCCCGGTCCGCAGGTCAAAGACCAGCGCGAACTCGCGCTCGATGGCGATGCCGACGCGCTCGCCAGCGGGATCGAAGGTACCGCGCCGAACATGCCGTTGCGGTCGCCGATGAGCGGCAGCGACAGACCTCGCATCATGGTGACCCCGGGCTCGCCCAGCCTTCCCGACAGGATGCGGTACCGTCGCGGGAGAGCATCGCGAACGTCTTGCCGCCCGCCCCGAAGACCGGCGCGTCCTTCCCGAAAAAGCCTTCGGAATCTCCGCGATCTCCTCTTCCCGCTGACTACATCGCGAAATTGGATGCGGTCGGGGCGGAAGGTGATCCGACCATGCTCCCATCCGGGCTGAATGCCCCGCGCCGCGCGCTCCCCGCCCCCGGGACTTCGATGCGGGACACGACCTCCGCCGTCACGGGATCCCAAAACCGGAGATAGCCGGCCGCATTGATCTCCATGTAGATCCGGCCGTCTGGCGAGAACTCGCCCGAGAATGAGGTGTCGTTGTTGCCGAGGCTGCGGAATCGCTTCTTCGGGTTCTCGCGGTCGCGGTTGTCGATCAGCACGGTGAACTTGGTCGCGATGGCCGAGATGAAATTCCCGTCCGCCGTGATCTGGCTGTCGTAAAAGCCGTAATCCTCTTCGTCGGTCCCTCGATCAAAGACCGCCGTCAGCGCCCCGTCGCTCATCCGGTAGGCGTGCATCACCTTTTTTCCCCCGCCGACGCGCCGGGGGGCGACGAACAGGTCGGCCTCGGCGGCGGCGGACACGGCGGTGCCGTTGTGCACCCCGTTGAGGATCAGGTCGGAGTTGGAGGTCTCCTTTTCGTATTTCTGCTCTAGGCTAACCGGTTTGCCCCCCCCGCCAATCACCTGGTAGCCGACCAGCTTCCCATCGTAAACCACCACCACGTTCTTGCCCGAGTTCCCGACGACCAGATCGAGGGGATTTCTGAGCTGGGCGTCGGGCAGTTCCACATCGAGCGTTATCAAATCGACCGGCTTCCACTCGCCGATGCGCCAACCCCAGACCCGCGGCGGCGAATCCGCCGAACCGACATCTAGCGAGAGCAAGTAGTCCGCCTGCGGCAGGAACGCGCAGTTGGTGACCTCGGCGGGATGGACTAGCTCCGGCGCGACGACCTCGACCGGATCCATCGACGCCACCGTGATCACGCGGTTCTTGACCATCGCGATCAGGCTGCGGTCCCTGTTGGCCACCGACCGCCCCCTCGGCATGAGCTGGTCCCCCTCCGGCTCCCGCCATGAATCCGGGAGAGCGATCCACTGCCTGGGCGGATCGACGCGGTCCTTCAGGGATTGCCACCCCGTGCTCCGGCGGCGCTCTGGCAACGCCTCCAGCACCTTTCGCGCCTCTGCCGGGATGCGGTCCTCGATCAGTTCGTGAGCGCGGCGCAGCCCGAAGCCGTAGGCGAGCTGCTCGTTGCGCTCGTTGGCCGCCGTCATCTCGTCGAGGTGCTTGCTCTCCGCGATGAAAAGCCACGCCAGGAAGCCCGCGATGACCGCGAAGGCGCCGGCGCTGATCGCGAGGATCACCCGCAAGCGCCGCGCGCGCCGCGCCTTCTCCGCCGCCGCCTGCTCCGCCGCAGCGGCGGCCCGGCGCTCCGCCAGCGCCTCGATCCGCTTCGCCACCTCGTCCGCGCTAGGCGGGCGGAGCGCCGGGTCTTCGTCGATGCACGCGGCGATGTCGGCCCGGAGGATATCGTCGCCGATCCTGCGCTCCCAACCTTGCGCGGCGGGGGCGCTCAGGTCGCCTGTGACGAGCTGGAAAAGCAGGACGCCGAGCGCGTAGATGTCGCCCTGCACCGACGGGGCCGCCCCCGTCATGTATTCGGGTGCCATGTAAAGCCGCGCGCCCGCCGCGTCATAGCTGTAGGGGCCGATCGACAGCGTGCCCTGCGAATCGCCGCCGACCAGCTTCCCGATCCCGAAGTCCGCGAGGATCGCCTGCGGGGTGCCGCCCGCCTCCTGCACCAGGATATTCGATGGCTTGATGTCCTTGTGGATGATGCCGACCGAATGCGCCGCCCCGACCGCGCGCGCGACCTGCGCGAAGAGCCGCAGCCGATCCTCCAGCGCCACCTCTCCCGTCCCGCCCTTCGCAGTGATCCAGTCGGATAGGTTCCCGCCGCCGATGAAGGGGCCTTCGAGGAAAAACGGCGGGCGCTCGACCTGCGCGCTGAAAAGCGGGGCGATGTCGTCCCGGTTCCCGAGCGTATCCCGGATGTGGGCGACCAGCTCCGCCTCGCGCCGCAGCGACCGCAGCCGCTCGGGTTCAAAGCAGAACTTGAACACGCGGCGCTCCCCGGCTCCCGCGTTCTCCGCGCGCCACACTTCGCCGAACGATCCCGCGCCGAGCTTCTCCGCGAGGACCCAATCGCCGCGCCCCGGAACCTCCCGGCCGGCGGCGGGGCGCCAGCCGAGCGTCGCCTCCTCCTCTTTTCTGATATTGCGGCTCGCCTTGTCGCTCTGCTCCGGCGGGCAAAGCGGCGCGGATCCCGCCACGCCCGCCTCAAAGACGCCGACCGGCTCCTCGATGCCCTGCATGATATAGGGGCCGTGCGCCAGCCACTCCAGGGCACCCTCCGGGGCGGGCGCGCCGCCCGGCACCGGCGGGTGCTCGCCAATCGCGACCCGCGCCGCGTCGAAAACCTCACCCGTCATCAGGATCTGGTCCGGCATCGCCAACCCGAGCAGCCGCCCCGCGATGTTCGTCGCGATCCCCTCCGCGCGCAGCTCGCCCGTGGACGGATCCTCGCGCAGGCTGACCTTCCCGGCGGCCAGTGCGGCGCGCACCCGCAGCGGCTCGGATGTCCACCGCTCCGCCCGGATCGCCGCCTGAAAGGCGAGGGCGACGCGCACGGCCGCCGCAGGATCCTCCAGCATCGCGAGGTAGCCGTCCCCGGTGTGTTGCAAAACGCGCCCGCCCTCCGCCGACAGCGCCCCCTTAAAAAGCACGTTGTGCCGGTCCAGCATCGGCGCGTAGAGATCGGTGCCGATCCCGCTCTGCGTCCGGAGCGAATCCACGATATCCGTGAACAGGATCACCGCATCGGACGTCGGTTCGGCGCTGCTTGGGCTGGTTTCCAATTCGGGCATGGGTCGCGGGGGGCGGCTCCTTTTTTAGGGGGATCGTAGGGGGGACCGCCGAGCCGTGGCAAGCGATTGCGCCCCACCCCGCCCGCCAATCCATGGACGCCGCGCCTTCCCTCGCCGATAGCTCCCCGCGTTCCCCATGATCCTCCGCCCCACTGCAAACGATAAGCCAAGCGCCTCGACGCCTTCCTCGCGTCCGCTGCCGGATCTTCTCGCGCTCGCGCCTCCAGTCGCGCTGCCATCAAGGCGAAATTGCCGTCACCGTCGGCGGCTCTGCGGTGAAGCCGAAGCATCCTGTCGCCGCCGGGGAGTACATCGCTGTCGAGGTCCCGGAACCAGGTAGAGCAGAGGCGCAGCCAGAGGCGATCCCGCTCTCGGTCCTCTATGAAGACGACGATCTGATCGTGATCGACAAGGCGGCCGGGATCGTCGTTCACCCGGCGGCGGGCAACCCGGATGGCACGCTGGTCAACGCGCTGCTCCACCACTGCGGCGGCCGGCTCTCCGGCATCGGCGGCGTCGCGCGCCCCGGCATCGTCCACCGGCTGGACAAGGAGACGAGCGGCTGCCTCGTCGCGGCGAAATCCGATCCTGCCCACCGGGCGATTGGTCGATGTTCCGGGCGCACCATGACCAAACGCTACCCTGCGTCGTCGAGGGCAAACCCGCCGCCGCCGCCGGCCGCATCGAAAACCGCATCGGCCGCGACCCCCGCAACCGCCTCCGCATGGCGGTCGTCCCCTCCGGCGGAAAGGACGCCGCCACCAAGAATTCGCCACCCGCGCGACGCGGCACCACGCGACGCTCGTGGAGTACAACCCCTCACCTACGCACCCACCAGATCCGCGTCCACATGAAATGCCTCGGCTGCCCGATCCTCGGCGATGAGATCTACGCCCGCCCCGCGCGGCAGCAGCCGAAGACCGGCCGCCTCATGCTCCATGCCTGGCGCCTCGCCTTCGCCCACCCGATCACCGGTCAGGAAATGCAGTTCGAGGCTCGGTCCCGCCGAGAGAGTTCGCGCCTTGGTTCGATGAGCGCGGAACGAGCCAAGCGCCCGCCCGGCTTCTCCGCACTTTTGGAATAGCCACGCCCACCGCGGCGCCACCACAGCAGCCGAATCGGTCCTCAGACCGAGCGCATCGATCCCCGGCATCAGCTCGCCCGGGAATTCGAGGCGCGGGACCGGCAGCGAGACGAACGCCGCCGGGCAGCGGACGCGGTAGGCGGACGGGCGCGGCGGGCAGAACAGCTGCCTCCCATCGGGAGGCATTCTCGCCAGTAAGATCGAATTCGGGTGCCCAGCGTCAGCGTCGAGCGCCTCGACGAGGAGACGCGAAACGACCTCTTGCGGGAATTGCGCGCGACGCATAGGATGGGCAGCACTGCGATGCGCCCAGCGACCAGTGCTGCCGCGATGAGGATGAGGCGGGTCCGGTTTCATCCCGCCTGAAACGCCCCGGCGGCGAACGGTCTTAGGCGGATACCAATGGGATCAGCACCGATCCTCTAAGCCGACCCGCAGCCGCGCTATCTGGATCAGCGCGGCGCAAACTGAGCGTCGCGACGCCCTCTACATCTCCGAGCCGGAGGACCAAACGCAGAAGGACGGAACCGCAGGTCGGCAGGCATTGCCGCTTGTAGGTGGCAGGATCCGAATGCGCCCAACGGACCCCCTTGCCAAAAATTCGGAACGCCGCCGCCGCTTGACCGCCGCCGGATCGCCCTTAGCCTCGCGTAGCGCATCCGAAGGCATTTGTCCTCGGCGGTCAGTGCGGAAACGCCTCCGCCCGCTCTCCGAGGATCTGCCAAGCCGCTGATCCCTGTCTATCGGCGTACGCTCATCGCGTATGCCTTCGACCACCTGATCGCGGCGGGCGCGGAGCAGTTCATGGTGAACACGCACCACCGGCACGAGCGGTATGCCGAAGCCTTCCCCGGCGGGGCGTATCGCGGGCGGTCCGCTCGCCTTTCGCTACGAGCCGACGCTGCTGGAGACGGCGGGCGGGATCGCCAGCGTGGCGGACTGGATCGGCGGCAAGTAGGCGGCCTGGTTTACAACGGCGACATCCTGACCGACCTGCCGCTGGAGCCGCTCATCGACGAGCACTTCCGGGTAGCGAATCTGGTCACGCTGGCGCTGCGGTCGGACGGGTTTGCCCGGCACATCGCGCTCGATCCCGGCTCCCGGCAAGTCACCGACATCCGCAACCTGCTCGGCACCGGGCAGGAGGGCGGCTACCAATTCACCGGCATCTATGTGATCGACCCCGCCTTCGTGGCGCGCCTGACGCCCGGCGAGGTGAAGTCGGTCATCCCGGAATTTCTCGACCTGATCCGGGAAGGCCTGCCGATCGGCGGCGCGGTGATCGACGTTGGAATCTGGTCGGACCTGGGCAGCCGCGAGAGCTACCTGGACGCGCACGCCGTGCTCGGCCGCACGCTTTTCCCCAGCTATGGTGGCGGGCTGCAGGCGCAGATCGACCCGACGGCGGACATGGGGGCCAACGCGCGGTTCGACGCGGGAACCTGCGTGGGCGCGGGTGCCGTGGTCGGACCGGGCGCGCTTTTGGACAATACGGTGGTCTGGGCGGGCGGGAAGGTCGCGCCCGGCGCGCGGCTCAACCGCTGCGTCGTGCGCACCGGGCAGACGGCGAGCGGCGACCTGGACGGCGCGGATGTGTGATCCGGGTTGCTTCCGCCGCGCGGCTGCCCGAAAGGGGTGCGCCAATCCCCACCGACCGACAACCTTGCCCCTCGACCCCGATTCCATCGCCGCCCTCGGAGCCGCCGCCCTGCCCGCCCGCGGCGGCGCGCCGCAGCTCGACCCGATCCTGAAGGGCGGCTCGGATCGCCGCTACTTCCGCGCGCGCTTCCCCGACGGCACCGCCGCCATCGCCATGGCCTACACGGCGGCGCGCCCCGACAACCTCGCTTTCGCCGACGCCACCGAGACGCTGCGGCGCTTCGGCGTCCGCGTCCCCGCGATCCTGTCCCACGACCGCGACCGCATGCTCATGTGGTGCGAGGACTGCGGCGCGGCGGACCTCTGGGCGTGCCAAAACGCGCCGTGGCCCGAGCGGCGCGACCTCTACGGCAAGGCGCTGCGTGAGGCGGCCAAGATCCACCGCGGCGACCCCGCGCACGCCGCCGGCGAATTCCAGCCGCCGTTTGACGAATCGCTCTACCGCTGGGAGCAGGATTACTTTTCCGAGCACTTCGGCGCGCTTTTCTGCGACCCGCCCGCCTCCGCTCCCGCATCGCTCGGCGCGATGGCGGCGGAGCTGGCGGCGCTGCCCCGCGCGCCCGTGCACCGCGACTTCCAATCCCAAAACGTGCTGGTCCCCGGCGGGGAGGCGGTCCTCATCGACTACCAGGGGCTGCGCCTCGGGCGGCCGGAATACGACGTCGCCTCGCTGCTCTACGACCCGTATGTCCCGCTCGCGGAGCCGGAGCGGACCGCCCTGATCGGCGACTACTGCGCGGCGGCGGGCGTCGCGGAGGACGAATTTCTCCAGCATTTTTGGAAGCTCGCCGCGCAGCGCCTCATGCAGGCGCTCGGCGCGTATGGGAACCTCGGCGTCCGGCAGGGCAAGGCGGCATTCCTCGCCCACGTCCGCCCGGCGGTGGCGAACCTGCGGCTGGTCTGCGGGCGCGAGCCGGCGCTCGCCCCGCTGGCGGCGATGCTCCGGGATGAATGCTTGCGGCTCCCCGCCTAAGCGATCAGTCTTGCCCCTCGCGGCCGCCTCGCCACCTTCCGCCCCTACCATGTTCCTCCGCCTCGCCCTCTCCCTCGGTCTCGCCGCCGCCGCCTGGTTCGCCCTGCGCGGCGCGGACGGCGGCGCGGCGAATGCGGCGGTCGAGCGCACGTATCTGGATTGGCTGATCGGCAACAGCTCGCAAAAGCTCGATGAGCCGGACGTCGCCTTCGTCCGCATGGATGCGGAGACCGACGCGGGCATCTTTGAGGCGTGGCCGTATTCGCCAAAGGACTATGCGGTCCTCTTCGGCGCGCTGCGCAACGGCTTCAACGCCCGCACCATCGCCGCCGCCGAGCCGCTCTCGTGGCTGGACGCCGCCCCGGACGACCTCGCCATCCTGCACGACCAGGCGATCCCGGTCCCGCGACTCATCCTCGGCATGGCATTGGAAAACGACGCCTCCGGCGGGACGTTCCTCGACCCCGGGCTGCTCGGTCTCTTCCCGCGTATCAAAACGGTCGAAGGCGACATCGAGGCGATCCCGAGCTTCACCGATGTGCTCGAAGCGCCGGACGAAACGCTGCGCATCGCCGGCGAGATCGGGTTCACCTACATCGATCTGGGCGACGGCGCGGAGGAGGACGCCGGCGGCATCTCCCTGCCGCTGCTCGCCCGCTACGGGGACGCCGTCATCCCGAGCTTCGCCCTGCAGGCCGTGCTCGCAGAGGAAGGACTCGCGCCATCCGATGCGTCGGTCGTCCTGGGCGAGGAGATCCGCGCGGGCGAGCGCGTGCGCATCCCGATCGACGGCGCCGGGCGGCTGCGCATCTACCTGGGGCTGCGCGAGAAGGTCCCGCACGCCAGCGCCCCGGACGCGGTGCTCGGAGCCGAGCCGGACGCCAAGGCATTGCTCGAACCGCGCCAGCGCGAATCGCTCGCCGCGCTCAGCGGCCGGCTCCTCGTGGTCGGCAACGACGACGAACACTCCCGGCGCATCGAATTGCCCGGCGGCGGCCACATCTCCCGCGCCGAGTTGCAGGCGCTCGCCATCGCGACAATGCAGAGCAGCCAATACATCCGCCGATTGCCCGCGGCACCGCAATACGGCGTGTGGGCAGCGGCCGCCGCGCTCGGGCTTTTCATCGTCCGCGCCAAGCGCCGCGGCAGCGCCTTTTTCCTCTCATTCCTCGGCGTGGTCCTGGTTTTCGCGTGCGGCTTGGTCGCATTCCAAAGTGCGCTCACCTGGTATTCGCCAGCCCTACCCCCTCCTCATCATCGCCGCCCGGCAAGCTCGTCGGCATCACATCCGCCAAACCGCGAGACACCCGGCGGAGGCGGGCGAGCGAGAGTGGCGGTGATTGCCGCCAAGGGAAGCAGTAGAAACGCGACGAGAGGAGCGCCGAAACGGGCGAGACAAACGGTAAAAAATCCTATGAAAGCCCCCCACTGCCGCTCGATCACGATGCGGCGGTAGAGGTCGATGGCAGGCCGCCGTTTACTTGCCGGCCGTCGCGCGAGCCTCGACTTCGCGGACGGCGCTCTGCTCCGGCGGGGTGAGGCGGAACGATCCGTCGCCGCTGCCGGTGGCTTCGGCACGCCAGAAACGCGGCGCGATGATCCCGGCGTCGGCACCTTGCGCCTCAGGGGCGAGATCGATCTTGAGGTCGAACGATTCGCCTTTGCCCACCGATTCCGGCGCGTAGACAAACGTCGCATGGGGCGCGCCGAGCTTTTCCGCCAGCGCGCCGCTACCGCCGAGTAGAGCAGGAGGATCGGATCGGCGCTGAGGCTCAGCGTGACGCCTTCCTGCGCCGCATCGAGGCGCGAGCGCCGCTAGCCATCGAGGTAGATGGCGCGGACCGCGCCGACACCCGGCAGCGGGACGAAGGCGTCGGCGGGATCGCCATCGCCACAGCACCTGCAGGCAGGCTCCGCCGCGGTCGCGGAATGAAGCGCGCGCCGCCCGCGCAATCGCGTTCCGCCGCCAATTTCAATCGATCGCGGTGACCGCCTGGTAGTAGAGCGACCGCAGCCAGTGGGCAGTAGCGGTTGTAGCGGCAGTCGAAGACATTGTGCGAATCGCCGGAGCTGCCGAACGATTTGCCGTCCGCATCCGGATAGAGCAAGCCGAACCACGAGACGTTCTCGCCGCCCGCCGCGAAGAAGGTCGCGAACTTTTTGATCAATTCGACAGCGACGCGATGGCGCGGCAGCCCCTGGCTGTTCAAGCCGAGTTCGGTGGACCAGATCGGTTTTTCCACGCCGTATTTTTCGGCGAGTTCGCGGTATTCGCCGATCGTGCGCCGGACGTTTTCGTAGTGCTCGTAGATGTGGAAGTCGTAGGCGTCGCACCACTTTCCGTAGCCCGCCTTGAAGTATTCCTCATTGGGTTCGACCGACGTCGCCACGACCGGGAGGTCCGGGTCCGCCGCCTTGACCGCCTGGTAGATCGTTTTGTAAGCGGCCACGTTTTTCATTACCTGCTCGCCGGTGCCGTGCGGCTCGTTGCCGAGATTGATGATGAGCGGGCGGTCGCCGCCGAACTTCTCCACGAAATTTTTCGCGCCGAGGCGGAGCGCTTCATCGCTGTATTCGTCGCTGCCGCGTTCGATGGTTGCCGCCGGGGTTGTGGTCAGCCAGCCCATGCCGAGTTCCTTGACCAGATCCAAGCCCGGCGCCTGTGGCTCGTAGGGCGGCTTGGGCGACCAGCCGCCCCACAGCCCGCAGATGCGGATGCCGAGGCGGTCGGTCAGCCGGATGTATTCGCCGATCCGGTTGTCCCAGTTGCGGCAGGTGAACGGCACCTCCTCCGGCTTGTACTGCCGCGTGACCGCCTCGGGCAGGATCGCCAGCGATGTGTATTGGCGGAACGGCTCGCCCTCCTGCGGGATCGCCGCGTGGACTTCGTAGTAGCGCCCGACGTCCAGCGGCGCGCCGCCCAGGTCGAGATCGCCACGATAGAGCAAGCCGCCGTCCACCTTCTGCGGATCGCCGAGCGCCACCGCCATCGGCTCGGAATGCTCCGCGCCCCAGTAGTCGCGCACCACGCAGGCGACCGAGCGCTGATCGGCGCGCAGCGGCTTGCGCGCGCGCACCTCGATCCCGATCTTCCGCCGATCGCCGGGCAGCAATAGGTTGCCGAGCGCCTCCGTCGAGAAAAGCACGCGCTCGATCCGGTCGTCCTGCAACGCGGCGGGCGCGAGGAATGCCGCAGTGACCTCGTCGGCGAAGAACGAGCCATAGGTTTTGTTGAGGCGGAGCGCGATCCGCGCCGCAGCGGTGCCCTCGGGCAGCTCGACGATCTTTTCAAAGCGCTCCCAGCCGCGCCGCCCAAACACTTCCGCGACCGTCATTCGCTCGGCGATCTTGCCGCCCGCATCCAGGCATTCGAGCACCGCCGCCCCGTGGTAGGAATTGTCAGGCGAATAAAGCGCCGCCTTGAGCGCCACGCCGATCCGCCAGCTCCCGGGAGCCGCCGCGAACGCCGGGCTGATCGCCTCGCACGGCTGGGCGGTTTCGTTCACCGTGCGGGCAAGCTCGAGCGACTGCGCGCCCCCGGCGGCATCGCCCGAAAGTTTTGCGCCGCCTTGCACCGCCCAGCGCAGATCCGGCTGCTCGAAGCCGTCTTCGAATGCGGCGTCTCGGGCGAAGACCGGGACCAGCGAGACAGCGCGCACGCCGGTGAGCCAAAGCGATGCCGCCTTGTCCGCCGCGTCCGAGCGATTGGTCAGCGAAAGGACGAACTGCTTGGCCGGACCGTGCCATTTCCCGTCGTTCGCGCCGCCCCAGTGTTCGCCGCCCGCGATCTTGGCCGGATCCAATTCGAGGTCATGCCACGCGCCGTCCGCCGCCAGCGGATAGTCCCGGCGCTGGTGCGTCTGGCCGCTCGCATCGACGATCTGGATGCCGACCGACGCCGCGTCCGGCGTCTTGTAGCGGAGCCGGAACGCCTGGGTCTCTTGCGCGGCGATGCCGCCCAGGTTGCGGATGGCCGCCACGTAGGCGCCTCCGCCGGTGAAGTCGCCGTCGAGCTTGAGGCAAGGCTGGCCGGCGTCCTCCGCGACACCCAGCGATCCGGTCGCGCCGGGAAATTCTTGGCCGCTCGAAAAGCCCCAGTCGTGCGCGCCATCGATGATCTCGCTCAGGTCAACTTCCTTGGCGACCTCCGCGCCTTTGACCGGCATCGGGCGCGGCACCACTTCGATCTCGCTCAGCCAGACGGTGCGCAGCGCGTCGGTCCCGCGATTGGTCACCAGGATATAGAGCGCTTTCGCCGGGGCATGCCAGCTCCCGTCATTTGCCCCACCCCACGACTCGAATTTTTTCACCGACGTCACCGCCTCCGCCGTGCCGCGCATGGCGAAAAATCGGTCTAGCGGGAACGAAACCTGCCGCCACTCGGACCCCGGCTCGATCCCGATCACGATCTGGTGCGTCTGCCCGCTGCCGTCGTTGAGCCGCAGCGTCAGCTCGTCAGTGTCGGCGGTCCGGACCTTGAACCGGAGGACATCGATATCGATGCCGCCGATCTGCCGCCCCGCTTGCACGTAGCCGCCGCCCCCCCGGAAGTCCGCGACCAACTTCAGCGACGCCGCGCCTTTGCCCGAACCGGCTTCCGCCGAAAGCAATCCCTTCGCGCCGGGGAACTCGCGGCCGTTGTCGAACGACCAGGCATCCTCCGCCATCAGCGAGACCGCGTCTTCCGCCCGGCCGCCGGCGGCGAATCCAACTACAAGGGCGAAGGCAAAAATGGCGCGGGGCAAGCGGCGGCAGAATTCGGTGAGGCGTGGGGACATCGGGATGTATTCGGTAGATTGAGGGCAAGACCATACCACAGGCAGGCTGCGGCGACCCTTTTAATCCGGGCGCGGCGAAGAGCGCGGCGGCGCCGAACAAACCCGAAAATTCTTTTCCGGTACCCGTAACGTCTCCTGTAATCTTCCTTAGTAAGCGACCGACATGAAAGCACGAATCCTCATCCCACTCATCGCCATCGCGGCTGCCTGCGCAGCGGATCTGGCGAATGCCCAGCTCGCCAGCCACCTACTCGCCGAGCGACAGAAGGTCGCCCACCCGGATGGACCCAGCTACCAAGATGGATTTGGCGCGACCGTGGCGATGTCGAACGGGATGCTAGCCTGTAGCGCGTGGGACGATACAGCCGGGGAAAATGCGGGTGCCGTCTTCATCTATCGGCAGGAGTCCTCGGGCGGCTGGACCTTTTCCCAAAAGATCGTGCCCCAGCCGATCGCCGGCCAATCCGACGCCGCCCAGTTTATCTTCGGCACGACGATCGCGATGGAAGGCGACACGCTCCTCATCGGGGCGAGCGGGTTCGGCACCGGGTTCCAGCGCTACGGCGCGCTTTACTACTACCAGCGGCAAGGCGACAACTGGATCTTCGGCGCGCGCATCGAGGGCAACGCCAACCGCCGGATCGGCGCGCAGGTCGCCTTGGACGGCGACACGTTGGTCACCGCGCAGGTCGGCGGAGCCTTCGTCTATGAGCGGATCGGCGGGACATGGACCTACCGCGCCGAGCTGTCGCCCAACGAGGAGCCGGGATCCAGCCAATACGGAAACGCCGTCGCCATCGGCGGCGACACTATCGTGGTGACGGCCCGCGCCCGGCAGAGCGGCGGCTTCTTCTCCGCTGCGGAGCCTTCGTTTTCCGCAAGGTCAACGGCAACTGGATCTACCACCAGACGCTCGTGCCGAGCGACCTCGGTGTTTACACCAACGACCAATTCGGCAACGGCGCGGCGGTGCGCGGCGACACGATCGCCATCGGCACCGGAGCGATCAACCGCTTCCCCGGCCGCGTCATCCACCTTTTCAAACGCGACGCGGGCGGCACCTGGATCGAGGAAACGATCTTGTCCCCCGCGATGTTCCCGGACGACACCGGCATCCGCGGCGACCAGCAATACTTCGATATCGAGATCAGCGAAAACGAACGCCTGATCGCCGCCGGCATCCCCGACCAACACTACGGCGGCAACTTCGAGTCCCCCGGCGCGGTGCTCTTCTACGAAAAGATCGGCGGCCAGTGGCAAGGCACCGCCCGCATCGGCGCCAGCGACAAATCAGACTTCGAAGACTTCGGCTGGTCGATCGCCCTGGACGGCGACACCATCGCGGCCGGCAACCCGAAAGAAGACGTCGCCGGCACCGCGAACTACGATTGGTTCGGCGCGGTCTATGTCTTCAGCGCCGACCTCTCCGGCGCGCCGGAGGTCGAGGTCGATGCCTACCTCCGCGCGCAGCTCTACTACGAGCAGGCGCTCGCCGACGCCTGCTGCAGCCCGGGCGACGCCGCCTTCCGCTGGAAGACGCTGCTCTACGAAGGCACCGGCTCCGGGCTGCATGCCGCCCCGGATAAGATCGGCGAATACTTCGGCGCGGCGGAGCGGCAGAGCGCCGCCGCCGTCCGCCAGCAGGTCGCCGATCTGCTCGCCGGGAATCCGGGCAGCGAATTGTTCCGCGACCTGCTGCTCGACATCGACGCCGATTTGCTCGCGTCCGAGGCGATCGCCGCGCGGGCGAACCTGGTGAACATCGACCGCGACCGGCTGCTCCGCGTCGGCGTGCCGCCGCTCGACCTGATCTTGGATGACGAGATCGCCGACTACGAGGCGGCGCTCCCCGGGATGCGCGCCGCGCTCGCCGGATACCTCGACCTGTGGACCGACGACCTGGGCGCAGCGGGCGGCGGCGAGCCGCTCGGCTACACGATCTTCAAAGAGCGCGTGCCGCAGCGCGACCTCATGCCCGCGCTCTATCTCGACAATGGCAGCCTCCAGCCCGCCGGCGGATCGGGCTCCGCGCTGCAAAGCGGATACCGCGACGCGACGATGCTCTACGAGCGCTTCGCCGACTTTGGCGAAACCGCCGCGACGCTCGCGCATCTCTACTGGCTGCGGAACACGCCGGCCAGCCTGCAGGCGGCGCGCGATCTGATCGGGGAGACGAGCCGCTTCCTGTTCGTGCAAGGCAACACGCTGCGCGGCACATTCCCGGAAAACCCCGCGCAGTTGCAGGTGCCGATGGCATCGTGGAATGCGGCGCTCGCCGCGCTGTCCAAAGCGGAGGCGGACCTCGACGGCGACCTCAACCCGCTCGGCTTCGAGGAAAATTTCTACGTGCTCTTCAACGTCCCGCAGGGCGGCAACAGCGGTCTCTTCGACACTTTCAACATCCTGCGCGAGCGCCTTGACGACACCGGCTCCAACGCGAACCAGATCGTCCGCGCGACCGATGCCCAGCAAGAGGCGATCGACGCCTACGAAGCCTACGTCGGCGGCCAGGAGGAAATCGAGGACCGGCTATCGGACCTGACGCGCGACGCCAAGCTGCGCCTGCTCGCCATCGTCGGCGCGGAATACGGCACCGATGCCTACCACGATTCGCCGGGCGCGAACGTCGGCGAGGATGGCGGCTTCATCAGCGGCAGCGAGCTGTGGCAGCAGTTCCGCAACATCCGGCGCGCCCAGATCCAGATCGAGAAGAACGGCACCGAGATCCAGAACCTGAGGGAAGCCGCCGCGATCGAAGCGGAGCGCAATCTCTTCGAGACCGAGACGCAGAATGCGATCGGCCGCATCCAGATCCGCTACGCCAACCAGCGCGCCGACATCCAGGAGCAGATCGGCGCGTGGAACGCCGCCCAGGAATACACCAACATCCTGAAGGATGCGTTCAACCCGGCGAACTGGGGGCAGGTGATCGGCACCGCCATCGCCGGCGGCGTCGCGGTCGGAGCCGAGTTGTCCAAGGGCGAACTCGAAGCGCAGCGCGAGCGCATCGGCGGGCTGGAGCAGGCGGAAATCATCGGGAAAGAAAACGAAATCCTCAATGCGAACAGCGCCGCGAAGATCAAGACGATGATGCTCGACATGGGCGTGCTGGTCCTCAATTCGCAGGAAAACGCGATCCTCTTGCAGCAGGAGATCGCCCGCCTGACCGCGCTCTTCCGCGAGCGCGCCGCGCTCGAGCGCCGCATCGTCCAGCACGAGGCGAACCTCGCGCGCCGCTACTTCGCCGACCCGGTCCACCAGCCCGCTACCTGAACCATTCCACATCGCGAACCAGAAGTTCGCCGAGGCGCAGCAGACGATCTACCTCGCCGCCAAGGCGCTCGAATACAAATGGAACGAGCCGTTCGCGGCGATCATGGCGGGGACCGGGTACAAGCTCGACACCATCTTCCAGGTCCGCAACGCCGGCGAACTCCAGCTCATCGTTGACGCGATGGAGCTGGCGGACAACAACCGCGACACGCCGGGCAACCGCCCCTCCGAATTCACCGATGTCTTCTCGCTGCGCGACGATGCGTTCGGCTTCGACGGCAGCCCCGACGGCATCGCCGCGTTCCGCGAATTCCTGCGCGACCGCCTGAGCGGCGACCCGGCGAGCGGCGGCGTCAGCTTCGTCGCCATCAATCTGGCGTTCAGCACGGTCCGCGACCGCTGCGCGGATTTGACGGCGACAATTTCTTCCGCGGACCGCGGCTCGCCTACGCGCAAAACGGGACCGCCAGCGTCTTGCAGAAGGGCAACTACCTCGACAAGATCAAATCGCTGCAGATCACGATCCCCGGCGCGCACACCACCGGGCGGACGTCGGTATCCGGCAGCCTGACCTATGGCGGCACCGGCTTTATCCGCCGCCAGCAGCCCGGCAACTACAACGGCCCGCGCCCCGACCGCGTCGCCAACGAACTCGCCGCCTTCCCGACCCGCGTCGCCTCCACCGAAGCCGGGGTCTGGCGCAGCGAGGATACGCTGACCGCCACCATCTCTGCCGCGCTGGGCGCCGCGCCCGCCGGCTCCCCGATCGACATCTTCCGCGAGCGCAGCGTCGCCGCCAACGGCTGGGACCTCACCATCGTGGTCAAGGACGGCACCGTGCGGCTCAACATCGATGAGATCGACGACATCAAACTGCACTTCACCCACCAGCTGCTGACCCGCCAATAAGCAGCCGATCCCGACCATCCATCCACCGCATTCCCGACCATGAAAATCCGCACCTTCCTCACCCTCGCCGCCGCCGCGGTCGCCAGCCTCGCCACCGCCCCGGCGGACGACTTGCTCCGCGCGACCAAACTCGAACTGCTCGACGGCGGCATCGCCCGGCTGACGTTTGAAGATCTCGGCACCGCCGCCGCCGGGGCAGGCGACTACAAAGTGGACGCCAGCGACGACCTGAAAGCGTGGGACACGCTGGACGAAGTCATCATCTCCGATCTCGGCGGCGGCAAGTTCCGCGCGACCATTCTGGACGATGCCCTCGACGCCCGCTTTTACCGCGTGCGCTTCGGGCAGATCAATTCCGGACCGACCGTGCTGGCGTGGTTTGACCTGGCGGAACTCGCCGCGCAGGAGGGCGACGGAACCCTGATGGTGACGGTCCGCTTTTCCGGCAACTACACCGGACCGGTCCGCTATAGCTGGAGTGGCGGCGCGGCGGTCGGCGGATTGTCCGGCGTGGTCAATGCGGGCGGCACCTCCGTGCAGATCCCGCTCAGCATCGGCGACGATGGGGAAGTCGGCGAGCTAGGCGAGCTGACGCTGACCCTGATCACCGGGCAAGACACCAACTACGCGGTGGCCAATGCGCCGGGGCAAGCCGGGTCCACCACCCTGGTGATCGAAGAAAACGACGCGCTGTGGACGGGTCGGTTCGCGGCGGACTCCGAGGCGGTCGGGTTCGGCATCCAGATCGCGCAGAATGGCGCGGCCCACACCGCCAAGATCATCGGCGGCGGCAGCGGTCTGGTCCCCGCTGGCGCGACCGGCGATTACGCCGCCAGCCAGGTCACCCACACCGCCAGCGACTTCCACGCCGTCATCCCGAACATCGGCGTCGCCGCCAGCGAGGCCAATCTCCTCGGCGCCGACGCGGTGCTCACGTTCACCTTCGACGCCACCGGAGTCGGCGTCGGCGACTTCTTGATCGAAGGCACCGCCACCTGCACGATCGCCCGCCCCGGCGCGCCGCACCTCGACCGCACGCTGACCGGCACCTTCGTCCTCGCCCGCTCGCCGACCAGCGCTTCGAGCACCGAGGTAAAGCTGAACTAGCCGCCCCGCCGATTCCGCAACGACCCCCGCGGATTTCCCCTTGCAAGTCCGAGGATTCGCGCCATTATCACGGTCCGCCGATTCGGCTTCCCGCCGCTGAAGCAAGGCAATTCCATCCAACCGGGGTGTAGCGCAGTTTGGTAGCGCGCGTCGTTCGGGACGACGAGGTCGCAGGTTCGAATCCTGTCACCCCGATTTCTAATTCCTGATTTAGCGAACCAGCGTGTTGCGTCGTTCAAAACAGGACACCGAAGGACTGCAAGCGGGAGGTTCGGACGCTTCATCCAAAAAGGACACCGTAGAGGCTATTGGTTGGGGTTGGGGTTGTCTGATGTTGGTCGATTGAGGGGTTGTTCCGCGGCTGGGGGGCGGGCGGAGCGAGCCGTAGACGGGCGGAGCCCGCCCCCCAGCCGCAGAGGCCGCCGCCCCCCCCTGCGCCGCGCTGCCCGCGAAGCTCCTTGATCGCGTACTTCCGCTCGTGTCCGCTGGCTTTCACCCAGCAGTCTATCAGCCGGCCTTTCGCCGCCTTCCCGACCTCCATGCTGTAGTGGTGGCGCAGCTTCGCGAGAAGCTCGCCAAGGCTCTTTTTGCTCATCGTAGGGGTCATCCCCTACGGTGTCTTTTTTCGGTGAGGCGTCCGGGGCGCTCTCGCGCCCCAGGCCCAAGGCCTTCGGTGTCTTTTTCAATGAGGCAATGCGCGGATGTGAACCGTCCAAGATTTCACCTTGAAGGATGCGCCGTAGTGATGCTAAATCTAACAAAAACAACGCGACACAACCGGGGACAAGTCGACCACCTCCCCCCAATGATGCTATTCTCCTCAACTGGATGGTCAAGGGAACCCCCAGCTTTTTCTCTCAAATCGAAAGTGTTGGACCGGCACGATATCTGATCTATCTTGGATTTATTCTGGTTCCGCTATCAAACACCATTTCTGTCGTGGAATGGCACCGGGATCCATTTGCCTCCATGACCGTCACCCGCCCGGATTATCCGGTCGGAACATCCCTCCTTTTAACAGGGCTGATTCTGATTTTCTCCGGACCGTGGTTTGCCAGTGGCTCATTCGTAAGGAGGCTGGCGGTCTTCGGAATCACTATGGGCGTTTTCCTGTTCTACATGATTCCGATGGCAGTTCTTTTTATTGCCACTGGAGTTCCATTGCAGGACTGATCTGTAGCTCCGAAGCTGTCACCCCCACGGCGGTCAACGCAGCCCACTCATTCCGGATTCCATCTCACCCCCGGCGCCCCCCCTAATCGGGATCGTGCTGACCTTTGCCCTTGTGGATTGGAGCCTTAAATAGAATCCCTGAGCTAGACCAACAATCGAATCGCCTTCGACAGTTCGATCCACTACCAATATTCGTTAGCTACAAAAACATGAGCGCAGTCCTTCGAGTATTTGGCGATGACCTCGCGATCAAAAAGTTTCTTGGCGGCAGCAAGTTGATTCCGATCGCAGTCTTCCAGAGAGGCGAACCCCGCTCGCCTGCTAGCCGACCAAACGGTTCGAAGCACAAGCGAACAGGCGCAAACTTCAGCGCCAGCGACGCAAGCATGTCCGATTTCAGGCAACAGCTAAAACAAGCAACTGCCTTTCTGCGGGATTTCGCTTCGGAGATTCGGTCACTCCGCGCATACCCTGGCGTTGAAGGTATGAGCTTGGACTTTGGGGTTGAAACAAATCCACCGCATTGGGCTTCGTTCGGGTTTCCTGCCGACCTTGTTGCCGCTGCCGGAGAATTGAAGATCAATCTCGTAGTATCCGTTTTTCCAGCCGAAAAAGCGGTCGATTCAAGCGACTGGTGATTATCCAGAGATTGGCACCTCAGCTACCTTCACCCGAAAGCAAATCCGTTGCAGGCAAGCCGATGCGCGCTATGGCAACCGCCCACCATCAGCCCATGCGCGAACTCCTTTTAGACCCGGCTTGCCGCCCGGAGGACCTTGGTCAGCCGCTGCCGGACTCGCCCCATGCGTGTTCGGTCGCGATGCCGTTGTGGCGTCATGTGGTCGGGTATGAGGAAGGCGATCCCGCGGTGACCGATGCATTCCGCGCCGGCTATCCGCGCTTTTTCCTCAATCCGATCACAGCCCGGCTCCACGACGCGCTGGCCGGCGAGTTGGCGGGCGAGGGCGAGGCGTGCCTCGCCTTCCCGAGCGATGCCGCCGCCGCGCGCTGCGCCGCCTTCGCCGGACCGGGGGCGCGCGCCGCCAAATCGGAGCGCGGCGTGTGGGCGGCGATCTTTCCGGAGTCCGCCCGCAAACGCGCCTTCGCCGCCTGGCGGTATCTGGGCGAAGGCGTGAGCAGCCGCCGCTCCGAGGCTGCCCTGGGTGGTCCGCCCGAACCGGCGGGATCGGGCGACGCGCGGCGGGCGATCAAGGCACGCGTTGCCGAGCACGCGGGTCGGCAGGCGGGCGAGGTGTTTCTTTTCCCCAGCGGCATGGCGGCGATCGCGGCGCTGCATCGCGCCGCCTGCGCGGCGATGCCGGGGCGGGCCACGGCGCAGTTCGACTTCCCGTATGTCGATGCGTTGCGCGTCCAGCGCGAGTTTGGCGCGGCGCAATTCTACCCGGTCGGCGACGCCGCCGCGCTGGCGGATTTGGAAAGGCGGTTGGGCGCGGGCGAGATCGGCGCAGTCTTCACCGAGGCGCCGAGCAACCCGATGATGCGGACGCCCGATGCGGCAAGGCTGGCCAGCGCCTGCCGCGCCGCCGGCATCCCGCTCTTCATCGACGATACGATCGGGACCTCCGCCAACATCGAGGCGCTCCGCTTTGCCGATGCCGCCACCACGAGCCTGACCAAATATTTCAACGGCGAAGGCGATGTGATGGCCGGCGCGGTCACGCTGCGCCGCGATTCGCCCGCCGCCGATCTGTTGCGCCAGACGCTCGCCGCCGCCGAAACCGATGCCCCGCTGTGGGGCGGCGACGCCGTCGCGCTCGAGCGCCACTCCCGCGACTACGCGGCGCGCGTCCGCCGCATCAACGCGACCGCCAGCGAAGTCCACGCCTTCCTCGCCGGCCACCCGAAGGTCGCCGCCGCGCTCTATCCGAGCGACACATCCCGAGCTGAATTCGACGCCCTGCGCCGACCCGGCGGAGGCTTCGGCGGGCTCATTTCGATCGTCCTGCGGGATCCGGCGGATGCGCCGCCGTTCTACGACCGGCTCCGCATTTCAAAAGGCCCGTCGCTCGGCACGAACTTCTCGCTCGCCTGCCCCTACACGATCCTCGCCCATTACGACGAACTCGAATACGTCACCGCGCAATGCGGCGTGCCAGGACACCTCGTCCGGCTCGGCATCGGACTCGAAGAGCCGGGCGATCTGATCGGGCGGCTCGGCGAAGCGCTCGGCTAGACCCGCGGTGTTGCGGCTTTGGGCGGCGCAGCGCATCCGGTGATCTCGGACAGACCGCTTCGCCTGTGAGAGTATCAAATCGTGCGTTCACGCCCCATCCTATGAACCGCCTCGCCACCATCGCCGCCGCTTTTGCGCTGCCCGCCGCCATCGGAGGCGCGCAGGACGCCGAGGCGGCATCGAAACCGCACGCCGATCTCGCCGCTGGGGTCGCCTCGGACAATATTAAATTGGTCGAAGCGATCCGCGCCCTCGTTTTGGAAACCTCCACCGAGAAGTCGGAGGCGGAGATGAAGGAATACAACGGCAAGATCCCATCGACCGGCGCGACCTTCGCCATGGTGCCGATCCCTAGCGGCAGGTTCCTGATGGGCAGTCCGCCGGACGAGCCAAACCGCCGCGAAGACGAAGGACCGCAGCGCGAGGTCGAGGTCGCGCCGTTTTGGATGGGCAAGTTCGAGGTCACCTGGGATCTCTATCTCGGCTTCTGTGAAGGTTTCGATAGACGCTACGCGATCACGGGAAAGCCTACCCTGCATCTGCCAGATGCCGCCCTCGCCGATTTCGTGAGCGGACCCACCGAGCTGCATCCGACATCTATCGGCACCGGGCAGCGCGCGGCTTCGGGAATTTCGCATCATGCGGCGAGTAAGTTTTGCCAATGGCTGAGCGCCACGACCGGCCACTACTACCGATTGCCGACAGAAGCGGAGTGGGAATACGCCTGCCGCGCGGGCACGGCAACGCCCTACTCGTTCGGGGGCGATCCCAAAAGACTATCTGCGTTTGCCGTTTTTTGGGACATAGAGACCGTAGCGGGAAGCCGGAATGTTGGGTGCAAGAAGCCGAATCCATGGGGGCTTTTCGATATGCACGGGAACGTCTCAGAGTGGTGCCTCGACCAGTATTTCGCCGGCCGATACAAAGCGGACCGCGACTCTATCCCGGCGCGCGCGCTCTATCCGCGCGCCTATCGCGGCGGCTCGTGGGACGATGATCCGGAGGACCTGCGCTCCGCGAGGCGATTTGCCTCGCGCGCCGAACTGAATCGGAGCGACCCGCGAAGTCCCAAAAGCATTTGGATCAATGCGGATGGATCGCACATCGGCTTCCGGCTCGTCCGCCCGCTGCAAACCCCGAGCGCGAAAACGATGGATGCGCTTTGGAACTCCGGAGCGGTGAGCGAATCGAAAGCGGTGAACGCCAAGGTGAGAGATTTCCGCGACGAACCAAGCCGGCGCGCCGAAGCCCAGGAGCCGTGATCGCCGCAACTGCGGCTTTGGGCGGCGCACGGCCGGCAGTTTTCGGAACGGTCAACACGCCAACTCCCATGATACACTGCCCGAAATCAGCCCCACCAGCCCATGAACCGCCTCGCCACCTTCGCTGCCGCCTTGGCGCTGCCCGCCGCCATCGCAGGCGCTCAGGACGCCGAGGCGGCATCGAAACCGCACGCCGATCTCGCCGCTGGGGTCGCCTCGGACAATATTAAATTGGTCGAAGCGATCCGCGCCCTCATTTTGAAACCTCCGCCGAGAAGTTCGAGGCGGAGATGAAGGAATACTCAGGCAAGATCCCATCGACCGGCGCGACCTTCGCCATGGTGCCGATCCCCAGCGGCAAGTTCCTGATGGGCAGCCCGCCGGACGAGCCAAACCGTCGCGAAGACGAAGGACCGCAGCGCGAGGTCGAGGTCGCGCCGTTTTGGATGGGCAAGTTCGAGGTCACCTGGGATCTCTATTGGCCCTATATGCTCAGTGAGATAAAACGGAATAAATTTGGATCCGCCGAATCGCTGCCAGACGATGCGACGTTTGCGATGCTGGTCAGCGCACCGACTAATCCCTATCTCGATCCGACCTTTGGCATGGGGAAAGAAGGCTATCCCGCGATCATGATGACGCACCACGCCGCCTGCAAATTCTGCCAATGGCTCAGCGCGCAGACCGGCCACTACTATCGGCTTCCCACTGAGGCGGAATGGGAATACGCCTGCCGTGCCGGAACCAAGACGGCGTATTCGTTTGGCGGCGATGTGGGCGAGTTGTCCAAGTATGGTGAGTTTTGGCGGGAAGATGGACCCGACGCCTATGCGAAGGTTGGGACAAAGAAACCGAATCCGTGGGGGCTTTTCGACATGCACGGCAACGTGTCCGAGTGGTGCCTCGACCAGTATTACGCCGATGCCTACCAGACCGGGCGGAAGACGGTGCCGCCCGCCGATCTCTATCCGCGCGTCTATCGCGGCGGTTCGTGGTGGGACGATCCCGAGGATCTCCGCTCGGCGCGGCGCTTCGCCTCGGACGATGATATCATGCGCCAAGACCCCCAGCTCCCGCGGAGTATCTGGCACACCACCGACAGCCAGCATATCGGGTTTCGCATCGTCCGCCCGCTGGATAGTTCCCGTTGCCGAGATGATGGACCAGCTCTGGAATTCATTTCCCAGCGAAGCCGTCAACGATGACCGCGAAAAACCAATCCCCCGAAAATAGATGAGCGCCGAATCCCGAGATGCGATCTTCGCCGATATCCGCAACGCCTTGCAAGCGCTGCCCGCGGAGGCGCGCACGCCTTACCCGGACTATGACGGGTCGGTCGCGGTGGCGGAGCCGCGGCTGCGGGGCGCGTCGCTCTGGGATTGCTTTGCCGCGAACCTGCGCGCGGTGAATGGCTCGCCCGATGCGCTCAGCCGCCGAGCTGGCGGAATTCTTGCTCGCCCGCGAATTCCGGCGCGGCTACCGCGATCCGGCGCTGCGCCCATCGAGCATCGGCGACCGGCCTGCCGCCGCCGCTTAGATCGAGGTCGAATTCCACTACGACCGCGCGCTACGACGACTACCAATTCGGCATTACCCGCGCAGACGGCGCGATCGCGGAAACCGGCACCGCCATTCTGACCGACACGCACACCGCCGACCGGCTCGCCGCGCTCACGCCCTGGGTCCACGTCGCCGTGTTTCACGAGGCAGACCTCTGCCGCACGCTGGGCGACGCCATCGCCTGCTTCGGCGCCGAGCGAAACATCATCTTCGCCACCGGTCCGTCCAAAACGGCGGACATCGAAGGCATCTTGATCGAAGGCGTCCACGGACCCGGCGAGCAAATTTGCCTCTGCCTAGTCTGAATCCCAGTGAAACTCGCGCGCGTCTCTGAGAATCGCCCCCCACCGACACAGGGCGTTGCGGCATCGGTAAATGGCGGAGCGCGATCCGGGCGTCGCGATCTATCTGCCACCCTAGTAGAGTGCTTGCGGCGCGACGCCCGCCCCCATCTGATCTAGCGCGGATCAGCGGGCTTCGAGCGATCAGATGCCGGAATAGAATTTGGCATCGCGGGCCAGACCGACTAGCGCGCGAGCGACGGCTCCAGCCAGATCCCCCAGTCGGACCCGTTGCCGTCCCCGGCATCTTCGGTGGCGAGTTCGAGTTTCGCGGCGCCTTCGACGGAAACCTCGAAGCGCTCGACGGTTCCCTCGCGCAGCGCCTTGACCGCCAGATTTCATTGCCGTCCGCCCTGATGACAAAGACGACGCTGCCATTGGAGCCGTCCTGCAATCCCGCTTCGCCGCGCAGCGTTTTCCATGCCCCGCCGAGGTCGAACGCGTAGGCGGAGGGCGCGTGGGCGTAAAGCCCCGCCGCGTATTTGACGGCTTGCTTGGAGCAGGACATCGTCGCTCGGCACCGCATTGCGCATCGGGCGCAGCCAGCCGACCTTCGCCGAGGACGGCGCGGCGTCCGCCAGCGACACCGAATTGACCGCCGCCGCGATCTGGGCGGGCGCGGGCCGCGGCGGCTGCCGGTCGAAGGTGCCGCATGAGCGCATCGATCCACTTGGCGTGCGCCTCCTCCGCGCTACCTCCGAGCGACTTCCGGGCGGCGTCGAAGCCCGCGCGGTCGCGCGCGCAGCGCGGCGGCGATCAGCGGGGCGAGCGACTGCCGGACGTCGAGCGTGGTCAGGTCGGGCGCGCCGTCATTGCCCACCGCATACGGGTAGCGGAACGTCGAGGTGGCTCCGTTGGCGTGGCAGACGACGAGGCGGAGCTGCGCGGCTTTGCCGGGGGCGAGGGCGTCGCATTGGAGCGCGAAGCGCCCGCCGGCGTCCGGGGCGGTTGCGCGGGTCGTCGCGTCGCAGTCGCCGCCGCTCCGCCGGGTCCATGTAGGCGACCACCGCGTAGGCGGGCGGGTCGGCGGTCACGCGCCCGGAGGCGACGAAGCCTTTGCCTTGCGCCGCGACGCGCAGGTCGTTGACCTCCGCCTTCGCCGGGGCGTCCATGCCCTTGATCGACCCGCTAAACATCGGGTGGGAGGCGAGCCGCAACCTCGTGGGCGAGCGTGAGGAACGAGCCTTTGCCCTCGCCGCGCCGGTCCTCGCCGTAGGTCCGGTTGCCCGATCCCATCAGCGCCGTGCCGCGCGCCGCCTCGTCCGGCTCGCTCGCGGTCAGTGGCAGCGATAAGGCGTACCGGTTCGTGCGCGGTGCCGCCGACGAAGATCGAATTGTAGCGCCCGACGCTGATGCGCCTCGTATTGCCTGTCGCGCACCATCGGCTCCTTCTGGAAAGCAGATCCGGATCGAGGAGCGGGGAATCGCTCAGCCAGCCGGTGCCGCCGCGATGCGTGCCGCCGGCTGTAATACGGGCTTCTTCTGCTTGATCGATTTGCCGTCGTATTCGCTCAGGTTGCAGAAGATGAGGACGGTTTCCTTGTCGGCGTCGATGCCCGCCGCCGCGAGCACCGGCTTCGCCTCCCTGCGGATGCGCTGGCCGTCGTTGCCGCTGTAATCCGCGTAATCCGCCTCGCCTTTCACCAGATGGAGCCGGATCGCACCGTCCGGTTCATCGAGCTTGATCGTGCGTTTGCCGAAGCCGAGCCGCTCCATCTCCGCCGCGTAGAAATCCCGGATGTCCGCCATCGTGCGCCGCACGCGCGCCTCCCAATCCGGCGCCGGTTCTTTGTCCGCCGGGGTGAAATAGACGAGGTGCAGCCGGCGCTCGCCCGGCTCTAGCAACTCGCCCGGCTTCCCGCGATAGGCGTCGAGCACCGCATTGGCCCGCGCGACGATCGCCGCCTCGTCTTCGGCGGCGGGCAATGCGGAGGGCAAGAGCAGCGCGGAGAAGGAGACGGCGGCGGCGAGGGCAAGGGCAAGGGCAGTAGCGTGGGGTCGGGGCTTGGTCATGGATCGACATTACGCCCGAATTCCCCCGCCTTTCGCCGCCATCGCTGCGCGGCGCTGCGACCTTTTGCGGCTCTAGTTGATCCTCGATTCAAAAATCGCGATGGCGACGCTAGCCGCCGCCAGTAGCAAAATGACTGTGATGGCGAGTCCCACTAGGAAAAGCCTGCGACGCGCTGCGCCGGCGATCTGCTCGCTTTGCCCCGCATCGATGGCGAGCGCCCGGAGGTGCCGGGCCTGAAGGGCGAGAACTAGGAGACTGCCTCCCGAAAACAGCATCAGTTTTCCCCCTAAAAAGTGACAAACGTGTTCGAGGAAGAACCCGGCGACCACCGCGCCGATCCACAAGCCTAACCACCATCTCCATCCTTTCACTCTCAGCGCGGCGTGAGCTTCCACGGCATCTTCGGCCGCATAGGTCAGTGGGCGCCGAAGGATAACAGAGACGATCCAGCCAATCATCCCGATGAGAAAAGCGCCACCGATCCCGATGAGCACAGTTTTCCCAATGTCCGGCCATGCGCCGGACGATGCCGCAGCGAAAAGGATCGAAAGGTGGGCGATCGTGTTCATCAACTCGCGAGCTTCGCCCGAGATCGCCTCCGCCGCAAGCGGGGCGAATTCTGGTTTTCAGATGCCCGGCGCTGCGCTCCACTTCGGAATCCTGAACCGATATCCTATGCGCCAAAGACCCCTCGCCCTTCTCGCCGCGCTGCTCGCCGGTGCGATCCCCGCCTTTGCCCAGAACAAAAAGCCGGAGCCGCCGCCCGAGGCGCAGCGCCACGACGGCGTGCCGCAGGGCAAGCTGGTCAAAGCCACCTTCGCGGCGAGCAAGGTGTTCCCCGGCACCGAGCGAGACTACTGGGTCTATGTGCCGGCGCAATACAAGTCGGGCGACGAGGCGTGCCTGATGGTGTTCCAAGACGGCGGCGGCTACTGCAACGACGGGTGGGGCAGCCGGGCGCACATCGTTTTCGACAACCTGATCCACGCCGGCGAGATGCCGGTGACCGTCGGGCTTTTCGTCAACCCCGGCGTCTGCCCCGCGCCGCGCGAGGGCGCCCAGCCGCGCTTTAACCGCAGCTATGAATACGACGGGATGGGCGACGCCTACGCGCGCTTTCTGATCGAGGAGATGATCCCGCACGCCGAGCAGGCGCACGGGTTCAAGGCGAGCGCGAACCCGGACGACCGCGGGATCTGCGGCGCCAGCTCTGGCGCGATCGCCGCCTTCACCGCCGCGTGGGAGCGACCCGATGCGTTCCGCCGCGTCTATTCGATGATCGGCACCTATGTCGGGCTGCGCGGCGGGGATGCGTATCCGACGCTGATCCGCAAGACGGAGCCGAAGCCGCTCCGCATCTTTATCGAGGACGGCGAGAACGACCTGAACATCTACGGCGGCGATTGGTGGATGGCGAACCAGACGATGGTGCGCGCGCTGGAGTTCTCCGGCTACGAGGTCGAACACCGCTGGAGCAAGGAGGGGCACAACCACAACCACGGCGCGGCGATCTTTCCCGAAGCGATGCGCTGGCTGTGGAAGGATCACGGCAAGGCTCCGGTCGCGACCCACTACGACCGTAGTAAGAGCCGCGCGCCCCAGTATCTGATCGATGGCGAGGGCTGGGAGCTGGTCGGCGATGGCTACGGCTGGGCGGAGGGGCTGGCCGCCGCCGCGGACGGCACGATGTATTTCACCGACGTGTTCGGCTCGAAGATCTACCGCGTCGCCGAAGGCGGGACGCCGGAGGTCTTCGCCGAAGACACCAAAAGGTGCAACGGGCTGGCCATGGGACCGGACGGCCGGCTCTACGGCGCGGCGGATGGCGGCATCGTGGCGTGGGACCTGGAATCCGGCTCCGCCGAGACCGTCGCGAAAGGCGATGCCAGCAACGACCTCGTCGTCCTGCACGACGGCACGATCTTCTACACCGACCCGAAGAACAAAGCGGTCTGGCGCGTCGATACGAAAACCGGCGAGCGGAGCAAGGCGGACGACTTCGCCGAATGCAATGGGATCGGGACCAGCGCCGACCAGACGCTGCTCTACGTCGCGCACTTCCCCGGGCGGTTCATCTATTCCTACCGGATCGGGGAAGGCGGCGCGCTGGCGGACAAGCAGCCGTATTTCTACATGGAGACGCCGCCCAACGGCGAGAACCCGGCGTTCGACGGCATGTGCTCCGCCAAGGACGGCCATCTCGTCGCGACCTCCGCGATGGGCATCCAGATCTGCGACCAGCCCGGGCGCGTCCAACTCGTCCTCCCGCCGCCGCCGGGCACCGAGCGCCGCACCTGCTATGCCGCCTTTGGGGGAAAGGACTTTAAGACGCTCTACGTCGCGACCGGCGACCGCGTTTTCCGCCGCAAGGTCAAGCTCGCAGGCGCGATGCCCTGGCAAGCGCCGGTCGCGCCGCCCAAGCCGCAGTTGTAGGCGGGCGGCGTTCTTCGCAAGAAACGCTACAGCCCCAATGCCGCGCGGACCTCCGGGGTGAGGGCCGCCTCGAATTCGTCGACCGAGAAATCGGCGACGACGAAATCGCCGAATTTGAGGGTCGGGGTGAGCGACTGGCCGCTGGCGTCGATCAGTTCCTGCATGCGGGACGGGTCGGCGCGGACGTCGACGATCTGCGGCTGGAATCCTTTGCGGGCGAAGTGGGCGAGGGCATCCTCGCACCACGGGCAGCCTGCTTTGACGAAGAGAATAGGGGAGTCTTCCATAGAGGGCGGTCCCTCTACTCTGAGGAGGCGGCGGACGCAAGCGCGGCGGTCTGGATGCGCAGGTTGCGCTCCGCTAACTGCTGTTCGCGCTTGAGCGCTCTGGTAGGTGGGCGAGGCGGGATTCATGCGCGGAACTTTTTGTAAACCTCTGGAAATCCGACATCGCATCGGCAAGGGGGCGCGGATTTGCTCAGGCGGGTGCGCACGCGCTGGATTTTGAAGAAGCTGGTCGGAGCAGATATCGCAGAGTTCCTCCCGGTCACGTTCTGGGTGCCCCGCACCATCATGGTGGCGACGGGTTCGGCGACCACCGAGAGGTAGTCGAGCGATGCGGTGCGGCTGAGCGATTGCCTGTCGAGCGCGAACTGGTTGGTCGAGAGGAGCAGGCAGCGCGGAGAGAGTGGTAGGGCATTTTCTTGAGGATGTCCTGGAGCACGGTTGACACGGCTGCTCTGGGCGGCGATCTGCGGGAGTTCGCGCCCCTTCTGCTTCGCGAAATCGACGATCTTCTGAGAGTAGTTGTCGCGCCTCCTGGATCTCTTTGGGGCGGTCTTTGCGGGCGATGGCGGAGGCGCCGGCCAGCGTGTTGACCGTGATGATCTGGGTGCCGCAGACGGCATCGACCTCATTGAGGAGGAGCAGGTCCTTCAGTCCGTCGATCCCCGAGGATGGCACGATCAGGATATCGACCTCCGATTTGTCAAAGCCGCGCACCATCGGACCGATCCGGTTGACCGGCTTCACAAATCCATTCTCCGAAATCCCGCCGACGGCGGCGATCCCGTCGTCGAGCTCGTGGCCGTTGGTGATCGAATCGACCAAAAGCGCGGCGGGCAGGGCGGCGCTGTCCAGCTCCCGGTCGCCGGGGCTTTTCGAGAAACTGATCGTCACCGAGGCACCGGCCGGCCACGCCTTGCCGGCACGCTTCTCGAGGAACTTCACGCCATTGGCGACCGCGCGGTCGAGGTCGTTGTCCACATTGCCCAGGCTGAGCGAGAGCGCGTTGCCAGAGCCGCCGGATGCCTTTGCCGTGACCGCTGAAATGCCGCCGGAGCTGAGCTGCCCGACGCTGGTGAGGTGCAGGCGCTTGATCGAGGCAGCCTTCCGCTTGAGGCGTTTCGCGGATCTCCGCCGGAGCCGGCTCGGGTTCCGGGGGCGGGTTGTCTTTCGGGTCGGCGAACTGGGAAAAATCAGGTTCTTCGACCGTCGTATTTTTCACATCGGATTCGCTGAAATCCGGGTTTCGTCATCTCATCGTTGAAGAAAAACAATCCGTCTAAATCTCCGGCGGGAAGCGGCGGCGGGACGATGAGGTGCGCGGCAGCTAGGCTCGCGACGATGAAATGGAGCAGCTTTTTCATAGGTAGGTTTACGTCAGTTACTGAGAATTCTGTGAAGAAGCCGCCAGTCTTCTAAAGGTGACAATCCGTTAACTGTTGGCGTGGTCAAGCGGAGGGTGAGGCGTTCCCCTGGCTGGGGCGGGCGGGCAGGGTGAACGAATATTAATCATGGCGAGGCGCGGCAGATGTAACCTAGCGGGGAGCGGGCGTCTCATTTTTAGGCGATCCTCATCCTCTCTTTCTCTAAAGTCCGCCCGTTTTTGTAAAACGAATCGACCGATGCCAGTCTTCATCAAATCCGCCCTCGCGATCTGGGTGAGCCTGTGGCTCCTCCTGCCGGGGTGCGTGTGCCAGATCTTGGCGATGTTCGGCATCGATCTCCATCCTGGCTCGACGGGGGAGGGCGACCGGATCGCCGCGCAGGTGGCGACGCTCGATTGCCATTGCCACGAGGTCACCCAGAAGTGCGCGGAGAAGACGAGTGCCCGCGTTTTGGAGGAGGCTGCGTTTTCGCCGATGTTCGTCGCTTTGGGTGAAGGTCTATCGATGGAGAAGTCAGTGGTCTGTGAGGGGCGATCAGGTCGGCTGCGAGCGCCGCCGCCGCCGTGCTGGTGGGGCGGAGTGACGCGTGAGGTGACCGGCGTGTTTTTGATCTGATCTGGAGAGCATTCGCTCCGCCTGACGGCGGGGGCTCCGACCTGCTGACCCGTTAATGGCTCCCCTGCGAGCCGCCGCGGCGCGCGTTCGGGTGCCGCTGCCCTGCGGGATCGCTGAATCGATCCGCCTTCCATCACCGCCAATCAATCCCTTTGCCCCCATGAATCCATCGTCTTACGTTTATCTTTCAATGGCCCTCGCGGTCCCGGCGTTGACCCACGCCGCCGCACCGGAGGAATACGCCGTCACCGACATCACAAATTGGTCCGCCGCGCAGTTGGGCGGGCTGCCGCATTTCCGCCGGTTCGTCCCGGTGGCACCCGCTGGGGCGGGGGCGGACTTCACCGCTGTCGCGCAGAGCGGATTTGGGGTGGCGGCGGGCAACCGGAATTTCGCCATCGGCGGTTGGGTGCAGGGGAGCGGCGCGTTTGTCAAAGCGGGGCAGATGGAGAGTATCTCGGCGTGGCTGCGCGGCGGCAGCTCGTGGTCGTATTCGTGGGCGCGGACCTGGTGGGACGGCGACGACATCCATTTTGCGAACGGCTTTGTCACCCACAGCCCCGCCCGGGATGTCAATGCGCTGGGGCAGGTCATCGGCTACGCGACGATCCCTGGGTCGGGCGAGTCGAGCGGCGGCTACAGCGACCACGCCTACCTGCGGGACGCCGGGACCGGCGCGCACCACGACATCACGCCGGAGGCGACCCGCGCGGACCCGCGGGCGATCAACGATCTCGGCGAGATCGTCGGCACCTGGTCCAACGCCGATGGCTCCCATCCGTTCCGGCGCGCGGCCGGGGGCGCCTTCGCCGACTTCACGCTCGATGCGCCGACCTCCTACGGGCTGACGCCGGTCGCCCTGAATAACCGGGGCCAGGCGGCGGGCAATGCGATCGTCTATACCGTGCCGATCCGCGACCAGCGCCCGTTCTTCTGCGCGGCGGGCACCGCCTCCACCCAGCTGCCGCTGCCCGATCAAAACTCGCCCGACGCCGGGACCGTCGCCGATATGAACGAGCACGCCGTGATCGTCGGCGAGGCGCACAAGGCGGATGCCTTCACCGAGACGAGCGGCGTGCGCTGGGTGATGACCGGGAATTCCTGGCAGGCAGACGACCTCAACGAATTGCTGGCCGACCATGAGCCGCAGATGATCATCGACCGCGCGGTGGCGATCAATGACGCTGGATTCATCATCGCGACCGGGCATCCGGATGGCACCGATGCGCTCAACACGCGGCGGATCTTGCTGACGCCCGAGTTCTTCGCGAGGCCGGCGGTCTCCACCCTGCGGCCCGCGAGCGTCGGCGCGACCGGGGCGGTCCTGCGCGCGAAGATCAACCCGGCGAATTCGGCGGCGACCTATCGCATCGAATTCGGGGCGGACGCGGGCTATGGCTCGGCGGGCGGAGAGGGCGAGGCGGGCGGCACCGCACCGGTCATGGCGGAGCTGGCGCTTGCGGGCCTGCAGCCGCACACGACCTACCACTACCGCGCGGTCGCGGCGAATGGCGAAGGCCAGACCGAGGGCATCGACCAGACATTCACCACGCAGTGGGATTGGCCCACCTGGGCGGCGCAGGCGGGATTGGGCGAACCGAACGAGGACGGCAACGGGAACGGCTGCCCGGATCTGATCGACTACGCCACCGGATCGGACGCCCCGCGCACCCCGCGCGGCAGGGTCGCCATGCTCACCTTCACCTATCGGCGGGACCTGTCCGCCGGCGGCGTCGACCTCGCCGCCCAGGTCAGCGCCGACCTCGACCGGTGGCGCGAGGCAGACGCCTCCGAAATCACGGTGACGCCCGACGGCACCGGCGGAGAGGTCGTCACCATCGCTCGATCCCATGCCGGCGCGGATCGCTTTATCTGCCTGACCGCCGCCCTGCGCTAAGCGCCTTTTCCTAACAAAGCCACCCACCAATAACCAACCGGACCATGCTACTATGAAACTAAATTCTCTCTCCCTCGCCGCCCTCGGCGGCATCACACCTTGGCGATCCCGGACGCCGCCCCGGCGAGCATCGCCTACGGCAGCATCACGAATTTCGATACCGTCAATGACACCGGCAAGGAATGCCACGGCTTTGAGATCGAGATCGAGGACTGCCACAGCACCGACATCACCCACACCTACAACTACAACCATTATGGCGTGCCGACGATCACCGAGGACAACGCCGACCCGAACCACCCGAAGACGGTAGTCCGGTGGGAGAGCAAGAAGAAGCCGGACGGCAGTTGGGCAGCCTACACCGCGATCCCCGACGGTCCGATCAGCCCGACCAACAGTACATGTTCACCAACCCGAATGTCAACTTCGGCGGCGAGCATTTTGGCGTGGGCTATCGCGTGGCGGTCGGGGCGGTTTGCTACAACTGGCTGGTCGATGATGGTTCCGGCAACCTGGTGCGGGGCGGCGCGGTCCAGGTCGCCGCGCCGACGTTCACCTACCTCCCGGCGGTAGAGCCGGTGCCCCCGCGCGCATGCAGGCAGCCATCCCGGCGCCGGAGCCGCCGGAGTTTCACCCCAAGAATTCGGTCCGGCGGTGTGGGTCAAGGAGATCCGCACCACCTCGCACAACAACCGCCGGATCGAACTGCGCGACCTGGTCTCCGACGATCCCGATTCTGACCCGGACGACAAAAACTGGCGCAACGGAGAACCCGATGAGGTCGAGGTCGAATGGGAGCTTCTCCAAGAGGAATTCGGCAAAGACGGCGGCGGTGACCGCGGCGAGTTGGCGGCGGAGCCGGAAGACTTGGATGGCGGCGATGAGGTCGTCACCCGCCGCTATGAATTCTACGAATACATCGGACCGATGGACCTCGAAAACGGCGAGGCGAAAGCGGACAAGGTCGGGCCCGACGGCATCCACGGCGAGGGGGTGAAAACGATCAACGATGTCGAAGTCGATCTCTCGACGGTCGAGGTCGTCGGCGAATTCAAAGGCGCGCAGATGGCGGCGGTCGAAGTCGATGCCGCGGTCGGATTGATCGAGCACGTGGGCGAGGGTGCGGTGGGCGAAGCCTACGCCGCGCGCCGCGTGGTGGTGGAAGGCGCGCAGCCGTTCCTCTGCGAGCAGACCGGCGACCTGCCGGCCGGCATGAGTTTTGATGAGGTCACCGGCATCCTGGGCGGCACGCCTGAAGAGAGCGGCCAGTTTCAGTTCGCGGTCTCGGCGTCCGATGCGATGAACCCCGAGGGCGTCTCGAAAAACTACACGCTGGTTGTCGCCGCCGCCGGCCTCGCGCTGCCGCCCTCCAGCCTCGTCGATACCTCCGCCTCCCCGGCCGCCGCAGGGACGACGACGGGCGACGGTGCATTCGAGACCGGATCGGAGGTGACGGTGGTGGCGGCACCCGCGCCCGGCTTCCGCTTTGTGAACTGGACCGACAACGGCGCGGTCGTCAGCCAGAGCGCGTCCTACACGTTCACGCTCGACATCAACCACACGCTGGTCGCCAACTTCGCCGAGGCGATCCCGCTGGCGGAGATCACGCTGCAGCGCCCCGCCGCGCCGGGCGATCCATTTAGCCTCTTGTGGCCGACCGATCCTCCCGGCTGGACCCTGGAGGAAAGCGCGGATCTCAAGCCGGGGTCGTGGAAACCATCGGAGCGCGCCGTCGAAGTCATCGAGGGCAATTCGAAGGTGTCCGTCCAGCCGATCCCCGGCGAGAGCCTGTTCTTCCGCCTGAGCCATCCCTGACCTAAACCCGAACGCCGCCATGAATCCGCCCGCCAAATCCGCCTTCTTCGTCGCCGGGCTACCGCTCGCCGCCGGGATCGGTGCCGCCTTCATCGTGGCGGCGTTCGCCCAGTCGCCCGACCCGGAGCCGTCGCAGGGCTGGACGCTGACCACGTGGAACGACCTCGGCATGCACTGCATGGACGAGGACTTCTCGGTCTTCGCGATCCTGCCGCCCTTCAACACGCTCAACGCCGAATTGATCAACAAAAGCGGCGACCGGGTGGGCGGCGGGGGCGGCGTGACGCTCTACTACGAGGCGGCGGCGGACCCGGATGGATCGGAGACGAAGTCCTCGGTCCCGCAGACCAATTTCTGGGACTACGCGGACCAGCTCTTCGGCGCGAACCTGCCTGGCGACGTCGGATTGCGAGGCAACGCGATGCCCGGCATCTCCAACACGCCGCAGCCGATGAAATGGAGCGAGGACCACGGGTGGTGGACCGCCGAGGGGATCCCGATCGCCCCAAAGAACAAATTCGGTGCCGACCAGCCGTATCCGCTCGTCCGCGTGACGGCGCGGGATGCGGCGGGCCAGTTGCTCGCCGACACGCTGGTGACCGCCCCGGTCTCGGCGGAGATGAATTGCAAGACCTGCCACGGCAGCGGCAAGCAGGCGGCGGCGGAACCCGCCTCCGGCTGGGCGAATGCCCCGGATCCGGTCCGCGACTACCGGCTCAATATCCTGCGCCTGCACGACGGGCGGCACCTCGGCAGCCCGCTCTACACGGCGGCGTTGGCGGCAGCCGGCTACTCGGCGCAGGGCTTGGTCGATTCCGTGGTGGCGGGCGGCAAGCCGATCCTCTGCGCCAGTTGCCACGGCAGCAACGCGCTCGGCACCCGGGGCGCGGCGGGCGTCATGCCGCTCACCCAGGCGATGCATGCCAAACACGCTGCCGCCGAAGATCCGGTCACCGGCGTGGCGCTCGGTGCCTCGGTCAACCGCGCGAGCTGTTACCAATGCCACCCCGGCAAGCAGACGAAATGCCTGCGCGGCGCGATGGGCAAGGCGTCCGACCACTTCGGCCAGCCGCTCATGTCTTGCCAAAGCTGCCACGGCGGCATGGCGGAGGTCGGCGCCGCCGGGCGCGCCGGCTGGTTTGACGAGCCGGATTGCCAGAGCTGCCACACCGGCACGCACACGGTCAACGCCGGGCAACTGCGCTTCACCAACGCGTTCCTGCCCGACGGATCGCTGCGCCAGCCCGCCGACGACCGCTTTGCCACCAGCCCCGATGCGCCCGCGCCCGGCGTCTCGCTCTTCCGCTTCTCCCACGGGCACGGCGGGCTGGCCTGCTCCGCCTGCCACGGCTCGCCCCACGCGGTTTACCCGACCAGCGAGCGCAACGACAACATCCAGTCGCTGTCGCTCCAGGGCCACGTCGGCACCATCGGCGACTGCGCGGTCTGCCACCAGAACGACACGTCCCACACCCGGACCAAGGACGGTGGACCCCACGGGATGCACGGCATCGGCAAATGGTGGATCAAGGAACACCACGACTACCTCCCGGAGCGCAACGACTCCCGCGACGTCTCCGCCTGCATGGCATGCCACGGCACCGCCAGCGCCGGAGCCGAACTCTCCGAGGCGCTCGGCCCGCGCGCCTTCAACACCGAGAAATTCGGGGTCGTCAGCTTCTGGCAGGGCCAGCGCGTCGGATGCTACGACTGCCACGACGGGCCAAACGAAAGCCGCCATCTTCCGCCAAGTGCCCAAACCGGTCGTCCAACCAGAGCTTCGCCATCGAAACCGAGGTCGGCTGCCGTCGTCGCCAACCTGCTCGGGTCCGATGCCGACACCGCTGCGCTGACCTACCGGGATCGACTGCCCCAGCACGGCACGCTCGCCATCGCTTAAGAGGCAGGTCGCCTACACGCCCGCTCCAGGCTTCGCTTAAGACCGACTTTTCACCTTACCAGCCCGCGACAACCGGACCGACTCGAACCCTACCGCGTCAAGATCGACATCGGCGAAACGCCGCTGACGCCGACCTCGACGGCGACGCCTACTTGCCCGATCCGTCGAGCGCGCCTTCGCCTCTCGGTCTCCCAGACCAGCCGCGGCACCGTGCCGGAGATCGCCTGCTCGAACCTGCCCTTACCAGCGCATCCTCCGACCATCTACGACCCGAAACTCATCCCGCCCGATCTCAGCGTCATTCGAGGTCTCGCCGAGGTGAAATCCTGGGCGAACCACTCCTGCCTTAACGACGACAACCGACGCCGCCTACCGCACGGTCAAACGCCCGCCGTCCAGCCCGGCGCAATCGATGTTCTGCGCTATCGCGTGGTGAGGCGGTGAGCGGACTGATCGCTGTCCGGTCGGTTTTGCGTAGAGGCTGGCAAGCACGGCTTATTAACGGCGCACATACCGCCCCAATCTCTGCCAGCCTCTATGTGCATTCGATCTTTTCCACAAAGCATCGGGTTCCCTATCTAACCGATGCCTTGCGGGATGAATTACCGCCTACCTCGCCACTGTGCTGTCGAACCTCGGCTGCCCGGTCGTTCTGATCAATTCGGTAGAAGACCACGTTCATCTGCTGTTTAAGCTGAGCCGCACCGCAGCGATTTCCTGACAGTGGTGGAGCAGGCAAAGAAGTCTTCGTCGAAGTGGATTAAATCGAAATCGCCCGCGCTGGAGAAATTCGCTTGGCAGGCAGGCTACGGGGCGTTCTCGGTCAGCGAATCGAATGCCGCCAAGGTCGCCAACTACATCGGCAGCCAGAAGGAACGTCATCGGGTGAAGTCATTCCAAGAGGAATACCGGGAGTTTTTGGAAAGGCATCGGGTTGACTATGATGAGCGATATGTGTGGGATTGAACGCCCTCTCTTGGTTGGGCACTGTGTTGGGATTTAGTCGCCCTTTCAGGTACTTCGAGATTCGTCGTCGGGACCGCCAGGCGTTGCCCAGGCTCGCCAGGGCCGCCCCTTTGGGGCGTGCCGGCGTGTCGGGCGTGTCGGGCGTCGGGCGTGTCGTGGGGCGTGTCGGGCGTGGTCGGTAGCGTGTCGTGGGGCGTCGGGCGTGTCGGGCGTGTCGGGCGTGCCGGGCGCGTGCCGGGCGTGCCGGGCGTGCCGGGGCGTGCCGGGGTGCGCCGGGCGCCGGGCGTGCCGGGCGCACGGCGCGTGCCGGGCGTGTCGGGCGTGTCGGGCGTCGGGCGTGTCGGGCGTGCCGGGCGTGCCGGGCGTCGGGCGTGCCGGGCGTGCCGGGCGTGTCGGGCGTGCCGGGCGTGGAGCTCGGGCGTGCTGGGCGTGCTGGGCGTGCTGGGCGTGCCGGCGTGCCGGGCGTGCCGGGCGTGGCGTGCTGGCTTCGCGTGTTTTGGCATTCGCCTTACCCCTTTGGGAACGTCGTGCCGCCTTGAATCGCAGGGCTATTTGCCCGGCGCGGTGCCGCCATGTTCCGCTCCCTGAAGGGGCACTTAACCTAAGCCCAGGGCAACGCCCTGCCTGGGGCTGGTTAGGCAGCAGGGAGCCCTTTGAAGGGGCGTCGACCGTACCTGCTACCACTGCCCGAGACTGATCCGTTCTTCAGAATGAAGCCCGTCCGGTGGGCGCTGCTTCCGGCATAGGCGTTGCCCTAGGGCTTCGTTGGGCTGCCCCCTTGGCCGTGCCTGGCGTGCCTGGCGTGCTGTGGTGGCATTCGCCTGCCCTTTGGGAAACGTCGTGCCGCCTTGAATCGCAGGCTATTTGCCCGGCGCGGCGCCATGTTCCGCCCTGAAGGGGGCACCCTTAACCTAGCCCAGGGCAACGCCATGAGGTCTTGCGATGAACGATATGTGTGACTACGCTCCTCTATTGGTTGGGCATTGTGTTGTGGATTTAGGTCGCCTTTCTTCAGGCTTCTTCGATGATTCGTCGCCGGGAACCTAGGGCGTTGCCCTAGGCTTCGTTAGGCTGCCCCTTTGGGGCGTGCTTGCCTCTGCCCTTACAATGTGCCGCGCCGGGTGCCGGGTGCCGGGCGTGTTTTGGCATTCGCCTGCCCTTGTGGAACGTCGTGCCGCCTTGAATCGCAGGGCTATCAAGCCTGGCGCGGCCGCCATGTTCCGCCCCGAAGGGGCGACCCGGTAGCCCAGGGCGGGGCAACGCCCTGGGTTTCGGGCTGGTTAGGGCAGCAGGAGCCCCCTGAAGGGCGTTCTAATTGCCCGCGTTTCACTGCCCGAGATTGATCCTGATCCGTTCTTCACAGAATGGGAAACCCATCCGGCGGGCGCTGTGCTTCCCTCAGGTTGCCCTTGTGCGGCGATTGCAGGCTGATCCGCGCAGGTCCGGTAGTATGATGTCTAGTTCCGGGGAGAGGGCGAGGATGGCGGCGATCCGGCGGACGTTGCGGTGAAGTCCCCACTGTTTGGCGGTCAGGGCGCGTCCCAGCAGGCTTGCCTCCCGGTAGCCTGTGGCCAGCCATTTTTTGAGGACCTGGTAGCTGCCGAGGGTGTATTTCCAAACCGGCTCCGGCACGTCCTTCCATCGGGTCGTCCCGTTGAGGATATCGAGGTAGCCCGCCCCGCGTCCCGGCGCTCACCTTGCCGGGTCCGGGCATGGTGACGCCCCTTTGCCCGGCGTAGCTCCCGCAGCGGCCTCGACCTTTAGGTCGGCGCCTTGGTTTTGCACCCCGCCGACCGCCAATTCGCCCAGCCCTTCAGGTCGGCGCGGACCTTCAGGTCAGTCACGCCGGGCACTGGCGTCTCGGGGTCGAGCAATGCGGCGCGACCTGCTTCGCCGAGTTCGGCTCCTGCCCGCAGCACCGCCGCGCCCGCCGGCAAGAGCGGGGACCCGGCGGGCCATGACAGGCAGTTCCCCCGGCGTTCTCCTCCCGGATACGCCGGCGCTGCATGCAGGATCGCCACAATGTGGAAAAACAGATGCTCCGGCGCGCACTTCAACTTCGAGAGGTAGTCTTTCGCCTGCTCCGTTAGGTTCGGTTGCGGTCCGTTGGTCGGCTTCTCCGTGAAGAAATCCGGATGTTCTGCTTCTGTGGTTAATACTTCGCGCGACTTTAAATAGAGGGGAAAAAAGAAGTTGAAAGCCCATTCCCAAAATTATCCGAGAGAAGCTGGGCGACGTGCCCTGACAAAAGCCCTCTTGAGATTGGTGCTGCCGCGCTTCAATAAAATAATTCCCTCAAAGACCTGGAGAAAAGAATTCTGGGCGGGATCTATCGAGTAATTTGCAATCAGCCTCCCATGCAATCCAGCGATTGTCAAAAGGACGGTAGACGTAGCGGGGACGAAACGAACAGACTTTTCTGCTTTTGATAGAAGACATTGACGGACAAAGTCAGCGTTGAAGCTGCCGGTCGATTTGATCAATCCGGGGGCAGGCTTCTAAAAGAGCCTTCCTGACGGGGTGTTTATCGAGATATTTTTCCAAACGGTTAACTCAATGTTTCTTTATCTATGGATATAACCTCATCGTCGCGGCTGGTTTTTACGGCTTGCTAGAAACGGAAAGCAAATCGGTTAGAATAAGCCAGTCTGAGTAAAAGTCGGATACGCCAATAGGGATGAATGAAACCCAAACTTCTTGCTTCGGGACAAGATTACATCTTATGGTAGCATCCTTTATTGAGAGTGAGGCAACAATCTCCGCCCGCTTGTTTTTCCCCCACCAATGCCGGAACTGAACTTCGGCGCGGGGCGAAGGTTTCTTGGGTCAATTAGCGTCGCCGGATGCATGCATGGCGACTTCCGCCCAGCGTTCGAGCATGGCGATGGCGGTGCCGACTTGGATGCCCTCGCGGTTCTTTTTCGTCATCGAGAAGACGGGGTCGGGCTTGCTGTTCGGGCGTCTTTTGGTTTTGTCGCCGTTGAGGCAATCGACGCTGATGCGGTCGAATACCTACAGAACCGCTCCTCATGCCGGTGTGGGATAGCCCGTCGAGCCACGAGTAGTTGGAGATGAAGCAGACGATGCCCTTGGCTCCCGGCTTGGGCGGACCGGGTTCCGGCTTGTCGGCGTCCGGCACGCCCTCGGTGATGGGCGCTCATCGCCATGCGGTAGAACTGACGTAGAGGTCGTTGAGCCTCCGGCTTCCTGCGGGCTGGGCGCCTCCTTGGTCCGGCGGCTTCGGAGAGGTTGCGTTCCTCCTCGACGGCGACGCCGGCTGTAGCCGTCGTAGGGCGGGTTGCCGAGGATGACGAGGATTTCCTCCTTCTGCTTGACCTGGTCGGCGTGGTCGCGTTCCTCCGAAAATTCGCTGAAGGGCAAGTCCTTTGGATGGGCGACGGGGACCCAGCCGGTCAGCGCATTGGTCAAGAAGACGCCGGCCCGCTCGTCGGACCCGTGGTCGAGCGCCGCGCCCCAGCGGGTGAGGAGCAGGTCGATCTGGAGGTGGGCGACGACGTAGGGCGCGGGCAGCAGCTCGAAGCCGAAGAGCCTGCCCTTGGCGACCTTGCGGATCTCCAGGGCGGCCTGCGATTCGCCGCACGCTTCGACGAGGCGCTCGCGGATGAGGCGGAGGGTCTCGACGAGGTAGGCTCCGGTGCCGCAGCACGGGTCGAGGACGACGACGGAGGGATCGGCGATGCCGTCGGCCAGCCCGAAGTTTTCCCGCAGGGCTTGGTCCACGCGCCCGACCATGTAGCGGACGATCTCCGGCGGCGTGTACCAGACGCCGAAGTCCTTGCGCAGGGCGGGGTCGAACTCGGCGAGGAACGGCTCGTAGAAATACTGGACCGCCTCGCCCATGTCGTAGCGGGCGAAGAAGCTGGCGCGGTCCACGCGGGCGAGGCAGTCCTCGGTCCAATTGAGGACTTCTTCGAGGTTGAGCGCGCGGATTTTCTTCGGATCGCCGGCGAGCTGGACGAAGAGGGTGCGGAGGATCGGCAGCCCGAGGTGGTCGGCGGAGTCCTTCCACCGGAAGCGGTCGCCCTTTTCGGGGTGGGATTCGTGCCAGAGGACCCAGGCGGAGAAGATGCCGTAGAAGAGAGTCTGGATGAGGGTGGACTGGAAGAAATGGGCGCCCTTGTCGCCCTCGAAGTGGACGCCGAGCGCCTCGGTCAGCGCCTTTTTGACCGGCTCGAGCGTGCCCATCGGGGCAATCGCGACGCGGGCGCGCGCCTCCCGCGCATAGCTGGCGAGGAATGCGGCGAGGTCCTGGGGCGTGGCGATGCGGGCGGTGCTGAGCAGGGCGCGCCGCAGAAACTGCCAGAGGCGCTCGTGCTCCGGGTGATGCGGATCGCTGCGCAGGGCGTGGACCGCATTCCAAAACTCCGTTTCGTTCGGCGCGATGACGTGGCTTTCGCCGCGGATCGCCTTGCCCCCGCGCCACGACCAGAGCGCGAACGAGCGGTAGTTGGTAAGGAGGATCTGCCCGTAATGTTCCAGGTAATCGCGGACTTGGGCGCTGCTCTCGAAGGCGGAAAGGTCGTGGTCCAGCGGCTTGACTTCGACGACCCCGCGCTCGGGCTTCAGGTCGAGCAGCGAGGGCGCATCGGTCCCGTGCTTGCGCAGCTCCTTCGCCGAATACAACCCGCCATCCGGGATGCCCGCGCCTGAGTTCGTCGGATGAATGACGGCGGTGATCTTGGGCTTGAGCGAGTCCCCCACCGCATTGAGCAAATTCCGAAGCGCCGGATAACCGCTCGTTTCAGGGACCCCGACGCCGAGAGAAGCGTGGAGATCAGTAAGGTAGGTGACGACTGGCTCGCGCATGGGTGAAGGCACGATAAAAGCGGTGACTCCGGGGCTGGTCAATCAGATGGCGTCTCCCAAACTCCCGCCTGTATCAAAATAAATTGATAAAAACAATAATTATCATAATTTAGGCGGATGAGATCGAGAACCAGTTTAGTCGATGAAATGATTGAAAGCCGCTGGCAGGTCAGCGCGGTCTTTGGGCTGGTGGGCTACGCCGTTTTACGGTTCGTGCTGCCGGCTTTTGAATGGGAGAATGAAGGGGCGGGTGGGGCGATTCGGGTCTTTAGCAATCTGGCTTGGATCGTGCCTGCATTTTGTGGTCCGATTGCGCTCGTCTCTGCGGTCAATGGGTTGCGGAGAAAGCGGGCGTGGAAGCGCGGCGTGCCGAGCGCGCGGGATATCGCGGCGATGAGCTGGGAGGAGTTCGAAGAGTTGGTGGCAGTGCTTTACACCAAACAAGGATACCACACCGAGCTGACCGCGCGCGGTCCCGATGGCGGGGTGGATGTGGTGGCGCGCGGTCGCGGCGAGGTCTTGGCGATCCAGTGCAAGCATTCGCCCCATCGAAATATCGGCGTGGCCAAGGTCAGGGAACTGCTCGGGGTGACGATGGACACAACGGCCGCCAGAGGTGTTCTCGTCACATCCGGCGGATTCACGGACGACGCCCTGCGCTTTGCGTCAGACCACGCGGCGCTGGAGCTGATCTCGGGTAAGAAGCTGGAGAAGCTGCTGGACCAATTTAGCGTGCGGGGCGGCGAGCGCCAAGGCGGGTCGGAAATTGAAGCGATTAGGGAGCCTGCCCCCGCCTGCCCCAAGTGCGGGACCCTAATGGTTAAGCGCGAGGCGAGAAGGGGAGCGAACGCGGGGTCAAGATTCTGGGGCTGCCCGACCTATCCCGGATGTCGCGGAATCCGGCAACTCGCAAACTAGCCCGCGGCGCCGCCATACGCTGACCATCAGCAGCATCCCGGCCTGGGAATTCACAAGGTCGCCCTTGATCATCATGCCGGGTCTTTTGGGAAAGACCTCCCGCCTGAGCAGGGGGCGCGGCGGTAGATTCCCGAAGGCCACCGATGGATAAACTCATGGCGGCGCTCAACGCCCCCGCGAACGGGGGCCAGCCCACCCCGCTTCCATTTCGGTTTGTTCTATTCGGGGGGCGAACGCCGCGCTCCGAGCAACCCATTCCGCACGCCAATTCCCATCGCCCTCCCCCGCGGCATCAACGTCGGCGGAGAGCCGATGCCGGCGCCATCGCGGATCTCAACGATAAGCGCTAGCCCGCGATGCCCCGCGCCGCCGCGAGCAGGTCGCCGATCTTGCTGGCGTCGCTGCCCGCGCCGCGCGCCATCTCCGGCTTGCCGCCGCCTTTGCCGCCGACGATCGGGGCGAGCTGCGCCATGAGCTTGCCCGCCTGGAAGTCGCCGGTCTTGCTCTCGTGCACGTAGATGCCGATGTGGACGCGGTCGCCGTCGGGCAGCGCGAAGACCGCGACGCCGGGGAACTGCCGCTTCTTCGCGCCGTTGAGGAATTCCTGCAACGCCGCCGGGTCGCCTTCGATTTGTTCGGCGACGACCGGGACGCCGCCGCCGGCGGCTGCCGCTTTCTCAAAGATCGCCCCGAGCGCGGCATCCGCCTGCCGCTGGGCGGCGGCGGCGCGATCTTTCTCCAGCGTCTTCTTGGCGTCGAGCAACTGGGCTTCCAGCTCGGCGATGCGGTCGCCCGCGCCCGCGAGCTCGCCCGCCAGATAGCGGACCGCCTCCATGCCGCAGACCGCCTCGACGCGCCGCACGCCGGACGCGATCGCGCCTTCGCCCTTCACTTTGAACAATCCGATCTCGCCGGTGTGGCGCACGTGCGTGCCGCCGCATAGCTCCATCGAATACCAGTCCAGCTCCCTGGCGTGGCCGCCGATCTGGACGACGCGGACGAGGTCGCCGTATTTGTCGCCGAAGAACTGCATGATGTCGCCGCGCCCTTTGATGTCGGCGTGCGGCACCTCGACCCAGCTCACCGGCGCGTTTTCGACAATGCGTTCGTTGACCAGCATCTCGATGTCGCGGACCTGCGCGGGCGTCAGCGCCTTGCTGTTGAAATCGAAGCGGAGCCGGTCCGGCGTGACCAGCGATCCCTGCTGCGCGGCATCGGCGGAGACGACCTCGTGCAGCGCCCAGTGGAACAGATGCGTGGCGCTGTGGTGGCGCTCGATGTCGCGGCGGCGCGCCGCATCGACGTGCAGCCGCACATGCTCGCCGCCGGGCAGGTCCTCGACCTGCAGGCAAAACGCATCGCCCAGCTTCGTCGTGTTGAGCACCCGGATCTCGCGGTCGTTGGAAAACACGCTGCCGGTGTCGCCAACCTGACCGCCCATCTCCGCATAAAACGGGCTGCGGTCCACGATGATGAACTTCTCGCCGTCCTTCTCGATCCGCTCGAGGATCTGCGCCTCGCCTTCAATGTGGTCGAAGCCGAAGAATTCGGTCTTCGCGTCGAACGTGCGGTCCAGCGCGGCGATCGGATCGACCTCAACTGGTCGAGACCGGTTCTGCTGATCACGCAGAAGCTCTTTAAATTTCTCCATGTCCACCTTCATCCCCCGTTCATTGGCCATTAGCTCGGTAAGATCTATCGGGAAGCCAAAAGTATCCGAGAGAGCGAAGGCGACGTCTCCCGGAGAAGACGCTGCCTCCACGTGCCGAGCGCTTCTTCAAACAACCGGATGCCGCGGTCGAGCGTCTGGTTGAACGAGGCTTCCTCCTGGTCGAGCGTCTCGGCGATCTTCGCCTGCCGCGAGCGCAGTTCGGGGAAGATGTCGCCCATCTGCTCGGCGAGGGTCGGCACCAGCTTGCTCAGGAACGGCTCGCTTTCGCCAAAGCCGAGCGTGCGCCCGAACTTTACCGCGCGGCGCAGGATGCGGCGGATCACGTAGTTGCGCCTGTCGTTGCTCGGCAAAATGCCGTCGGCGATGGCGAAGCTGGTCGTCCGCAGGTGGTCGGCGATGACGCGGAAGGCGACGTCGATTTGCTCCTGCTCGCTCAAGTCGGAACGGCTTCTTCGGCACCGAGGCGGTGTAGGTCTTGCCGCTCAGCTCGGCGAGCTTGGCGAAGATCGGCGTGAAAACATCGGTGTCGTAGTTCGAGGCCAGCTTGCTGAAATCGGTCATCCCCTTCGTCGCCTGGATCACCGCGCAGGCGCGCTCGAAGCCCATGCCCGTATCGACGTGGCAGGCGGGCAGCGGGCGGAACGTGCCGTCCGGCTCCGCATTGAACTGGATGAAGACAAGGTTCCAAACCTCGATGCAGCGCGGGTCGTCGCCGTTGACCAGCGCGCCCTTCGTGTCGCCGTCCGGCGTGAGATCGACGTGGATCTCGAGCACGGTACCGCACCTACCGGTCTCGCCCATCATCCAGAAGTTGTCCTTCTTGTTGCCGTTGACGATGTGGATCGCCGGGTCGAGGCCCCGCCTTTTCAAAGATGCCCTTCCAGATGTCATGCGCCTCCTGGTCAAACTCGGCGGGATCGCCTTCGCCCGGCATGTAAACCGTGGCGTAAAGCCGCCGCGGGTCGAGCTTCCACCGCTCGGTCAAAAGCTCCCACGCCCAGGCGATCGCCTCTTTTTTGAAGTAGTTGCCGAAGCTCCAGTTGCCCAGCATCTCGAAAAACGTGTGGTGATACGTGTCGTAGCCGACGTCCTCCAAGTCGTTGTGCTTGCCGCCCGCGCGGATGCACTTCTGGGTGTCCGCCGCGCGGGGCGGATCGTAGGGAGCCTTCTCGGTGCCGAGGAAATACGGCACGAACTGGTTCATGCCCGCATTGGTAAAGAGCAGGTTCGGGGAGCTGGGCAGCACCGGCGCGGAGGGCACGATGGCATGCTCCTTCTCTTTGAAAAAATCGAGGAAGGACTGGCGGATTTCGCGGGACGTAGGAAGGCTCATGTGGCTGGGATTTTGGGAGCGGGGAATATGGGGGACTTGCCCCGTTCCGCAAGGCGGGGAAACCGCCGCCGCCAGACTTGGTCCGGCGGATCAGATGCGCGGGTTACGGATGGGGAGCCTCAACGGCAGGCGGCGCGACTTCTGCGGCGGGACTCGTCGGGCGCTTGCCGAGGTCGTCGTTCGCCCGGTCCGTCTGAATCCTCGCTGCCACGAGAAAGAGGACGGCGGAGGTAGCTGCGGCGAGCGGGAACGGCAGTAGGCCAAGCAGAAACGTGCCCGTCGAAAGCGATCGCCGCTTCGCCAGCGCGAGGATAAACACATAGAGCAGGAACACGCCAGCCAGCCCGAGCATCGCGAGAAACGTGATCGCCCCCACCCCGGCGGCGGCCAATCCCATCTCGTCGCCCACGGCGAGCTTGGCGACCGGCACGGCAAGGGCGGAGATGGCGATGGCGAGCGGGACGAGGATCTTGATCTGAAGCGACGGGGTCATAACCGATTGTTCGGCTGCTGACCGCTGGCGCAAGCGCGTATTCCAAGGCGCGGTGAATCCTTGGCAAAATCACGGCCGCTGGCTGGTCGCCCCAACTGCCAGCTCAATCGCAGCACGAACCCGCCGCCACATCGCAAAGCTCCGCCCTGCCCTGGCAGCAGTCTTCCAGCAAAAAGCCGAGCAGCCCGCGGATGCCGCCCACCCGCAGCCGATAGATGATCGCCCGCCCCTGACGCTCCGCGTCGATCAGCCCGGCGTGGGTCAGCTCCTTCAGGTGAAACGACAGCGTCGCCTTGGGGATGCCCAGCTGATCGGCAATCGCGCCCGCCCCCATGCCGTCCTCGCCCGCCACGACAAGCAGGCGAAATACGGCAAGCCGCGCCTCTTGGGCGAGGGCAGCGAGGGCGGCGACAGCATCTTTGGATTCCATAATTCGATAAATATCGAAATATTTCTTGACCGCAACCGTTTTGCCCGGCAATTCTTCCGCCATGGAATCCACCGCGACCAAGCCCAAAGTCCTCATCCTCTGCACCGGCAATTCGTGCCGGAGCCACATGGCGGAGGGCATTTTGCGCGCCGCCGCCGGGGATCTTTTCGAGGTCTGCAGCGCGGGATCGAATCCGGCCGGCTACGTGCATCCGAAGGCGATCGCCGCCTTGGCGGAGATCGGGATCGATATCTCGGCGCACACGTCGAAGCACATGAACGAGTTTTTGGACGACCGGATCGCGACGGTGATCACGGTGTGCGGCAATGCGGACCAAGCGTGCCCCGTCTTCCCCGGCCAGCTCAACCGCTACCATTGGGGATTCGATGATCCGGCGAAGACGGAGGGCAGCGAGGAGGAGATCCTCGCCGACTTCCGCCGCATCCGCGACCAGATCAAACTCGTCTTTGAAGCCTACGCCGCCGGCTACCGGGAGGCGGCCAACCGCTAGCCCCGCGACGCGATGCCCACGATGCGCCAAGCTATTTTCGCCGAACTCGCCGGGACGTTCCTGCTCGTGTTCTTCGGCTGCGGCGTGGTGGCCACCGCCGTGGCGCTCGGCGCGCCGGTCGGGCTCTTCCAGGTCGCCATCGTCTGGGGTCTCGGGCTGGCGGCGGCGATCTTCCTGACCGGGCACCTGTCTGGGGCGCACCTCAATCCGGCGATCACCCTCGCCTTCGCCGCGTTTTCCGATTTTCCCAAAGCGCGGGTGCCCAGCTACATCGCCGCGCAGTTCGCCGGCGCGTTTTTGGCGGCGGCGGCGGTCTATGCGCTCTTCGGGAATGCGATCGGCGCGATGGAATCGGCGGCCGGCATCGTGCGGGGTGAGGCGGGCAGCGAGGCGAGCGCCATGATTTTCGGCGAGTATTTCCCGAACCCCGGCGGCAAGCCGCTGGCGGACGCCGCGATGCCGGTCCCCGCCGCCACCGCCTTCTTCGGCGAATTCCTCGGCACGGCGCTGCTTGCCTTCGCGATCTTCGGCTTTGTCAATCCGCGCAATGAAGGCGGTCCCGCCAAGATGACGCCGCTCGCCATCGGGCTCACCCTGACCGTTTTGATCTGCATCTTCGCGCCGCTCACCATGGCGGGCTTCAACCCGGCGCGCGACCTCGCCCCGCGGCTGTTCTCGGCGCTGGCCGGCTGGGGCAGCGTCCCGTTTTCCGCCAATGGCATCGGCTGGCTCACCGTCTATGTGCTCGCCCCCTGCGGCGGCGCGATGGCCGGTGCCGCCGCCTCGAAGCTGCTCTACGGCCGCCAGCTGGTGCCGACCGAAGGCGCGTAGCGGAAACCGGGAATCGGAGGACATCGCGCCGCCTTCGCGTAAGGTGCCGCCTCGCGCCGCGCCATGAAATGCCTCTTCCGCACCGCCTTGCTCGCCCTCCTGCTCGCCCTGCTCGGGGCGGGCGGATTCTACGCCTGGCACCGCTTTGCCGATCCCGCCCCGCGCGTCGAGACGCGGCAGCTCATCGATCCCGCCCCGGCTCCGCCTCAGCGCAAAACGCTCCGCCTCGGAACCTACAACATCGCCCATGCGCGAGGTTCCGCAGCGGGCACGTCCAACCACAACGGCGAATCCGCCGAGGATCGGCTCGCCCGCGTCAAAGCGATCGGTGCCGCCCTGCGGGAGGCGGACCTCGATGCGGTGGCGCTCAACGAAATCGACTTCGCCTGCACCTGGAGCAATGGCATCGACATGCTGGAGGTCATCGGCGCAGAAGCGGGGTTCGCCTACGCGGTGCGGCAGCGCAACTACGACGCGCAAGTCCCCGGCTACCGGCTTGATTTTGGCAACGCGATCCTCAGCCGCCATCCGGTCGAAAACGCCCGGCTGGTCGAGTTCGCGCCCCGGCAAGAATGGATGGCTGCCCTGATCGGCAACCAAGACGCCGCGTATGCCGAGCTATCCGACGGGTCGCAGCGCTTCGCCCTCTGCGCCGTGCACCTCGAGGTCGATGACGCGGCGGTCCGCGCCCGCGCGGCGGAGGAATTGCTCGCGCTGGCCGGCGCGTCCGAGGTGCCGCTCTTCATCGCCGGGGATTTCAACGCGACCCGCCAGGGATCGCCCGGCTACGATCCGCCCCACGACGGACCCGGAGCCATCGAACTTCTCCTCGGCGGCGACGCGCCGAAATTCGTCAGCCAACCAACCGGCACCGCCACCGCCGCCGACTTCACGTTTCCCTCCGAAGGTCCCGAGCGCACCATCGATTGGGTGCTCGCGCCCACCGGCACCCGCATCGTGCGCAAAGAAGTCGTCAACCTGCCGCTCTCCGACCACTGCCTCGTCGTCCTGGAGGTCCTGCGGTGAGCGAGCGCCGCGATTCCGCCGACCGGAGCGGAGGAGCGGGATTCGTGGGAAATCGGGCGGCGCGGGGTGAAACGCCGCACCGCTGCCAATCGCCGGGCAGCGATCCAGACCGCCAACCTGACCGGTCTGAAACATCACCAATACTCGCCCGCTGCGCCGTCATTCCTGGATCGTGACCAGATCGCCGAGCCTGGCCATGCCGAAGAGCTTTTCGGCAGTCTTTTTGGGCACGCGGATGCAACCGTGGGACGCGGGGTAGCCGGGGACGTTGCCTTCGTGCAGACCGAAATCGCTGCAACTCAGGCGGAGGAAGAACGGCATCGGTGCGTCGTAGAGATTCGAGCGATGGTCCTTGTGCTTGAACGTGACGAGGTATTCGCCGGGCTTGGTCTCGTTGCCCTTCTTGCCGGTGGAAACGCGGGTCGAAAGGACGACCTCGCCGTCTTGGATGAAGCGGGCGCGCTGGTCGGAGAGGTCGATGACGATATGCACTTTGCGGCTGTCGGACTCCGGGTCGCGCCCGACGATGAGCTGCGCCATCTGGAGGTGCCCGCGATCGACGGCGAAATTGATCGGATAGCGCCGCCATTTTTTGGTCAGCAAATTCGTGCGGGCACCGCGCTTCAGAAGCAGGCGGGCGGAGGCGAGGTCATTTTGCGCAGCGGCGATCATCAGCGCGGTGAAGCCGGAATCGATCTTGGCGAGGTAGTAGCCAAGTTCCTTGTCCTCCATGTCGAAGCGCGCGCGGAAGCTTTCGGAGACCGGCGTGTTGAGCCGCGTGTTTGGATCGGCCCCGCCTTTGAGCAGCAGGTCGACGAAGGCGGCGTCGCGGCGGGCGAGCGCATAGGCGAGCGGCGGCTGGGTGTCCGCGCCGGGCAAATCCGGGTCCGCCCCGGCGGCGAGCAGCGCCTTGGCAAAGCCGAGGTCGCCAGCCTCCGCCGCTGCGGCGAGGGCGCGCTGCCCCGTATCCGGGCACGCCTCGTCCACATCGGCGCAGAATTCCGCGAGCAGACCGAGCAGCCGCCGGTCGCGGAACTCCCACGCCAGCAGGACGATGCCTGCCGGATCGGCGCCGTGTTCGAGCAGCAGGCGCGCCATCGGCAAATCGCGCCGCAGGCAGGCGAGGCGAAGCGCGCCCGGCGGCGGCGCGGCTCCGGCATCGAGCAAAAGTCTGGCACCCTCCAGATTGTGGGAGCGGACGGCGGCGAGCAGCGGCGCGCCGCACCCGGCGATGCCCGCCGGCGACCAGCCGCGCTCGAGCATCCGCGCGAGCAGCGCATTCATCCGAAATCCCGCTGCCCGCTCGACCGGCGCGCCTTCTGCCGAAAGCGCGAAGGCCGGGTGCGCCCCGAGCGCAAACAGCCGGAGCGCCGCCGCCTCGTCCCGCCGGTCCAGCGCGGCGGCGAACGCGGTCTGGGCGACCGGTCCGCCGCGCCGGTCCACGTCGCCTCGCATCGCGCAAGCGGTCGAGCAGCGCAGTCGCCGACTCCGCCGCAGCGAAGGCGAGCGGCATCCCCGGCGCGAGATCGGCATCCGGGTCCGCTCCGGCGGCGAGTAGCGCCTCCGCTAAAGCGGGCATCTGCCGGCCACGGCACCGGCGAGCGCCGGGCGGCCCTCGCCTTCGGCTGCGGCATTCGGTCCGCCCCGGCGCTCAGCTCGGCGGCGGCGATCCCTCGTAACCCGCCTCGATCGCGGCGACCAGCGCCGTCTCGCCCGAGGCGGGATCGACCGGATCGCCTGACACCCCGGCGGCGCGCAGGAGCCGGAGCGCTTCGGCGTCCCCGGCGCGGGCGCTCGCCACGTAGGCGGCGGGGTTCGCTTCGATCCCGCGGCGCCCTAGCTCCCGGATCGCCACCGCTTCCGGGGAACGGTCGCACGCCACCAGCAAACTGGCGAAAAGCAGGGCGGGCGCCCATCGATAGGCGCGCGCCACTCGGCGAAGCGGCGGCAACATGGAGCTTGGTGGTGTATCCGTTCTCTTGGAATCGCGAAGGCGTCGTTGCCCTTACCTGATCCGCCGATCTTGTAGCAAAACGCCCCGGATTTAGCAAGATTCGACTTGCCCGCCGGCCGGATTTTGCGCGGCCGCTTTTTACCCTTCCCCGAATCCGCAGCGTAACCGATTCATGGAATTGACACGCAAACCCGTCGCGGCTAAAAGCTTGTGAAATTTTTCACAAAGTCCGCCGACCCCAAACGTAGCCCCATAAGATGCCCACTGTAGCCGCCAAGAAAAAGCTGGCATTCCCGTTTGAGCTAATCCGCGCCGATCTTTCCCGCGTGGAGGATGAAATCCGGGAGCAGGCGCGCGCCTTCGACCCCGCCGTGGAGGGCTACGTCTCCTATGTCTGCAACACGAGCGGCAAGCGGATCCGCCCCGCCTTGGCGCTGCTCGCCGGGGGCGCGTGCGGCGGGTCGAACCCCGACCACCGCAAGCTCGGCACCGTGCTCGAGCTGATCCACATCGCCACGCTGGTGCACGATGACATCATGGACGGCGCGTCGGTCCGGCGCGGGATGCCGACCGCCTCGGCGAAGTGGGGCAACGCGCTGAGCGTGCTGCTCGGCGACTGCCTGTTCGCCCACGCGCTGACGCTGACCTCCGAGTTTGAGGACCGGGCGATCAGCCGGAAGATCTCGCAGGCGGCCGCCGATGTGTGCCAGGGCGAGATCATCCAGACCCAGCGCCGCTTTGACCTGAGCCTGAAGGTCGACGAATACCTGCGGATCATCAGCATGAAGACCGCCGCGCTCTTCGCCTCCGCCACCGAGCTGGGCGCGCGCCTGTCGGGGGCGAGCGAGGAAGTCCAGGCCGGGATGCGCGAGTTCGGCGACGCCCTCGGCACCGCCTACCAGATCTACGACGACTGCCTCGATCTAGTCGGCGATGAGGCGGTGGTCGGCAAAACGCTGGGCACCGACCTTGCCAAAGGCAAGCTCACCCTGCCGGTGCTCAATCTGATCAACCGGGCGACCGATTCGCAGCGCGCGAAGATCAACCGGATGCTCCTCGAAAAAGAGCCGATCGAGCTGCCGGTGCTCGCCGGGATCGCCGACTACGAAGGCGCGATCGACGCGGCGGTGGACTTCGCCCGCGACCTGTTGGTCGGCGCGCGGAAAAACCTGCTGCCGCTGGGCGGCAATGACTTTGCCGAAGGGCTGGACCGCGTGGTCGGCTACCTCGATGACCTGCTCGTCGGCTGCCGGCGGTAACCATCGCGCCGATGGCAGCGGGGAACCGCAGGCACCGCGCCGGAGGGCGGCCGCAGATTGGAATTGCGGCGGCGGCGATCCCCGGTGAAGTGCGGTCACTCGCGGATGCCTAGCCCCCGCCGCTCACCCCATGCTCTTCGCCCTCAAGTTCGCCCTGACGATCGCCTGCGTGCTGGCGGGAGCCGGCGGCGTCTTCCTCGGCTTGGTCTCGCTGGCGCTGGCGGAGACGTCGCTCACCCGGGTGCTGGCCGCCGCGCTCATGCTGGGAGCCTCGGCATTGACCATGGTGATCTTCGGCTTGCGGACGCAAAAGGGAACCGGCCACCGGCTCTTCCGCCTCGGCTTGCTCCACGGCGTCGACGCCTTCGTCCTCCTCTCGCTCTGCGCCTCCCGCTCGCCGTCCGGCCAGCCGCCGGAGGGAGCCCGCTTTTCCTCCGAGTTCTACGACGGCGCGCGGTTCGACCACGGGTCGATGTCGAACCTGGTGCCGGAGATCGATCAGGTGAAGATCGGCATCCACCTGAATAGCGGGTCCAACCCGCTGCTCGCCGGAGCCAAGGGCATCCGCCTCGAAGAACTCTGCCTCGGCATCTACCGCGAGATGGCAGCCGCGCCAGACTTCCGCACCGCCGGGTCCGCCCTCGGGCGCAACTACAACGAAGCGTTCGGCGACGAGCCGAAGCCGGGGCACGCGTTCCTCTACCATCCCGGCGCGGCGGAAGGCGAGCGGCTCCCGGCGATCGTGTTCCTCCATGGCGAACACGGCAACCTGAAAGCCTACTACTGGGTGTGGAAGCAATTTGCCGACGACCACCGGTTTGCCATCATCGGACCGACGTTTGGCGCGGGCAATTGGGAGAAGCCCGGCGGCGTCGAGGCGGTCCTCGGCGCGCTGGAAATCGTCAAAAGGCGCGACGATATCGACCCGGCCCGCGTCTGGCTCTGCGGGCTGTCCACCGGCGCAAAAGGCGTCTCCCGCGCCGGCACCGCCGCCGAACCCGGCCGCTTCCGCGGCTTGATCTTTATCTCGCCGCGCCTCGACGAAAGCTCGATTGGCTCCGATGCCTTCCGCAATGCCTGGGCGGGCGGCCGCGCCCTGATCATCCATGGCCGCCAAGACGAGATCACGCCCATCGACCGCGTCTCGCCCCAAGCCGAATTCCTCCGCTCCAGCAACATCGACGCCCGCCTCGAAGTCATCGAGGGCGAGGACCACTTCCTCTTCTTCTCCCAGCCCGAAGCGATCTTCACCCGCATCGAGCCGTGGATCAAAAGCGGTGACCCTTCGGGAGAGAAAATGCCGCTTTGATCCAAACGGTCGCCAGAGATTGCACTTTGGCTGAGGCGATGATAAACTTCCGCATGATCGCTGAATCCATCCCCGCTTTGAACAGCCTGAGCAAAGACCAAAAACTCCAATTGGTCGGGGAATTGTGGCAGGACATCTTTGAAGATGACCGGGATATCCCCCTTTCAGACGCGGTCAAAAGCGCGCTGGACGAGCGCATGGAAGAGTATCGCCGCGATCCCTCTCAGGCGGTGACCTGGGAAGAAGCTCGCCAGAGAATTCGGGATTCGCGCCACTGATGGACCTTGTGATTCTGCAGCGGGCTGAAGGCGACTCTCAAAGCATCTACAATCGGCTCGAAGACTTCAGAGATGGGCGCGGCGAAACATTCCTCAG